>CBDEWF010000087.1:0-120036 GCA_965243775.1 Sansalvadorimonas sp.
TTCCTACAACCGTTTCCATAACAAGACTTTGCCACAGTACCTGGGCTTCTTCAGCGGTAAGCGTCTGGTTCCTATCATGACCGGTCTGTTTATGCTGGCGATTGCCTGGATCTGCGGTTACGTATGGCCTTCTATCCAGAGCGGTATTGATGCATTCGGTCATGGTGTTGCTGAATCCGGCGCGGCTGGCCAGTTCGCATACGGCACCCTGAACCGCGGTCTGATTCCTTTCGGCCTGCATCACGTACTGAACTCTTACTTCTGGTTCGGCCTGGGTGAATTCACTAACGCAGGTGGTGATGCTGTTGTTGGTGACCTGAACCGCTTCTTCGCCGGCGACCCAACGGCCGGAGTATTTATGACCGGTTTCTTCCCCGTCATGATGTTTGGTCTGCCTGGCGCAGCACTGGCCATGTACCTGACCGCCAAAAAAGAGCGTCGCGCTCAGATTGGTGGCGTACTGTTCTCCGTTGCCTTGACTGCCTTCCTAACCGGCATTACTGAGCCAATCGAATTCATGTTTATGTTTATGGCCCCTGGTCTGTATGCCCTGCACGCTGTCCTGACTGGTGCATCACTGGTAGTGACCAACGCCATGGGCCTGCTGCACGGCTTCGGCTTCTCCGCAGGTCTGTTTGACTTCGTATTGAACTGGGGTCTGGCTACCAAACCATTCCAGCTGCTGCTGGTCGGTCTGATCTTCGGTGGCATCTACTTTGCGACTTTCTTCTTCGCTATCAAAACTTTCAACCTTAAGACTCCCGGTCGTGAAGATGAGGACCAGGTCGTCGTTGGTTCCATTGATGCCGGTTCCATGAATCCCGTTGCCTATGAAGCCCGTCAGTACACCAAAGCTCTGGGAGGTCTGGGTAATATCACCAATATCGATGCCTGCATTACCCGCCTGCGTCTAACCATGGTTGACCCTTCAGTAGTCGATGACGCTCTGATGAAAGCTATAGGTGCCAGTGGTGTTGTAAGGGTTGGTGAGAAAAATGTTCAGATTATCCTTGGCCCGAAAGCAGAAATTGTGGCTGGAGAAATGAAGAAAATTTCCCCCTCCGAAAGTCTGGAAAAAATCAAACTGCCCATCCTGGCTCACCAGGGTGAAGCAGTAACCGCATAAAGCACTTTCCCAGGCACTGGATCAAGTTGTCCCACTGATCCGGTGTCTGGGCGCTTTCAATCAATCTGGTCAACCTCCAGCGACCCCACTCTTAAATCATCTGCCCATGTGGCAACGTTGAGATAGAAATTCAATGAAAAAGACTGTTCTGGCTCTGGTAGCCGGTAGCGCTATCAGCCTGACCTGCTCTCCCCTTTTTGCAGCTCTCCAAACCAATACTCAGCACAGTATTCAGTCACAGGTAGAATACTCACAGTTCACCACAAAACGACAGGTTGTTGATCAACTTCTTGCCGATGCATTGACTGCATTTAAATCACCGGCACGTATCTCCCATGCTGGCTTCACGGCCAAAATGCCCAGCAATATGGAAGTTGTGACAAGCCGCCTGCTGGAAGCTTATGCACTTGAACCCTATCGCACAGACCTTTTGATCTCTGCTGCCAATGCACAGGTTTACAACAAGAACATTGATCGTGCGGTTGAGTTGTTCTATCAGGTTCTGAATGTTGCTCCGGAAGATCTGGATGCACACTCCTATCTGGCTGTTTGGGAAAAGTTCAACGGCAATGAGAGCAAATCTGCTGAGCATATGCAGATTCTGAAAACCCTGAACCCTGGGCGTGCCAATGATATGCAGCGTATTTTTGCCACCATTGAAAGAGTGGTAGAAACTCCGCTGAAGGCATCACAGAATCAAACTTTTGAGGGCAATATCGCCCTCGTGGCTTTGGGCTACGCTCTGAATCCGGATGGAAGCATGCATGATATCCTTCTTCAGCGGCTGAATAAAACTCTGGAACTGGCCAGACAGCAGCCACAGTCGTTAATTGTGCTTACTGGCGGCGTCCCCAAAAACCACAAAACCGAAGGCAAGCTGATGGCTGACTGGCTGGTTGCCCACGGTATTCAGCGCGACCGCATTATCGAAGACAACTACGCCCGCAGCACGGTGGAGAACTCCCTCTACAGCAGCTATGCACTGGCTCGTCATGATATTGACCATGCTACGATCATCAGCTCTGCCAGCCATGTACGCCGTGGCCAGACCCTGTTTGAAATCGCCAACTGGAAAACAGGTCCTAAAGATATAACTTTCGATACGGTTGCAGCTGCTGACAAACCTCTTGATAAATTGGAAGTACCAACCCAGAAGGAACTTCTGGGTATTTACCGGGACGCTTTGCGCACCTATGGTATGTACAGCTATCGCTCTTATCCACTGGTACAGCGTTAAAGCTTAAGATGGGCAAGAGTCTTTTTTCTACACAGAAATAGCTAAGCCAACAATTCTCTGGTCAAAGTGCCTTTTTCATTCCCAATTGAAGTATTGGGATGAAAAAGGCAGCTCAAAATACCATATAGGACTTACGCATTGACAGCTTCCGCTAATTTTGGGAGGAGATAATCCTTACCTTTAGCAAAGCTGTCGATGAATGTCGCAACGACATCTTTGTATAGATCTCTCTGATGCTGGTAAACATTAGAGATAACCTTGTCCGCTCGCATCTTCTGTAGCTGAACAAAGCTGCAAATAGCAGCAAATATATGATTCCGGATGGGCTGCTCATTGCGAACCTGAAAGTGCTCAATATGACAGACCTGCTTGATAGCACGGTGATATTGCTCAATCTGCCAGTGCTGGTCATGAATCTGTAGGAAGTCCTTTCGAAGGAAGGTGCTGGTGTCGGTCTCCAGCAGGTAAACAACATAGTAGTGCCGCTGATCTTTTAGTATAGTAGCCTCCGAAACAATTTGATTTTGCCAAAGTCCTTTAGCCACACATCCAGCCCGTTCTCCGGTATATCCAGATTTTGAACTTGTTGCCACTGGCCTTTTTCCAGTGAAACAGTTCGGTTTTTCTCAACAGCAAACATAAACCCGACCTGGTGGTTTTTTACCTTCTTCAAGTTAGGAGCACCGCTGTACCAGGAGTCACCGGTTACAAAAGAGGGCTGAAGGCCCCATGCCAACACCTCATCCAGCATGTCACGGAAATAGTCATTCTTGTCTTGTTCTCAGATTTGTCATAGACCCTGTAGCTGACTGGCATATGACTTCCTGAGAGGTCGGTATAGTAGAGAGTGATGAGGTTGATACCTTTGACAGCATCTATGATGCTTACCTGACCAGAAGTGTCCAACAAGAGCCATATACTGGCTATATGGCTTGTCTAACACGCTGTCATCAACGCTCAAGGTTCCACCTTTTAGGATCAGGCAACCCTTGACCTCATTGAAAAGATCAATGGGTTCAAAGTTTTCCCGATGCAAAAAGCGATTTGCGCTGTGGTGAGAAATGCCTGTTACCTCCGAAAGTCGAGTGCAAGTCGAGGATTTGGGTTCGCTGATTAAAAAGCCCATGTACATAGGCAAGTTGCATCGTGCAGTAGTGGGACGGGACGTACTTCGCATTATCCTGAACAAAAATGATCTCTGGACGATTATCAGTAATCACTGTGGGCTGTCAATGCGAAAGTCCTAATACAGTCTTTTATGTTCCCCCTCTTTCCTGTTTGTTCAGCTTGCTCTTGCAGCGCACATCCGTGCTGCCCCGGCGGTGGGATTCAAGAAACCTCGCCGAATCAAAGGACAGGCCGCAGCCACAGGTGGTGTTGCGCTTGCCCTTGCAACGCACATCCGTGCTACCCCGGCGGTGGGATTCAAGAAGCCTCGCCGAATCAAAGGACAGGCCGCAGCCACAGGTAGTGTTGCGCTTGCCCTTGCAACGCGCATCCGTGCTGCCCCGGCGGTGGGATTCAAGAAGGCTGGCCGAATCAAAGGACAGGCCGCAGCCACAGGTGGTGTTGCGCTTGCCCTTGCAGCGCGCATCCGTGCTGCCCCGGCGGTGGGATTCAAGAAGGCTGGCCGAATCAAAGGACAGGCCGCAGCCACAGGTGGTGTTGCGCTTGCCCTTGCAGCGCGCATCTGTGCTGCCCTGGCGGTGGGAGTTAAGAAGGTTCACCGAATCAAAGGACAGGCCGCAGCCACAGGTGGTGTTGCGATTGCCCTTGCCCTTGCCCTTGACCTTGCAACGCGCATCTGTGCTGCCCCGGCGGTGGGATTCAAGAAGCCTCGCCGAATCAAAGGACAGGCCGCAGCCACAGGTGGTGTTGCGATTGCCCTTGACCTTGACCTTGCAGCGCGCATCTGTGCTGCCCCGGCTGTGGGATTCAAGAAGGCTCACCAAATCAAAGGACAGGCCGCAGCCACAGGTGGTGTTCAGCTTGCCCTTGCAGCGCGCATCTGTGCTGCCCTGGCGGTGGGATTCAAGAAGCTTCGCCGAATCAAAGGACAGGCCGCAGCCACAGGTGGTGTTGCGCTTGCCCTTGCAGCGCGCATCCGTGCTGCCCTGGCGGTGGGAGGTAAGAAGGCTTACCGAATCAAAGGACAGGCCGCAGCCACAGGTGGTGTTGCGCTTGCCCTTACAGCGCGCATCCGTGCTGCCCTGGCGGTGGGATTCAAGAAGGCTCACCGAATCAAAGGACAGGCCGCAGCCACAGGTGGTGTTCCGCTTGCCCTTGCAACGCGCATTCGTGCTGCCCCGGCTGTGGGATTTAAGAAGGCTGGCCGAATCAAAGGACAGGCCGCAGCCACAGGTGGTGTTGCGCTTGCCCTTGCAACGCGCATCCGTGCTGCCCTGGCGGTGGGATTCAAGAAGGCTCACCGAATCAAAGGACAGGCCGCAGCCACAGGTGGTGTTGCGCTTGCCCTTGCAGCGCGCATCCGTGCTGCCCCGGCTGTGGGATTCAAGAAGCCTCACCGAATCAAAGGACAGGCCGCAGCCACAGGTGGTGTTCCGCTTGCCCTTGCAACGCGCATCCGTGCTGCCCTGGCGGTGGGATTTAAGAAGCCTCACCGAATCAAAGGACAGGCCGCAGCTACAGGTGGTGTTGCGCTTGCCCTTGCAACGCGCATCCGTGCTGCCCTTGCGGTGGGATTCAAGAAGGCTGGCCGAATCAAAGGACAGGCCGCAGCCACAGGTGGTGTTCAGCTTGCCCTTGCAATGCGCATCCGTGCTGCCCCGGCGGTGGGATTTAAGAAGGCTGGCCGAATCAAAGGACAGGCCGCAGCCACAGGTGGTGTTGCGCTTCTTCCTGAATACTGCAGCTTGTTCACTTTGCGTCATTATTTCCACTTCCAGAGTGAGAGGACTGTCGTAACCTGGATAACTTTCAACGGAAGAGGTAACAGAGGGTTCTTTTTTAACCACCCTCTGGCAATGAATTTCCCAGGCCAGTAGCTCAGGATTGGGAGACATCCTAAGTGGACCCCATGATTCTTTTTCAATGATCAACTCATCTGTTTCAGGTGGCGGGGTGCCTGAACGGGACGTTGCTGTGCAAGCTGATCCTGGAGCACTCAATTTGAGGGTGTCATCATCCAGGTGTGACACCCTTATTCGGGATGCACTTTCAATGCCCCGACATTCGAAACCTTCACCTGAAACAGGCACACAGTAAGTATCATCCAGTGGGTGGGCCGCTGGGGCGTGAGTGCGTATGGCTCCTGTTGAGAGAATCTCTGTCTCCCCTTCGCCTGCGGGTAAAACGAGAGTGCAGCTCTCCTGCTTATTTGTACCTGAACTGGCAGGTTGAACTGTGGCAATGACCAGGACAAGGCAAAAGTATGTTGGCTTTAACAATCCAGAAAACAAGTCAGCTTCCCTGAACCAAACCGGCCTTAAAGGTTAGCAGAACAGTCAGGGGCCATTTTAAACCCGGTTGATTTCTATGCTCTGAACATTCCAGGGAAGCAACTGCTCAATATCTTCAACAGATTTGACGGAAGGCAACTGGGTAAAAACCTCTTTCAGGTAAGCATAGGGTTCCACACCACAAGCTTTGGCGGTTTCAATCAAGCTGTACAGATTGGCACTGGCATCAGCTCCCTTTTGGCTGTTGCTGAACAGCCATGCCTTGCGCCCCACCACGAAAGGGCGGATCGCGTTCAGTTCTTGAGAGCAGGGTCATCCGGCAATGGTGGGATAGAGGTAGCAGCCATGCCGGTAACATAATCATCTGGAGAAAAAATGCAACCCGTCAGACCATCGTACTGTAATGCAAGGCCGGATGGAGTTTACGGGGGCGAATATCATAGCCATCCAGCAGATCATTCAATAGTCGGCCATCAATCATGGCCGGCATATCCTTGTCCGGCCACTGGAAGCGATACTTCTCCAAACGCTTGTACCAGAGCACAAAACCATTGTTCTCCCAGAGCAGCAACTTGATCTTGTTCCTTCCTCGATTGCAGAACACGAACAGCCGGGAGTCAAAGGGAGAGAGTTCAGTCTCCTGCTTAATCAGACAGGCCAGCCCATCAATGGACTTACGCATATCCACAGGCTCGGCGTAGAGAAATACTTCAATGTCTGTAGCTGGACGAATCATAGGCGAGCCAGCTCCCGAACCAGGCCGGTGATATTGTCAGTCTGAACCTTCAGATGGATACCTGAAGGTAAAGTTACAGTCACTGTCGTCAGCCTGCCTGTTTCTGGGGTCACGGAAAGAGGAACCAGCTTACCCCGTGAGGACTGGTCACGGAATTTCCGTTTCCAGTAAGACAACTGGTGAGAGTTCAGGTTGTTCTGCTGGCACCATGCTGTTTGTGTCAGGCTGGATTCCTGTCACTGTTGAAGGCGGTCGCGCCAGAGAGATTCCAGAGATTCTGAAGACATTGGGGAGTTCCTGATGAAAAATCAGGATCATAAACAGGGAATTGATGGAAATCGGGATAGGGTGGAGCCTCACGGCTCCACTCCTCCCACAACACCCAGCGTACGGGTCCGTACTGGGCGTTTCGGCCAGTTGAGCGTCTGCTATTACCACAAACATGGCAATAACAGGGTCAGTGATACAAGGCATCTGGCTCGTACCACCCGCCGGGTTTTCGTAATCTTACAGTGCCGATACAATCTCAGCTCTCATCATCTCGCAGTTCCCGGTTCCGCCGTTACCACTTGATATGAGCACCAGTATTCGCTGGTCTTTGCCTGCGTCCGATGTATCAAAAAGTAAAAACTACTCACCACTCTGTACCGTTCAGGCCTTCGCTGACCAAGGTCAACTACTATGCCGTCTGCTGACTTCTGTATGGCGATCAGATCACCTTACGATGACCTCAGTCTGAAATATCAGACACCACACAGACCTCCCGGGGTAAGTCACACCGCCTTCACTGCACAACTGCCGGATCTACTGCCTACGTGTCTGGATGAGTAAGGGACTTTGTCATCAAACGCTGACTCGTCCCCACGCAGACAGCCTCATATCCGGTTTCTGTTCGTCAGCTCGCAGTTTTGCTCCACACTGCCTTCAGCCTACACCTCGCGATGCAAACCTTGTGCTTCGCTAGTCCTTCGCCCTCATCTGGCTGGACAGGGGACTTTCACCCCCAAGCTGTGCAACATGCCCGGCACACGTTTAAAACGGCACCAGAGGTGCCGTTTTAGGTTTGACTGAAGAAAGCTGGAGGCAGATTAAAGAGCCTTAATAGCTTCCAGCTGTTCTTCCATACGAGTCTTGGCAGAACGTGCATCTTCCAGCTTGGCTTTCTCTTTCTCGATAACTGCGGCAGGAGCCTTGCCAACAAACTTCTCGTTAGAGAGTTTGCCTTCAAAGCGGGCCACTTCTTTGTTCAGTTTTTCAACTTCACGACTCAGACGGGTAATTTCCTTGTCTTTGTCGATCAGGCCAGCCATAGGTACCAGCACTTCCATATCGCCAACCAGCTGAGTGGCAGACATGGGAGTTTCCTCACCGTCTTTCAGGGCGGACAGATTGGATAGTTTGGCCAGGGAGGTCAGGAAGGCGCTGTTTTCTTCCAGACGACGCAGGTCTTCTGTGGATGTGTTGCGCAGAATAACGTCCAAAGGCTTGCTCGGGCCGATATTCATTTCCGCACGAATATTACGGATACCGGTGATAAAGCCTTTCAGCCATTCGATATCTTCTTCCGCCTGAGCGTCGATCTTGCTTTTATCAGCAATCGGGAAGGCGGAAGTCATAATAGTCTCACCCTCTACGCCAGCCAGAGGCTTGATCTGCTGCCAGATTTCCTCAGTGATAAACGGCATAAACGGATGAGCCATACGCATAATGGCTTCCAGAACGCGAACCAGAGTGCGACGGGTGCCGCGCTTGCGCTTTGCAAGTGCCTCGTCGGTCGCTCCCGACGTCCTGTCTCCCGCGACACTTGGGCTATCCTGCCCATCGTCCCACAGAACTGGCTTGGACAGTTCCAGATACCAGGCACAGTACTCGTTCCAGATAAAGTCGTACAGGTTCTGGGAAGCGTGGTCGAGACGGAAGTCTTCGATATTCTTGGCAACCTGGGTTTCAACGCGCTGCAGCTTGGAGATAATCCACTTGTCAGCCAGAGTCAGCTCAACGTCTTCCGCCGCACCCGACATCTTGTCTCCGGCGGCATTAGTACCTCCCTGTACGTCGCCATTCTGGCCGCAGTCCTGACCTTCAGTGTTCATCAGAACATAGTTGGCAGCGTTCCAGATCTTGTTACAGAAGTTACGGTAACCTTCCAGGCGCTTCATGTCCCAATTGATATCACGGCCGGTAGAAGCCAGTGAATAGAGGGTGTAACGCAGGGCGTCGGTGCCGTGAGGCGCAATGCCATCGGCAAAGGCCTTGCGGGTACGCTTCTCGATCTTCTGGGCCAGCTGCGGCTGCATCATATTGCCGGTACGCTTGGTAACCAGGGATTCCAGGTCGATACCGTCGATCATATCCAGAGGGTCAAGCACGTTGCCCTTGGACTTGGACATCTTGTCGCCGTTCTCGTCCCGGATCAGGCCGGTCACATACACGTACTTGAACGGAACCTGCGGAGTGCCGTCTTCATTTTTCATAAAGTGCATAGTCATCATAATCATCCGGGCAACCCAGAAGAAGATGATATCGAAGCCGGTCACCAGAACATCAGTCGGGTGGAACGTGTTCAGGCGCTCAGTATTTTCCGGCCAGCCCTGGGTACCAAAGGTCCACAGACCGGAGGAGAACCAAGTGTCCAGTACGTCGTCGTCCTGACGCAGTTCCACATCCGCAGCCAGACCGTTCTTTTCACGCACTTCGGCTTCAGTACGGGCTACGTAAACATTGCCTTCGTTGTCGTACCAGGCAGGAATACGGTGTCCCCACCACAGTTGACGGGAGATACACCAGTCCTGGATATCGCGCATCCAGGAGAAGTACATGTTCTCGTACTGCTTGGGAACGAACTGGATATCGCCATTTTCAACAGCCTTGATAGCTGGCTCAGCCAGAGGCGCAGTTTTCACAAACCACTGGTCAGTCAGCAGAGGTTCGATAACCACGCCAGAACGGTCACCGTAAGGCACCATCAGGGTATGATCGTCGATCTTTTCCAGCAGACCGGCTTCATCAAAAGCAGCAACAATGGCTTTACGAGCAGCGAAACGCTCCATACCACGGAACTGTTCCGGGATGGTGGTATCAACTTCGCTGTTTACGGAACCGTCGATATTGAAAGCTTCAGCCTGGTCACGGATATCGCCGTTCAGGGTCATGATATTGACCATAGGCAGACCGCAGCGCTTGCCGACTTCGTTATCGTTAAAGTCGTGAGCCGGGGTGATCTTTACACAGCCGGTGCCCTTCTCCATATCGGCATGTTCGTCGCCAACAATGGGGATACGGCGGTTAACCAGAGGCAGAACAACGTCCTTGCCAATCAGATCTTTGTAACGTGGATCTTCCGGGTTAACAGCCACACCGGTATCACCCAGCATGGTTTCCGGGCGGGTGGTAGCAACAACGATGTAATCTTTGCCTTCGCCAGTCTTCTCGCCAGCTGCCAGCGGATAGCGCAGGTACCACATATTGCCCTGCTTTTCCTTGTTCTCCACTTCCAGATCAGAGATGGCGGTGTGCAGCTTAGGGTCCCAGTTCACCAGACGCTTGCCGCGGTAGATCAGGTCGTCTTCATACAGACGGATAAATACTTCCTGAACGGCCTTGTAGAAGCCATCGTCCATGGTGAAACGTTCGGTTTCCCAGTCGGCAGAGGCACCCAGACGGCGCATTTGGCGGGTGATGTTGCCGCCGGATTCGGCTTTCCATTCCCAGATCTTGTCGGTAAAGGCTTCGCGACCGTAATCGTGACGGGTTTTGTTTTCTTCTGCTTGCACCTTACGCTCTACAACCATCTGTGTGGCGATACCGGCGTGGTCGGTACCCACTTGCCACAGGGTGTTATTCCCCTTCATGCGGTTATAACGGATCAGGGCATCCATAATGGACTGCTGGAAGGCATGACCCATATGCAGACTGCCGGTAACATTTGGCGGTGGCAGTGCGATGCTGTAAGGCTTGCCAGAGCCGGATGGTGCAAACCAGCCGTTCTCTTCCCAGGTTTTATACCAAGTGCCTTCGATGGCACTTGGGTTGTAAGTCTTTTCCATATTCGCTGCTTTCAGTCTGGTAGAGCGGAAGAATCAATAAACCGGCAAGTATACCTGCCCCGGGGCTGAGTACGAATAGCTGATTGACGAGATAAGTCCGTTGAACCGTTAAAGCTTTGTGTCTCTCATTATTACGATAAATATTGAATGCCGAATGATTTACCCATGATGAAGCCTGTCGCCTAAGTATTTTTTGACATGTGTCGATAGAGCTGTTGAGAAAATTTGGTCATGTATGAAATGCGTTGATGTCCGTCATTCCTGCGAAAGCAGGAATCTCAAGCTGGTAGACTCCTGCTTTCGCAGGAGTGACGAGGTTGTAAAGGGTCATCAACGCATTTGACTCATTACCGAAAATTTTGAGCCTGAACTTGCCATGTTAAAAAAAAGTAGCCAGAAAGTTCTTTTAGTAAGTGTTGCCCTGTTGCTCTCGAATATGGGGGTTGCTGAGAATTCAGGCGCTTATCTTATCGAAAGCCAAATTCTTCCCGGCTATGGCGATGAGCACACAGAAAAAGCTAACGAACTTGTAGAAGAAATATTGATCAGGGGAATCAGAGGCAAGGTGTTAAGCGAGCCTAATTCCAGATTCAGGGGGCAGAGTCAGACATTCCGGAAAACATGTTTTCATGGGTGGTTCGATCCCCATGGGCACAGCATAGCGACTTTTGCTGTTGCTGGTGGGCTTCCAAAATTGTACCGGTGGGCCAGAAACCAGGGAGAGTGGGAGTTAACTTACAACAAAGCGAACGAATCCCCCATTAGTCAGGCGATTGAACATGGACTGGTTTATATGGCTGAAGTTGTCTGGAGTGGTGGATATAACCGCTACTCCTATCTCAAGCGCCGTCCAAACAGGATTGTTGTTGAAAACAAGGGTTACGGGTATCCATTCGCCAGTATGGTGGAGCGCAAATGGCCACTTAGTGGTTTTGAGGCTGCATGGGCAGGTGGTGAACGGTTTCACTCCCGTGAAGAGCGGGATGCTGTTGTAAAATACCTGCAAGAGAATGAGACTGATCCAGAAAACAATACACGCTTGCAAACTTTAATTGATAAGTTTGATCCCGAGGTTCATGGAGTCATTAGAAACCCGGGAGTCCTTGCCTATTCGAGCCGGATTACTGGCACCGGTGGTTGTAAATTTCACGGGCCGGCTGAAGGTGCACTGAGAGGAGCCATCAGAAGTGGTGAGGTGACTGAGCAGGTAGTAAAATCATTTCATATCAACGGTCTGCCATTGCTCCATTATTTAAGTGCTTTTCAGTTTACAGGAACTATTAAGCAGTTACTCGAAAAGGAGTACGCGCCAGACCTGATAAGCCAGCGTGACTCTAGGGGGCGGGATGCATTTCTGGCCGCTGTTGAGGCTCACAATAGAGAAATTGCTTCAGATCTGCTGCAAGCAGACTCCACTCTGGCCACACAACTGATACCAGATCAGGACGGATATCAGCATAGTGGTGACAGCCCTCTGCACTTTGCCATGAGAAAAAGTGCTCCCCGGGAAATCATTGCCATGCTGCTGAATGCCAGCTCCCATAGTTTGCTGACGTATAAAAATGCAGAAGACCTAACCCCTGCAGCTTTGCTGGAGCAGCTCTATGACAATAAACAGATTACAGGAGACAGTTACCTGACTTTAAGGGAAGCGATCAAGCAATAAGTGTTCTGTCAGCACTTGGAACATTTCTTGCCTTTAGATATGTGAAACAGTAGTTAAACATTACTTATAGTTATGTACAATCGATAAAAACCAATGGCCATACTGAAGCCAATTATGAAACCAGGAAAAACAGGAATTTCCCGAATCATTGATGCGACCCGCTATACCCTGAAGGGCATTCAGGCAGCCTGGGTAAACGAAGCGGCTTTTCGCCAGGAGATGATTCTTTTGGCTATTGGCGGGATAGTATCACTACTTCTGCCGGTATCTGGTCTGGAAAGGGTAGCATTGGTTGGCAGCCTGCTGCTGGTGATTATTGTTGAACTATTGAATTCAGCTATTGAGGCGGTCGTTGACCGCATTGGTGATGAGTGGCATGAACTGAGTGGCCGGGCCAAAGATATGGCTTCCGCTGCCGTGTTCTTCTCCCTGATGATTGCTGGAATGACTTGGTTTGTGATTTTATGGGAGGTGCTGGTTCTTGCCTAGCCCCTGGTTTCCCAAGGATCCACATGGATCAGAACCTCAATAACATTAGGCCCTTCCTGCATCAAAAGGGCTTCTACGGCCAGAGCTATATCATGTCCTTCCTTGACCGAAAGATGGCCGTCGACATGCAGGTGCATATCTACAAACAGCCCTCCATGGTGACGGGTCCGCAGCCGGTGAATACTCCTTACTCCCTCTACTTTGGCTGCCATATTGTATAGCTGGTTGGTGATCTCTTGAGAAGCCCCTTTATCAACTAGTGAACCAAGGGCCTGGGCGCATATATTAAAAGCTGAATAAAGAATAAACAGAGAGATCAGGCCGGCTCCGGCAATATCAATCCAGATATGGCCGGGCAGGAACAGGGAACCCAGCACTGCCAGTGCAGCAGGCATGGAACTGAATGCATCACTGCGATGATGCCAGGCGTTGGCTATCAGAGCAGAGGAATTGACCTGCTGGCCTTTATACAGGGTCCAGCGGAACAGCACTTCCTTGATGGCAATCGAGCTGAGAGCGGCAACCAGGGCAATGACTCCCGTCTGCCGAACCGTTCCTTCGTGCCAGGCCTGGAATGTATCCCAGCCAATACCAACACCTGCCGCCACCATCATGGCACCAATAAACAGGGTGACCAGGTTTTCATAGCGTTGATGACCATAAGGGTGATTGCTGTCAGCGGGAGCAGACCAGAGTCGTACACCAACCAGAACGGCAATATCACTGATCAGGTCGGAAAGGCTGTGCAGACCATCAGCAACAACTGCCCGGCTGTTGCCCAGTGTGCCTGCAACTATCTTTAGAACAGACAGGAGTACGTTAACCAGCAGGCCAGCCCATGTAACCGTGGTAATAACGGAAACGTGATTTGTTGTCGGATCAGACGTCTGCTTGCTTGAGTAAAGATTGGTCATTCTGGCTTGTTGCTGGCACTTAAAAAAACAGATGAGTCATGTCATCTGTCATGGGATTATAAAGGTTTAATGCTGTTAAGGTGGGCGCAATTCTAGATAGACAGAGCATCCAGCAGACGGCTTCGCAGCTTCTTCTCTATTTCCGGCAAGTATTCTGCTACAAGGGTATCAATGATCTGGCTGATCTCGTCATCAGGCAGAGAGGGTGTCTGCATCTGGTTATTAACTATCGTTTCCTCCGGCAGGGGAACCCTGTCTGCCAGAATGGGAATGTGTTCACCCAGGTCAAACTCCAGGTCATCAGAAAAAATTTCCTCCTCGAAAGAGTCCTCTCCAAGAAGTTTGCGCAGGTTTTCCAGGTCACTGAGCAGCAGTTCAGCTGAATCATTTTGGCTTGTCATGAAGGGCGTCCAGTTTTCTGTCCAACTCTCTGATGCTTGGGGTCAAGTCCCCTCTCTCTATACTGGCGAAACCGGGTTCGGGCCAGCTTCAGGATCTTTTCTTCCTGAACTACAACCTCCGCAATGCGGCTGTAACTCTCCAAAGTATTCGGAATATTATCGCCAAGATTAATGAGTAATCCTTTACGGCCTTGCAGTTGAACTTCTGAATGGCCGATTGTTATGGGTTCCAGAGTGTCTTTGCTGTCATTAACGCTGTTATCGACAATTTTATGGGGCAGAAAACTATCTTCACGGAATGACCAGAGCAGGGCATCCAGAGCTTTGGCATCTTCCTCGCAGCTTGTATGGATATGGGTAGTCACGCCATTTCTCAAGGCTTTTTCTGCCAGGCGGCAGGCAAAAACGGCTCGTTCTTCGAGCCTTTCTTCTGCAAGAATATAAAAACTGACCTGCTGGGACATGGTTTTATTGAGCTATTGACGACCCGGCTACTTATACTCTGTTTACCAGTAGAGTGCCACGTTTTCTCAATATTGGAATAGCTTAGGACTTACGCATTGACAGCTTCCGCTAATTTTGGGAGGAGATAATCCTTACCTTTAGCAAAGCTGTCGATGAATGTCGCAACGACATCTTTGTATAGATCTCTCTGATGCTGGTAAACATTAGAGATAACCTTGTCCGCTCGCATCTTCTGTAGCTGAACAAAGCTGCAAATAGCAGCAAATATATGATTCCGGATGGGCTGCTCATTGCGAACCTGAAAGTGCTCAATATGACAGACCTGCTTGATAGCACGGTGATATTGCTCAATCTGCCAGTGCTGGTCATGAATCTGTAGGAAGTCCTTTCGAAGGAAGGTGCTGGTGTCGGTCTCCAGCAGGTAAACAACATAGTGGCGCCGCTGGTCTTTGAGTAGCGTCCGAAACAATTTGATTTTGCCAAAGTCCTTTAGCCACACATCCAGCCCGTTCTCCGGTATATCCAGATTTTGAACTTGTTGCCACTGGTCTTTTTCCAGTGAAACAGTTCGGTTTTTCTCAACAGCAAACATAAACCCGATCTGGTGGTTTTTTACCTTCTTCAAGTTAGGAGCACCGCTGTACCAGGAGTCACCGGTTACAAAAGAGGGCTGAAGGCCCCATGCCAACACCTCATCCAACATGTCACGGAAATAGTCATTTTTTGTCTTGTTCTCAGATTTGTCATAGACCCTGTAGCTGACTGGCATATGACTTCCTGAGAGGTCGGTATAGTAGAGAGTGATGAGGTTGATACCTTTGACAGCTCTATGATGCTTACCTGACCAGAAGTGTCCAACAAGAGCCATATACTGGCTATATGGCTTGTCTAAAACGCTGTCATCAACGCTCAAGGTTCCACCTTTTAGGATCAGGCAACCCTTGACCTCATTGAAAATGATCAATGGGTTCAAAGTTTTCCCGATGCAAAAAGCGATTTGCGCTGTGGTGAGAAATGCCTGTTACCTCCGAAAGTCGAGTGCAAGTCGAGGATTTGGGTTCGCTGATTAAAAAGCCCATGTATATAGGCAAGTTGCATCGTGCAGTAGTGGGACGGGACGTAAGTACTCAGACAAATGAAATCATATATTCCTTACCAAACTGATCGAATACCCTTTTTAGTTCTTTTTCGAATTCATCAAAGCTCATCACCTTCATGATATTCAGCCATTCGTACTTGACCTTATTCCACAGAATCTCAATCAGATTCAGTTCTGGTGAATAGGTCGGCAAGTAGCAGACGATCAGCTTCTTTTCGAGCATCCAGTCATCCAGCTTTGCCCGGAACTTCTTGCAGGTATGAATGCTGGCATTGTCAACGACAACCAGCGTATACCTGTCTCCAGCACTGTACTTCGGGTCTTGCATCTGCTCGGCAAAGTCTTCAAATACACGAATGACCTCATCCCCGGTCACAGAGCCGTTGACAGGGTAGTAAAATAAGTCGTTATCACGATTCATAAAGCCCATAACGTTTATACGCTGACTACTGGTGGCGGGCACCCTTAACTGCTCGCCCTTCTCTTGCCACGCATAAGGAATACAAGGCTGTTGGACAAAACCAGACTCGTCGAAATAGAAAAGGTTTAGCAAGCCTTCCCGTTCAGCCTCCTGAGCTTTTTTTAATGTCTGGTGGCAGCGCTCAAAGGCTTCCTGATCACGCTTGTGACGGCAGGACTTACGTACACGTTTATAAACTAACCCGAGTTTTTTTTACTACTCTCTGTAGGGTTTTCAGTGATGCAAGTTTCCCTGTTTCCTCTTCAAGCTTGGCCTGAGTATAGGAAAGGCGGCGTGGTTCTTCGGAAACCAGCTCAGCAATACGCTGGACATCCTGAGGAGTGTAGATAGGTGATGCGCCACCTCCATGGTCTTTGTACAAACCACGTATACCCGAACACTCCCAGTCATCGATCCACCGGGAAATTGTCTGATACTGCACATCAAAGACATCAGCTAACTGAGTCAGTGAGTATCCCTTTGAGCTGAGCAATACAGCATGGGCACGTTCTCTTACACAAGGCTGGGGGCCATTACGCATTGCGCACTTTAGAGTATCAATGATGGCGGTGTCAGTGATGGCGTGGACTGTCTTCTTCATCGGTGGCAGGCTCAAAACAGCGGAATGGTGAAAATATAGCACTCTGGTAAATGGCACTATCGTACGCTGCTTATGCGGTCAATATATGAAAACGGTTGGTCGGGTACTTACTTCGCATTATCCTGAACAAAAATGATCTCTGGACGATTATCAGTAATCACTGTGGGCTGTCAATGCGAAAGTCCTACGCAATTACTAAACATATCACCGAGTATGATTTTCCCGAGCCTCTGTCATCTCTTGTGGAGTATGCGGAACTGGCTGGATGGATTACCAGGTATCTCTGGCGACTGCCCGGCTTTCCAGAATATTCCGCCATGCTGATGCTGTTTCAAAAACCTTCAGAATCACAACAGTAATAATTGATGTTTACGGGACAATGTTAGTGAAAAACGCCTTGAAGACATTTCCGATCTGATGAATGATCATATGCGTTATTGCAGTATGATCGGTACTGTGCAACAAGCAAGTACCCGACTATTTCTGCCTAAATAGCAAAAAGCACAAAAAAAATTCCAGGACGTGAAACGTGCATAATTTTAATTATCAAAATCCTACCCGTATTCTGTTCGGGAAAGGACAGATCGCCGAAATTTCCCAGCAGATTCCTGCCGGTGCCAAAATCCTGATTACCTACGGCAGCGGAAGTATCAAGCGTAATGGCACTCTGGATCAGGTACACAAGGCTCTTGAAGGTTTTACTTACCTGGAGTTTGGCGGTATTGAACCCAACCCCGCCTATACCACCCTGATGAAAGCCGTAGAACTGGCCCGTTCGGAAAACGTCGATTATCTGCTGGCTGTAGGTGGCGGCTCTGTTATTGATGGCACCAAGTTTATCGCCGCGGCTATTCCGTTCAAAAATGGCGATCCATGGACCATTCTCAGCGAACGTGCTCCGATTGAGTCAGCAATCCCACAGGGTAATGTCCTGACACTTCCTGCAACAGGTTCTGAAAGTAACTGTGGCGCAGTCATTACCCGTAAAGAGACCAATGACAAGCTGGCTTTCGGTCACCCTCTTGTGTACCCGACCTTTGCCGTGCTGGATCCGGAAACTACTTTCAGCCTGCCTGCCAACCAGACCGCTAACGGTGTGGTTGACGCTTTTGTCCATGTGATGGAGCAATACCTGACCAAATGTGAGCATACACCTGTTCAGGACCGTTACGCCGAGGGTCTGCTGCTTACCCTTATCGAAGAGGGTCCTAAGGTTATGGCTGATCCAGAAAACTACGATGCCCGGGCCAATGTGATGTGGGCTGCCAACCAGGCATTGAATGGCTTGATCGGTCAGGGAGTTTCCCAGGATTGGGCTACCCATATGATTGGTCACGAGATCACCGCTCTGCACGGCCTTGATCACGGCCAGACTCTGGCGATTGTTCTGCCTTCATTGATGAATGTAATGCGCAAACAGAAGAGTGCCAAAATTACACAATATGCTGAACGTATCTGGAATATTCGTGAAGGCAGTGATGAAGGGCGTATTGACGCAGCTATCAAAAAAACCCGTGAGTTCTTCGAACAAATGGGGATTCAAACCCGCTTATCCGATTATGGCATTGGCAAGGATGGAGAGCACACCAAAGTTGTCACCGCACTGGTTGAACAGCTGGAACGCCATGGCATGGTGAAATTGGGCGAAGAAAGCAATATTACCCCTGAAGTTTCTTCCAGAATCCTGGCCGAAGCTGTTTAAATAACGACACATTCCCCGTTATTTAATGAAAAATTGAACCAGAGGAAAGGCCAGGCGCCCTTCCCTGGTTCAGTATTCTTTACCCCATCCCACCTGTAATATTTTCTTTATTACTCACTTTTTCATAAATAATCACTTCTTAACACGCAAAGTTGTGACTTTATTTTCTTTTCAAAAATCATTGATCTGAATCAACAGAAACAAAATATTCAAGGTGTAGTGTGAGTCGCAATTCCTCTCACGCCACCCCTATATATCAGGGCGGCTGCTTTATGCCTGGAGAAATATCATGTCTCTGATGAAAAAGGCTCTTGCTGCTGCTATTACTGCAGCCGTTTCTGTGCCCTCTGCCATGGCCTGCACAAGCGTTATGGTTGGTAAGAATATTTCTGAATCCGGGGCCATCATGCTGTCCCGTAATGAAGATTTTTCTTCCAACAACTGGGCCAAGCATATGGTGGTGTATCCTGCCCACACTTATAAAAAAGGCAGCACCATTACTCTGTCCAATGGCCTGGTTGTTCCTGCCCCGGAAAAGACCCTGCGATACACAGCTATGACCGACTGGGATCGCTACTCCTACCACACTCCCGGAGACGGGAAGGTTTACGAAGAGCGCGGTGTCAATGAGATGAATGTTGCCATGTCTGCAACAAATAGCGCCGAAGGTAACGAGAAAGCTCTGAAAGCTGACCCGCAAAATGAAGATGGCATTATCGAGCAGAACATGGTTGGTCTGGTGTTGGGTGAAGCTACCTCCGCGCGCCATGCTGTTGAGATTCTTGGCCACTATGTTGAGACATACGGTGCCGGTGAAACCAACGGTGTTCAGTTCGCAGACCAGAAAGAAGCCTGGTATATGGAGATTGGTGGTGGCCACCAGTGGATTGCGGTACGTGTTCCTGATGATCAATACATGGTTATCGCCAATGGACTGCGCATCCACGGTGTGGACCTGAACAGTAAGGACGTGGTGCACTCCGAAGGCCTGTTCGAGATGGTTAAACAGAATCAGCTTTTGGATAACCCACAGCGCAACAGTTTTAACTTCGCCAAGGCCTTTGGCGTTACTGGTAACATCTACAACGTCGATCGCGAATGGCTGGGGCAAAAGATGCTGACCCCATCCCTGCAACAGCAGTCCCGTCAGGATCAGTATCCGCTGTTCCTCTCTCCCGACCACAAGATCGGTGTTGATGAAATTGCGGCAGTTCTGCGTGCTGACTACAACGGCACCGAACTGGAAAAAATTGCCCCCCGCCCCAACGGAGTTGACCGTAACGCCGAGGCCCATATTATCGAAATGTATGGTGATATGCCCACAGAGCTGGCTGCAGTTATCTGGCAGACTCCAAGTGCAGTAAACTACAGCCCGTTTATTCCTTTTTATAACGTAATGGAAAAAGTGCCCACCGAATATGCCATGGGTACAGACCATTATGATGATCAGTCTTCCTGGTGGAATTTCCGGACTATTGGATCTCTAGCCTCAAACAATGTGCAAAATGGCAAGTATCGCCCTGTGGTAGAAGATGTGTGGACAGATCTGGAACAACAGTTCATCTCTTCTCAGCCTTATATGAACACTATGTTGAAAAACATGCACAAAAAGGATGCCAATTTGGCGGTTAACTTTGCCAGCGATTATTCCAATGGTGTTCTACAGACATCTTTAGGTAAGGCTACAGATCTGAAGTCTGCCCTGATCACAGATCTGACCCGCAGTACGGAAAAGAAATACAGCCCTGAGGAGTTTAAAAAAATCTCCAGCCTGTAAGATCTATCCGCCTTCAACAAACCCCAAACCCTTTTGGGGTTTGTTGTTTTACCTGGTCCTGACAGTGATATAATCCGCATCCGTTTCTCTCCACCAGAATATCCCTATGTCAGAACTTCATGTAAATATTGGCCACTGGAACAAACTCAAGGTTATCCGCGAGAAAGACTTTGGGGTTTTCCTGGAGGGCGGACAATATGTTGATATTCTGCTTCCCAAACGCTACGTACCGGAAAACTGTAAAATTGGTGACGAGCTGGAAGTTTTCATTTACCTGGACTCCAACGATGATGTTATCGCCACCACTGAGAAGCCTCTGGCGAAAATGGGTGAGTTTGCCTACCTGAAAGCCAAGGAAGTTAATCGCATTGGTGCCTTCCTGGACTGGGGCCTGCCCAAGCAGCTGCTTGTACCTTTCAGTGAACAGAAGCAGCGCATGCGGGAAGGCAACTCCTATATCGTTTATATCTATCAGGAAAACCGTGAGTGGCGTATTGTTGCCTCCTCCAAGATTGAGAAGTTCCTGAGCCAGAAACCACCCCACTACAAGAAAGGCCAGCAAGTTGATCTGCTGATCTGCGAGAAAACCGATATTGGTTTTATGGCCATTATTAATAGCAAGCACCAAGGTGTGATATTCAAGAACGATATCCACCAGCCAATCCGTACCGGTCAGAAGATGACCGGCTATATTAAGCGTGTGCGACCAGATCAAAAGATCGACCTTTACCTGCAGCGTCCTGAAAATCAGCGCAGTGACCTGGGAGAACAGATTCTTGCCAGGCTGCAGGAACAGAGTGGTTTTCTGCCTCTGCATGACAAAAGCAAGCCGGAAGCAATCAAAAAGTTTTTCCCGGTCAGTAAACGGGTTTTCAAAATGGCTATCGGTGGCCTGTACAAAGATCGTAAAATCACCATTGATAACGATGGCATCCGGCTTATCTCTGAAGGCAAACAGCCATGAGTAAGCTACAGCCATGAGCAGATTATTGTGCTCTATAAACAAAATACCTTTTTCGTCACTCAAGGGTGAAGAAAACAGTATTCTCATAGAAAAAACTACCGGAGTTGATATCCAATGCAATCAATACGTACTCTGACAGCCATCCTGTTCAGCAGCCTGCTGGCAATATCAGCCTGGGCAGAACCTACAGCACCCACTCAAAAAAGTGGTGCTGGTAATATGACCGTGGTTATCATGGAAACCAGCAAGGGTCCCATTACCCTGGAGCTGGACGGCAACAAGGCCCCCATTACTACAGCCAACTTCGTCAGTTATGTGAAAGATGGTTTTTATAACGGTACCATTTTCCATCGGGTAATCTCGGGCTTTATGATTCAGGGCGGCGGTTTTGAAGCGGATATGAGCCAGAAAAGCACCAAGGCGCCAATCAAGAATGAATCCACTAACGGTCTGGGCAACAAGCGCGGTACTATTGCCATGGCCCGTACCAATAATCCAGACAGCGCTACGGCCCAGTTTTTTATCAATCTGGTTGATAACGGATTTCTCGACGGCACCAGCTACAAACCCGGCTACGCTGTATTTGGCAAAGTAACCAGCGGAATGGGTGTTGTCGACCAGATTGCTGCAGTTAACACCGGCAGAAGAGGCCCCTACGGTGATGTTCCTGTTGAGCCTGTTATGATTAAATCTGTCACAATCAAGCAACCTTAAGGTAAATAAGCCAGAGCGGAAAAACTATAGCCATAACCATTTCCATACCGCTCTTACAGGAAAGCCGACAGTGTCGGCTTTCAGACTGCTGACAAAGTCCTCACCCCAGTGCGGGGACTCTTTATAATGGGCGTATGCTCAGAGATAAACCGCCTATCCAGTCCTCCATGGAGTTCGTTTGCATCAATGAACTGGTTCCCGAGGACCATCTGCTCCGGAAAGTTGATAAGGCTATCGACTTCTCTTTTATTCACCCTTTGGTTCAGGATCTCTCTGTCGATTGTCTGACAATCGACATTTGTGCAGATATTACCCGCTCGATTTTGTGACCCAAGTCAAAGCTCAATATCTTTTACGGTTTGTGAGCAGTTGAGTAGAAATAGCTGCTGATTATTTCCCCAGCAAGTTCAATAGACAGGTCAATTGTAAAAAAAATGCAGATAATTCCCCTCATTTCACTGCAGTCAGGTTCTCTCTTATTTTCAGGCTTAATGAGCAGCCAACATTTTCCGCTCAAAGCTGTTTGTGTATCATCCTTTAAAACTTGATTGATCAACCCTTTAGCATGGAGATACCTTGGTTACCATTTTTGGCATTCCCAACTGCGACACCATGAAAAAAGCCCGCCGCTGGCTGGATGACAATAGTATTGACTACAGCTTTCACAATTACAGAAAAGATGGCCTGGACAGGGAGTGGCTTGAGGCCCGTATCGAAGAGCTGGGCTGGGAACAGGTTGTCAACCGCCGGGGAACCACCTGGCGCAAGCTTCCGGAAAATATCCGCAACACAATGGATTCAGCATCCGCTGTTGAAGCTCTGCTGGAGCAACCCGGCATGATTAAACGTCCACTACTTGATACCGGTAAGGGCTACCTGCTGGGGTTTTCTCCAGAAAAATGGGAGAAGGCGCTAAACTGAAAAACTGGTTACTGCGTAGTCACACCGGTTTACTAACCATATAATGTCGTGCAGCCCTGAGCGAAAAAAGAAAAAGGATACAGATTTACCCCATGAGCAAAGAATTTTTCAGCATAGCAGCCGGTATCGGCACAAAGAATGGCAATGGTGAATGGCTGGAGGTCTATTACCCCGCACCAATATTCCAGCCATCATCAGAACTTGTGCAAGATATTGGCGCAGTTGTTGGTTACAAGGGCGGCAACACTGTTATTGTCCTGGATGGTGCGACCTGCCATGCCCTGGAAGAGCTGTTTATGGAACACTCCATGCTTGACAATGCTCTGATTTTCAGTGCTTTTGAAACCAGTGGCCGCCCCTGTGTACTGACGATGCTGGAAAACGACGAGGCCCCCACCAGCACACCGGAAGCTTACCTGAAACTGCACCTGCTCTCCCATCGTCATGTGAAGCCCCACGGCACAGACCTGACCGGCATATTCCCACTGCTGCCCAATGTAGCCTGGACCAACGAGGGTGCTATTGATCTTAATGAACTGCCAGCCCGCCAGCTGGCAGCCAGGGCCCGGGGGCAGGTGCTGGACGTACAGTCAGTCGACAAATTCCCCAAGATGACCAACTACGTTGTCCCCAAAGGTGTGCGGATTGCTGATACCGCCCGGGTACGCCTGGGTGCCTACATCGGTGAAGGGACCACTGTAATGCATGAAGGTTTTGTGAACTTTAATGCCGGCACAGAAGGTAAAAACATGATCGAAGGTCGTGTTTCTGCAGGTATCTGGGTGGGCGAAGGCTCTGACCTGGGTGGCGGATGCAGCACCATGGGCACCCTGTCCGGTGGCAATAATATTGTGGTATCCGTTGGCCGCAATTGCCTGATCGGTGCAGAAGCCGGAATAAACATTCCCCTGGGGGACCGCTGCACCGTGGAAGCGGGCCTGTACCTGACAGCCGGTTCCAAGGTCACTGTCCTGGATAAAGACAAGAAACCAGTAGAAGTCGTGAAGGCTGTGGCTCTGGCCGGCAAATCAGACTTGATGTTCTGGCGCAACTCCCAGACAGGTGCCATTGAGTGCCTTGCCAACAAGAGTGCTGTTGAACTAAATAAAGAGTTGCATGCTCATAACTGATTCAGTTTGTGTATCGAGTAGGAGGCGGGATTGCTCCCGCCGTCCTCTCAGTCGAGTCAACCAAGGGAACCTCCCCCACAGGCTCTCTCAGAACTGTACGTGAACCTCTCAGCTCATACAGCTCCCATCATCCAACCGATGGCCTGACACCCAGTTTCCAGTGCGGGAACAAATTTGGAAATTTCTTTGCGATCTCTCCAAGCCTGTGTTCCGCTCTTCGCCGGTGTCTTTTAAGCCTTTTGTATTTCCTCGTCGCCCACAAACTGAGTTTGCGATTGATATGGCGCAGTGTCGGGTACATGGCTGATTTGTAGAAACGACCGTAGTAGTTTATCCAGCCCTGTATCTGAGCCCTGAACATTCGAGCCAAATCAGGGAGGTCTTTGTCGCTGCGAAGGTGCAGCTTCCAACTTCTTACCTCCCGTCTGATTACCTTTCCTGCCTTGGCACTCATCGCTGGCGTAAAGTTGATGAAGTGCTTTCCCCATCGGTTCTTCGACCTTCTCGGACGAAATGTGTATCCAAGAAAGTCAAAACTGGTGACAGGGTGCTCTTCTCTGCGGTCGCCGTCTTTACAGTAAACAATTTTTGTCTTGTCAGGATGCATTTCCAGACCACAATCACGTAATCTTGCTTCTAAAGCTTCTTTCAAAGCCTTCGCATCTGTCTCGTAACGACAATGGGCAAGCCCATCGTCAGCATAGCGGCAGAATGGGATCGCAGGGCAATTCCTTTCCATCCACTTATCAAAGGCATAATGCATAAACAGATTACTGAGTACAGGACTGATCACACCGCCCTGTGGTACACCTCGCTTGCGGGCAATAATCGTGCCGTCTTCCTGCTGAATCGGTGCTGTTAGCCAGCGTTCGATATAGAGGGTCAGCCAGCGATTATTTGTATGCCTGCGTACGGCTTTCATCAGCAGTTCGTGGTCGATGTTGTCGAACAACCCCTTGATATCAAATTCCAGCACCCAGTCATACCGCCAGCACCGTCTGCGGGTGATATCCAGCGCCTGATGTGCCGATTTGTTTGGCCTGTAGCCGTAGGAGTCCGGATGAAAACAGGGCTCTACCAATGGCTCAAAATGCAGCTTCACAACCATCTGCGCAACCCGATCTGATACCGTAGGAATGCCCAGCTTTCTTTCCCCACCTGCTTTCTTCGGTATCGCTACCGTTTTAACAGCAGGCGGAAAGTAACTTCCAGACGACATCCGGTTCCAGATTTTATACAGGCTGTTCTTCAGGTCGGACTCAAATTGTTCTATGGTCTCGCCATCAACGCCATGAGCGCCTTTATTGGCTTTGACCAGTTGCCATGCACGTACAACGTCATGCTTGGAAATTTCAAACGGTTTTGTTGTTTCCAAAAAACTCCTCCCACCTGCAGCGTCGAGCTACCATAGTGGTTGATTTCCAAATCCAACAGGATGACCGATCCCCTTCACTCCAACGCCATTACAGCGCCTTCATCACTACTACGGGATCGTCCGCCCCTGTGCCTTGCATTGGTACTCAGACTCTTGCAGGGTCTCTGCTTGAGTGGCTCCCTTAACATCAAGGCGACAGGTTCCCACGTTCCACACAGAAGCCTGTGCTAAGTTCATGCCTTCTCCACGCCGGATGCCACCTGGACAGTAAACAGGTGTCCTCCAGATTTATCCCGGGCTAACGACTCCCTCCCGGTTTTGACATCGTTCCTACGCTTTCGACGCGTCATCAAAGGTTCACTTGCGTTCATCTCCTTAACACACACCTGACAGGGTCATGCCCTGCCTTTTCCTTAACGCTCACGACCATGGCTTTTTACCACAGCCGCTTAAGGTGGTTTGAAGCCTCCTCCTGCAAGACGGCTCCGAGGGGCCCACCCTCATCTTCTGCGCAGTGGCGCATCGGCGCTGCTTACGCAGCAGCCTGTGCTCGTGGCACACAGTCATCGGCGTAACGACAGAATTTGTGTCCCCGCTTTTCCAGCTCTTTATCCAGGTCGGTTAGCAGGATGTTCGATAACAACGGGGAGAGTGGGCCACCCTGCGGGGTGCCTGCTTTCCTTGCCGTTACCAGACCACCGGCAAATATTCCGGCCTCAAGATAAGCGCGGATCAGTCCCAGCACCCGCTTGTCTTTAACCTGTCGTGTTACCCTTGCCATTAATATGTCATGGTTCACACGGTCAAAGAATTTCTCAAGGTCGAGGTCTACCACCCAGCGGTAACCTGCCTCCGCATAGCTCCGGGCTTGCAGTACGGCCTGCCCTGCCTTGCGTCCCGGCCTGAAGCCATAACTGTGGTTCGAGAACGTGCTCTCAAAGATCGGACTTAACTGTTGGTGCAGCGCTTGCTGTATCAGCCTGTCCAGAACTGTTGGAATGCCCAGCTGGCGCATACCTCCACCGGATTTGGGTATTCCTACCTTCCGTACCGGCTGGGGTTGATAGCGACCATTCTGCAGGGCTTCCCGGTGTTCCGGCCACTGTGATTTCAGGTAGGCTTTCAAGTCACCCACCGTCATGCTGTCCACGCCCGGTGCGCCTTTGTTGCGCATCACCCGGTCGTAGGCACGCTGCATATTTGATCGGTCTAATATCGCCGCCAATAGATCTGGCGTCTCCTCATGGAAGTTGCCCGTTCCCGCCGTGACGTTTGCCGCCTCTATTGCAGACCCACGCGGATACTGTCCGCGCCCCTCTGCACAGAGTGTCTGTATCTCAACAGACCTGACTGCTGCTCCTGTCGTCATCGAGAGTCCGGCTCCCAATCCATTTCACATGTTCAGCCCTTCAGTCTGCGGTGACAGACCTACTATGGCCTCGGCTGACTTGTGCCGCCCCATCCCAATGCCTCACGACACTGGTAGCCTGTGGCAGGATGGCAGACCTCCCGGAGTAATGCGCGTGACCTTCCCACTTATACCCGCCGCATATACGTCCGCAGTTTCCGTGCAAGTATTGGGCTTTGAAGAACTTTGCCTCCTTACCCACTGCGACCGCCTCCTATGCGATTCCTGTTCGTCGGGCCAGTGTTTTGCCTTCGGCTTTCTTCAGATTCCACCTCACGATGGACACCCTTGCCGTTCAGCTAATCGTTCCCCTTGCCGGGTTGATAGTGGACTTTCACCACCAAGTCATCCGTCGCCACCATGCGTACTGGAACAGCGCCGTCATGGCGCTACGCGCCATATCCGGCGCACAAAGTGAAAAGGGGCTGCTCCAAGCCCCTTTTTTTATTAGCTCTTTCAAATGGGTGATTTGCTTTTCATGAACCCACGGTTTTTGAAAGGCCACGAATCTCACTGCGCACCCCGGCATCACCTACCCGCTCATCAATGGACTTCACGCCTTCGGTCTTGTACCCGCGCACACCGACATTTTGTTCCTGAACCTCCAGATTGCCACTTTCCTGCAGAATCGTGTGGAACAGTTTCCGGTCTTCCTGGGTCTGGATAGGGCCAGGCTCTGGTACAGCACCCGTAGCGGGATCAATTCTGGCAAGCAGGAACTTGATCTCAGCATCCAGCATACCGGTTCGATCCTTACCGCTTTTGCAGTTGCAGAGAGGCACCCCATCAATCAGATGGGTCAGGGCAGAAACCCTTGCTGCAAGTTTATAGGCATCATGATGATGATGGTGATGTTTGCCTTTTTTATAGATATCCTGAATCTGGTTGGTCAGCTCAAGGACTGTCTGTCTATGAACACATAAAGCTTCAGCTCGTTTAAGATGCTGGCGTTCTTCTACACTATTGCCTGCAGTATCAGCCTGAAGGGCGCTCTGCCGGGCACTGCGTATTTCTTGCTCAGTTTTCGCCAGATGTTCCATTGCCGCACCTCCTGGCCCTCGCCCGCTTCCCGGTTTACCGACAAGTTCAGCAATCGCCTTGTCATTCATGCTTTTCTGCAGCCGCCTTCCCCCGGTTACAAGGGAAGCACCGCCAACCCCACCCCAGTTCACCGGAATATTAAAGCGAGACTGTTTGATAACCAGTTTTACTTCACGGGGGTGGCCATTGGCATCCAGTACTGTAAGGGTAACAGGCTGTTTTTTGGGATCAGTAAAATGCTCAAAGGCTTGATTCTGCATCTGCTGCATTTTCTTCTCCTTACCTGAGCCCAAGCCCGTTGTCACCAGAGAGACAGACGTCGTATTCAATACCGGTGGCTCACCGGTGCCATCAGCTGCCAAAAGCGCCTGCTCCAACACTTCAGGCTTCGACCCAAGAGCCGCAAGCAGTATCTCCTGAGCTTTCACTTTCGCTCCCTGTGCCTGAAGCTCAGGATTACCCTTAACCCCATATGGATCTGCAATTCCATGGCGAATACCTGTATAACTCAGTCCCTCCCCGACAGAAAAGCTGGAGCGGTACAGGTTGGTGGCATGAGCAACATTTTTATTATCAACACAGCAAACACCCTGACCGTTATAGGGTTCCGGAAACAGGCTGGAAACTTTGTCCTGCAGTTTCTCTGGGAGAGCCATTTTGGCGGCTGGAGTCTGGCTGGATGTCATGGCTTTGCCATTATGGGAAAATGCCTTGCGAATCGGTTTCCACTCCCTGGAGTTCAGCTGATGAACATAAGCCTCCCGAAACATGGTTTTCACTGTTTTTTTGTCCACACCTCCATCTGTCAACACCTTCTGCAACCTCTCGGGGTGGCTACTCTTGGCCTCTTTCATCTCCTTTTTGGAAACCGGGGTATCTCCCTTCAGGCCAGCAGTATCTCTCAGGTTGTGAAACACTTTTTCAACATCATGCCGAGTGCTAAGCAGGGAATCCAGTTTTGGGTTCCTGGTGATCTCTGCATCCCTAATAGCCTGATCAAGGACTTCAAGTGCTGCGCCATACTGAAGTGACTGCAGCTTGAACAGCTCTTTATGATCGTGAGTACTATGGCTTGAGGAACCACCTGAAACATATTTTACCGGTGAGATGACAGATCCGGGGGCAACCTGCTGCCCCTTATCTATTGCCGGGACAGCGATACTGGGTACTGTTGCACCTAATCTGGGTGGGGCAATCTTGCGCTTGCGAAGCGGCGGACTCACCTCAGGCCTCTGAGTACTGGAAGTTTGAGCCGATGTTTGGGCTGGTGTTCTGCGAACAGAGTGGCGAATCAGGCTGACCAGACGATTTAAGCGCGGATGGCGGCGTGGAGCACGCTGCTCTGTATCACATTCAGGAAGTGTACTATGGGGAAGAACCCGTTCAACACCTCCTGCCCGGCTGCTGTTATCCATAACCTAAACTCCCGCATTTTTTAGTTTAATTTTGATCAGGCTGCCACCCAACACCTGACATACAATAGATAAAGTATAGGTCTCCCTGCATTTCTGCCTGAAAATGCCCGTGTTTGTTTTTTGCCAGATTATTCTGAACAACCCAGGCCGCCTCTCAGGTATATTGCTTCAATGGATAGGGAGACTCTCTAATGATCTATACAGAATTTACCTCGGCATTTGGCACAACTCTAGCAGCGGTAAAAGATGGCCAGTTATGCCACCTCTGGTTTCCAGGACAGAAACATGAGCCGGATTATTCCCAATGGCAGCGCAGGGATGATCTTCCGGTATTCATCAATACCCGGATACAACTGGAACAATATGCCCAGGGTAAACGGCAGCAGTTCCAGATCCCCCTGGCTCCCAGAGGCACAGACTTCCAACAGTCCGTATGGAAACTCCTGTCCCGGATACCTTTTGGCCAGCACACCAGTTACGGTGCCATGGCCAGACAGCTGCACAAACCAAAAGCGGCAAGAGCCGTTGGTGCGGCTGTCGGCAGAAATCCACTGAGTATTATTATTCCCTGCCACCGGGTACTTGGCAGCCAGGGTGATATGACCGGGTTTGCATCTGGACTGGAAATGAAAAGAAGACTGCTGTCTATCGAAGGTATTGTGGAACCGATGCAGGAAATTTTACTCTGTTAACCCGAATGTTTCATTTCCCTCATGACAGTGACTGACATCTTTTTTGTGTTTGATGGTGGTTAAGTAATAAAGGTGAGATGAACAGCATGACCGAGTGATATCCCGAGCAGCACGCCGCAGGCCATGGCACAGGTAGCAAACGTCTTGTTTCTGGGGATAACCTCCTGAACATAAGTCAAAGCTCCACCAATCTCTCCTCCCATGGAAAGTCCCTGTAACAGACGTAATATCAGCAGTAATACAGGAGCCACAGCACCAGGTGAGTAGTAACCCGGTAAAAGGCCGATCAGGGCTGTAGAAAGTGCCATCAGCAAAATTGTCAATGAAAATAGCTTTTTCCGACCCAGACGATCTCCCGTGACCAAATACTAATCCCCCCAGTGGGCGAGAGAGATAACCGATACCAAAGGTTGCAAAGGTTAGAAGCAGACCATGAACAGCACCTTCTTCCGGGAAAAAGCCTGGCTGATATAGGGAGACATCAGCGCATAAATCATAAAGTCATAAGTTTCCAGAGTGCAGCCTAAAGTACAGATGGCAAGAACTCTGAGTTTGGAAGCTTGCTCAAATTGAGATAAACAACGCATAAATCCGCTCTTTGATCCGGGAAGTCAAAAGAGTAGACATGTTTTTCATAACGTCATTCATAACAAGGTTGATAACCCGTGAGTTTTGATCACGCTGTGCTACTTTTAAAGCCTTTTCCATTGCATATATCGATTGATAGACAGCCAAGCTGGGCTACTGATGATAACCAACACACAAAACAGGTTCATTCAACTTTTTTTATTCCTTACCGGTGTTATCTGCTGTCCAAGTACAGAAGCTATGAATAACGGGGCTTCTAATTATAAACACCCGGATTCATCTCCTCCCCCTCCCCGTTTGCTTTGCACTGATTGTGGAGATTTACTGGATACGGCATGGCAGGCTGAGTGTGGTCATAAATATCATAAGAAATGTATAGAGAACTTGCTGGGAAAAATATGTAATGCACCTGGCTGCGAAGAGATGATTTTTGGTGGAACAATATACCTTGACAAGGGTACAGAAAAAGACGTGGAGAAATATCGGTCTATACACTCCCAAGAAACTGTGAGGAATACAGACAAGCCTACAGCTCTAATCTTCAGAGGAGAGACATGTACAATCTGTAACAAGCCTTGTGATGCTGATTCTGTGAGTTATTATGGGATAGAGCAAGACAGTCCTGCACACGCTGTATGTATTATCAACCAGTCTGAGCAAGCCCAGACAAATCAAAACGTATTTGGAGCATCTTTACCAAATACCAACCACTCACAGCAGAAAGATAATGCTGTTCATCTACAATACAGTTCTATAAAGGAATTTCCTTCAGCGACTGCCCCTGGCGAGCCAGTAGTAATACAACAAACACCTCCAACAGCTGAAGAGAATAAAGTTACTGAAAAGCCAATATGCATTATTTGTGACCATCCCATTGCCAGTCGTTTTTTTAGATATATAGATAAGGTGCCTGCACATAGTGAATGTATAAGTGGTCAGCAGGAAAATTCTGCTTCCTCCACTTCTGTAACCAATCAGGTCAAGCCTGAAGATAAGCTTTTAGACAATGATAAGCAAACCAAAGAAATAACCGATGGCATGTCGGACATAGCTGTCAGCACACCGCAAGATGCAATGGTATGTCACTCAAGTCCTCTGCAGCTGAACATAAATCCCGTTATCCCTCACAGCACAATTTACAGGAAGAGGGAACTGAAGGACTATCAGAGAGTACTTGAAGACCAGCATGGCCCCCTTAATAAAAAGCTTCCTGGTTTTGATATAATGCCACTCTACAGACCCGCAAAAACAATGGCCGAAAAAGGCATTGAAGGGTTAAAACGACTAATTCAAAAACACAACCCAGCACCTGGATTTGACTATATACCCGGCAAAACTTTTCACTCGTTTCTTCAGAAATTGAAGAATCAAATACAAACATTAAATCGAGGTGAATACCTTATCCTTCTGGCGTTGACAAATAAACAAAAGCGCGAACAGGAACCTGCCAACCTTGTTGTTATCAGCCATGGTATCCAGGAAGATGAATGGGACAGAGGAGATGTGGATTTTAAAATGGGCGAACGTAAAAATGACAGGTATTGTCTTTTGGTTGTTTCATCAGTTAAGGGAGGGGTAACAGAGGAAACTGAGTGTTTACAGGTGTTAACAAGAGATGAAGTAGAACAAATGGCGTATATTGCTCTTCTACACCTGTTTGCCTTTTGGCGGGAACATGTCATTGTGCTGGCACCAAGGGATACAAGTTTACAACCTATTAATATTTTACAGATATTGGAAGGTAGAAAAATCAGTGGCAGTGAAACTATTCCGTTCCTCTTCAGCATCCGCAACCTTATAAAAACGGTTGCCATGGCTTCTGGTCTGGGCTTTTATGATTTTAAAGATCAAATTCCTCTGGTATTGGAACCATTAAAAAATCACTTGAAAAATAACACTAAATGCGAAGATAAAGATACAAAATCAGTTGATCTTGACACTCTTATTAAAGATCAATTTTCAACTGATAGGGAGCCAAGGCGTAAATATCTCGACTCTGATGAAGAAATTATCAAGAAAATTAAAGCCCTGGGGCAGACTGGAGGGGGAATATTAAAATTAGAGTTAAGTGTTCTACATCTTGACTCTGCACAGTACTATATCTTTTTCGAAAATAGTCGGTACTACATTTACTGTCAGAGTGATAAAGATTTACCAATCCTGACCGGTACAGATAGCGAATATATAACAGCATTTTTCCGGTTTGTTCTGCTGAGTATGCAACCATCTGAAAGGGCCATCACTTATTTGATGGATTCTTGATGTTGCAGATTATTGAAATAGACACTGAGAATGATCAAGATAACCGTCACCCCATAACTTCAAGCAGTGCCAACAAAATTGCTGGTTGCAAAGTTTGCAAGTCACGTGGTTACAACCTTCACTCTTTTCCATATGAGCTTTGCAGGATGGGCATGATTTAACAATCCCCTGGCATAACCTTCGCTTTATCTCTTGATCATTTTTGATTATATCGGAATTGGTGCTCTCTAAGGCCACTGGATAATTCTGGGATGGATCTTTGTAAAAAACAATTCCGGTCTTACATTTTTCGCAACTTAAAAAAAGAGGTTTGATTGTTACTTATACAGGGTTTTCGTAAAATATTCCCACAGTCAGGGGCTGTACAAATATAGAGTGAGGGGTCTTTTTGGGCCTTCTGTTCTTTAATTCTTCTTTCAAGAATTTTGTATACCTTATCGCCCTTTACAAGGCTCTTTATGTGATGAAGTTCAATTTTTGTCTTGCAAATAAAGTCAGGGCATTTGATTTCATTTTTATTATTCATTATCTCAGTCTTGATATATTCCTTAAGACATACCGCACAGATACAATGATAAACACAGTATTTGTAACAATCTGAAGCATCTACTTTAGTAAGGCAGACAACGCACTCAGGTGTTCCTCTTGTGAAAAAATCGACTGGTTGTGATACCCCTTGCCAAGGTTCGCCTTGTTCTCTCAGGTTATTCCCTCCGTCAAGCAGAAGTGCGTTTAATTGCATCATTCTTTGTCTATGTTCGTCACGCTCTCTCTGGATCTGTTGGCTAATGGCAAATATCTCCTTTATCCACTCTTTGACTTCATCGCCCTGTGATAGTGATAGCTCATCTAATGATAAATAAAGAGGAGAGTCCTCTGCCGAGCCTTCAACTTCAATAACATTGGTTTTACCATCACTGTCAACAGTTACAAAGTACAAACGCCGACAACGTGTGCACGGGATCACCTGCTCTTCTGCTTCATGCTGTACCTGTTCAATTAATCTTTGGCAACCAATGCATCGTCTATATTCGACAGATGGCCTTGGATGGTTATTAGATAAATAATCCGGCTGGTTAGGAAAAAGTGATGTTTGATCATGGTGATAACGGTGCCAAGGATACCGCCGGGAGAGAATCATCCTCGGTGTTTTAGGATGATGGGTGTTGTTAGTATGTCTTTCCTGTACGAGTTCGAAAGGTTCTTTTATATCTGTGTCATTATCGCTCTCAACAAAACTGGGAGTCCGGTACCCGACTGTGGAGGTATCAGTTCTGCTTATTTTAACCTGATTTAAATAATCCTTTGTGATTAAGTAAGCTGAACGACAGGATGAGCATTCAACTGTCTGGTTGTCTCTATCTACATAAGCGTGCAAAGGCCTTCCATTACAGATGCTACACCGAAAAGAGATCCTGTTTTCGGTAATATATTCATAGCCGACTATGCGGGATAAATGCCTCCCAGCGTTTGACGCAGTTTGCATGGACGAATACCGAGATGAACTCACATCTGTATTTCGGTAGTTTCCGAAAGATGGAACCTGAAGCCTGGATGTTGACTTAGAATGGTCATCATCCTCTGAAGCCTGACAGGGGAATCTACGGTGGACAGGCATTCTTTCAGGGGGGTGAGATTGTGCTGGACTACTCTTTTCAACTGGCTCATTCAGTGTATCCCAGCGGTTGCTTTGTTGGATTGCCGTTCTTTCTTTCTTCTTATGGTATGAGGTTGTAAAGGGAGTACTTTCACTCGATGAAACGGGTGGCAGATCAAATGTAGTACCGACTCTTGGAGTAACTTTTAGAAAACCAGTATTTCCCACCAGTATAGAATCTGTATCATCAGAGCTGGCCTGCACAGGCTCCTGCACTTCAGTACCTTTACCTGGTATAAGTGATGATGGCGTAGAATAAGATTGTGAATGCTTCTTGCCTCCTCTAGGAAGCATGGCATTGGAATATTGTAGAGAAAGTAAACAGGCTATCAGTACAACTAAAAAAGCAATGACCGCTTTACATGGCATATGCATCGCAACTGGTTACTTTGCGGGAGAGGATTATAGGCTCTCTGGCATCCAATGGTGATAAATATGTGATGTCATTCTTAATTCATAGGCTGCCCGATTTATGGAGTTATAAGAGGCACACTGGATCGACGAGCAGCCCCAGCAACAGTGTAACGATTTTCTGGGGGGGCAAGTGCAAATACTTGTGGCTCATTATCCCCTCTCCGCAGTAAAATAATCCTCTTATCTTCATTATTTGTTAATCTGTTGGTGGTGAGTTGCCGGGATATTCTATGGGTAATCGTGACTCTGACAACCTGACGCGCCGGATGAACCGGGAGGGCAAAGGCCTGTTTGAGATGTGGCTGGAGTCTGAGCGGCAGGATCAGCCTGTACCCTCACGGGCACCTTCGCCACAGACGTGCTCTACGTCTTCAGCAGCCCCAGCAGTAACCCCTGGTATCAGCCAGACCCGGCGCCAGGTGGCTGACCTGGAACACAAACTGTCAGGCCATGAAGAAGCGGCCAGCAACCTGGCCAGTGAGCTGAAACGCACCCAGATCAGAATTGCTGAACAGGAACGTATGCTGGAAAGCCTGCGCAATACTGCTTACCAGCAGGAGCAGGAGTTGATCCGGCTGCAAGAAGAACAGCAGTCAGACGAACAGGCACTGACGACTGCCCGTCAGCAGCTACAGAATGCCGAAGCCCAGTGCCAGCAAAATCAAAATAGTATACAGCCCGCCTATTCCGGATATCCGGCCGGAAATGATGTATTCTCCCGTCACCGTGATAATCAGATCGCTGTACAGGCCCGGGCCACACCTTTACCGGAGGACTACCAACCGGCAGAATGGTGTTTCCAGAAGCTTCTGCAGCATAATGGTTTGACGCGTGACTATGCCATGCAGCAGCTTGATGATTTCAAGATGTACTGGCTCAGCACCGGAGAGGCCCGGAAGGCCTGGGATTACCGGTTTATGAAACACGTCATCTATCAATGGCGGAGGGAGAAGGGTGAAAAAAGGATCGAACGTAGCCAGCCAACAACTGAAGAACTTACAGACCGCAGCTGGGCAGATAAGTACGACTTCGACTTCGACTAAGCAGCAGGCAAAAAACAGCTCCCAGCCTAACTATGGCAAAGCGGATATTCTCGACGCCGTTAACTTTACCTTTATGCTGATGCGGGATGCCTTTCCCCAGCAGTTTATCAATGCTTTTCCTTCCCAAGATTCCCGTGATCGCGCCCGCAGCCTGTGGGCCAAAGGTCTGTCTGATCTTCACCCTCAGCAGATCAAAAAGGCAGCGATTAAGTCAATCAAGGAAAGCAAGTTCCTTCCCAGTCTCAGTGCCCTGCGGCAGCTCTGTGAAACCCGTTATGAAGATCTGGGCCTGAAAGACCCCCTGCAGGCCTATTATGAAGCTTGTCGGGCAACCAACCGCACCCGTGAAGGGTTCTGGAGCCACCTGGCGGTTTATCTGGCGGCAAAAGAGACCGGCTGGCAACTGCTGGAAGGGGAGCCCCAGAATGTTGTTTTCCCGGTATTTGAACGAAACTACGAGATCCTCTGCAACCGTATTGTGGCAGGTGAAGATCTTGAAGGTGAAGTATTCAAGGCTCTGGAAAACCATGCCCACATGGATGAACTGCGCAAGGCCCAGGCTGCCGCCGAGAAAAAGCTTCGCAGGGATATGGAAGAGCACGGTATCAACCCTGCCGGTGGTCGGGGTGAATTTCTTCGGATGATGGAAGACCTCTGATTCAGATACATTCATCATCCCGTCTGGCAGTACAAGTGAGATAGAAATGACATCAAGTTCCCGTGAAACGGTTGTAGGTTTACTACGTGAACTGCAGGACCCATGGCTGGAAGCCAACCTGCTGATAGCTGCGGATATTGATTCTGTCACCGTAGAAGGTGGCAAAGCCTCTATTGCTTTAACGACGGCCTATCCCTGTAAGCAGGGAGCAGACCAGTTAAAACAGATGATTACCGATTATGCCTCTGAACTTCCCGGTATCAATGGTGTTGATGTTCAACTTGGCTGCAAGGTACCTATGGCGCCACGTATCAGTGAAGAAGCCGGAATGGCCAATGTGAAAAATATTATTGCCGTGGCTTCCGGAAAGGGCGGTGTGGGCAAATCCACCACGGCTGTCAATCTGGCTCTGGCCCTGTCTGAGGATGGTGCCAGAGTGGGCATTCTGGATGCGGATATCTATGGTCCAAGTATTGGACAGATGCTGGGTATTCCTGAAGGTCGTCGTCCTGATGTAACAACTGTGGGTGAGGAGCAGATGTTTGTTCCGGTTGAAGCCTACGGCTTGAAATCCAACAGTATGGCGTACCTCATTACTGAACAGACGCCAATGGTCTGGCGTGGTCCCATGGCCAGCAGTGCACTATTGCAGTTGTTAAATCAGACAGCCTGGGGCGAGCTGGATTACCTGGTGGTGGATCTGCCTCCCGGTACCGGAGATATTCAATTGACTCTGGCCCAGAAAGTTCCTGTTGCTGGCAGTGTGATTGTCACTACCCCGCAGGATCTGGCGCTGCTGGATGCCCGCAAGGGTGTGGAAATGTTCCGCAAGGTAGAAGTGCCGGTACTGGGTATAGTTGAGAATATGTCTGTCCATGTCTGCAGCAACTGTGGTCATGCAGAGCATCTGTTTGGTGAAGGCGGTGGTAAACGGATGGCAGAGCAGTACCAGACCAGACTTCTGGGTTCACTACCTCTGTCCATGTCTATTCGTGAGAATATGGACAACGGCCATCCGGTTGTGACAGACAGCGAAACCAAAGAGGCGCAGCTCTATATTGAAGCGGCACGGCGCATTGCGATAAAACTGGCAGTTCAGAACCGGCAGAGTACACCGATTCCCACCATAACTATTTCCGATGACTGACCTGTAAACGTTCAGTATAAAGGTCTATATGGCGTTTTTACCAGCTGAACAGGCGAAGGGTTGGCTGCATAACTTTCACTCTTAACAGCTGCTGCATTTATTGATATAAATCAAGAAATGCAGCGCTCACTGCTGCATACTGAACATGAATGTACGGGATTTTACTTGGCTTCATGAGGGTGTGTAGTTATCTGACAAGGAGCTGAAAGAAGCAGCCAATACGCTTCTATTCCCGGCTTAATGGTCCGCCTTTTTGGACCGGGTTAGTGGAGGCAAAACATGTATTCGGATGCAACCCTTAAAGAAAGAACGTCTGCTGTTATTCGATCTGACTTTGCCAGGAAAAAAGCTGGCGATGTGATGTCCACAAAGGTCGAAACTATCCCCCTGGACTGGTCAGTCCAGCGCCTGGCAACCTTCCTTGTTGATCATGATATTTCCGGTGCCCCAGTGGTCGATGAATCCGGCCAGCTGTGCGGCATGGTCAGTGTCACTGATATTGTTCGTCAGACAGGCAGCGGGCTGCTTGACCTTGATCCCCGTGATGATGCTTTTTACAAAGGGCTGGTAGACTGTGCCCTGTCACGGGAGGAGATGCGCTCGTTCCATGAGAGTGTGGATGCATCGGTTATGGTTTCAGATATCATGACTCCGGTCGTTTTTGAGGTAGCCAGTGATACACCTCTCACAGACGTGGCTGATGCCATGGTGAAAGGTCATATCCATCGGGTTATTGTCAGTGACAATGGAAAGCTGAAAGGGATTGTCAGCGCGCTGGATCTGCTATCGCTGATTGCAGAGTAACCTTGAACAGCTTCCACTGATTTTTTATCCCAAGGCTACAGAGCCTGCTTATGGTCGTTTAGAGCCTGTTCATAATCTTAGGGGCTTTCTCAGGTTGGCAGATGAAAGTGAGGGGTTGAAACAGAAATAGCCTTCAGGCAAAGGTTGATTTGAACGGGATCAACATTTCTGAAGGATCAGGCATGTCTACAACGCCCTCACTGCGTCCTATGTTCTCATTTCCCGGCTGGGTAATCGACCACATTGATATTAATTGGGATGAATCTGTGGCTACAGTTTCCCTGCGCAGGGATGGTCGCATACAGCAGTTCAGATGCAGTCAGTGTCAGAACCCAATGGGTAAAATCCGTGAGAATGAGCGTACCGTGCTGGACTTGCCGCTGGGTACTCTGGATGTGCAATTATGCTTCACTGTTTACCAGGGACGGTGTTCCCACTGTGGGCACATTGAAACAGTCACGCCTCCCGGGTTGGCTCCCAAAGCGCAGGCTACTGAACGGCTGAAGCAACATGTCAGTCATCTCTGCCGCTATATGCCCTGCAACAAGATTCCTGAATTCATCTCTATCTCGCATCATACGGCCAGGCGCTGGGATAAAGAGATATTGATGAAAACTCTGCCAGCCCCTGACCTGGATAACATACGAGCCCTGTTGATTGATGAGAAATCCATTGGTAAAGGACACCATTACCTGACTGTTGTTCTGAATGCTGATACGGGCGAAACCCTGTTCCTTGGTGAAGGCAAGCGAAAAGCCACCCTGGACCAATTCCTCAGCTGCTTAACTCCGGAACAAAAGTCTCGCATTGAATGTGTGGGTATAGACCGTGGTGGTAGCTACAAAGCGTCGGTCAGGGAGCACCTTCCTGACGCCGATATCGTTTACGACAAGTTTCACATTATTGCCAATTACAACGATGTCATAGATAAAATCCGTCGTCGGGAATGGAGGCAGGCTGAAGTTGATGATAAGCCTTTCATCAAGGGGCAGCGCTTCAATTTGTTCAGGAACCCTGAGAACCTCACCCCCAAGGGAGAAAGCTGTCTGAAAGAACTGTTGGCTATGAACGAAGACCTGTACCAAGCCTACACCCCTGAAGGATATGCTCAAGCAGCTCTGGACGTACACTTACAAAGGTTGTGCCAGTAAGTTTCTCGACAGGTGGATCGAGCTGGCCACAGAAACAGGCATTGGCGAACTCAGGCGGTTTGCCAAAGGGTTGGATCGGGCCAGAGAAGGACTCCTGTCATACTGTCAGCACCGAATAACCAGTGCAAAAATTGAGGCCTTTAACGGTGTGATCAAACGTATTGTCTACAAGGCTTGTGGCTATAACGACCTTGAATATCTGTATCTGAAAATCCGGCAGGAGGCTCAGATATGATCTGCCAACCTGAGAAAGCCCCTAATCTTAACGCAGATAGCGAAAGATTATGAACAGGCTCTCAGAAAAGCACTGCCCAAATTTAGTGGGAAGTTTGCGGCATAACCCTTCTGGTTTTTCGACCAGAGTTTCACCATGTCCTGACAATTTTATAGTTAACTACTTTATGGCTTTATCAGTTTCTGAGCCACCCACGCCGCAACCCCCAGTCCTACAATTGCACCCGCTTGTATCCTGGGATCGCTAACAACATCTATTCCTGCCCCAAATGTCCTGCTCCAAAAATTCGAACCAGAATAATTTAGATTATTAATACCCTGTACGCTTTTCTGAAATGCTAACTCATCCTTATAGACTTGACAGGCGAACTCCTGCAGAGGATCAATAAGAGCACTGTACAGCTGGCGTACTATCCTTGCTGTTGAGTCAATATCTGGCGCTGTAATTTTGCAGAAGATGGGTAGATAGATATCAAAAGCGCTACCGTCCGAAGATTTGTTGGAGATACCAGTCCACTGCCCCTAAATGAATTTTCAGCATTTTTTCAGGTGGCAGTTTTGACAGCATAATTATCAAAGGGTCACTATCTCTTACAGGGAAGAAGTCGTTTTTGAAGATGTTCCCCATTTGTGAAGGAGAAAGCCCTGCTTCTTCGAGCTTAAAAGTTACTCCCAAGTATACGTAGTTGGGGCGTAGCATTTTCTTCTCAACATCCCTGACCATACTTTTCAGGTTTTCAAGGTTTTCTTTAACACCGCCCAGTTCATCAAGCTGTTCATTCAAAATTGTCTCCCAGTCTTTAGAGTTTTGGGCCAACACAACAAATTCAGGTCTGAAATCCATTAGAGAAAAACGAGGACTGACTGTAGCCATATCCACAGGAAGCTCTTCAACTAGAGGGTACTTACCAGTGCCGTCAGCAGAAGCTGCCCGGATTGATTTTCTGGTGATATGCTCCCCCTTTGAAGCCAGCCATTGCTGCAAACGGAAAAAAGTATTTTGCTATATGTTGCAGCGCATCTTTTTTTTCAGCGAGATTCCTGAACTTATCATTCTTACTCAACATATCCATAAATATCATAGAAGATACAGCTGATCGTGTAATCTGATCATTATCCAGCAGTAACGGCATATTCAGGTCTTGCAGATGAGCTGGAATGGAAACAGTCAAATCTGTTGATTCTGACCATTTAGATAAAACCCTGTGGGTTATCTGGTCCAGAAGATGTTGACCACTTCCAGCTTCAACCCATTTTTCATACATCTCTGTCACATCAGAAAGCGACAGATTTGCAAGCTTGGCTGTCATCAATTCTCTATCAGTCTTCCCGTTAAAAAACTGGATCACAGCCCCGTCTCGGCTTGTATCCGGCTTAAACAGATCCGCTTGTTCATCCGAGCTATCTTTAGTGCCCTGATGAGAATTTTTGTGATCAGTAGACTGTTGAGATCTTTCCATACGAGCCTGTAAATTAGCTAGTGCATAATGATCAAGACACATTTCTGGAGGTGGATCAGTCTTTATTCGAGCATTACATGTTTTACAGAAAATGCCTCTGGAAGTGACCAGATAATCTCTATTGTCTTTGCAATCTGGCTGGCAGTTTTTTTTCCAGTCAGGTCCCGCGATGGCAGGAAAACTTAACAGGCCTGATAATGCAAAACCAAGTACGGCTTGAGTCCAGCTCCGACCTAATAGTTTTCTTAACATACAGCCACCATTGCCAGTTGAAATGTTCAAGGATAGTCAGGCTTTAATGACACTGTTAGATATCGTGGGTCCCCTGTTGGAACAGGCAACAACTTTTAATCCAAGTGTAACCAGGGTTGGTTTGCGCTAACGTATTCAAAGTCTTCTATAAGAAAGAATTGAAAATTGCAGCGAATAAAGGTCATAAGCTGAGTTGACTATGATAGCCTCCCTGAGAGGTCAGGAAGGCTGTTTTGATTCTGACGCTCAAATCGGGATAGGGTGGAGCCTCACGGCTCCACTCCTCCCACAACACCCAGCGTACGGGTCCGTACTGGGCGTTTCGGCCAGTTGAGCGTCTGCTATTACCACAAACATGGCAATAACAGGGTCAGTGATACAAGGCATCTGGCTCGTACCACCCGCCGGGTTTTCGTAATCTTACAGTGCCGATACAATCTCAGCTCTCATCATCTCGCAGTTCCCGGTTCCGCCGTTACCACTTGATATGAGCACCAGTATTCGCTGGTCTTTGCCTGCGTCCGATGTATCAAAAAGTAAAAACTACTCACCACTCTGTACCGTTCAGACCTTCGCTGACCAAGGTCAACTACTATGCCGTCTGCTGACTTCTGTATGGCGATCAGATCACCTTACGATGACCTCAGTCTGAAATATCAGACACCACACAGACCTCCCGGGGTAAGTCACACCGCCTTCACTGCACAACTGCCGGATCTACTGCCTACGTGTCCGGATGAGTAAGGGACTTTGTCATCAAACGCTGACTCGTCCCCACGCAGACAGCCTCATATCCGGTTTCTGTTCGTCAGCTCGCAGTTTTGCTCCACACTGCCTTCAGCCTACACCTCGCGATGCAAACCTTGTGCTTCGCTAGTCCTTCGCCCTCATCTGGCTGGACAGGGGACTTTCACCCCCAAGCTGTGCAACATGCCCGGCACACGTTAAATGACCTCCGGCAGAGCCGGAGGCTTATTTAGGGGACGCCCTCAAAGGGCTATTGTTGCGCCCATGGGCGCTTACCATTCAAGATCGTACTGATCTTTGCTGGAATCATTCTTTTCTTGGTCTCGGATATACGCCCGAACCATATGCTCATCAAGCCCTACCGTTGAGACAAAGTAACCTCTTGCCCAAAAATGCTCTCCGTTAAAGTTCCGCTGTCTACCCTTAAATGTTTTTGCAATTTCTATTGCACATTTACCCTTCAGGTAGCCAACCACACGTGATACCGGATATTTTGGCGGAATGCTGATACACATATGAACATGATCGGGCATCAGGTGACCTTCCAAAATTTTGCACTCTTTCCTTCTGGCAAGCTCATGAAAGATTTCTCCGAGAAACTTACGGAGATTTCCATAAATCACTTTTCGTCTCTTCTTTGGGATGAAGACAATATGATACTTACAATCCCAGCGGGTATGAGCCAAACTCTTGTAGTCTCGCATAGGTTTTCCTTCAATTTTCTTGGTCGAAAGCTGAAGGTTAGCTACTGCCGCTACGGTCAAACCTATGTGAGTCCCCCGGCATAGCCGGGGGTTTATCAATTGTTAATCAGGGCTATGCCTGTCTTGTTTTTTCGCTGCACCCTGAGCATCACAGCCCGAATTTGGCGCTTCAGGCACTTGGAATGAACGACGGCAGTATAGACTTCTTACCCGGTGTCTAACTGGCCTGCATGCTCAAACCGGCCCAAGTCTTTGTCAAGATTCACTTTGCCATCGTAAACCTTTGGGCGACCCTGCCCTGGGTATGGTCCGTTATAGAGCCACTTCAGGTCGGCATCAGTTTTTAACTTTCCAACAATCTGTAAACCCGCAGCAAGGACAGCAGACACGAATTTTTTCCTTAAAATAGTAGGCGTCCACAGCCAGATAGATGATACCCAGTTTTAGAAGGTCTTTGGCCTGCCTCAACACTTGCTCAGCATAGAGGTCAACGCGTGGATTTACCTTTCTCGTCCAGCGGGCGGTCAATGCCTATCACAGCGAACTCAAGCGATGGATTAACGGTTTCTTCAAGGGGGTAGCGACGAAGTACCTGCCTCGATATTTGGGCTGGAAGCGATTTTTAAAGACCCATATGTTCTCAGAGGAAAATCTCTTAGATCAGGAAGCATCGCATTGGCTTAACCCACACTTACTGTGAACAGAGCCCGGATTTCAGTATCACAGAAAGCAACGAGGTCTAAATCCAGATCAACACTGGTTTGTACCACAGGATCGGGAAAATGATGCCCGGACACTGTCACGGGCTACCGGGTAACGCAGGTTATGGCTGCTGATATCCGGCAGGTTGTATTGGCTGGAGGTATTTTTTACATGCGCCTTAAGTTCACCACTGTAACGAACCAGTCGGGTTCAACGGCGCAGAAGATCCCGCAGAGATCGCATCGCGCGGGGATAATGATAGGCCATCGGAAAATTACCACCCCGTAACAACCGGGCGATTTTGTAGGAATCAAATTCTGTCATTCTTGGCTTTACCGCCATGAATCGCTTTCATATAAAGGGTATGGCCGAGGACAAAATCAATACCGTGGCTTTCGCACCAGTCAGCGACCCAGTACCAGCAGTGCATACATTCAACGCCCACAACAATATTACCAATATAAGGTTCTACCAACCGAAAGAGTTGATCGGGATCTGCCTGGATATTTTTATGAATGACAGTCTCACCGTTGTCATTCATGATGCAGACGTAAAGGTTGCGTGAATGGAGATCGATACCACAGTAAAAAGGGATGCTCTCTCAGAACTTATTATAGAATCGCATTGAGTACAGCCTCCTTCGTTTGGTTTTAGCGCTCTGCCAAAGCTTTATTCCAGAACTTCACCGGCAACGCCCTTTGGTTTGGAGTGAGTGCTCAATAAGTATCCAAGTACAATCCAGGTGACGCTTTCATATTTCCGGCGCATGCCTGATTTAGGCGTTAGGCGCTACGAATGCACCCAGTCGTTCCCCACTAATGCTCAGGTATCTTTTATACCTGTACTGACTTGGCAATTTGGACTACTCACTGCCATGGAGTAGCGGAGTCAGGGAAATGATGCGGCTTTCTGAGGTTGAGTCATAGCCCAAGCGGAAAAAAGTATTCTCTATGAAGGCTACCGTGAGCTTACGGAGCAACTTAGGTCGAAACATCATGAAAGATATTTCACATCATACGACCAAGCTGCTCCCTGTTTGTGCTTGAAAGCGGTGGTAAAAAACTTCCCGGTATTTACAGTAGGAAAAACACTTGTCATTCAAAACGGGTACAAGTGAACCTGTGCGGATCCTACTTGATGTATTGCGCTATATGAATGAAGTCCAGAATTAGTTGCTCGGTATCTTTAAATGCAGATAGACCCAGATATCCTTGGCTCCATCGGCAATTCCAAAGTAATGCAGCGTTGGGATAAAGTATGTCTTCACATGCCTGATTTCTCGCTGAAGCTGATTCATAAATCGTCTCTATTCCGTATTCCGAAATTGTGAGCAAAGAGCCGGGATTTGGAGTTGTGTATTGCCTGTGATCCGGTTATGATCGTAAATACAAATGGTTACTGTTACATGGCCTGATGTCATCCATCTATCAAACAGCAACATGCATGTTCCATCCAGGCCAATTCCAACAGTTGCAACAGGTTCATCAAGTTCAGGAATGTCATAAGGCTCATGCATGTGGTCTTCAACAAGTAGGCCAACATCATCCGAGAGGTGCTTGATATAGGACACTGCGAGTTTGCGTCCATGGTTGGTCACCATGTCTTCCTGTACTGCAGGAGCCCCCATTTTGCTGTATTTCCAGCTTACCATTTTGGCAAACTTCGGTGTTGCTGAACCGACGATATGAGCAGCGTGGTCCAGTGGGCACCAAGTCATGCCGCCGCAGTGTCCCTGATAAACAGCACGCTCGCAACTGACTTGGCCATAAGGTGTTTCATAGCACTTGGGAACTTTATGTTTGAAAGTTCAGCTTCTGCCCCCGAAGCAAGAGGGGCTTTTGGTCAGGCACATCGAATCTGTGAAGTATCTCTTCCATGGCCAGACGGCCACCTTCGTTGAGGGCCTGCTGCAAATTATTTTCACTGACCAGCATGTTATCGGAAGAGATGTTCACTTCAATTTGCAGGGTAAAAGAATGATCAGTGTGAGAAACGATAGAAGAAGGCATCTGAAAGTACAGCTACGAGAACATTGCTTGAAGGATAAGCGCTCAAAGCCAATCATGCTGCCGTACTTCTGATCAAATTAATCTGGGAGAACACCCGTAAAAAGGATGAGAATTATTATAGAATCGCATTGAGTCTTCTCCTTTTTTGGTTTTAGCGCCTGCCAGCTTACCGGTTCACCGGCAAGCTGGGGAGAAGGCTCAATAAGTATCAAGTAAATCCAGGTGACGCCTACGGCGCACCTGATTTAGGCGTTAGGCGCTACGAATGCACCCAGTCTTCCCCACTAATGCTCAGGCATCTTTTATACTGTACTGACTTCAATTTGGACTACTCAAGCTGAGTTCGGAGTATAAAATGATGCGGCTTTCTGAGGTTGAGCATAGCAAGCGGAAAAAAGTATTACTGAAGTACCGTGAGCATCGAGAATTAGGTCGAAACATCATGAAAGATATTTCACATCATATACCAAGAGGCTTGCTGAAAGCGGGAAAAAACTGGGTATTACAGTAGGAAAAACACTTGTATTCAAAACTGAAAGTGAACCTGTGATCCTACTTGATTATGCGCTATATAATGAGCGTAGCGGCGGTTCTTTAAATGCAATAGAGCGATATTTAAACATCCACAAAGAAGCAGCAGAAAAGTATTCTTATTTTTTTGAAGGGATTCATAAATCGTTCTATTCCGTATTTGAAATTGTGAGCAAAGAGCCGGGATTTGGAGTTGGTCTGCGTGATGTTATGACAAATACAAATTTACTGTTAATTGATGTCAACTTATCAAACAGCATATCTTTGCAAAGGCATCTATGTGGACGTGTAATCCCTTTCACGGAAGGCTTTTATTGCACATCAGGTACATTTATTCCAATAACTCACAAGTGGGCTAAAGATGCTGTCCACAGGGTTGTGGAAAAATTTTATGAACATAGTCACTCTGAGCAGCAACCAGTATTTTCAAAAAAACAAGAGGCAGCATTCCAATCAGAAGTTATGAAAATATTGCTAAGAGCGGATGAAACTGAACATTTGGGTTTTGTCTGAACTGCTTATCATGTATCACCAATATGTGTAAAAGTTTAGATCTGATCTGACAGTTGCCTCATTGAAAAGATGAGGGTTACCGGCTTGAGTTGAAAGTATCACCGAATCAATTCAAACCAAAAGGTAACCCTCAATGATCAAGGCATAATAACCCTGTTATCAAACACAAGCTCGGTTTGATGGAATTGGCCGACCAACTCAGCAATGTCTCCAAAGCCTGTAAAATCATGGGTATCCAGAGACACATTCTATCGTGTTCAGGAAGCCTACGAGGCAGGCGGTGTTGATTCGCTGCTGGCGAAGTCAAAGAAGATCCCGAATCCCAAAAACAGAGTTGAAGCCTCTGTTGAGCAGGCCATTCTGGAGATGGCTATTGAAAATCCCGCATTAGGCCAGGCACGGGTAAGCAATGAACTCCGGAAGCGCGGCATTTTCGTTTCATCCAGTGGTGTTCGCAGCGTCTGGCAGCGACATGACCTGGAAACCTTCAAGAAACGCCTGAAAGCTTTGGAAGAGCACGTTGCCAAGACGGTTGATGTGCTGACTGAGGCCCAGGTTGTTGCCCTGGAGAAGAAACAGGAGGTCGATCTTGCTTGCGGTGAAATTGAAACAGCCCATCCTGGTTACCTTGGATCACAGGACACCTTCTTCGTTGGCACTATGAAGGGGGTTGGGCGCATCTATCAGCAGACCTTTGTTGATACCTATAGCAAGGTGGCCATGTGTAAGCTTTACACCACAAAGACGCCTATAACAGCTGCTGATTTGCTCAATGATAAGGTTCTGCCTTTCTTCGAGTCGCACAGTGTTGACCTGCTACGAATGCTCACAGACAGAGGGACTGAGTTCTGCGGGAAGGTAGAACAGCATGACTATGAACTCTACCTGGCAGCTTGTGATATTGAACATACGAAAATCAAGGCCCGGCACCCACAAACCAACGGGATATGCGAGAGATTCCACAAAACAATTCTTAACGAATTTTATCAGGTGGCCTTCAGGAAGAAGATCTACACTGATGTCGCTGAACTCCAGAGGGATCTGGATGCATGGCTGGAGGAATACAACAAGGAACGAACCCATCAGGGAAAGGTGTGTTGCGGGCGGACACCCATGCAGACGTTTGAAGATGGCAAAGTGATTTGTAAGGAAAAGCAAATCGCCTGAATCTGACCTGACGATACAAACGACAGGGAGCTGGTAAGTGTCAGATCAGATCGCGACTTCTACACGTTATGCGTCAGATATCACACCTTTACTTACAAGTTTGCCTTTTAATTTTTCAACGTCTATTCCGGCATTAGATAATATTCTCAACAAATCATTAAGACCTGAGATAGAATATTTTAGATTTTCGATTTTCTTACAAATTCTATCGTGCATATTTTTTTGTAAGAAACATTTTGCCAATCTTGTCGTTTCTTTATACCGAACTGTGTTCCTAGCATTAATAATTACTTGAGGAGCAACAATCAATAAACAAGTAAAAGATTCTATAGGCTTCACATTATAAAAACAAAGAGCTATTGCCGAATAAATACAATAAAAAACAGCTTCAAACCTAACATTTGACTGAGCCTGTGAACTTTGTAAGTATCTAAAGGCAACCATTGCAGAGTCTTTTTCTTTAATTGATTCAATCAGTCTATTTCTGATGTGAGCTGCTTGTTTTTGACAAGAAAAAGAATAGACAAGAAATTTTTGAGGGTTTACTTTTTTGTCTTCAAGATCAATATCTGAAAGAAATTCAGAAGAATTACATGTTACTGAATTATAATTCGTTTTATATATTAAACTATCCATGCTATATCTCCAAACACAAATCAATACTAGCTTTATTAATCCTTATAGATTAAAACTATTAAGACTTTTCTTTTATTTTTTTGTTCCCATATTTAACTAACAAAAGATTTAGAACGCATAACACATATGAGCCTTCGATAGGTCAAGGGAAATAACAATCCCCTTGGCCTCAAGAGCCAATCAAAATAACTTGGCAAGAGAGTCTACTTGGCTCTGTTAACACTACATGTTGGTAGTACTTCCGTGCACCCTGTATAGCTTGGCATTCGGGCTTCATAGAAAATTTGGTTACTTCCTCTATTCAGCGTAATCACTAACTTTGAGAAATAAACCAACATCTATTGTTAACAGAGCCGTCTACTTCGTTTGTCATGAGTCGCCGTTGATCATTTACAGCAAACACATATAGAGCAATACTTCGGACAGTTTTCACAGATAGAGTGGCCATGAGAGAAAACAGCGATAATAGAGAAGCCAAACCCTCTATGCTCGCTGCCAGCTTCCTCTCATGGACAACATAGTAAAGACCGCCCTGGATAAAATGTCCAAGGTCAAAAAGCCCAAAAAGACATTCATCTGCCAACTGCTTCTCACGCTCATTATCGTTCAGGGAAAAGCAACTTTCCGCAACATGAGCCGTTACTCTTCCATGAGCGAAAAGCGATTCAGACGCTGGTATCGCCGAACATTTGATTTCTTTAAACTCAACTGTCTGATGCTATCGGACGTACTGTCAACGACCCAAGAGAAAATCGCAGCGCTCGATGCCAGCTTTATGACCAAGAGTGGCAAGAAGACCGATGGTCTTGGTATGTTTTGGCGTGGCTGCACAGGCCAATCAGAACGTGGGCTTGAGTTATCTTTACTGGGTGTTGTGGACTTGCAGTCCAATACGGCTTATGCGCTTGATGCTCAGCAGACGCTGGACGAGAAAGGTAAATCCCGCGTTGACCTCTATGCTGAGCAAGTGTTGAGGCAGGCCAAAGACCTTCTAAAACTGGGTATCATCTATCTGGCTGTGGACGCCTACTATTTTAAGGAAAAATTCGTGTCTGCTGTCCTTGCTGCGGGTTTACAGATTGTTGGAAAGTTAAGAACTGATGCCGACCTGAAGTGGCTCTATAACGGACCATACCCAGGGCAGGGTCGCCCAAAGGTTTACGATGGCAAAGTGAATCTTGACAAAGACTTGGGCCGGTTTGAGCATGCAGGCCAGTTAGACACCGGGTAAGAAGTCTATACTGCCGTCGTTCATTCCAAGTGCCTGAAGCGCCAAATTCGGGCTGTGATGCTCAGGGTGCAGCGAAAAAACAAGACAGGCATAGCCCTGATTTACTCAACAGATATTGAGCTGGGTGCAATGACTATCGTCAAATATTACAAAGCTCGCTTCCAAATTGAGTTTGTATTCCGGGATGCCAAGCAATATACAGGCTTGATAGATTGCCAGTCATGTAATAAGCAAGCGATTCATACTCAGATTAATGCTTCATTCTCAGCCCTTAATCTGCTCAAACTGGCTGACCGGGAAGAAAAAGGTACGACAGGCAAAACGGTCATTTCAATTGCGAGCTGGAAGCGTCGCCTGTCCAACCAGCACCTGATGTGCAGAGTTTTCGAGAGGTTAGGATTGCCCATGAATGATAGAAAAGTCATGGGCGTATATCAGGAACTCAGCAACTATGGAACTATCGCAGCATGAAAGTGTCCAGAGTATTGATAGAGGCTCTCTTAAGTACTCAGACAAATGAAATCATATATTCCTTACCGAACTGATCGAATACCCTTTTTAGTTCTTTTTCGAATTCATCAAAGCTCATCACCTTCATGATATTCAGCCATTCGTACTTGACCTTATTCCACAGAATCTCAATCAGATTCAGTTCTGGTGAATAGGTCGGCAAGTAGCAGACGATCAGCTTCTTTTCGAGCATCCAGTCATCCAGCTTTGCCCGGAACTTCTTGCAGGTATGAATGCTGGCATTGTCAACGACAACCAGCGTATACCTGTCTCCAGCACTGTACTTCGGGTCTTGCATCTGCTCGGCAAAGTCTTCAAATACACGAATGACCTCATCCCCGGTCACAGAGCCGTTGACAGGGTAGTAAAATAAGTCGTTATCACGATTCATAAAGCCCATAACGTTTATACGCTGACTACTGGTGGCGGGCACCCTTAACTGCTCGCCCTTCTCTTGCCACGCATAAGGAATACAAGGCTGTTGGACAAAACCAGACTCGTCGAAATAGAAAAGGTTTAGCAAGCCTTCCCGTTCAGCCTCCTGAGCTTTTTTTAATGTCTGGTGGCAGCGCTCAAAGGCTTCCTGATCACGCTTGTGACGGCAAGACTTACGTACACGTTTATAAACTAACCCGAGTTTTTTTTACTACTCTCTGTAGGGTTTTCAGTGATGCAAGTTTCCCTGTTTCCTCTTCAAGCTTGGCCTGAGTATAGGAAAGGCGGCGTGGTTCTTCGGAAACCAGCTCAGCAATACGCTGGACATCCTGAGGAGTGTAGATAGGTGATGCGCCACCTCCATGGTCTTTGTACAAACCACGTATACCCGAACACTCCCAGTCATCGATCCACCGGGAAATTGTCTGATACTGCACATCAAAGACATCAGCTAACTGAGTCAGTGAGTATCCCTTTGAGCTGAGCAATACAGCATGGGCACGTTCTCTTACACAAGGCTGGGGGCCATTACGCATTGCGCACTTTAGAGTATCAATGATGGCGGTGTCAGTGATGGCGTGGACTGTCTTCTTCATCGGTGGCAGGCTCAAAACAGCGGAATGGTGAAAATATAGCACTCTGGTAAATGGCACTATCGTACGCTGCTTATGCGGTCAATATATGAAAACGGTTGGTCGGGTACTTATTGCGGTCTCACCGCTGCCTGGCGGTTTGTCTTCCTTGATAACCCCAGGGGCACTAGACATTTATCGGTTAACCCTTGCTGGCTCTATTCAAGTACGATGGATCTCTGTCCAGTTAGTTTCAGGCTCAGGTCGGGTGTAAACGATCTTGCCAAGTTTTCTTTTAGTGCACACAGGCCGTGTCTATTCAAGCGCACAGGGCAACCATTATGGAGTAGCTGCAAACTTGTTCGGCCTCAGGGACCAGTCCTCTGATAGGACATTCGCGGCTCTTAGACCATCAATCTGCAGTCCAGACTTTTACCGTTTTCACAACGTTGTCACGGGTCTGCAGAATCTCAATCCGGTAGCGCTCTATAGCCAGGCAGACCCCTGAATCTGGTATCTCTTCCAGATGCTCTGTAACCAAACCGTTAAGGGTTTTCGGTCCTTCAGTTGGCAGGTCCCAGTCCAGTGTTTTGTTGGTTTCCCGGATGCTGGCTGTGCCGTCAATAATGTAGGTCCCGTCTTTCTGGGGAGTGATGTCCTGACTGATATCATCTACATCGGTGGTGAAGTCACCGACGATCTCTTCCAGAATGTCTTCCAGAGTCACCAAGCCCAGAATATCGCCATATTCGTCGACCACAAATGCTGAGCGCAGTTTTTGCTTTTGAAAGTTTACCATCTGGGTATGCAGAGGGGTGATTTCCGGGACAAAATAAGGGTCGGCCGTTTCGCTGAGCAGAACTGCCTTGTTGATCTCTTCCAGGCTCAGTAGTTTGGCCATATTACGCATATGCAGTATGCCAATAATATTATTGATATCACCCTTATAAATCGGCAGACGGGTATGCTGAGAGGTGCGCAGCTGATCCAGAATAGCATCAATATCCTCTTCGATATCAATGCCGACGATCTCATTGCGGGGAATCATAATGTCATCAACGGTAACCTTTTCCAGATCCAGTATGCTGAGCAGCATGCCTTTGTGGCGGTTCGGAATGAGAGTTCCGGCTTCATTAACAACTGTGCGCAACTCTTCCTGGCTTAGCTGATCGCCTCCTGAGTGGTCAGGATTCACACCAAACATTTTCAGCAGTGCATTGGAAATGGTGTTGGCAATAACCACGAATGGGTAAAGTAGTTTCAATAGTGGTTGCAAAATCCATGAAGCTGGAAATGCTACTCTTTCTGGGTGCAGGGCGGCAAGGGTTTTTGGGGTGACCTCGCCGAAGATCAGTACCAGAAGGGTCAGGCCAAAGGTGGCAATAGCAATACCACTGTTACCCCAGATACGCATGGCCACAATAGTAGCAATGGCCGAGGCCAGAATGTTAACAAAGTTGTTGCCAATCAGAATAACGCCAATCAAACGATCCGGGCGTTCCAGAAGTTTGCTGGTCCGTATGGCTCCTTTGTTGCCTGCCCGGGCCAGGTGGCGCAAACGGTAACGGTTAAGGGCCATCATCCCTGTTTCTGAGCTGGAAAAGAAGGCGGAGAAAAATAGTAAAAAAACCAGTACGCCCAGCAATATGCCGATGGGTGCTTCGCTCAAGGTGGTACGCTCTCAGTTAAGAACCAGTTCGATAATAAGTTTGCTGCCAAAATAAGCCAGCATCAAAACGAAAAAGCCGCTCAGGGTCCAGCGTATCGCTGTACGGCCACGCCAGCCAAGCCGCATTCGCCCGGCCAGCAGAGTGGCGAAAAGGCACCAGGCCATAACTCCGAGAATAGTCTTGTGGGCAATTTGCTGGGCGAACATATCCTGCAGATAGACAAAACCACTGCCCAAGGCAATGGTCAAGAGAATCAGGCCGACCCAAAGAAATTCAAACAGTAGCTTCTCCATGGTTTGCATAGGGGGAAAAGCCTTGATAATTCCGGTGGGTAGATGAGCTTTCAGGTGTTTCTCCTGGTAGGCCAGCAGCAGTGCCTGGAAAGCTGCGACAGTCATGGTGCTGTAAGCCAGTATGGAGATGAGGATATGACCGATAAGACCGGGTTGCCGAGAGGTCAGGATAGATGATGGAGCCGGCGCTATTACACTGCAGGCGATGGCAGCAATGGCCAGAGGCAGGATCACCACCAGAAGGTTTTCAACTGGCTTGCGCAGGCTACTTGCCAGAATAATAAGAACGACCATCCAGGAGCTCAGCGAGCCGGTGGCAAAGAAGCTCAGGTTGACACCTACGCTGGAATGAATGATGTAATAGATACTGAGACACTGGGCGATAGCTCCGCCAAGAGCCAGGAATTGAACAGCTGGTTTTGGAATTTCCCGTCCTCGAATTCTCAGCCACTGGAGCAGTGCGCTGAGGGAATACAAAATTATTGCCAGGACGCTTGTCACTTCTGCAGACATTGGTTCACCTTATCCATATGGACAAAGTGTGGCATAAGCGCTGTCGAGGGTGAAGAGCCTTATACGTATTGTTTGTCCTGAAGCTCATCAATTTGGAAAATAAACAGCACTTTACAGGCCTTAAGTTGCTCTTTTAAATTTTGGAAGTGCCGCTTTTGTTATTTAACGCTGTATTTATCCGGGTGGGCGATAACGTCATTTGCTGTATCCAGAAATTCTGACTGCAGGCCCTGCTCTTTCAGCAGCTGTATAGCAACGTGCTATATGGAGTAGCCGGGCTTCAGGTAGTAGTCATATCTAAGTTTGTTATCGCTTCTCATATCTGCACTGACATGCATGTTCAGGAATGTTTCGGGCAGGTGCTGTGCCAGCATCATCGGTTTAGCGTAGTGGGTGGTGCTGATGTTTATAGCGTTGGGGAATTGAGCCACTGTCTTCAGGTAGCCATATGTGCCGGCTTCCCCTTCTTCGGGGTTGATACTGTTGAATACTTCATCCATGATTGCCATGCTGAACTGGTCAGAGTTCATCTTTTGAAGATGGCCCATCAGTTCGATGGCTCTTACACTCTCAGCTTTAAAACTAGGGAAAACGCATGAAACCCCTTGGTATCACTGGCCTCAAGCCTTTTCTGTCTCAGAGACAGGTAATGGTGAACCACTCAAAACCAGTTCCAAATAATCAGTACTCATCATTGCACGTCTCATCTTTCTCTGGATACCACCTTTAAAGGTTTTTTCATTTTTTAATAAATTGAGAGAAATATGCCGGAACCCTGATAGGATTTCTGCCCCATCTCCGTGCCGTATCTGACAAGCATCTTCGCCCATGGCGACATCAAGAACATAATACAGATTATTCTCAATCGCCCAATGGCTGCGAACACTTGTTGCCAGCTTTTCCGCAGTTAACTCAGCTGAGCTGATGTAGTAGCGAATACTGACGTCTTCTATATTTTGAGGCGTATCTCCAACCTGGCGGAATGCGATAACAGCGCCCAGGCTACACATATTCTTCCAGTCAAAAGAGAAATTCACAAATTCAGCAAAAATATCACTGACTACATGGATTCTGTGTTCGCTTCTGCCGCGATTTTTCTCTATGGTTTCGTAGACAGAATCAAAATGACCACCCAGAATTTCGCTCATCGGAAAATGCTTCTGGAAGGCTTCATGAAGCTTGGGCTGATTGCCTTTAACGGCCAAAAGATAGTCAGCTTCCTGATCAACGATTTTCTTCGCAATTTCTCGCTGACAGCCCATGGCATCAATACTGACAAGGCATCCCTTGATTGATAGCAGCTCCAGAAGCTTAGGGATCGCGGTTATTTCATTGCTTTTGCAATCCGTTTTCGTTTGTGCCAGTACAACACTATTTGCAGTGCAAAACGCACTCACCATGTGAATAGGATCAAGCTTGTTTTTGCTGTCGCCAGAACCCCGGACTGTCTTTCCATCAATGGCGACAACTGCACCATCTGTGGCCTTATGACAGTCCTGCATCCACTCAGAAAAGTGCTTATGAAACTGCTTGGCATTGACCATGCTGACAACACGTTCAATCGTATCGTGAGATGGGATTCCGTGAGTAAAATCACCCATTTTTTTTCAGCCAGCTTTCACGAAGCTTTCCAAAGTCTTCAATTTCTACCCAACCACTTGCGCTGCTGATCATGGCGCAGATGACAAGTAGCAGAATATCGGTCAATTTATGTTCGACTTTCCAGGGCTGGCGGGAATCTTGAAGATTTGAAAGGTGTTCTATCAAACTGAATGCGTTCATGTCACTGCTGCCGTACTGGTTAAGTACTAAGAAGCGACTGCCTGTAAAAATAGTTAAATTTTAAAAGTGGCTTTCAGAGCAGTGATACCAAGGGCTTTCATGCGTTTTCCCTGAGTGCGAAAGCCAATGACCTGGAGCCGTTTGACTACCTGGGGAATATCATCAAATCACTGCCCTATGCCGATACGGTAGAGAAGCTGGAACAGCTGATGCCTTGGGCGGTGAGGCATCGGAAACGTTAAAAACGAGTAATGCTCAGGGATGAGTCAAGTACGTGGGTTTGATGGCGCTTACCTTCTTGCAAGTGTGGATGCTGGCATTATCTACCACAACTAAAGTGTAACGGTCGCCTGTGCTGTATTTCGGGTCTTGCATCTGCTCAGCAAAATCTTCAAAAACGCGGATAACTTCATCACCAGTTACTGATCCGCAAACAGGGTAATAAAACAGGTCATTATCGCGATTCATGAATCCAAGAATATTTATACGCTGGCCGTTGATGGAGGGAATTCTCAGCTGCTCCCCTTTTGGCTGCAAGGCATAAGGACACAGGGCTGCCGGGAAAAGCCTGACTCATCAAAATAGAACAGGTTTATAAGGCCTTTCCGTTCGGCTTCCTGAGCGACTTTCAGTGTTTGATGGCAACGCTCAAAGAGTGCCTGGGCGCGTTTATGCTGGCAGGATTTCCGCACACGTTTGTAGACCAATCCAATTTTTTTGTCATCCGCTGCAGCGTTTTCAATGAGGCCGATTTACCGGTTTCATCTTCAAGTTTTGCCTGAGCATAGGACATCCGCCGTGGCTCTTCTGCAATCAGGTCTGCGAGGCGTTGTCTTTCCTGATCATTGTAAATTGATGGTTTTCCACCTTTGTGATCTTTATATAAGCCGTGTATACCTGAAAGCTCCCAGTCATCAATCCACCGGGATATTGTCTGGTATTGAACATCGAAAACATCAGCTATCTGAGCTAGAGAATATCCCTTATTGCTGAGAAGTATCGCATGAGCACGTTCCCTTACGCAGGGCAAAGGGCCATTGCGCATGGCACACTTCAGGGTATGGATAATGGCACTATCGGTGATGGTACTGACAATTTTTTTCATAACGACAGACTCTGTACAGCAGCTGTGAAAATATAGCACCCTGATTAATAGTACTTTCGTACGCAGTTTAGGTGATCAATATATGAAAGCAATTGTTTGAGTAACTGCTCATATTTTACTGGCAAAATTGTCTGTTTTTTATACAGATCCTCACTATCACTGGGCTGTAGCCGAGTCGATGGTTGGTCTGCCAGTGAAATATGAGCAGTTACTTGTTTGACTACTTATGTAACGAGCAAAAGCGGAGGAACAGGAGCTTTTATTCGGCATTTGTAGCCTGCGATAAGATTATGAACAGGCTCTAAGAAGATAGAGGATAAAACCTCTCTCTTCTTAGACAAAACGCTCATCTACGGACAGTTGTTCTTTAAACCTTTTAAAATTCTGTACATAGTGGGCACTGGACCACTCCAGCATTTTTTTCTGCTCTTCCGTCAGTTCTTTCACCACCTTACCGGGCGAACCCATTACCAGAGAACCATCTGGTATAACCTTACCTTCCGGGATAAGAGCATTGGCACCAATAAGGCAGTGCTTGCCAATTTTGGCACCATTCAGAATGACAGCATTAATGCCAATCAAGCTGTAATCACCAATGTCACAACCATGTAGCATCACTTTATGACCAACAGTCACTCCCCTGCCAATTGTCAGGGGAACACCAGAATCTGTATGCAGCACAGAGCCATCCTGGATATTGCTCTCAGCACCAATGGTAATAATATCGTTATCCCCGCGAACCACAGCGTTATACCAGACACTGGCATTATTTTTCAGAACCACCGAGCCAATAACCGTAGCATTATCCGCCACAAACCAGTCATCACCCTGTATCTCAACAGCCCTGTTACCCAGACGATAAATCATAAAATACTCCACTCCTGATTACAGAAGTGAAGGTATATGAAGAAAGAAAAGGGAGAAAGCTAATTTACTTAATCAGGAACGCTGATCAGGCCTGCCGACACCAGAGGCCATTTTCAACCTGATCGCCCCGGGTCTGGGGAACATCCAGGGGAATATTTGCTCCTGCAGCGAGATTAAGAAACTCCACCAGCATTATTGCTGTCAGCCCCCAGATCTGGTATTCACCAAACTGCCATGCCGGCACATGAAAAGTCATATGCCGGTAACTGAGCGCATCTGTTCTGACCCTCTCAGCATCCAGGAAAAAACTGACCGGCACCTGAAAGATACGGTCCAGCTCATGGGGATTAGCCACCAGCTCTACCCCAGGTTCAACGACACCCACATAGGGCGTTACCTTGATACCAAAGCGGGAAATTACGTCGCCTGTAGAACCCAGCATATCTACCTGATCCACAGGCAGGCCAATTTCTTCCCGGGATTCACGTAGAGCAGTATGCAATAAACTGCCATCTTCAGGATCACGCTTCCCTCCAGGAAACGCCACTTCACCACCATGGGTATTCAGATGACTGGAGCGACGAGTGAAAATAATTTCTGGATCCAGCTCCTTTCTGGTCAGGGGAATCAGCACAGCAGCTTCCGGCACATCCATGGCGAGCCGCCGGGGGTTATGAGAACGTAGCTGCTGGCGAATTGTCTTTAACTGAGTCTTTTTTAACATAGTCGGGGCACTTCCCTGCCCGTTTTCCCGGGTCTCTGTTTATTATGTCAAATTAATACAGCAAGTCATGAGACTGGCACATGATCATGACAGTTCTGCAAAGATCATTATAGTTCTGTATTACATTTCCATGACCCTGTATTCGCCAGCCAGCATATGGTCAATAAACGTACCAAAAGAGAACCCGGCATTGATTTTCTGGTCCAGCTTATAAGCCCGTTCCCGCAAAATCGGGTAATTGACAATCTGCCTGTGCTTCAATGCTGCCAGGATCACATGTTTGCTATCGGCAGTTTCCCAGACAAATACATGGGGAAACACATCAATCATCCGGTCAATATCCATCCGAGATAAACGACGATTGTCGAATACTGCAATCAGGGTTCCATGTTCATTCAGCTTATCCCGAATCCCCAGCAAAATACCATGGTCACGAAACAGGTCGGAAGACTCTTGAAAAACGGCCTCACGATCCAAGTAAATCACATTATAGGCTCCCCGCTGGCGACTCAGCAGATAATCCAAACCAGAATCCTGCCTTACAGTCAGTCTGTCATCCGAGCGAATGTTAAAATACTCACTGGCCACAGCCATCATGGCTGGATCCTGATCGACTACATCAATAAACTGAGCCGGGGTAAAGTTTCGTAGAAACCGGATAAGACCGATATTGCGCAGCCCCACAACCATTGAGTGCTCATGACCTGTAGCGAGCAGGAAAGATGCCAGCAGCTCGCGGTGCTCTTCCTGAACGGGAATTTCCGGTTGCAGCAGACTGATTCGACTGACCAAAGCCTCTTCCCCCTTACCGTTTCGTAAGAACAGCGATCGGAAAGTCCCTTCATCGGCCACCCGCATCGACTGCTGATTTCCAATGACAACCCCGCCCAGGGGCAGACCACGAAAACCATTAATGCACATAGCTGGTGCAGCCAGCAGAGTTGATGGCAGGAAAATAAGTAACAAAACCAAAGCTCGGAGTAACATAACTGTTTAACAGTCAGAATCAGGTGCGAGAGTAGACACCACAACTCTTCCCGGGTTCCTGAACAGCAAGCAAAATTCAGCTGAAACTGTTGCCAAACAGTGATGATCTGGCACACTGAAATGAGGAAATCACGGGAACAAGTGAATGAAATATTGCAACCAGTGCGGTCAGCCTGTCAGCCTTGCCATTCCAGAAGGAGATGACCGTCACCGGCATATCTGCGACTCCTGCAATACCATCCACTATCAGAATCCCAAGATCATTGCCGGAACCCTGCCAGTTTTTGATAACAGGGTTCTCCTCTGCCGTCGGGCCATAGAGCCCCGCTCCGGCCTCTGGACCCTGCCAGCTGGTTTTATGGAGAATGAAGAATCGACCCTGGATGCAGCCCGCCGGGAGACCTGGGAAGAAGCCAGAGCCCGTACCAGCCGGGAAGAACTATACACAGTCTTAAGCGTGCCTCGCATCAGCCAGGTTTACCTGTTTTACTTGGCAAGACTTGAAGAACCTGAATTCGGCCCTGGGGAAGAGAGTCTGGAGGTCAGGCTCTTCAGTGAACAGGAGATTCCCTGGGATGAAATCGCCTTTCATACTGTTCGGCGTACTCTTAAGTATTACTTTGCTGACAAAGCCCGGAACAGCTTTCCTTTGAGAGACGAAACACTGATGCTTTAGTTTCCTCTCTAAAGCTATTACTTCATAAATTTGAGGATTCGGATTGCTCTGCCAAAGACCAGAAAGCCTGATGGTGCAGGAAGAGCAACCCGAAACAGATGTGGTTACTTTTGTTTGGCTGCGCTATTCTTCAGTGCCCTCATCATCATAAACCTCGCCATACCCTGTCAGCAGTGACATCATATGCTCGCCAGCGGTGGCCCCGGTTGTGATGATATAAACGTGGGCAACAAGGAACGTCAGCATCAACCAGGCTCCGGCCACATGGATATTAGCTACCCAGGGCAGGGCCGGGTGAGCACCACTGTCCATCCACAATCCATAAAACATATAGAACAGGCCACTCCCCCAGATCACCGGCATAAGAACCAGCTTCAGCAATAGATAAGTCAGTCGCTGCAGTGGATTGTGCTTGGCCCAGCGTTTGCGGCGATACGGATGGTGCTCCCCTTTGAAGATACCGACAAAGTAGAACCGGACAACATCCATCATCTGGTTACTGGTCGGCCGATAGTGCTTCCACTGACCGGTGGTTGCTGACCAGAAAATTGCCATCCCCCACAAGGCCAAAAGCGTCCAGGCACAGATGTTATGAATCATCACCGCCTGTTGGAAGCCCAGCAGCTGATAACTGCCGTGAATCTCAAACCCAGTCAACAGCAGAGTGAAAATGATCAACAACTGCGCCCAGTGCCAGAACCGCTCAAAGCGGGTAAATATCATTTCCCGTCTCATTGCCGGACTCCTTTATTCCTTTGGGAAAAACGCAACAGACCATGCCCGATACCCGCCAGGATGGAGATCAATACCAGAAGTAAACCGATTCTATCCAGCCACTCGCTATGGTCACGCCCCGGAAGATAGATACCACCGATCCCCGCCATACGGCTGTTGTTCCGGTTATGACAGGCAGTGCAGTCCAGAGCTTGCTCAGCCGGCGCCACCATATGAGTAATGGGGAACAGGTACTCAGTTTTGGTGAACTCAACCTTGCCACTGAAGGGCTGACCTACAGCTTTCATACCAGCCTCGGAAGCTTTTACCCAGTCATAGGATTTCCAGAAAGCTGCATCATCCTTGCCGAACAGGTGGGGAACTATCATCTGCCCTGTTTCAGGATCTCGCGGTGTGACGCTGCGCATAACCTTGAAAGGCCAAATGCGTGACCGTTCATCAGCAGCATCTCCTTCCAGAGTAACCAGCTCAACCACACCCTGCTCGTTCTTACTGGTCTTATCCCCAATCAGGGTGTAGTTTATTTTGCCGTTAAACTAGGCATATTCCGGCTTAACATTATCAGCCCAGGTAAAGTCACCTTTCTTCGAACTGTAGGTAACATTGCCAGCTTCATCCTTAAGGGTTTTCTTGCTCTTGCCGGCAGTTGACCAGTCCCAGGTAATCTTGGTTTTCTTGTTCCGGGCGAACGCAGGAATATGGCAGGTCTGACAAGCTACTCTGGCAACATGCTGATTAAGTACCAGTGCCGGCTTGCCTTTATGGGGATCACTGGCATGGCAGGATTCACAGGTAGCACGCCCACCGAATTCGTGGCCGGGAACATCAATGCCATGCATATCCCGGGCATTCATGGTTATACGGCTGCCAGCCGTAAGGTGGTCAACCGTTGTATGACAATCCTGACAAGCCATATTCAGCCCATCTGCATCCATATGCACATCCAGGGCAAAGGGGGGCTTGCTCAGGGTGGAGTCCATATCACCATGTTTCACGCTGTCCCCACCGCCACCGTAAAAGTGACAGGAACCACAATTATCACGACTGGACTGACCAGCGCTCTGGGCTGATTTGACCAGATCGACAGGCTCACGGATATTTCCGGACTTGGGAGGCCACTCCTTCGGTTTGTAATTGGGGTGACCAGCCATGGTGGGGAACTTGCTGTACTCACCGGACGTATCGTGGCAGACCAGACAGTCAACATTCTCCTGTTTGGCAAAGTCGAACTTGTCATCCTTCCAGCCGTATCCTGCATGACAGCTGGTGCAGCGAGCCTCATTGGTACGCACAGCCATACAGAAGTTATTAATAATATTGTCTTTGCCGGTTTGCCTGCTGTCTTTGGCCGGATCTATCTTCCAGTTCCAGTGAATACTTTTTTGAACCTGGGCGGCAGCTTCTGTATGACACTCCAAGCAGGCTTTAGTAACGTCAGGCCCGGTCGGGAAAGGCCCCTTGAGCTGCTCAAATTCACTATGATTTGCGGTACTGGCATATGCCAGTGAACCCACAGCCAGGAAGCTGCAGACAGCTCCCTTAAGCAGAAGGGACTTTGCTTTCGTTGAGCCCTGCAGGTTTATCGATTGTTTTTTATAGTGTGACTTCTTTTTTATTGCGAAAACCATCTGGAACACTCCGAGATAGTGGTAATCGCCTGAATCTTAAAATGAGTGCCTGCTGTATTTATTGATGTGTATCATACAGCTTGAATATACATAAGTATTATCTAATTTAGATATAGCTTAATAATGTTCACATGATCACATCTTGAACAATAAGTACCTGGGCATATGGAATCGCATATTTCTGGCCAATAAACAGGTTGCTCAGCTGGGTTGCAGTGCAGAGAGCATAGCCCGCTATGTGACCGGAGCTGCAGCACGGCTGAGCGTGCCTGGAGATTGAGTCAGAAATATATGATTTCATGTGTCCAGGTACTTAACCACTAAATCAATTGGTAATACAAGAGCAGGGAATAGCTACACCCAACAGATCATATGAGCCTTAATGACAACACCGATAACCAGATGGTTATAAACTCTGTCATCATGGTCATCCCTTATATCTGAGACAGATATATCCAACATGATAATTGTCGATATTAACAACCTGAAATATTTTAATCTGAAAAGCTATATTGTCATGATTATTTTTAATAACAGTTCAATCAGGATCTGTGGATATAAAAACAGTCGTGTTACATATTTTTATCTGGGTACGAAAAAAAATGGAGTCTTCCAACAGCACAACAGGATCACAGGTATCAACTTCAACAGCTGCAGAAGCTACAGCAAATCAAGACTGGTTTGATACAGCCAACCCAGACCTAAGAGTGCTTACTCCCAGCAAGATTACGCAACAAATGCGTTCCCTTACTTCTCCAATAGTGGGAGCAGGTTTACAAAAACTCTCCACACAGATAAATAAAACCCTGGCAGAAAGGCCGTTATGCCAAGTGCATGGAAGAATTGAAACTCACACTCTTACGGAAGCCCAGTACCAAAAACTACCAACCATCAATCTTCCCGTAACAAAACAAACAGCTTCTCAACTTCCACCTTCCAGAAGAAAAGGCAAGCATTCACGGAAAACACAATCTGTAGCACCGGAAACTGAGAGTATAAAAACAAAAAAAACAAGAATATCCCCCTTGGCTCTGTTAACACTACATGTTGGTAGTACTTCCGTGCACCCTGTATAGCTTGGCATTCGGGCTTCATAGAAAATTTGGTTACTTCCTCTATTCAGCGTAATCACTAACTTTGAGAAATAAACCAACATCTATTGTTAACAGAGCCTCCCCCTTGGTTACACCACAAGAATGTGAGAAATCACTACCTATAAGTGCAATTTGTGAACTTGCTCATCTGTCTCTTTTTCTGGAAAAAAAAAGTACACAATGGTTGAATACTTTTGGGGTTCGTATATCTGCTGAAGCCCTGCTGACACTGGCAAGATTCTACCCTGTCCTTGGTTTCTATCTGCACTTGCAAACAAAAAGCGATGCTAAAGAAAAACAAAATATCATAGATGATTTAATTAATATCAGGGCGCACATTTCGAACTGCAACCCCAACCACATGAACATTATCTTCTCTAAAGATGAAGTTTTGCAATTAAAAGAATTATTTAAGAGAGCTAAAATAACCCCATATAAAGACCCTGAATTATTATTAAAAGAGGTGTTATCACCCCACCTTAACTTACTGAGAGAAAATAACATTACCCTCTCTACAGACTTCATAATCAACCTGTGTAAAAACCAGAACAAACCAGCTTCTTTTTACACATTCATTCTACTACAGTGTTACATTGCCGAGCAAAAAAATCAGCGAGCATTTAATACCATTACCACAATCGTCTGCTTCTTGGTTGATTACAACAAAAAAAACCCAATTTGTAGTTTAAATAAACTTGCAGAAATCATTATCAAACTTCTTAACAATAATAAGACACAAGACATTTCAGATATTGCTCTTTCCTTTCCAAAATTAAACGATAAATATAAGACTCTATGCTATATAAACTGTGCTGTTTACTTCCTTAGATATATCAATACTGAAGATGAATTAAATGAGATAAAGACGCTGTCAACATCTTCTGAAAAACCCTCAACTCTATGTGGAAGTCTGTGCCAGCTTTCCCGCTTGGTAACTGCCATGATCACACCCCAGCCAGAGAGTGAAGCATCTATTGATGAAATATGGAAAGACTTCGTCGAACAGTGCTTCCACGATCGATCTCAATATTTCAAAGATTCTGTTGGGCTTAAAGGGAGGCGGAGACAACCTAGAAAAATTGATAAAACATTTATTTTAAAAAACCTTGAGCAGAATGATGCCAATGAATTCCTTATCAGTCTGGAATCATTGATCGACAGCTGGAAGCCATCGCCTCGCTGCTTTCGGATTATTTCACGAGCATCTACAAGCTACGAAGGGCACGTTTACAGCCGCCAGCTAAGAGGTGATACAGTGCCTACAAATGAATTATGTATCAGAATTGGCAGTGATGGTGATATTGAAAGAGGTATACGTAATTTTCTTGCAAAGGAGCAGTTAGATGATCTCTTTTGGGAAGCTACCGATACGCTGCCAGAGGGCAAGTATACAAGCCAGCGAGAGCGTACACTGTGTTTTCATGGTGAATACAGACGGTTTCGGATATATCTGGGACAAAACTGGGGCCTAATTCCTGAACTCACAGAGCGTCAAGGATTAAAAGCCGCTATTGATTTTGCCTTCAAGCCTATCCAGATACCGATACAGTTTGCAGGTGGTATATCTAATACAACAGCCTTCCCTCTATGCGTTATCGCCCACTGTGGTGACAATAGACACAGTGGTCACTACATCATTTTTGTTCGTCACAGGCAAGGCTGGGTTCTTGCAGGGGAGAATGAAGCGAAAGTGATAGATGAACCCGAGCTGTTTTTGAAGGGGCAAGGGTATCACCCACATACAATAGGGTACACAGCCGCAGATTTCAGCCATGCAGAAGCTCCCCCTACTGTAGGCTAAAGGCTTTAGGCCGCCATAGCTGTTCCTGTATGATCCTGTTCTTCCGTCTTCCTGTTTCGGATATGTCGAACACCTATCTTGCGTAATCGCTTGAAGGATAAAATACCCACAATACTCAATGCTGTTACCAGACCGATCCAGAAACCATGAGGCCCCATAGCGGGTACCAGAATATCTGTCAGAGCCAGTACATACCCCAGCGGCATGGCAATCACCCAACAGGCGAACATCATCATATACATAGGCACCCGGGTATCCTTGTATCCACGCAGTGCTCCTATGGATAGAATCTGCACGCCATCCACCAGCTGGAACATCGCTGCAAACACCAGTAGTTCTGACGCCAGTGCAATAACCGCAACCTCGGTTGAATAGAGTGAAGAAAGTTCAGGGGCAAAGCCAAGAATACCCAAAACAAGCAGGCTGGAAAGAAACAGGATCGTTACCACGCCCGACATACTGGCAAAAAAGGCAGCCTGGGGATTTCCTGCGCCAATCTCATGCCCAACCCGGATCGTCACTCCAGCCCCCAGACTAACCGGAATCACATAGGTGATATTGGAAATATTCAACGCAATCTGATGACCCGCAACAACGGTAGCTCCCAGATTGCCAATAGCCAGTGCAATCACAGCAAAAATCGAGGTCTCAATAAAAAAACTGACTCCCACCGGCAGCCCTAAACGAATATGCTCCCTGATAGAAGACAGTTTGGGCTTCTCGATACTGCCCAAAGGTGAAGTTTTCTGATGATCAGGGTGAATACGGGTATAAATCATCATCAGGACAGCCATCAGGGTAAAGCAGATAGCCGTTGCATAACCGCAACCCGCTCCTCCAAGGGCAGGAAAACCAAGTTTACCGTAAATCAGTACATAGTTAGCTGGAATATTGACCAGCAACCCTGCAAACCCCACCAGCATCGGAGCTTTGGTATCAGAAACACCTTCACAGTAACTGGTCAGCACCTGGTACAAGCACATGGCCGGTGCACCATAGGCCATCCCCCCCAGATAAGCACGTGCGATTGGTGAAATGGCCGGGTCTACCTCCATCCAGTGCATCAGAGGGTTGGCCCCCAGGAGAACCAATATGGATATCAGTGACAAGATCACCGCAATCCAGATTCCCTGAAAAGCCTTGTGCCCAATCTGATCATACTCCCTGGCTCCAAACAGCTGTGCAACAATAGGCGTCATAGCCATCAACACACCACGGATCAGATTGAAAACCGGAAACCAGATACTGGCACCAATCGCCACAGCTGCCAGGTCAGTTGAGGAATAATGACCGGCCATGGTGACATCAACAAATCCCATACCAATAGCCGAAAGCTGAGCACCGATTATGGGTAATGACAATATAAGCAGTGTCTTGAGTTCATTGATATAGCGATAGAAAAGAGACAGACTAGGGGGCATTCCGGTGCCTTTAACTTGCGAATTTTCCAGAATAAAGGTCGTCATTCTAAATCTTTACGGCAGCAACAATTATCAGGATTACTACCACTGTCAGGTTGTAGTTCCATAACACTACAGTCAATACGCGGCATAGGAAAAATCAATTCTCATATGATGTAGGAATCGCGTAATATTCGCCCACATTTTCATAAATTGGGTAACAACCTATGCTGCGCTGGGGTATTTTAGGAACAAGCTTTATCTCGGAAACCATGGCACAATCCATTGAGAACGATGAAGGTTCCGTAATTTATGCTGTCGCCGGAAGACGAATGGAGTCTGCTGAGCAGTTCTGTCAAAAGTTCTCTGCCACAAAGCTCTATGACAACTATTCAAGTCTGATCAATGACCCAGATGTGGATGTTGTTTATATTGGCCTGCCTAACCATCTGCACCATACCTATACCATTGAAGCTGCTGAGGCCGGCAAGCATATTCTCTGTGAAAAATCCCTCTCTATCGACCCGGAAAAGACTCGAGAAATTGCTGAGGCTGTTAACAAGTCCTCTGGCTTGTTTATCGAAGGATTGATGTATCTTCACCACCCTTTCACTGCAAAACTTGTTGAGCTTATTGAGTCTGGGGTCATCGGTGAAATCAAGTCGATAACGGGGCAATACTGCGCAGACATCGCCAGGTTTGTAAATCCGGAAAGCAAAGGCGCTATTTTCAACCTTGGCTGCTATCCGGTTTCCCTTATGCATCTGGTTTTCCAAACTACTTTTGGGGAAGACATCTGGAATAACTATAAGCTATCGGCTTTTGGTTCAGTCTCTCCTAAAGACGGCAATATTTGTGACACATCCCTGAATATTCAGCTCAGCAATGGCGTGACAGCCAGAATTCACACTTCAGAAACCTACGGTGATATATTTTCTGACTTCTCTATTATTGGTGAAAAGGGAATACTGCGTTACCAGTCTAACCCCTGGTTGCCAGAATCTTCTGATAATGTGATCGAACTGAAGCTATTTGAACAACAGCCGGAACCCGTTGAAGTCACTGCAGAGAGTGATGCATTTTTTTATCAGGTTAAAAATATCCGTGAAGCGATCAAGCAGGAAAAGCAACACTATCCTCGCCCTTTGCCCCGTATTCAGGATTCAGAAGAAATTATGATGATTTTGTCAAAATGGGAACAGGCTTCTCACGCTGCATAAAATGGTTGAGAGTAGCGTTGCTGCTCTCAATCTTCGCTATGGAAAATTTATTCCTAGCTCCGCTTATTCATCTCTATAGGGAAAAGAGATGCTATTCATTTTTTCTTTCAGCCGTTCCACCTCTTCTTTCCAGTCTAACTCAGGGACTTCCAGTCTGGCAATTACACTCTTCGCATGATCAACAACTCTCCTCGCATCATCACAACTATTTGCCTCTATAAAGAAACGATATCTGCCAACAATTTTCTCCTCTATTAACTGCAAAGTTCCGACTACCATTTCAGGGTCAGTTGAATCCAAGTCCTCGTGAATCACTCGAAAATTGCAGCTAAAGTGCTGAAGATAATACTTAGCAATAGGCTTTCTTGTTTTTAAGTTTAAAAGATCAAACCAGGGGAGCAAAGCAACCATTGACGCCTCAAGGTCATCCAGAGGGCCTTGAAAATGCTTTTTTTCCAGTAGATCTCGCTGTTTTTTATATTCCTGAAAGTACTGAGACAGAAACATACCACGCACGACAGCACAAAGCTTATTAAAGCTAGATGTTGCTCCTTTCGCCTCTCTTTCATCTACCTTATGAGGATCAAGTTGTGGAAACATTTGCATAAATGGCAGAATTAAATCCTGTATATTCACGGCCAGATCTTTGCACCCTTTCTCTTTAATGGCGGGGCCAGCTTCATTCAAAGCTTTCGTTTTATCAAAACACTCTCCTATCACTGTTATTGCAATATTTGAAGCAAATCCCGCCAGCGTCTCTTTTTTCTTATCATCATAGGGCATAGGTTTTTGTTGATAATAATCATATATAAAATCCAGCCAACTCCAGGCCAGCTGATATTTTTTCCCAAGATAGATTCCTCTTCCGATCTCCCGTGCTTTGTCCCTGTTTCCAATAAAAACCTGGAGATGATTTTCTGATACACTTTCAAGCGGAGTATATCTCAGCGGGACAGATTGCTCTGCGGTTAGGCCCTCTTTCTGCAGCTGCTTTTCCGTCTCTTCCTCCTGATCCTGCTGGGTAGGAACCATTTTTTTTGCTAAAGCGGCCTCTCTATCCTTTTGCTCCTGTTGTGCTTTCAGGTGTAATTGCTGCTGCCCAAACAACCTTTGTTTAGCTTCCGCAATTTGTCCTGCCAAAGTAAAGAAATAACCTGGAGGAAACATGGCCATATATTTTTTCAGAAAAACATCTCCTTCATTTAACGCTTGTTCACTGCCATCTTTTACTTTGTTCACAACTGTTGGTACAAGAACCTGATTAACAGTGTTCTGCCACAGGCAAGTCAACATGCTGCAGGGATAATGACCGGAAACCCAGGGTCTCGCAATTAAATTTCTCAGTTCGTGCACTAGTTTATTGAGTTGCAAGAGGTAATCTGGATCTTCCAACCCTTTACGAGAAGCCATCAGGCACAACTTTGAAACCTCTACAGTGAGAGCCTGCTTGAAATATAAATTAAGTACCTCAACATCGCCCCACATCCACAATTTCAGATCACTCCGTCGGGATGACAGGCAGAGTTTTAGCAATGCCTCATAATTACTTTGTTCCTGATAAGAACGCATCTGCTCTCGCAGCTTTGACAACTTTTCTCCTCTTGTTTCTTTACCAGTCGCCACTGGATCGTCAGTTCCTCTAAGCTTCTCATAAACAGTTCTTTCAAACTCACTTTGCTTTTCTGGTGGAAAAAGCTTCCTTTCTACACAGTAACGAACTATGGAAGCGTACTCTTCGGCAGCTTCTAAAGAAGAAATCCAGTCAGAACCTTGTTCTGTTTTTTTCTTCAGTACTTGAGAAATAACTGTTTGTAAATGTCCGCGACAGGTTTTTGTTTTCTCACTTTCATCTTTATTCATCAAATGTAGATGAGTGAACACCGTTCCCAGCAAGGCCCCCCATACAGCCTCATGATCTTCCTGTATATCTAATAACCTCTGTGCATAAGTCGAAATAAATTCTGTAAAGCAATTTTTAAGAGCTACCATTCTTTCAGAATTAAGCAATAGCTCGTAGAGCATTGAATAATTTATTAACTGGGCAAGAGCTTGGTCAGGAATGCAATCCGCAGCGGGTTGAGGAACCGAAACCGGACAATATTTTTGTTTCCACTGTTTTAGAAGTGCTTTGGACTCGTCATCAAGAAAACCGGGGTGCAAACGCCCTAGAACAACAAGAATCATCTCCTTACCAGATATCTCAGATTCCAGAAAAGGCTGACAACAAGGGAGCAGGCGAGTGACCAATGTCCCGGCCTGGCTCTTTACGCTCGGCCAGGTGTCGACAGGCAGGCGAACCAAACAAAGGCTCAGTTCCAGTGCACAAATAAGAGCTTTCTCCAGTTGTTTTTGCTGCAGAGCACAGTCAAGGTCATACAGTAATCTTTCTGTTGGAGTCTTGCTGGACTGATCTTTTGGCGTAACAGAATCATCAAACTGCCCTGGGGTTACAGTTATTTTGGCCGGGGCCGGGGCAGATGCCTCAACACTTGCAGGCTTTTGCACCAGAGAAGCGGAACTCTCAGAAACAGGGGAGCCGACTCTTCTCTCCAATAGAGAGGGACCTTCAGCTTGACCAGCTACTGCTTTTAGTTTTCCCCTTCCTAAACTTGCAGATGCACCAGGAGAGCCTGGTTTTTTAGTTACATCCTCAGCTTTTTTTCCTCTCCCCCTACCAGCACCCATAGAACGAATAATACTGAGCCTTTTAGTCCCAAGTTCAGGAGGTACACTCCGTCCAGCACCTTCCATATCTGCCCTCATTACGAAACTCTTCCGAGGGTTCTCTGTTTACACTATGGGAGATAAAGAAGCACTAACCAGACGGTCAGGAACTGTAGAAAGATTTTATTGTTTTAAAGGAAAACAACGTTGATCAAGTGGCCAAACTTCAAAAGCCGGCTCTTCATAAGGATGTGATGCGCGCAGGGCAGCAATAGCGTTATCGACGAAACGGTCTTCACACACCATCTCTACCTTATATTCTGAAACAGTCTCTACCACACCCTGCTGCCCCAGGTGAGGGTTACTGCCATCCAGGGGGCGAAATTGGCCTATTCCCAAGGCCTGCCAAGAGCAGCAATCATAGCACCCTATGCGGCCAGCACCAGCCGCAAAGAGCGCATTTTTTACAGGTTCAAGATCTGTTTCCGGAACAAAAAAGCAGATTTTATACATTGTTGTTTTTATCAGTTCTGGTTGATAACCGGGTTGGCATAGATTTTCAGAAACCAGTCCCGGGCTGTTTCTGCACACTCTCCCAGACGCTCTTTAAAAGTCGCTTCAACGGACTGTAGATCTTCCCCGGCAAACATCTGCTTCCAGCTGCCAAGGTTGTCCTGCCCCTGCACAATATCCCGCGCCAGCCAGTTGGATGGCCAAAGTTTGTAAAGCTGGTGCATCTGCTGGTCTATATGCTCCGCCACAGCCTGAGGGCTATCCAGAGAGCAGTCTACAGGCTTGCCGAAACTGACATGTACTCGTCCCTTCCAGCCTTCGATGCCACGGATAATACTGCGCAGGTCTTCATCCTCCTCCTTGTCATAATCCCCGCCGTGTTCCCGCTGGAGCAACTCTTCAGCTTTCTTGATATCACAGGGGTCATATTCATAAGAGATAGATACCGGGATAATATTCAGCTGCTCGACCATTTCGGCAAAGCTGCGGCCTTCTTTTTTATGGCTCATATACAGCATCTTCAGGATAGCCGGGTCGGTACGATCATCCCCGTCCTTAGCCCGCCCTTCACGGTGAGCCATCCAGACATTTTCACCATTGACAATGGAGTCGGTGATATAGGCCGAAAGCCGCTGGAAAGCCATCAGCTTCTCTTTACGGCCAGTAAGGGAGCGGTGAACAATAAAACTCTTGTTCAGGCGCATCAGGTCAGCAACATAAGGGCGACCCAACAGGTTGTCGCCAATGGCAATACGGCTGGTATCCAGCCCTTCACTGAACAGGGCATAGTTCACCAGCGCCGGATCCATAACAATATCGCGATGATTGCTGAGTAGAAGGCTGGGTTTATTGGCAGACAGGTTCTTAATACCTGACCATGTCAGTGTACTGGTAGTTTTTTCCAGCACCATTTCCAACATGGGGGCAATGTGCTCCTGCAGGCTTCTGATGCTGTTAACACCTTTTAGCTGCTTGCGCAGGTACATTGAGACAAGCGGGCGGAAAAGACCATGCAGACAGGCAGGAACCTTTCTGTGCTTGATATGACCAAGGGCATCCAGCAACTGGGGATTATCCAGCAGTCTGCCCAACACCTCTTCCACCTCATCATCATGATAAGGACGTATATCTTTAAATTGACCCATAAGGACTAGTCGATATATGCCTGTTTTAACCAGAGCGCATTATAGGGCTGCCGGCGTTTCAGTTCTGTATCAGCCCGTAGCCTTTATACCCTCCTTTGTAACCGGAAGCTACAGAAACAGTCGCCTGCCTGCATTCCACAAGGTATAGAAAAGGTATTTTCCTGGCAGAAGATAGCGTTATAATTCCCGCGTTATAACAAAGACAACTTTCATGGGCTGACAGCCGCTCATGAACGTGTGTATAGCCACTATTTTATTCAAGCTGTACACCAAATGGACTAAACATAACGTAATCGGGGCAGTTTATGCTTAAGCGCAATCAAGCCAGACATTTGGGGCTTGCAGCTCTCCTGGGAACAGTACTTTTCGTATCTCTGGCATGGTCAGCCGAACAGCCTCAAGTTAAAGCAGAGAACATTCCCGCCTTAACGACAGCAGCCAGGAATGGTGATATCAGTGCTACACGACTGCTGGGTGATATTTACCGCGATGGTGTCGTCGTACAGAAAAATCTGACAACAGCCTTTAACTATTATGCCGATGCAGCCCGGGCCGGGGATGGCCAAGCCCGTTTTCAGCTCGGTAAAGCCTATCATATGGGTCAGGGAACCGAGAGCAATCAGATTTCGGCCTGGATCTGGCTGACACTGGCCGGTGAAGAGGATGCTACCGTAAAGGCCGAGGCCATGGAGCTCAGAGATAAAGTCAGTCAGACCCTGACACCTGCACAACAGGAGCGTGCCCAGATACTGGCTGACAGTTTCAGGGAGATATTTAAGTAACCTATTTTCCCCATAAGGGAATATAACCCACTCATGGCTGTTGGATTGAGTTATGTTCAAAGTTTACAACCCAAGAGATCAGATGGAGGCCGAGTGCCTTCGTGACCTGTTGATCAGCCATCATATCCACTGCCATACCGGCGGCACCTATCTGCAGGGTGCCATTGGTGAACTTCCAGCTCATGATCTGCTGGGCCTTTATGTGGACATCGCTGACGCCAACCGTGCCCGAGAGATTATTGATGACTGGATAAAAGCCAAGCCAATAGAAGACAACCAAAGCGAGCCTTAAACGGGCAGTTTAATTTTCAGAGCTTCCCTGGTCAGATTTCTCCGGCTGAGGTCAAAACCTGACAACCAGGCAACAAAATCCTCTTTGCCCAGCAGTTTACGGGTGACCTGCTGTTCACTGTAACCCTCTGACTGCAGCCGCTGCATCTCCTGACACAATGCCCCCAGGCTGTCCAGTTTCTCTGCTAGCGCCTCCCGGCCAGACTCCACTACACCGCGATGGGGGCAGAAGATGACCTCAAAATCGAGATCAAGTACCCGGCGGATACTGTCCATAATCTGTTCCAGATTCTCATCACCCCGTAGTAACTTCAGTGTTTTGGACACATACAGATCACCACTGAACAGCCACTTCTGATGTGGCAGGAAAAACACATGCAAATCCTTGGCATGGCCTGGTGTATGTACAGGAATAACCGGACTGCCATCTTCCAGTTCCATGGTTTCAGGATAAGAATCTGCTTCCACAGGAACCATGGACCCCCAGACCAGCTTCTGGATGGGAGGTATTCGATACCCCCTGGCCAGTTTTTCAAGAATCATTTCTGGAGCCCTGGGGGTCACTCCGGTCAATCTGCTGATATGTGCGGCATTCCCGCTGTGATCTTCATGGTGATGCGTGATCAGTATCTGGCCAACAGGTTTTTCTTTAATAAATGGCTGAATATAGTCCCACTGGTTACTGGGACCACAATCAATCAGAGTAGAACCCACCCGATAGACAACAAATGTTGTATTGACGCCGATGTTTAACCGACCAACCCGAATACCTTCCACAGCACCATTGGCATAGCTGTAATAACCGCGTACAGGCATAAACTTTTCCACAAGCAGGATGATTTTCATCCTGCCCACTGGATGCACCCGGAACAATGACTGTTTCTGTAAAGGAAAGTGACCTTTTCAGTCAGGCAGCCATAAGTTCTGAATCAAGAAGCTATGTTGCGCTGATAGGGAGGCAGGGAGTTTAACAGAGCCTGCCCATATCGCCTGGTTACAAGGCGGCGGTCAAGAATGGTAATTCGCCCTCTATCCTGCTCTGTCCGCAACAGGCGGCCACTGGCCTGAACAAGACGAATAGCCGCATCAGGCACAGAAATCTCCATGAAAGGATTACCACCACGGGCTTCCACCCACTCCGCCAGAGAAGCTTCTACAGGGTCATCAGGAACAGCAAAAGGAATCTTGGCTATAACCACATGTTCACAGTATTTACCAGGCAGGTCGATACCTTCCGCCAGGCTTGCCAAACCAAAAATTACACTGACCTCATCATCATCAATCTTTTCCCGGTGCAGGCGCAGCAACTCTTTTTTGGAATAATCATCCTGCATCATGACATGATTGCGCTCATCCCGATCCAGACCGAAATAAACATCTTTCATCTGCCGGCGGGATGAGAAAAGCACCAGAGTGCCTGCATTTTTTGAAAACATGCCAGGCAGGCTGTCGATCAGCTCATCCGTGTGTTTATCAGCCTGACCCGGATCTGTTTTCATTCTGGGAATAATCAGTGTTCCGGCTTCATCATAGCGGAAAGGACTGGGTACACTTTCACAACGGGCTTCCGGGGGAACACCAGCCCGCATCCGGTAACGGTCAAAGCGTCCCAGAGCTGTCAGAGTAGCGGAAGTAACAACCGCTCCCCAAGCATGATTCCACAGGTACTCTTTCAGCAGACCTCCAGCAAGAATCAGGCTGCTAGCCACTTTCAAATCCTGATAACCATTATTATCAGCATGCTCTATCCAGCGGGCCGAAGGCGGAACGCCTTCCCCGTCGGGTCTGCTCCAGCTTAGCCACAGCTCATGGTTGGCCTGCAGTCGCAGCAACAGGGAGCCAATCACAGGAAGAGTCTGCTCTGCCTGCAGTCTGTCAACACCGGAGACTTCGCCATCCAGCGCACTCTTCAGCTCTCCCACAACCCGATCTGCCAGATCCACAGCCACACTGAAACCAGCCTTCATCCGCCCGGCCATTTCCAGAATCTCATCCGGCACAACACCGTTTGGCAAACGGTAAATCAGTGTTCTGCCGGTTTCTGATTCACCGGCACTCTTGAAGTCTGCAATGGAAAGCAGAGCATCTCGCATCAGGGCCTGTTCATCTTTCAACTCCCGGAATCGACTCTCGAGCTGTTCAAACCATTCGCCAATTTTACCCGGCAAGGCATGGGAATCAAGAATCCGTCCCAGCTGCTTGCCGGACTGCTCCAGCCAGCGGGCAGCATCGTTTAACCGGGTTTCGTGAGCAAAGTGGTTAATGGCTTTATCAGGCAGGTGATGGCCTTCATCAAACACATAAAGACAGTCTTTGGGCGCAGGAAGAATTGCACCACCTCCCAGCATCAAATCCGAGAGCACCAGGTCATGGTTAGTGACAATCACATCGACTTTATCCAGGCTCGCACGGGCACGATAAAAGGGACAGCCACTGAAATGGGGACAGCGCGGACCAGTACACTGGGCATGGGTTGAAGTCAGGCTGAACCACTCTTCTTCATCAATATTGTCCTTCCAGCTGTCACGATCACCGTCCCAGGAACCCGAAGCCAAGCGGGTAATCATATTCTCATACAGCTGAGTGGAATCCTGATCCAGATCGATCTTGAAACCTTCCTCTGCAAACAGGGCCATGGTGGCAGCACTGGCATTCTGGCTCTGCAGTAGAGTGTCCAGTTTCTGTACACAGATATAACGACGGCGCCCTTTAGCCAGAGCGACGGTAAATTCAAGGCCACTATTGTGTCGTATATCCGGCAGATCCTTGTTCAGAATCTGTTCCTGAAGGGCCACTGTTGCCGTTGAGATAACCAAAGTTTTCCCGGAGCTTTTTGCCAAAGGAATACCTGCCAGGGTATAGCCAACTGTTTTCCCTGTGCCCGTTCCCGCCTCTACCACGCAGATAGCTGGATCAGATATGCGCTTGCCTTCATCATCCATGGAGATAGTGCCAATGGTCTTGGCGATCTCGGCAATCATAACCTTTTGGCCATAGCGGGGTTTCAGCTCCCGTTTTTCCAGAAACTGGCTGTAGGCTTTCTGAATACTTTGACGAAGAGCAGGGGCCACCTGAGACATGTAGGCTTTGTTACCGTTAATAGTGATGATGAAGAAGTAATTATACCCATACTGTATGGATATGCAGTAAGTTGAATTACTCGTCCAACTCAGTTTTCCCGACAGCCTGATCCGGATATTTCATAACTGTCTCAAGACCTAAGATTCCCCAGACCAGCTTCTGTTATCATTAAACCATGACAAATCTGAATACCTGCCCCTGCGGTTCAGCAGGAAGCTACGAAAACTGCTGTGGTCGTCTACATAAAGGCATAACCAAGGCAGAAACAGCCGAACAGCTGATGCGCTCACGTTACAGTGCCTGGTTCCTGGGCCTGATTGACTACCTGTTTGCAACAACCTGGAGCAAACAACAGTCTGGACTTAACCGGGAAGAGATGCAGGACTGGGCTGATCGTACTCAGTGGCTGAGCCTGGAAGTTGTTGATACGGCTGCAGGTCAGCCTGGAGACAAGGAGGGTGAAGTGGAGTTCCGTGCCCGCTTCCAGCTGCCACCGGTAGAATCCGTGCAGGAACACCATGAACGCTCACGCTTCGTGTTTGAAAACGACCGCTGGTTCTTTGTTGACCCATCTATTCCCGCACGTTCAGGCAGTGACATAGGCCGGAATGACCCCTGCCCCTGTGGCAGCGGAAAAAAGTATAAAAAGTGTTGCGGCAAATGATTTCAATACAGAGTTGTTAAACCCCGTTTCAGTCTGCCTCTCCAGAAACCTGTCGGACTGACATCTGTATCTCAGGTATTTTTCAAAACTACAAAAAACGAAAAAAAACGTTCATAACCGATTGAAACCGCTCAGTTTCAACCTATATCTCTACGTCAATTCCCGGTAAAGAACAGGAACTCTCAGCTCAAATCAATTGACTTGCATCCTGTTTTTACAGTATTCATGGATGGCATCGTCAGAGACCGGTTCAGAATTTTGAGCCAGGCACTTAACTCTGACCAGTAAAAAAACCCTGAAAACAGGCCGAAGCCCGTAAGAAAGCACGGGTCTACAAAATTACACAGTTTCCCCGATAGAGTCACCTATGCATCATCTGGTGCTTACACGAAAACAAGGCGGGGGAACATAAACGACCACAGATTAGGGGAAAATCTATGTCATTGCTGAAGAAGCTATCTTTCGCGGTTATCGGTGCTGGTATGGCAGCCGCAACCCTGAGCACTCCAGCCTCCGCTGCAGATCAACAGTTTGTCACTATCGGTACCGGTGGTGTAACCGGTGTCTATTATCCAACTGGCGGGGCTATCTGCCGTCTTGTCAACAAAAGCCGCAAAGAACACGGTATTCGCTGTTCTGTCGAGAGTACCGGTGGTTCTGTTTACAATCTGAATACTATTCGTGCCGGCGAGATGGATATGGGCATAGCCCAGTCCGACTGGCAATATCATGCTTGGCAAGGCTCCAGTAAGTTTGAAGGTTCTGGCGCTAACAAAGATCTCCGTGCTGTCTTCTCCATTCATGCAGAACCCTTCACTGTTCTGGCCCGCAAGGATTCCGGCATCAAGGAATTTGGCGACCTGAAAGGCAAGCGCGTCAATATCGGCAACCCCGGTTCCGGCCAGCGCGGCACCATGGAAGTTGTTATGGATGCCTGGGGAATGTCTCCAGATGATTTTAAACTGAAGACTGAGCTTAAGGCTGCCGAGCAAGCCAAGGCCCTGTGCGACAATAAGATTGATGCCATGGTCTACGTCGTTGGTCACCCCAACGGCTCGATCAAAGAAGCCACTACGTCCTGTGAGACTGTTCTGGTAAATGTTCGTGGCCCGGCTATCGAAAAGCTGATCAAGGATCACCCTTATTATCGAGTCGCCACCATTCCTGGCGGCATGTATTCCGGTAATGCTGATGACACCAGCACCTTCGGCGTGGGCGCAACTTTTGTCTCTTCCACCAAGACTTCTGACGAAGCGATCTATCAGATCGTCAAGTCTGTGTTCGAAAACTTCAGCGACTTCCGCAAACTGCACCCGGCGTTTGGCAACCTGAAGAAAGAAGAGATGGTTAAAGACGGACTGTCTGCTCCCCTGCATGCAGGAGCAGCCCGTTACTACAAAGAAGCCGGCCTTCTCTAGCGCTCCGTTAACCGTGCCTCACAGGAACAGCGGGTTATAAACCTGCTGTTCCTGTGTCTGTTTTCCTCATGCCCGACCTGCATGAAGGACTCACCAGCTGAGTTATCAACCAGCTGATGTCAACCTGGGTTTCCCCTGTCAGCGATACAATTCATGCACTTCACGTCATGTACCTCGCGTTGACCCAAGGAAGGAACCCCTGGCCAGGGTAACGTACTATGTCCAACTCCACTAACACGGGTCTCGAAACTGCAGCTAAGATAGTTAACGACTCTGATACAGGCGCCCGCAATCCTCGTGGTCTAGCCGCACGCATACTGACCGGTACAGCACTGCTGTGGTCACTTTTTCAACTGTGGTATGCCTCACCACTGCCATTCACTCTTAACTTTTTTATCCTTAATGACACCGAGGCCCGCGCTATTCATCTGGCCTTTGCCATATTTTTATCATTCACGGCATTTCCAGCTCTCAAGCGCTCACCCAAGACTCATATCCCGATTCAGGACTGGATTCTGGCCCTGCTGGGCAGTTTCTCCGCAGCTTATATTTATCTGTTCTACGCTGCACTTGCCGACCGTCCTGGGGCTCCAATACTGCAAGATGTTGTTATTGCCGTTGTTGGCATGATCCTTCTGCTTGAAGCTACCCGGCGGGCTCTTGGTCCCCCCCTGGTGGTTGTCGCCTGTGTATTTCTTGTTTATACCTTTGCTGGCCCCTATATGCCCGATATTGTGGCTCACAAAGGAGCCAGCCTGAACAAGGCCATGTCCCATTTCTGGCTGACGACGGAAGGCGTTTTTGGTGTAGCACTTGGAGTATCGACCAATTTTGTGTTCCTGTTCGTCCTGTTCGGCGCACTGCTTGAGCAGGCTGGCGCAGGTCAGTACTTTATCCGTCTCTCTTTCTCACTGCTGGGCCACTTGAGAGGTGGGCCGGCTAAAGCAGCTGTTGTCTCTTCTGGCCTCAGTGGCGTGATATCCGGTTCCAGTATTGCCAACGTAGTTACCACGGGAACCTTCACCATTCCATTGATGAAGCGAGTTGGCTTTCCTGCCACCAAGGCTGGTGCCATTGAAGTTGCAGCCTCTACCAATGGGCAGCTGACCCCGCCCATTATGGGTGCAGCAGCCTTCCTTATGGTTGAATACGTTGGTATCCCCTACCTGGATGTAATACGGCATGCCATTCTGCCGGCTGCCATTTCCTACATAGCCCTGTTCTATATCGTGCACTTGGAAGCAGTAAAGGCAGGTATGCAGGGCATGCCCCGGGAGCGCAATCTTTCCATGGCTGAATGGATGCTTCTGGCTGTAGGCAGTTTCCTGATGATGTGCGTGGTCGGCGCGCTGGTTTACTTCGGAATAGGCTGGATCAAAGATGTAGCTGGTGATGCTTCCCTGTGGATTATCGGTGCTCTGGTGACTATCATCTATCTTGCCCTGCTGCTGTTGGCCGCCAGGTATCCTGACCATCATGAAGATCATGAGCTGGAGATAGCTCCCAGAATCAGAACCACTGCCCTGAGTGGTCTGCACTTCCTGCTGCCGGTGGTGGTATTGATCTGGTGTATTGCCAAGGAACGAATGTCTCCGGGGCTATCAGCTTTCTGGGCCACTCTGTTTATGGTCATTATCGTTGTTACCCAGCACCCCATACTCAGTGTATTCAGTGGCCAGGCGGATATTGCCGGCCAGTTCCGCAGAGGCACCAGGGATCTGTTCAATGGTTTAGTCAGCGGTTCACGCAATATGATCGGTATTGGTGTCGCAACAGCGGCCGCCGGCATTGTGGTAGGTACCGTAACCCTGACCGGTATCGGTCAGGTTATGACTGAATTTGTGGAGTTCATCTCCGGCGGCAGCATTCTGCTAGTTCTGATTTTCACTGCCATTATCAGCCTTATCCTTGGCATGGGACTGCCCACAACAGCCAACTATATTGTGGTCTCCAGCCTGATGGCCCCGGTTATTGTTAGCTTGGGGGCGGCTCATGGCCTGATCGTTCCCCTGATTGCCGTACACTTATTTGTGTTTTACTTCGGCATTCTGGCTGATGATACACCGCCGGTGGGTCTCGCAGCTTATGCTGCGGCAGCAATAGCTCGGGGCAACCCCATCCAGACCGGTATCCAGGGCTTCACCTACGATATCCGTACCGCCATTCTGCCCTTTATGTTTATCTTCAACACTCAGCTGCTGCTTATTGATATTGGCAGCATCTGGGAACTGATGATCACAATTCTCAGCGCCCTGGGAGCCATGCTGGTATTTGCCGCTGCCACCCAGGGATTCTGGCTGACCAGAACCCGCTGGTACGAAACTACCGGACTTCTGCTAATCGCTTTCACTCTTTTCCGTCCCGGATTCTGGTGGGATATGGCCTGGCCTGAGCGCAATGAACTGACTGGCTCAGCCATTTTTGAACAGATAATGGAAGTTCAACCCCAGGATCAGATTCGTCTGCGGGTAGAGGGTGAAGACTTTTCAGGGAATGATAAGAAGAGAACCATTCTGCTGACTGTAGGTGATCAGAACAGCGCTCAGGATCGCTTGTTCGATATGGGCCTCGAGCTGGTTGAGAATGAAGGAAAAATCCTCGTTGATAATATCGGTTTTGCCAGTCAGGCAGAGAAAGCCGGTCTGGATTTTGACTGGGAGATTGTCAGTGTGGAAGTAGCCAATGACCGGCCACCGAAGCAGCTGATGTTTGTCCCGGCCCTGATATTGCTGTTGTTAATATGGATAAACCAGCGGCGCAGAAAAACGGATTGAGATTGAGATTGTGCTATTCATCATGATCTGCAACAACTATTTCAAGACGGCATACAGGCTTGTCGCCTTCAACTGCCACTCTGGGAGTGACAATAACTGCCTGAGCTATGGCACCTTTTCCTGCCTGAATACGGTGCTCATTCTTGCTGTCTTTACAGGGAAAAATGACACTGTTCCTTGATACATTAATGGCAAGCCATTCTCCGCGATTCACATCCACAATCCTGATCGCTCCGGGGTACACCCGGAGCGATACTTTATCACTTTGACTCTGGGGCTCATCATAAACCTGTATAACCCCCATATACTGGCTCGTGAAATCAGTCATATTCAGATAAATTGCCAGTGGCTCGCTAGCCTTGGCAAGATTCCCCATAAACATTAAACACAGAACCAGACCACACAAAGTAAATAAAGATGGATGGCGTACGTCCCTCTCCATGGCGACTCCTTGACAACCCACAGCCACTACCGGAGACAGCTCAACACCGGTAAATCTAACACTGACACTACCACCGACGGCAGTATATAAGCACTCTAGACTGCATTTTTCAGAGAGTTGTGTTTTACTCACATCCTGCCAAAAGAATGTCTTTCGACAATTTCGGTCTGGAAAAAATCCTGCTCTCGGCGAGGATCTCCACGGTATATTTCAGGAAAGGAGGGTGTCATGACCATGAAAGCCATTCGCCAGCATAAGCATGGCGATATTGATCAGCTCAATCTGGAAACCATTCAAATTCCAACGCCTGGTCCTGAACAGATTCTGATAAAAATCCATGCCGCCGGCGTTAATCCCGTCGATACTTATATTCGCGCCGGCACTAATGGCTATACCTCACACATGCCCCATACTCCCGGAAAGGACGCAGCAGGAACTATAGAGGCTTTGGGCCACAGCCATCACCATTTCCAGGTAGGTGATCGTGTTTATCTGGCTGGCAGCCTCACCGGGGCCACTGCTGAGTATGCCCTTTGCGGAACCCGCCAGGTCTTTCCACTTCCAGAGAATATCAGTTTTGCTGCCGGAGCCTGTATCGGAGTTCCCTGCGCGACGGCTTGGAGAGCCTTGTTCCACCGGGGACATGCCCAACCAGGGGAAACCCTGCTGGTTCATGGGGCCAGTGGCGGTGTAGGTCTGGCTGCTGTGCAGCTGGGCGTTGCAGCCGGCATGACCGTAATCGGCACTGCCGGCACTGAAGCTGGGCTGAAGCTGGTAAAGGAACAAGGTGCCCACCTGGTTCTGAATCACCATAGTGATACTCACCTGGAAGATCTTATGGAATGGAGCCATGGCCGCGGCGCAGATCTGGTGCTGGAAATGCTGGCCAACATCAACCTTGGCCATGATCTCAGTGCTCTGGCCCAAGGAGGACGGGTGATTGTCATTGGCAGCCGGGGAACCGTAACTATTAATCCAAGAGAGATTATGAAACGGGATGCGTGCATCCAGGGCCTGGCACTGGCAAACACATCTGAGCAAGATCTGTCAGCGATCCATGCTGCTCTTTATGCCAGCCTTAGCAGTGGTGCCCTTAAACCGGTCATCTCTAGGTCATTCCCTCTTGAACAACTGGGGGAGGCCCATAAGACTGTTATGAAACCCGGAGCCATGGGAAATATTGTTATCCAGGTACAGTAAACCCAAAGGTGTCAGGCTCCCAGAGGCGTTCTCACCCATTGATACTTTTCTCAATGCCATAGCGCCCTGAAGAAAATAGATCTAGCTGTACAGCCCCATCACTGCTCTTCAAATCTATCAGTCGAACACCTGCTCCCAGTAATCGAACTGGTTTCTCAGCACGCTCCCAAGCTGCCTTCACCAGGCGTTCAAATGATGCAACATCAAAAGCCCCACTGCTACTCTGCACCAACGGCTCTTCCATAGTGGTCTGAGTAAAGTCAGCAAACTTCACTTTTACAAAACGCTTACTGGCAGCATATTCATGGCGGATTTTCTGGTACCGCTCCACTAGCTCCTCTACCAGCTCAGGCACTTTCTTGATCACAGCATTCCGGTCAGGAAGATCTTCATTATAAGTATGCTCCAGGGACAAAGACTTACGACGATGACTGGTTATCACCGGACGCTCATCAATCCCCCGGCAAAGCTGGTACAGCCTATCTCCGAAAACACCGAACTTGCGGGTCAAATCGAGGATATTCCAGCTGCGCAGATCTGCACAGGTTTCAATTCCCAGTTTGCTCATCCTCCTGGCCGTGGCTTTTCCAACGCCAAATATCCGCTTTACCGGCAGTGCTGCAACAAAGTTGTCAACCTCATCGGGAGTGATGACTTTCAGACCATCAGGCTTGTTCCAGTCAGATGCCACCTTGGCCAGAAACTTATTGGGAGCAACACCCGCTGATACAGTAATACCTGTTCTTTCTCTGGCTCTTTTTCTGATCTCATGAGCCATCAGAGTGGCACTGCCATGACAGCGCTGACTGTTCGATACATCCAGAAAGGCTTCATCCAGAGACAAGGGCTCAATTTGATCGGTATAGTCAGCAAAAATCTGATGCAGCTCCCGGGAAACTTCCCTGTACAGGTCAAATCTTGGTTTGAGAATCTCCAGATCAGGACAGAGTTTAACAGCACGAGCCGAGGCCATGGCAGAATGCACTCCATACTCCCTGGCCTCATAATTGCAGGTAGCAACCACACCTCGCCTCTCGGGAGTTCCACCTACGGCTACGGGGCGACCACGCAACCGGGGATTTTCCCTTATTTCAACTGCTGCATAGAAGCAGTCACAATCCACGTGAATGATTTTACGCTGTGACAAGCCGGTAAATCCCTGACAGTTGTTCTGTTAGCCACTCCATTCTACCGCAGCTTTCATTCTGGAAGCTCAGCGAAAAGCCCCAATGAAATTAACAAACGGACTCTATCCGCTACGGCACATTTATGCGTACAACAGTATTTGATACTCCGGTGATCTGTCACCTTCTCAGTGGTATCTCCTGGTTACTGATGAACCTGACCGGATGGAAAGTTGAAGGAGAAAGGCCCAAGGCCCGCAGCTATGTACTGATTGCGGCTCCCCATACCAGTAACTGGGACTTTATTGTTTTTATGGGAGTTGCTCTCAGATGGCGCACACCACTGTTCTGGTTGGGCAAAAGCACTCTTTTCAAAGGCCCTATGGGACCACTGATGCGCTGGCTGGGCGGCATTCCAGTTCACCGTGAACGCAAGAATACCAATCTCGTTGATCAGGCCGTCGCGGCGTTCAACAGCCACCACCGCTTTGTACTGGCACTGTCTCCGGAAGGTACCCGCTCCAAAGTAACCCAGTGGAAAACCGGTTTCTGGCATATCGCCAACAACGCCAAGGTTCCCGTATATCCTGGCTTTGTCGATTTCTCCCGCAAGACCTGTGGTGCCGGCCCGGTTTACAAATTAACCGGGGATATTGACCGGGACATCGCCAATCTGCAGGCGTTTTATGCACCTTACCAGGGTCAACGCCCCCACGAGCAATCTTCTATCGTCACAACCCTGAAGGCTGACCCCCAGCAACAGGGTTAACGGCTATAGTCGAAGAAGTATACATAATGGCATGGATGCTGTTATGTCTCTTTTATTTGACCGAGAGCCTGCCCAGCTCGTTTCCAGGGAAGACCAGCACCATGGATACCCGCATAATCATCGCTGAAGACCATCCCCTTTTTCGCGCAGCTCTGCAGTCAGCTTTGAACCAGGCTCTGGACTCCCCTGATATTGCCGAAACAGATACTATCGCTGCGCTGCAGAATGCCCTCGAGAGCAGCAGCCCGGATCTGGTACTTCTGGACTTGAATATGCCTGGTGCCCACGGTTTTTCCGGTCTTCTTTATATGCGCGGTCAGCATCCCAATATTCCTGTAGTGGTTATCTCGGCCCAGGAGGATGAGTCCGTTATCCGTAAAGCTGTAGGTTATGGTGCAGCCGGATTTATTCCCAAGTCCTCCTCTCTTGATGTCATCAAAAGCGCGGTCAAAGATGTTCTCAAGGGTAACAACTGGATTCCGGCCAATATTGACATGAACACCCAGATGGAGGGTGCTGACAGCGAGATGGAAAAACGCATCGCTTCCCTTACTCCTCAACAGTTCAGGGTTCTGGGTATGATCAGTGAAGGTATGCTAAACAAGCAAATTGCCTATGATCTCGATGTCTCGGAAGCCACCATCAAGGCCCACGTTACTGCCATATTCCGCAAACTGGGTGTTCGCAACAGAACCCAGGCCGTGATTGCTCTGAAAGAGCTTGAACTGGAAGAACCTAGCGGAGCCAACAAGCCTGACGCTCCAACAGCACCTCCAACAGCACCTCCAACGACACCTCCACAAAATCCACCACAAATGCACTGACTGCTACTTCTGGTCAGGAAGCTGTCGGACAGTCAGGTCGATTCGCGACTCAACAGGTTTGCCCTGCTAACCTGTCCCGCTCCGTGTTAAAGTACCTTACAAGCAAGAAGAATCACTATCAGATCATCGCCAGAATGAACAATATCACCAGAGCGCTCTGTCTGCTTCTCACACTCGTCACCCTCCCATCAATAGCTACATGGGAACAGGGATCTTTTGCCAGTGGCAGCATCAAACACAACTTCGCAAACTCCGGCCCAAACCGGCAAGGCAACGAGTTTGAAATCTTCTGCGGCAACCATGACTTTCGCCTTTCTGGCGCACTATACCTTCCCAGTCATAGATTCCTGAACCGAGAAAATATCAAAGTGCGCCTACGGGTCGACAAGCAGCCACTCTGGACTTTTACAGCAACCCGCCACTCCATGGCCATAGTCGTCCCAGACATACCTGCCCAACTACTCTCCCAGCTATCCAAAGGAAACAGGGCCATTCTCACCTTCCCAGTCACCAAGGACAAAAGCCAGACCGAGCAGTTTATCCTGCAGAATTCATCCCGAACCCTGACCTCACTGCAGAGTATCTGCAAAAGTCAAAGCTGACAGAAGGTCTATGCTTCAGCAGTTTTATCACTGCCATCGCCTTCGCTATCAGTTTCAGCTGCCTTTTCAGACTCTTCTTCCGGTACTGGACAGGCTTTAATAGAAGCACCACTACCAACAGAAATGATTTCAGCAGGCTCACCGACATAACAGGCTGTAGCAGAACGAAACACACTGGGCTGGAGTACCGACCCTTCCGCATTAAGCCGCACCCTTGCTCCCCTGTCTGCCCGCAACAGCAGATCCTGCCTCACAGTCAACTCTTCCAAATCAGCTTCACTCCGGTCTACAACAGCATTCAAAGATTGAACGGCACCACTGACATTCAGAGATCCCCGACCAGTATGCAGCAACCGCAACCTGTCACCACTAACCCCCGATATTTCTACATGACTGCCACTCTGGTGATGAAACGCTTCCAGCAAAGGCAGCGTTAGTTTGGCTTTAACCGGCTCCCCTGCCTCAACCCTGTGACTGAACTCAAAAACAAGATCGCCTTTATCCGATAACACAGGGGTAATACGGGAGATCACATTACTTTCACCTTCCAGCTCCAGACTGGCAGTCGTATTCGGATCTACATGGAGTGTTAAGGCAATAGGTTCATCCAGTAATACTCTGCGCGGTGCATCCCCAGCAGGCAGGGGGATAACAAGAGTTGTCACCTCGTGGTTGCCATATATCGGATGGTTGGCATACCGAAGCCCAGAAACAGGCCGCCCATCATCACTGCTGTCTTCATACATCACCTGTCCGTTGCGCAGAAAACTAAACCGCCACTTATGGAAAGTGGAATCCAGCTTTCTTAAAGGCTCAAGCATAAAGTTGACCAGCTTCTGCGTTTCCAGATCATGCCCCTGACAGGCTTGTACGGTTTGCGCTGAAAATGTTATGCCAATACACAATGCCAGCACCTGAACCTTTTGCCAGCCCAAACAACGTAGCTGAGTCATACAGTACTCCTCCCCAAGTTACTCACAACCAGTCTTTCTGCAATTACGGCCTTACCCGGGTAAGCTCAAATTTGCCAAAAAACACCGAACTTCCTTCAATACGCCCTCCAATTCTGTTCGGGACCGCCGGTAGTATATAAGGCGTCCCCATAGGAATATTCCACGCTTCCAGGCTGATAGTTTCCCAACTGAAGAAATCAGCAGGGCGGGCAAACCAGCTGATATCAGTCTCCGGGTTAAACCGGATTTTCCTCGCCATAGGATCATAGTTGATATATCCGCCGAAGAAGCCGTCAAAACGACTTTGTCCATAACCGGAATAGAACCTTAGAAGAAAATGGGCATCATTAAAGATCTGAATTTCCATATTGGTTCTGCCCTGCCCACCTCCTGTGTAATACCCACTCCAGTGGGTTCCCCTCAGCCAGCCTGGCACATCCCGAATACCGGCATAAACAGAGACCGATAAAACAGAAAAAAAGAACAGCACCACGGTTACAAATCGCCTCATTTGTGCCACCTCTAAATCAACCAGAATAAGGGCAAAACTAGCAATAGAATCAGGGTTGTCAGATATTGTTGTGTAGCAATTTGTGATCTGGAACTTTCAAAAAAAACAACAGTCAAAGACCTCTTGCCTGCTATTTTCCCCACTACCGGCTTGTCACTGTTTTAGATCAACCAACTCATTCTCCTGACTATACTCTTCCTCCCCTCAGGTCAGACAGTGGGCAAAGATATGCCTCAGTACAGAGCTTTTCCGGTTAGCAAAGACTTGGCCAGTCATGCCTGGGCCGATGACGCCCTTTACAGAAAGATGTATCAAGAGTCAGTGGTCAACCCGGAAGGTTTCTGGAGAGAACAGGGAGAACGTATTCACTGGTTTAAGCACTACAATCGGGTGAAAGATGTCTCTTATGACGACCACCGGGTTGAGATCAAGTGGTTCCAGGATGGCACCACCAACGTTTCCTGGAACTGCCTGGATCGACACCTGGAAGAGAAAGGGGATCAGATCGCTATCTACTGGGAGGGAGATGAGCCCCACCAGCAAAGCCAGATTACTTATCGGGACCTGCATGAACGGGTATGTCGCTTCGCCAATGTTCTCAAGTCCCAGGGCGTACGACGGGGTGATGTCATTGCCATCTACATGCCCATGGTGATTGAAGCCAGTATTGCTATGCTGGCCTGCACACGTATCGGTGCTGTTCACTCGGTTATTTTTGCCGGGTTCTCTCCCGAAGCAGTAGCCGGTAGAGTTGTAGACAGCAATGCCAAGATCATTATCACAGCAGATCAAGGCTTGCGGGGGGGCAAGGTTATCCCCTTGAAAGCCAATGTCGATGAGGCTCTGGCTCATCCGTCAGTGAAGTCGATTGAGAAAGTCATCGTCTTTCGCCGAACGGAGGCCAATATCGCTTGGTACAAGTTTCGGGACATCTGGTGGCACGAGCTGGAACCCCTGGCCTCTCCTCACTGTGACGCCAGGGAGATGAACGCAGAAGACCCCCTGTTTATTCTTTACACATCCGGATCAACCGGGAAACCCAAAGGAGTGCTCCACACCACTGGAGGTTATCTGGTCTATACCTCAATGACCCACCAATATGTTTTCAATTATCAGGATGGTGATATTTACTGGTGCAATGCTGATATCGGCTGGATCACCGGACACTCCTATGTCGTGTATGGCCCACTCTGTAATGGCGCAACCATTGTTATGCATGAAGGACTGCCAAGCTATCCATCAGTTTCCCGGATCAGCAAGATCGTAGACAAATATCAGGTTAACATCCTCTACACAGCCCCTACTGCGATCAGGTCCCTGATGGCTCATGGCGAAACCGTTATCAACGGAACCTCACGATCCAGCCTGAAGCTGCTGGGTAGTGTTGGTGAACCGATCAATCCAGAAGCCTGGATGTGGTATCGCAAAACCATTGGACGGGATGAGTGTCCTATAGTGGATACTTGGTGGCAGACTGAAACCGGTGGCATCATGATTACACCGCTGCCCGGTGCAACAACCCTGAAACCAGGTTCTGCCACTCGCCCCTTCTTCGGCGTTATTCCTGCTATCGTTGATGGCTTGGGCAATATTCAGGAAGGCCCCTGTGAGGGTAATCTGGTGATGATCGATAGCTGGCCAGGGCAGGCCCGGACTATCTACGGTAACCATGACCGCTTTGTTCAGACCTATTTTAACAAATTCAAGGGCATGTATTTCACCGGAGATGGTGCCCGCAGGGATGAAGACGGCTACTACTGGATTACTGGACGAGTTGATGATGTTCTCAACGTGGCCGGGCACCGTATGGGGACAGCTGAAATTGAAAGCGCAATGGTCTCGCACAAAGATGTAGCCGAGGCCGCAGTTGTTGGCTATCCACATGAAATCAAAGGCCAGGGTATTTATGTCTATGTCACTCTTAACCAGAGGACCAACTACTCTACCGAGCTGGCAGAAGAGTTGCGTGACTGGATAAGAAAAGAGATTGGCCCGATTGCTACACCGGATATTATTCAGAATGCTCCTGGTCTCCCCAAAACCCGTTCGGGAAAAATTATGCGCCGCATCCTGCGTCAGATTGCAGCTGGTGAGTTTGAAAATTTGGGAGACACCTCAACACTGGCTGAGCCCTCAGTAATTAAGCAGTTAATTGATAATCATGGGAATGGGAATGTAACTGATTAAAATTGGAAGCCAAGCTTACTGGAAGTAAAATATTTGTCCATTAATTCGACTAAGAATTGAAGCCGTGCTTCTCTTGTATCAGGCTTAATTCACTTTCCAGCTTATCCAGTTTTGCTTTGTTATATTTCAACTCTGTAGCCAACCTGAAAAAATCCTTGGCCTGTTCATAATAATCAATAACAGCATCCTCATCTCCACATTGAGAAGATTGACACACCAGACGTCCACAATTTAAGGCCGCTAAATAGCAGAGATGGGCCGTATGCATAATAAAATTGGGAGATAAGTGTGTCTCAGAGTGCAACCCTCCCTGATTCCACTCACAGGCAATATCTGCAGCCTGGATTAGACTGGCACTATCCTCAAGTGGAACACCGGCAAAAATTCCACCCGTCAGCTGACCTTGTGCAAATATTTCCACATTTTGCAGCCAAGACAGCCTGTAATCTCCAAGTAGTGGCTCTGTTAACTTTTCAGAACCGGGTACCTGTAAAGCCTGAGCCTTCTTTATCCAATCCAGAATCGAACCAAGTTTTTGTAATTTCATTACACAGTCAGGCTCAGCATTTAATCGCTGCAATTCATACCTAACAATTAATACAATACATTTGCACAGTCTTTCTTTATACTGCTCACGTTCTTCAGCAGAAAGACTATCCTCCATAATTAATAGTACGCGGCTAATTAGTCCCTCAAGAATAATAGCCTCACTAGTGTCTTCCAGAAACTCTGTTTTATCGAGGTTTAGCCTGTCCCAAAGAATATCAATTCTCTTGATCAGAGTACGCTCTCGAATATCCCTTAACTCCATTTCTACCAAATCGCAACTTGGTGTTATCATCTCGATTACAGGCGTCAACAGCCTTAGGCCGGCTTCCTGGGAAAGTGCAAAAGCGGGGTCTTCAGAATCCAGATAGCGCTCTTTCAATTTATATAAGAGATCACTGCGAAGATTATGGGGAAGCTGTTTCAAAATATCCCAGGGAGAATCACTAGTTTTTAGCCCCTGTAAAAATTTTTTCCCATCAACACTCAGCAAATCCTGAAGAATTATTTTTTGATCTACCGAGGTAATGTCGCGCGCCTGAACAGGCTTGTCAGATCTTAAGCGAAAGGGAACAAGCTTGAGCGCTTTTGTCCATGATCTGATAACAGCCAGAGTCACGACTACACGATTTTGAAAGATAGCTGTCTGAACTTTTTTAAAAAGCTCTTTAACCTGCTGTGCTCGATGGCTCCCAACAACCCTGTTAAGTCTCAGTTAACTGACCTCCGGCATAGCCGGAGGCTTATTTAGGTTACGCCCTTTAAGGGCTTTGATTGCGCCCAAGGGCGCTTACCATTCAAGATCGTACTGATCTTTGCTGGAATCATTCTTTTCTTGGTCTCGGATATACGCCCGAACCATATGCTCATCAAGCCCTACCGTTGAGACAAAGTAACCTCTTGCCCAAAAATGCTCTCCGTTAAAGTTCCGCTGTCTACCCTTAAATGTTTTTGCAATTTCTATTGCACATTTACCCTTCAGGTAGCCAACCACACGTGATACCGGATATTTTGGCGGAATGCTGATACACATATGAACATGATCGGGCATCAGGTGACCTTCCAAAATTTTGCACTCTTTCCTTCTGGCAAGCTCATGAAAGATTTCTCCGAGAAACTTACGGAGATTTCCATAAATCACTTTTCGTCTCTTCTTTGGGATGAAGACAATATGATACTTACAATCCCAGCGGGTATGAGCCAAACTCTTGTAGTCTCGCATAGGTTTTCCTTCAATTTTCTTGGTCGAAAGCTGAAGGTTAGCTACTGCCGCTACGGTCAAACCTATGTGAGTCCCCCGGCATAGCCGGGGGTTTATCAATTGTTAATTATTTCCCTTTCCACGCATTACTATACAAAAACTATAGTAATAAACCCAAGGCGGACAAATGATCACCCATAGATAAGTTGATTTTTATATGCAGGAAAGAAGTTTTGAAATGTATTTAAAGGAAAGTTGGTAGCGGGGGCCAGATTTGAACTGACGACCTTCGGGTTATGAGCCCGACGAGCTACCAGGCTGCTCCACCCCGCACCAATATAGACACACTGCTTCTCGAAAGTTGGTAGCGGGGGCCAGATTTGAACTGACGACCTTCGGGTTATGAGCCCGACGAGCTACCAGGCTGCTCCACCCCGCACCAATATAAACACACTGCTTCTCGAAAGTTGGTAGCGGGGGCCAGATTTGAACTGACGACCTTCGGGTTATGAGCCCGACGAGCTACCAGGCTGCTCCACCCCGCACCAATATAAACACACTGCTTCTCGAAAGTTGGTAGCGGGGGCCAGATTTGAACTGACGACCTTCGGGTTATGAGCCCGACGAGCTACCAGGCTGCTCCACCCCGCACCAATATAAACACACTGCTTCTCGAAAGTTGGTAGCGGGGGCCAGATTTGAACTGACGACCTTCGGGTTATGAGCCCGACGAGCTACCAGGCTGCTCCACCCCGCACCAGAGAAGAGAAGCGCATTATATAGAGCAGCCTTTTTAAGTCAATGATTTTCCTTAGGAATACACACAACTCTTTACATAAGGCCTTAAAGAAGGGTTTACAGTGGGTTTGGCTGCCCCCTTAACATCAGTCTTATACGACGTAGCCCCAGTTGAGAAACAATCATACCCAGCAGCATTAACCCACAACCGATCAGAGCCTTGTTAGACAGCGTTTCATCAAGGAACAGATAACCAGCCAGCACGGCAAACACGGTTTCCAGGCTCAAGATAATGGATGCATGGGCTACAGGTGCCGTTTTCTGCCCAATAATCTGCAGGGTATAGGCCACACCAACAGACATAATTCCAGCATAGGCGAGTGGTCCCCAGGTCAGCTGCACCTGCTGGAAACTCAAGTTCTCAAACATTCCGGAAACAACAAAACTCAGTGCCGAACAGGTCAAAAATTGAATAAATGCCAGGGCGATACCGTTGTGACGGGGAGCCAGCCAGCCAATCAACATGAGATGAACTGCCCAGAACACCGCGCCAATGGTTATCAGGACATCCCCTTTATTCAAGACAAGACTGTCTCCCAAAGTCAACAGAGCCAGACCCGGCAGGGCCAGGGCAATGCCAGTCCAGGTATCCCGGCTGGTACCCTGACCAATAAACAGCCCCAGCAGTGGCACGAGGACCAGATAGAGTCCGGTAATGAATGCCGCTTTTCCCGCAGTGGTATAAATCAGGCCAACCTGTTGCAGGCCAGCACCTACCATTAAAACGGCCCCCATCAGTATACCGCCCCAAATCGTTAGCCAGGAAAACAGTGCTTTTGACTTTCGCTGAAAAAACAGCAGGGGAATCAATGATCCGGCACCAATTAGAAACCGACAGGCATTAAAAGCCCAGGGTTCCATATGGTCCATTCCAACTCTCTGGGCAACAAAGGCAGAGCCCCAGATTATGGCTGCAAGTAAAAGCAAACCATCAGATGCAACTGTGCGCTGATTCATTCGTTTTGCATATTTCTATTTATTCAGCCCGGCGATTCGCCATCATGGAAATACTAACCGATTGCCAGCCCAATATTCCCCAGGTAATCCGCCAAACAGGGATAAGTGTCGCCTATTGTGCCAACTCCGTTTGTGAAATCCTACTGCCTAATGCCGAAAAGCAGGTTATTCAATCAACTCCTCATTTCACATTCATAGTCGTCACCTGAGGGAACTGTTAACCTCCTTGAGGCACTCCTTCTGTCTGCGGCGTCTACAGTCAGTTTCTGCCTCCGCCTGATCCAACCTGTAAAGTGAAGTAATTTAATGAGCACTGTTTCCGGTGATGAGAACTTTGACAAAAGCGTTTACCAAATTTTATCTAACTTGATGACTCAAGTATTGCGTTTTGCGTGTTGACTTATCTATAAATTCTAAGCAGTTACGAAATTATTGCCTAAACTCCCCCAATGGTTACGCTGAAGCTATTGCATACAGCCAGCTAGTGACCTCAGAAAAGGCTGGATCATGCCAGCAGCCTTGATGCGTTAACGGAAGCAGCGTAGTTACGAAATAACTTCCTGTACTTCGTGCAGAGAAGGCTTTTGTCATCGATTTGCAGTTGTATGAAAGTCAAGAAATTGATTCTGAACTATTCCTTAACTGCTTAGAACATATAGAAAACCCAATTCAACACACTTTAAGTTTCTCCAGACTCAAGCTCTTACCCCCCGAGAACCACGCCCCAGGCTCTGTTAACAATAGATGTTGGTTTATTTCTCAAAGTTAGTGATTACGCTGAATAGAGGAAGTAACCAAATTTTCTATGAAGCCCGAATGCCAAGCTATACAGGGTGCACGGAAGTACTACCAACATGTAGTGTTAACAGAGCCACGCCCCATGTATGATGTAGATGAGTGGATTGAAAAAGCCGAGGATCAATATTCGAGAGGGAGATATTCTGAAGCACTAATATCTTCTGAGCAGGCTCTCCGCATCGATAATAGTGAAGTAAATGCTTGGTGGTTTATGGCCCTGAGCTATCAGGAGCTGGGTAACCTGGACGATGCGTTTGACGCAGTTGAGACAGTTACAACCCTGGCACCGAATTTTGCTAATGGCTGGGCAAGATATGGAGCCATTCTGGAAAATCTCTACGATGAAACAGAGAACAGATACACAAATCACATCTCCGCATGTGATGCCTACGAAAAAGCCATAGATATTGACAACAATCATTATTCTGCACTAAGTGCACTTGCCCGAATATATGAAGAAAAAGACAGTCAGGATCCAGATGATATTGAGCGGGAGATCTATGTACTCACCAGAATTGATGCGCAAGAATATGGACTAAAGCCACATCAACTTTATCGGCTTGGCTTACACCATTTCAACAACAAAAATTTCTTTGAGTCGATAAAATATTGGGAACGGAGCCTTGAGCTCGAAAAGAGCTGCAAAACTCTTCTTCATCTTGGTCTAGCGTACAGCCACCCTGAAGTATCTCAGGATGCAGATGCCATTGATGTCTGGAGACTGGCAAAAAAACAATCTCCAGAATATTTTCATGTTTTAATCCAAATCAGAACATTACTACCCAAAATATTAAGATATTCAGGTAAACAACGTTTTAAGACCATTCTTAAGCAAGATCAGTGGTACACGTATTATATTAATCCATTTGAGCTAATCAACTACTCTGGCTCATCTGAAATTAGCATGGAGATTGACACTAAAGAAATAAAAAAACAGAGAAGACTACTCATGCAGGAAATAGAACTTGAAGACGGTATTATCCCCTGGGTTCGTGGGCTGAAAATAGACAGATCAAGGGCAATCAAAATCTGTGACGACCTGGCAAATGAAAAACTTGTAAATTATCATTTGCATGTCTTTAACAATAAACCGTTAGCAGGCTTCCTAAGCCGAGGGGAACACAAGCATTTTGAAGTAAATGAACACTGGTCTCCCCTTGAAACCATTGAGTACTTGGAAGATCATAAAAATGGTTTTAGAGATTGGCTAACACCTTTTTTCAAAAAACAATTTGAAAATGTACTACTAAAGGCTATCAGTGATAGTAATCCTGGACTAATAAAAATCCTAATGGATGGAAGAAGATGGGCATCAGAGCCAAACTCAGAAGAATTATTTAAAAAAGCACAAGCCAAAATAGAAGAAAAAATAAGATCTTTTGCAGAGAAAGACACTTCAAAGACCATAAAACCAGTACCGCACGATATAAGACTACTACTTCAAAAAACATCAATACCGGCGATACTAAATGTTCTGCCTATATTCTTTTGGAAGCAGCAAGACCACGCTATTTCCATATTGAGAAGCATTGCTTTGAACTGCTTCAATGAACACGGTGATGCAGAGTTAGCACAAAAAATATTAAATTTCACTCATGACTTCAACTTTAAATCCAAAAAACATAATACTCAGATAAAGCGAGATCTTGAAATTCTAGAAGACATAATTAATGAAGGGCGTAAACACGAAGCATCATTGACTATCAATGGGAAAAAGGGTGGCATCACAAGAGACAGAGTATATTTTGGTAACCAGCAGTTTCCAACCTCCCACATCTCCTCTGTCAGGTGGGGTCTGATTATAGGTGGAACAAGAGCAAGGCAAATAAATAATTATTTTTTCAATTTTAAAAGTGATACATCAGATTCTATTCAGTTCAAATGGAGCACCGTTTACAGCCATGAAAATGATAAAATCAATGACTCACTTATTAATGCAACACTACATTACCTAATACCATCCATTCTTCAGAAGCAGCTCGATAAACTGGATAGAGGCCAAAACCTTTATATTGGAGATTGTAAAATATCAAAAGCAGGTGTTTATTTCGAAAGTACAGAGTGGATGTTTTTTTCAAGGACTCATTTCATCCCCTGGGCACAAGTTTCATTTGATATTGCAAACGGAGAGATTGTTGTAATAGACAGGAACACCCCAAAGAAAAAAATCAACCTCTCTCTACGTAATACTGACAATGCTATCACCTTGCAATTATTACAGGAAGAACTGAAATGATTACTGACCATCAAAAAAATATCCGCATACCTAAGTGGGTAATTACAATACTCAACCAAATATATGAAATAGAACGAAAGACTCAAAAGAAAGAATGTTATGAAAAAATCCGCAGGAATTTAGATAAAATCAAAGATGTTTTTACATACGATTTATCTCCAGATAACGAGATCTTCTACGAAGACCCCTATGGGCAACCATATAGCGATAGTAGAGTAGACCTTGAAGCTAATATTGCCGGCACAGAACACACGGAGAACTTATATGTAATTGACGTTATCAAACCAATTATCCGCATCAAAACCAAGCAGCACACATCAAAAGTTATCCAAAAAGGCATTGTGACAGTTCAAGCTAAATCTCCAAGTCAGGACAAAGATAATGAGCAGCATGATTAACTACGGTATTGATTTGGGAACAACCAATTCATTGATAGCTAAATTCAATTCCGGAAAAGTAGAAGTTTTCAAGAATCCAAATGGACATAAAGAAGGTTTACCTTCTGTAGTTGGATTCAGAAAAGACAGAATTTTAGTAGGAGACAAGGCAAGAGAACACATTCTAAAAAACTCCAAAAATGTTGCCAGTCGATTTAAAAGGAAAATGGGCACAACTGAAACGATCCGCATTGAATCATTAAATAAATCCAAAACTCCTATAGATCTTTCAGCTACTATTCTAAAAGAACTGAAAGGGTTTGTGCATTCTGGAGATAACGTTACATCAGCGGTCATAACAATTCCAGCTTCTTTTGATACAATTCAATCCAATGCAACAAAAGATGCTGGTATACAGGCTGGAATTGATGATGTTGTTTTACTACAGGAGCCTATAGCAGCAAGTCTTGCCTACGCAAACATATATGGTTCCGAGGAACTAAAAAATAGTCAATGGATTGTTTATGACCTTGGAGGTGGCACTTTTGACGTAGCCCTTGTTAAAATCATTGATGGAGAACTCACTGTTGTTGATCATGAAGGTGATAATTATTTTGGTGGGACGGATCTGGATGCTTTGATTGTTGAAAAGATTATTGTGCCAGAGCTTGAGTCAAAGGGAATATTCAGCAACCTTATTGGAGAAATGACAAGTGCTACAGGACGATATGAAAAAGAATGGTTCAAATTACTATATAAAGCTGAGGACGCTAAAATTGAACTTTCTGGTGACCAATCTGCTGAAATAGACATTGAAATAACAGATGACGAGGGCAATGACATAGATGAATCTCTAACTATCACCAGATCCCAATTTGAGTCAATAATCAAAGACCGTATAACAGATACAACAAAAAAACTTAAGGAGATTTTAACAAGGCAATCACTTCAACCCGGCGATCTTAAATTCACGTTATGCGTAGGAGGTTCTACCTTCATTCCATTCATCAGAAAATATGTTCAAGAAGTAATGGGAATACCTGTAAATACCGATATAGATCCGACAAACGCTATTGTAGTTGGTGCCGCCTATTATGCAGGAACAAAACAGAGTCAGATGATCAAACATAAAATCAAAGAGCAGAAATCAGATATACGTGTCCGTGCATCTTATCACAGGAGTTCTCAGGATGACGACGAACTCTTTTCAGCAAAAATTGAAGGCAACATCGAGGGAATGACTTATAGAATTATCAGCCAGGATGGTTCTTATGACAGTCATATTAAAAACATTTCGAGTAGAATTCATGAAGACCTGCCTTTAAGAAAGGGTGAGTATAATATTTTTGAATTTAAAATCATGGATAATCATGGCAACACTGTTCGACATGAATTCGAGCAAATTCAAATTGCTCAAGGGTGCTATTCCGTCGCAGGTCAAATGTTACCGGATGAATTATGTCTGGTAAAAGATATCGCAGGCACAGATGAAACAGTCCTAGACCGTATATTTGATAAAAACTGTATACTGCCAACACGCACTAAAAAAACTGTAGACGTGGGAAAATCAGTTTTAAAGGGATCTTCAGGGGAAGAAAATAGAATAAAAATTCTTGTTGTTGAAGGACCGTCAAATGCACACTATCTATCCAATAAACCTATTGGCATTCTGGAAATTACAGGAGACATGATAAACCGCGATTTGTTTAAAGGAACAGAAATTGATTTAACCTTTGAACTTTCAGAATCAAGAGATTTAACTGTAACGGCTTATCTCAAGGGTGTTCTCCCAGATTAATTTGATCAGAAGTACGGCAGCATGATTGGCTTTGAGCGCTTATCCTTCAAGCAATGTTCTCGTAGCTGTACTTTCAGATGCCTTCTTCTATCGTTTCCCGCACTGATCATTCTTTTACCCTGCAAATTGAAGTGAACATGTCTCCCGATAACATGCTGGTCAGTGAAAATAATTTGCAGCAGGCCCTCAACGAAGGTGGCCGTCTGGCCATGGAAGAGATACTTCACAGATTCGATGTGCCTGACAAAAAGCCCCTCTTGCTTCGGGGGCAGAAGCTGAACTACAAACATAAAGTTCCCAAGTGCTATGAAACACCTTATGGCCAAGTCAGCTGCGAGCGTGCTGTTTATCAAGGACACTGCGGCGGCATGACTTGGTGCCCACTGGACCACGCTGCTCATATCGTCGGTTCAGCAACACCGAAGTTTGCCAAAATGGTAAGCTGGAAATACAGCAAAATGGGGGCTCCTGCAGTACAGGAAGACATGGTGACCAACCATGGACGCAAACTCGCAGTGTCCTATATCAAGCACCTCTCGGATGATGTTGGCCTACTTGTTGAAGACCACATGCATGAGCCTTATGACATTCCTGAACTTGATGAACCTGTTGCAACTGTTGGAATTGGCCTGGATGGAACATGCATGTTGCTGTGTGAAGATGGATGGCGTGAGGCCATGTGCGGAACCATCAGCCTTTACGATATAACCGGACACAGGCAATACACAATCTATACGGGCTCAGCCCCGGAATACGGAAAAGAGAGCTTCCTGGTTCAGCTGGAGCGAGAAATCAGGCATGTGAAACAACGCTATCCCAACGCTCATTACATTGGAATTGCCGATGGAGCCAAGGAGAACTGGGTGTTTCTCAAGAAACATACCGAGCAACAAATTCTGGACTTCTTTCATCTATCGGAATACATAGCCGGAGCCGCACAAGCCTTGTACCCGGATGACGAGAGTTTGCAACGAAAATGGCGGGAAGACTGGTACCACCGTTTGAAGCACAAACAGGGAGCAGCAGGTCGTCTGTTGAAAGAGTTAGATGCGGCTGAGTTGCCCCGTAAGACTGTAGCCTTGATAGAGAAACGCCATAGGGCTGTGACTTACCTGAAAAACAATCTGTCCCTGATGCGCTATTCCATGGCAGTGAGAAATAACTGGCCAATCGGTTCAGGTGTCACAGAAGCTGCTTGTAAAACGCTGGTCAAACAGCGTTTATGCTGTTCTGGCATGCGCTGGAAATATGAAAGCGCAGCTATTGTTCTGGGAATCAGGGCACTCACCCAAACCAAAGGGCGTTGGGAGCAGTTCTGGAATAAAGTTTTGGCAGAGGATCGTGTGAATGAGGCTGTATCACCGTTTTAGTTAAATGACCTCCGGCAGAGCCGGAGGCTTATTTAGGGGACGCCCTCAAAGGGCTATTGTTGCGCCCATGGGCGCGATTACCAGTCCAGCTTCATCTGCTCACGATGCTCTTCTACTTTCTCTTGATCTCGGATGTATGCTCTCACTACATCTTCATCAAGCCCGACCGTAGAAACAAAATATCCTCTTGCCCAGAAGTGCTCCCCTGTAAAATTCCTTTGTCTTCCTTTGAAATTCTTGGCAATGTGAATCGCAGCTTTTCCTTTGATGTAACCCACAACATTAGATACCGAATACTTTGGTGGGATACTGATACAAATATGGACATGATCTCGCATCAAGTGTCCTTCCAGGATTTTACAGTCCTTCCTTTTGGCTAACTCGTGAAATATCTCTCCAAGAAATTTCCTCAAGTTTCCATAAATCACCTTCTTCCTTTTCTTCGGGATAAAGACAATATGATACTTACAATCCCAACGAGTATGACTCAGACTCTTGTAGTCTGGCATGGGTACACCTCAATGTTTCTTGGCGGAAACATCAAGGTAGGTACCGCTGTAAAGGTAGAACCTGTGCGAGTCCCCCCGGCATAGCCGGGGGTTTATCAATAATTAATTAGTTTGAGAGAGCACCCTATCTCAACGCAACTGGGCAGGATTTTTCTCAAGTTTTCAACCCTAAAGAGCGCCATGTTATTCCTTCTACATTAGGTGCTGATATCGTAAAACTTGAGCAGATGATCCATGATGAACAAGAAGAAGCTTCATCTCATAACAATTTCGAGGTCCAGCAGAAGCTTGAGCCTTTGCTGAATGAAACCCAATCACTTTTGCTTGAAGCAGGAAAGTTAGCTGAAGATTCTGTGACAGATGAAAAATTTCATCTGGAAGACAAAAAACGACAACTGGCAGCTGAAGTATATCGCATTACAGCCGACAAGCGGGCCAATGCTGCAAAAGCAGATTATCTATCGATGAAAGAGGATGTAACCAACCTCATTCGTGAAAGCGGAAATGACCATGAAAAACACTGTGTTCGGGAAGTCATAGCCAGAGAGGAGGTCTTCCTGAAGTCATCCAATGCAGATAGTATTGAAGCCGCCACAAACGAACTTGCCAGTATTCGATACCAGATACTGATGAGAGCACCTGGGTTCCTTATCGGTATTTTTGAACACCTGACTGAGAACAGCATTTCCATGAATGACCAGGTTCAAGCCAAAAGCCTTATTGCCAATGGCAAACAGCTTATTGAGCGTGAAGCCTGGGATGACCTGAGAATAGTTATCGGAAGGCTCTGGGAGCTCATGCCTGCAGAACAGCAGCATAGTAATGATGCCCGTATGTTTACCGGAATTGTGTAGTTGTGCATTTGTGGAAAACAGTAATTCCCGCGAAATACCTGATACTTGTGCAACATGCCCGGCACACCATATAGAAATGCCGGCTCCATGGGCCGGCATCTCCATTACATCCTAGAAACTGTATTACCAACCCTGAACCGCACCACCTTTGAACAGGTTACGGGCAACATTGGCAACTTCTTCACTCTGGTAAGCTGCTACCAGCTGGGCAACACGGGGATCAGACTTGTTGTCTTCCCGGGATACAATCAGGTTCACGTAAGGAGACTTCTTGTCTTCCACCAGCACAGCCTTACTCAGGGTCAGCCCGGCAGGCACCGCGTAAGTATTATTGATCACAGCCATATCAACATCCTCAAGGGAGCGTGGCAACAGGGGAGCTTCCAGCTCAACAAATTTCAGATTCTTTGGATTATCCTGAATATCAGCCGGAGTTGCTTCCAGATTATTCACATCCTTCAGGGTGATTACACCGGCATTGTGCAGAAGGATTAAAGAACGACCTTCGTTGCTTGGGTCGTTGGGTATGGAAACCCTGGCTCCATCAGGCAGCTCCGTCAGAGCATCAAACTTCTGGGAGAAAGCACCGATAGGGTAGACAAAGGTGTTGCCTACAGAGACCAGCCGGAAGCCACGATCCTGAACCATGCTGTCCAGGTAAGGCTTATGCTGGAAAGCATTAACATCAATACTTTTGTCCGCCAGGGCCACATTAGGGGTGATGTAGTCCTGGAACTCAATCAACTCAACTTCCAGACCACTATCCTTTTTGGCCTTTTCTACAGCGGCTTTCATCACATCAGTTTCCGGACCGGAGATCACGCCAACCTTCAGCGGACCTTCCGCCTCAGAAGAGCCACCACAACCGGTCAGCACCAGAGCACTTGCAGCAAGCGCCGCACCAAACCACTTTTTCAAACTTGTTACAGGTTTCATACTTCTCATTCTCCTGGTTTTTTTACATTCAAAAGTGCCGTTTTTTTGTTGATATGCACTTTCTGGTTTTACCATGAAAATATCGCTGTCAGGTTCTGTCGATATTTTCATAATCCGGGGTGAACGGCACTTACTCACAGGGCACAAGGTACCTATAAGGCATACAGTACCCATAGGGCATATAATCCGCTCACGGATGCTTGTGTTCGAAATTACTTGTGTTCGTAATGAGCCTGCAGCTTCTCACCGACAGATTGAATCAACTGTACGACCACTACCAACACGACAACCGTTGCCAACATGATCACCGGATCAAAGCGCTGGTAACCATAACGGATGCCAAGGTCACCCAAGCCTCCTCCACCAATAGCCCCCGCCATGGCGGAGTAACTGACCAGCGTCACCAAAGTCAGAGTCAATCCATGAATCAAACCAGGCAGAGCCTCAGGTAACATAACCCGACTGATGACCTGCAACGGAGTGGCTCCCATAGACTCGGCCGCTTCGATCAGCCCACTGGACACCTCGTTCAAGGCCCCTTCAGCGATCCGGGCCACGAAAGGAATCGAGGCAAGACTCAGGGGCACGATGGCCGCAGTTGTTCCGATAGATGTACCTGCAATCAGGCGGGTCAGCGGAATAATAGCCACCATCAAAATAATGAAGGGAACCGAACGAGCTGCATTAACTACAATCCCCAGCACCTTGTTAACAACCGGACGTTCCTGGATCTGCCCAGGGCGGGTGATATGCAGCACGACCCCAAGCGGTACACCAACCAGAGCACTGACGGCCCCGGATACAGCGACCATATAAAGGGTTTCCAAAAGTGCTTCCCACAGTAAAATCCACGCTTCAGCTGACATAACCTACGACCTCCACCTGAAGATTGTGCTGCTGCAGAAATGCCTGGGCACTCTGCACACTCTGTTCGTTACCAATCACTTCCACCATCAGGAAACCCATGGTCTTTCCATGTACTGTTTCCATATCTGCCTGAAGAATATTGAAATCCAGATCAAACTGCCGAGCTGCCTGGGTAATTAACGGTTGCACTGCACTCTGACCCATAAAGGTAATATGCAGCACAGGGCGACTGCCATTTGTCTGTTCCTTGAAAAAACCTTCGGTAATATCTTTCAGAGGCTTTTCATTGATTGCTGTACGCACAAACTCACGGGCTAGCTCGGTCTGGGGATTAAGGAAAAAAGCTTCTACGTCACTGTGCTCTATCACCCGGCCATCACTCAGGATAGCCACCTTGTCACAGATAGACTTCACAACTTCCATCTCGTGGGTAATCAGCAAAATGGTGAGCCCTAACTTGCGGTTGATATCCCGCAGCAGGTTAAGAATGGACACAGTCGTCTGTGGATCCAGAGCCGAAGTGGCTTCATCACAGAGCAAAACTTTGGGTTCACTGGCCAGTGCCCGGGCAATAGCCACACGCTGCTTCTGGCCACCGGAAAGCTGAGAAGGATAGTTATCCCGCTTGCCTTCCAGCCCCACCAGAGTCAGCAGAGGTGCAATCACCTCTTCAATACGGGCAGAGCTTTCACCGGCCAGCTCCAGAGGCAGGGCGATGTTGTCATAGACCGTACGGCTGGACAGCAAGTTGAAATGCTGGAAGATCATGCCGATTTCCCGGCGTGCGCCCCTTAGCTGTGCGGGTGTCAGCTGCACCAGATCCTGGCCATCAACAATAACGCGGCCATTAGTGGGGCGCTCTAACAGGTTGGCACAGCGGATCAGGGTACTTTTCCCCGCGCCACTTGAACCAATAACGCCGTTGATACAGCCTTCAGGTATTTCCAGTGAGACATCGTCAAGTGCTGTCACAACTCCAGCGGAGCTGTGGAACACTTTGCTGATATTTTCGAATTTAATCATTTTAGCTCCGCATTACTGCTTATCAGCGGGGCTAAAGAGAAAATGGCGGATACAAAAAAACCACTCGCCTTCGGGTGGAGTGGTTTTGCATATTCTTATTCGCAAACACCTTCTCTTTAGCGATATTTATTTAAGGCGCCCGCAAGCCGAAGTTACAAATCAGCGCCTGTATTTTCAAAATAAAGTCATCCAGCCACTTCGTCAATCACCAAGGTGTAAGTATTTATAACTAGATCGTTATTTAACCGACGTTACAATCAAATCTGCTCTTTTTTCTTAACAGGCGAAGAGAGTTCATAGTGACCAGAGCCGTTGATCCAGTATCTGCAATCACAGCCAGCATCAAACCGGTAACACCAAACAGGCTGGTGACCAAAAACACAACTTTCAGCCCGATAGCAAAGATCACATTCTGGCGGATAATATCCAGAGTGCTTCTGGACAGATCTATCATATTGGCCAGATCTGCCACTTTTTCATGGGTCAGGGCAGCATCGGCTGTTTCCAGTGCAACATCAGTCCCTTTACCCATGGCGATGCCCACATGGGCGCTTTTCATGGCTGGGGCATCATTGATACCATCACCCACCATGGCCACGGGAGCCCGGGCCTGCATTTCCCGAACAGCAAAGACCTTGTCTGCAGGCAACAAACCTGCCTTGAATTCAACACCAATTTTACGGGCGACGTCTTCTGCGGCACGGGGATTGGGGCATCTCCAGTCAGCATAGTGCTGTTTACCCCCAGCTTCTTCAGATGGCGGATCGCCAGTGCTGCGTCTTCCCGCAAGGTATCACTGATCGCCAGAAGGCCTGCCAGGCGCTGTTCACAGACAACAGCAATAACAGTGCAGCCCTGCTTTTCAAACTCGAAGACCCTACCTTCAGCTTCAGGCTCACGGGCAATGCTATCAGCCAAGTGAACAGGTGAACCAACAACAATGTTCTGCCCGTTCACGACCCCAGTAACACCTTTACCAGCCTGAGCAGTGATACTGTCTGCCTGAGGAACAGTGACACCCTGCCTGCCGGCATAACGAACGACCGCCTGGGCCAGAGGATGGCGAGATCCGGTTTCCACAGCAGCTGCCAGGGCAAGAATATTGTTCCGGTCTGCATCAAGCAGTCCTGAACGGGAAAACATCACCATATCAACGACTTCAGGACGACCTTCTGTCAAAGTACCAGTTTTATCAAACGCGACTTGTCGTATATGCCCCAGCTGTTCCAGTGCTGCCCCTCCCTTGATCAGAAAGCCCTGACGGGCAGCACGAGCCAGACCAGATGTGACTGCAGCCGGAGTCGAGATAACCAGAGCACAGGGGCAGGCGATCAGAAGCATGGCCAGGCCACGGTAAATCCAGGTTTCCCACCCTCCACCAAAAAGTAGTGGCGGAATCAGAATAACCAGAGCTGAAATCACCATCATCAAAGGCGTGTACCAGCGGCTGAACCTGTCCACAAAACGCTCGATGGGCGCTTTATGTTCTTCAGCTTCCTCAATCAGCTTGAGAATGCGGTCAATAGCATTATGGCCAGATTCGGAAATAACCTTGAGCCGGGCAACCCTGTCTGCCGACAGACAGCCAGCCATCACCGCTTCTCCAGTACTGCGATCTACGGGAACAGACTCTCCGGTCAGGGCACTTTCATCAAAACTGGCTATTCCCGTCAGCAGTTCAGCATCAGCTGGCAGCCTGTCACCAGGCAACACCTCTATCACATCTCCCGGACTCAGCTGACTGGCCAGTACGGTCTCTTTCTGTTCGCCTTCTGGCCCAATAGTTATTCGAACGGCTTTATCCGGCGTCAGAGCCATCAGGCCCTGAACCCCTTTCCTGGCCCGCGAGGCCGCCAGCCCTTCCAGCTCTTCACCGATCATAAACAGCAGCAGGACCATACCCGCTTCTATCGTCTCTCCCAATGCCAGCGCTCCAATGGCTGCAACTGTCATCAAGGTTTCAATACCGAATGGCGTACCGGAGCGGGCCTGGGTCCAGGCCTGTCTCGCGATGGGCAACAGGCCCCAGACACAGGCCAGAATCAGCATCAGGTTGCCGGCACCGGGGTTAATGCCCTTAACGACAGAGCCCAGCCCCATAAGAGCAGCCAGGGTAATAACCGTACTGTATTTTTTCAGGAACCCTGGAGAAGGAGCAGGAACAGGAGGTTCTTGATCAATGGAGGAGAGTGAGAAGCCAAGCTCATCAATAGCTGCCTCAACCCCGGCAATGTTTATATGACCGGCCGCAAACTCAACCTGAAGTCGCAGAGTGGAAAAAGAAACTTGAGCTTTCAGAACGCCGGATACCCGTATCAAAGCATTTTCAGCCTTCTTGACACAGGCGGGACAATCAAGACCAGCGATATGCCAGGATTTGTTATGGCTGTTTTGCGGCTGGCTGCCCGACTCTCCGCCATCATCATCGGAGTCACAGCAGGTACCACCACTATCATCCTGATAGGCCTCCTGAGAAGGGCAGGAGGGTAATGGTGCTGTCTGAGAGCCTGTCTGGGCATATTGCTCATGGGTGTGATAGTGGGATGTATTACAACCCTTGCCGTGGCTTCCCTTGTTGTTACTACAGCAGCTCATGAATATCTCCAGAAGTGATGACTGCCAATACATGAATTTATATTCATATATTAGAATCCAAAACTTCCTCTGGCAATTATTTTCTCCGTCAGCCAGTTATTTTCAGGCAACTTTTCAGACGATTTCTCAGACGATTTTTCAGAGGGTAGAAGTCTGCCGGACTTAACCGACCGTAGCGAGAAAAAGTCCGACAAGTTCAGGGCGGGGGGGTTAGCTGGACATTCCCTGTAGTGCATCCAGAGTCCGCTGGTCACGAACGCCAGTGAAATATTTTTCCAAAACCGCTGAGAATACAGCCCCGTCCTCTGCAACATATTCAAATAGGGTCATGGATGACTGGAGCTTCATAGCATCCAGGGAACCAAACATCTGGGAAGCCGTACGTCCATCAATATCCAGCAGAAGCTGGGCGCACTCCCTCAGCCTTGGTCCCAGCTCGGGGTGTTCAAGATATCTCTCAGCTTCCCCTATACTCTTGATGCCATACTGCCAGGATCGGGAGCTGGTACCCAGCTCACGTAACTGGGGATAGACATACCAGATCCAGTGAGTCTTTTTTCTTTCCCTTCCAATTTCATCCAGCACCTGCTGATAGACACCATCTGCATCCTGAGCCTGCACAAAACGTTCAAGCTTTGATGATCCTTTTGAAGCTACAGTATTTTTCCTGCTTTGGTGCTTTACCATGGAAACACCTTTTCCATCACCCCGGGATGACGAAGTAGACTTTTCCCGCTCACAGACTTTTGCTGATGCTTCTGATGGCTGCTGATCTTCAGGGGGCTTTTTCTGCAAACTTTTCAGATATCTGAGCAACAGGAATGACGCACCCTGGTAAACCGCTGACCTGAGACTTTCCTGTGCCAGGCGTTTCATTCCTCTCGGAGCAGCAGGTCTGCGCATCCATTCCAGAGAATCAACTTCCTGCTGATAGTTTGCTGCCAGTCCCCTGCGGGTTTCCAGCCAGATTTCCGGAAGTTCACACCCTTGTGAGAGATAGTGATCGAACAACCAGAAACCTGTTGTTCCCGCTGAAACGACGGAGACAATACTCCATAAGCCAGTATACTGTTCCGGCATTTCTGATGTGCAAAACAGTGGGGAAAATTTGCCTGACACCAGCAAATTCAACTGATTAAGAACACACTCCTGCATCAGGCTCCCCAGCTCACTACCAGTAAAATATTCCTGCTCACCTTCAGTGATGATTCCCAGGGAAAGCGAAGCCTGTTTACTTCTCCCGCTCCTGTATTCAAGCCGTACATCTGCATTAAGAGAACCACTAGCAGTATGCAGGATTATCCTGGACACACTCTGCTCCATGGCAGCTTTATGTAATCCCACTAGCCTGTCTTCCAGAGAGAACGCCAGAGGATGATAGACCGACTGGGCTGGAAGAAATCGTACTTCCAGTTCCACCTCACTGTTAACACCATTGCTGGAGTGGGTATATGTCATTTGCAACAGCTGGTGAAGAGCAGCATTCATAAACCGCACAGGAGCGCTCCCTTCAGTTCTCCTGTAAAACTTTTGCCAAACATCTAAAACAGTTTCTTTCAACAACCAGAGTTGAGAAAGCAGAAAACGACTGGCAAAGGAAGGAAGTGAATTTTCGTAAGGAAACAGAGAGAGACCGATATTAACAGCACTTCGCCAGACAAAATCTGCATGGTCTCTGGTAACCAGGTAGTCAGCCAGTCCAAAGGCCGTCATCTGGGTAACCAGTGCCCCAGTTTCTCCAAACAGAAGCTGAGTAGTATTTCCTACCAGAGCAGCTCCCCCCATATACCCTGCCATAACCAGCACACCAGTCGCCTCCCTCCTTGCTACATCCTGCCCCAACTGCACCCAGCCATAGGGCTGCTGCAAAAACTCTTTACGCTTATCCCTTGGAAACGAATCAGCCAGAGTACGGCAGGCACTGGAGTGGGTGGTGTCCGACTCACTGGCCAGCCCAATATTTAACCCTGCAGTCAGAACCAACAGAGACAGACAAGAAAACAAAACTCTTAAAGTCTGGGTCATAGGCAGTGCTCACAGCATGAAAAGCAAGAAGCATAGACAAATATCACTTACAGACTGTGAACAAATGTGACGGGGGTTCAAAGTGTTTTAGTTGAGGCTCCCGAACATGAATAATCAGATCCTGCAGCACACAACGAATATGATCGTCATCCAGCTCGTAGAAGACCTGCCGCCCCCTGCGACTGGATTTCAGTATACGCATATCCCTCAAGGCCCGCAGATGATGGCTGGTCAGAGACTGGGACAGATTAGCGATCTCAGACAGACAGCAGACAGCCCGGGGTTCGTTCATACAGGCCAGCACAATTTTCAGGCGCCCTTCATCCCCCAGAAGCTTGAATATGCGGGCCAGATTGGTGTGCTCTTTCTCATTCAGGCTCAGTGATATCGCATCTGTGCCAGTTTCCATACAATCTCCGGTTCAGGCTGAGCTGTTAGACAGAACCTATGGCCGGTGTTCCCGGGCCAGGTAATCGTGGGACTGCATCTCCTGCAGCCGGCTCAGCGTACGCTGAAATTCAAATTCAAGTTTCCCATTGGCGTAAAGTTCAGACAATGGTTGTTCACCTGACATAATCAGCTTGACACCACGGTCATAAAATTCATCCACCAGATTTATAAACCGGCGGGCCTGATCATCCTGACCGCCCCCCATCCGTGGAATATCAGACAACAGCACTGTATGAAATTCACGGGCCAGCTCAATGTAGTCATTCTGGCTCCGGGGTCCATCACAGAGAGCCTGAAAGGTAAACCAGATCACATCCTCACAGGCCTTCACGTAGGGAATAGTACGCCCCTCAACCTCCAGGTGCCTGTTGCTGCTGGCCTGACATTTATCAGCAACAAGTGCGTAAAAAGCCGCCTCCATTTTTTGAAAGGACTCACTCCCTAGGGGATAATGGTACAGTTCAGCCTGTTCCAGAACCCGGAGGCGGTAATCCACTCCACCATCCACGTTGACTGTCTCTGTATGCTTCTTAATCAGTTCAATGGCAGGAAGAAAACGGGCTCGCTGCAAGCCATCTTTGTATAACTCATCGGGAACAATATTACTGGTGGCAACCAGTGTCACTCCCTGTTTGAACAGCTCATCCAGAAGCCCTGCCAAGATCATGGCATCAGTAATATCCGAGACAAAAAACTCATCAAAGCAGATGATCCGGGTTTCAGCAGCAATCCTGCTGGCCACAGTTATAAGGGGGTTCTTATGCCCACTGAGACTTTTCAAATCAGCATGAACTCTTTTCATAAACCGATGAAAGTGGGTTCGCATCTTGTCTTCAAAGGGAAGGCAGTCATAAAAGGTATCAACCAGATAGGTTTTCCCTCGCCCTACTCCACCCCAGAAATACAGTCCCTGGCAGGTTGAACGCTTTTTGCGCCCCAGCCGGAGGAAACTTAATACGCCGGAAGTCTCGCGTTCGGCAAACAACAGGTCATCATATAAACGCTGCAGGTGGTTTACAGCCTGTTCCTGGGCTGGATCATGGAAAAATTGTTATTCTGTAAATCATTCTGGTAGTGCTCGCTGGGGGTCATGCTGGTCCCTTATTGTCCTGCGCACATCAATACTTCACTATTTCGCCATTGGCATGCATTTTCCGCTCATGGCTGTTTATCTTGTTATAAAGCACTGGCTGCTTACTCTAACCTGAACAGGCCCGACGCTCTACAGTTGGTTACTGGAAACCTCTATACAGTGGCGGGAAAAGAATATAAGTTAAGGGCATTCTCACACCTTATGTTTTGACTGAGGCTGAACTGTGGAAATATCGAACCTGCTGTGGACAACCGGAGGCCTGGCCTTTTTTACCGGTCTGGTGATCGGTATTGTGTTATACCACTTTCTGGCAGGTGGTCGCCCCGCAGGGAATCTGCGTTCAAGGGTCACCGAGCTGGAAGCTGAACTGAAAGATTACAAAGACAAGGTGGCTGATCATTTCAGTACCAGCGCCCACCTTGTTAACCGACTGACCGATACCTATCGGGATGTTCATGAACACCTGGCCACCAGTGCCAATGAACTCTGTGTTGATGAACTGACCAAACACCGCCTGAGCGATGCTCTCCTGGCAGCAGTGGCATCAGCCATAAAGGGGGGGAGTCAACCGCTCCACTGGAACAACCCAGGGATTATGCCCCCAAGCACTCCGAGTCTGATGGTACTTTGTCCGAAACCTTCCGGGTCAGTGGTGTCAGGAAAGAAGGCATTAATCCGGAAGCATGACGGATGTTCTGCCGCAGTTAGTCTAACTGTCTGAACAACTTGCCTTGTTTTCATCTTTTGTAGTTCTGTTTTAGGGCCTGTTGTGATTTCACCATAGGTCCTAGGGCTCCCGGCAGCTTCTCCAATTTTTATCACTTTGCCAGGCCGGATCGTAATCGACCAGGCCCAGTTTTTATCTGCTTGAAACTCCCCAACCGGAGCCTCAATCACGCGTTTCCACTCAGTTGCCACCGGCTGAATATAATCACCACCGTCCTGGCTGGACTGGTAAGATGTATCCTGACGATCAGGCCGCTGGGTAACCATCAGCATTCGGGACGCAGTGCCTTGTCCTGGGCATCATCGTAAGTAGCTGCGGCCCAGATAAAGCATACCGTTGTAACAGGCCATAAGGTCTGTATGGGGAACCTCCTCTGTTCGCTGAAGCCGATACAGCTGCTGCCCAGTATGGTCAGGAGCCTGCTCACCGGAATCCTGGTCAGGTTTATCAATCACCATAAGATTGTTGTGATGACCGCGAAACAACAGCTCTCCCCTTAGTGAGTCAGCACAAAGTGACTTGATGTCACCACTGTTGTACTTCTCTGCACGCACTTCCCAGACTCCTGAGGTAACTGACTGCTTGAAATCTATTCCAAGTTCTCTGGTTTTTGCTGATACAGGCACAGACTGCCATACGCCAGAGCCTGTGAGATCCGATGCATAGAGCTTTATTTCCCGCATATAACCCACCTGACCCGGTTTGTTTTTCAGGCGATAGCGAGCCATGGAAGCAAATAGCCTGACAGATGTTTTTCCTCCCTCATTACTTTGCAGAACGGCCAGTCCTGTGGGGTGATAGCTTCCACTATCATCCGTCATCACCACATTTCTGTAAGGCCCGGGAAATGGTTTTATTGCACCTTCTCGCTCAGTCAGCAGAGTATCAATACTCACCTTAAAGGTGTGATTATCAATCAAGAGGAAAACCGTTCTTTCCCCACCCAGTTCAACTTCTTCACTGAGATAGATTGGCGAGTAAGCTTCCCTCGCATAATTAGGTATATAGGCCCAGCGTGATGATTGAGGCCAGAAGCCCAGTACGGAATAGCTCAGAGAAAATACTGCGGTATTTCTTACGGTTTCTGCCAGATAAAGATAACCGTTATGGCTAGCAAAGAGATGGCGGCCATCAGTTAAGGGACGATGATAAAGTTGTGTAGTGCTTATGGTGTTGAAGGTAAGGAAGATCGAACTCTTTACGCTCCCAGCCAACCGTTCCCTGCTCAAGAACCTTTTTATCCAGAGGCAGAGAGTAGACAACCCCGACACCGCTCCGGTATTGACCTGCCAGATAAATCCGCTCCTCAATGCCGAAAGCCAAACCCGAAACAAACAGGCTGACAGCAAGCAGGCCACATTTGGAAAAACACCTGAAATCCATATCCAGCCTCCCAGAAGATCATGAAACAGTCATTCGACCTCCCAAGATAGCTGGAGTTCCTCCATTTGCCGCTTCAATGAGCAATTAGTCTCTAGGTTTTGAAAGCTGTCTGGAAAGCCTGTTATTGAGCTGCCGAACCAAAACGAATTGTGAATCCTGTTATGGCCTGATTGCCTGATGCATCAATAGCGATCAAGCGAATATTCACATCCGCCGGATCACCTGCAGGAGCTGTACCCCTGAATGAAAAACTGGAATCATCAAAGGTAATCCATAAAGGGAGGGGCTCACCACTCTCAAGTTGGGCTGAAATCAACATCGATTCCTGCCCGTTACTGTGTACAAAGGTATCTTCTGGAAGGATAACAACAAAGTCTCCCTCCTGCTCAATGGATGGGTTGCTGAAGTCAGTAGCCCTGACAAAACCATCACTTCCACCCTGATTATTTATTTCAGATTTTACTGTTGCTTCCGTTTTACCATAAGCAGAGAGCACAACTATCTGATCAAAAGTTGCAGGGGCGTTTTCAGACAGGCTATCAGGTCGCGATTCTCCCTGTCCCTGGTTACTGTTCTGGCCAGAAACCCCATTGGTTACGCTCGACTCTACAGCAGAATTGCTGGAAGCCGTTTCCGCCTGTTGAGCTCCCTGAGCCAGGAGCTGTCCATCCCGGTTGTCACTTGAACTCCTGCTCCCCTGTTCACCAGGCTGGCTTCAAGCCTGCTATTATCCGGCGCAACTTGACCACTGTTGTCTGGCTCAGCTTGTTGGGGGCTATTTGTTTGCTGCGGGAGTGAAACAGTATTTTCTGGTGTGGTGCTACTTTCAGGGATTGCGGTATTCAAAGCGCTGTTGTTGGTATTGGTATTGGTACTGGTATTAGCATTGTCTGTTGTTCTTGAAATCCTTGGATTAACAGGAGGAAGTACAGGAACCTGCCCTGACTGCTCCAGTGAGGCAATAATAGGTGGCGCAGCGGGGATAGAGGGTAAGGGAGGTACTACCAGACTACTCAGGGGCTGGGGCTGTGGAGTTACAGTTGACGTAATGCTCTGGTTTCCTACCCCTTCAGGATTCAACGTTTCACCCTGGCTTCCAGAACTTTGCTCTGCAACTGACAGGGTATAGTTTCTCGTTTCAGCAAAAGATGTTGCCGTTGCTGCCACCGAAACAGAAATTGTGACTGTACCTGAGCCAACAATAGTCACCTCACCCGAGACAGGATCTACGGTTGCGATACTGGCATCAGAGCTGGTGTAAGCTACATTCCCGGTAAGCCCGGGAACAGAGATAGAAACAGCGTTGGTAAACGGGTTATCGCCAATGAATTTACTTACAACTGACCCGGAGCCAAAGTTAATAACAGGTGTTGCTCTCTCAATATTGGCTAATGCTGTGACTGTCGTCGGCGAAGAGGAAGAGATCGCATAATTTCCAGCATCACTGCCAGTTAATGTCATACCACTGATGGTTACAGTTTTATTAGTGCCAACACTAACATCATCAAATGTTGCTGTTTCGGTCAGAGAAACCTGTTCACCACTGAATACACCGTTTAATACACCGTTAACCTGAGCCGTTGATGTTCCGTCATAGGTTTTATCTGTGGCACTGTAAGTAAAGCTTACAGTTTTGGGCGTGATATCAGCAGTCAGGATTTCATCAGCCAGGCTGTAGTTACTGGCCAGACCACCACCGGTACCATCACTCAGGCTATAGCTGACTGTGACATTTTTGGGGCTTTCTCAGGTTGGCAGATGAAAGTGAGGGGTTGAAACAGAAATAGCCTTCAGGCAAAGGTTGATTTGAACGGATCAACATTTCTGAAGGATCAGGCATGTCTACAACGCCCTCACTGCGTCCTATGTTCACATTTCCCGGCTGGGTAATCGACCACATTGATATTAATTGGGATGAATCTGTGGCTACAGTTTCCCTGCGCAGGGATGGTCGCATACAGCAGTTCAGATGCAGTCAGTGTCAGAACCCAATGGGTAAAATCCGTGAGAATGAGCGTACCGTGCTGGACTTGCCGCTGGGTACTCTGGATGTGCAATTATGCTTCACTGTTTACCAGGGACGGTGTTCCCACTGTGGGCACATTGAAACAGTCACGCCTCCCGGGTTGGCTCCCAAAGCGCAGGCTACTGAACGGCTGAAGCAACATGTCAGTCATCTCTGCCGCTATATGCCCTGCAACAAGATTCCTGAATTCATCTCTATCTCGCATCATACGGCCAGGCGCTGGGATAAAGAGATATTGATGAAAACTCTGCCAGCCCCTGACCTGGATAACATACGAGCCCTGTTGATTGATGAGAAATCCATTGGTAAAGGACACCATTACCTGACTGTTGTTCTGAATGCTGATACGGGCGAAACCCTGTTCCTTGGTGAAGGCAAGCGAAAAGCCACCCTGGACCAATTCCTCAGCTGCTTAACTCCGGAACAAAAGTCTCGCATTGAATGTGTGGGTATAGACCGTGGTGGTAGCTACAAAGCGTCGGTCAGGGAGCACCTTCCTGACGCCGATATCGTTTACGACAAGTTTCACATTATTGCCAATTACAACGATGTCATAGATAAAATCCGTCGTCGGGAATGGAGGCAGGCTGAAGTTGATGATAAGCCTTTCATCAAGGGGCAGCGCTTCAATTTGTTCAGGAACCCTGAGAACCTCACCCCCAAGGGAGAAAGCTGTCTGAAAGAACTGTTGGCTATGAACGAAGACCTGTACCAAGCCTACACCCTGAAGGATATGCTCAAGCAGCTCTGGACGTACACTTACAAAGGTTGTGCCAGTAAGTTTCTCGACAGGTGGATCGAGCTGGCCACAGAAACAGGCATTGGCGAACTCAGGCGGTTTGCCAAAGGGTTGGATCGGGCCAGAGAAGGACTCCTGTCATACTGTCAGCACCGAATAACCAGTGCAAAAATTGAGGCCTTTAACGGTGTGATCAAACGTATTGTCTACAAGGCTTGTGGCTATAACGACCTTGAATATCTGTATCTGAAAATCCGGCAGGAGGCTCAGATATGATCTGCCAACCTGAGAAAGCCCCCAAAAATTCTTTAATGGATTCCGGCATCTCTGTACATCGACAATTCACTCACGAGCCGCAGTACACAGCCTGGGTCTCGAAGAGTAACGCTATAAACAGGCCGCTGAGATTGGCTCCACTGGCGCTGGCCACTGCGCTGGTGTTTCGATCATAGATTTTATTGGCAACCGTGGTCCCGCTGATGGTGAGCTGTTTGGGAGTGATATCCGCAGTGAGAACTTCATCAGCCAGGCTGTAGTTACTGGCCAGACCGCCACCGGTGCCATCACTCAGGCTATAGCTGACTGTGACATTTTTACCGGTCCCGGCATTCTCATCGGCAAACACCCCTGCCGCGATCACTCCCAGTGTCTCTCCCCCCAGAAGACCACTTCAGCTGCCACCAGTTCCGCTGGTAATAGTGACATCCATGACACTGCCATTATAAGCATTCAGGCGGTCATCCAGTGCAGACAGGCCAAGAACCGGATAAGCATAGCTGGAATTGGTCGTCCATCTTCCACTGCCGCCAAGATCACTATCCGCCAGAGAAGAAAATTCTGTGGTATTTTTCCCGGATGTTCCGGTCAGGGAAGCACTACCGTCTACCACATAGCTGTTTACGCTGTAATTCCAGTAAACATTGCTCAGAGAGGGTGCAACATTGACACTGCCGAATAACCCTCCACTATTGTTGGGCTTGCTTGTAACAGCTCCGTAGGCAAAACTGTTCTCAATGCTGGTGTAGGCACCGGCATCAACTTCCCCAATCAGACCTCCAAGATCATCGGTGCCAGTACTGTCCAGTCCATAGACGCTGCCTCTGGCATAACTGTTAGCTATATGTAATCTCGCAGTGCTGGTCTGACCATCAGACCAGCCAATTAAACCGCCAATATTATCATCACCATAAACATCACCAGTTGCATAAACTGTGTCCAGTGTGACCTGCTGATAAGCCCGGCCAATCAGGCCGCCCGCTCTATCATTCTGAGCAACAGGGTTGCTTTGGTTGATAAATCCAGTCGCGTAACTGCCTAATACTATGGTTTTGTTGGCATAACCGATCAGTCCACCGACTTCGTAACCAGAAGAATTCACGTTGCCTGTTGCACGGGCATTTGCAATGACAATCATATTACTGGCTGAAGCAGCAGAAATTTTACCCACAAGGCCACCAGCATCTCCTACCGATGTATGGAATGTAGCAACACTGGCTTCACTCGCTACTGTTTCCAGAAGAGTGATGTGACTGCCTGACATATCAATCAGACCAGCAAGACCACCAGTATTGTAAGAGCCCCTTCTCTGTATACGACAATTCCTCACGAGCCCAGTACCAGCCTAGGTTCGAAGAGTAACGCTATAAACTGAAGCGCATCACTGAACCATTGGTCAACGTGGCCGAGTGTGCGCTGAAGCCTGTCCAGTCCGGCTCTGAAGAGGCTCTTGGCCTTCCTGCCGTGTTTCTTGGTGCGAATAGGTTTCTCCTCATTCACCCACTCGCCGGTCTTGTAACACCAGACAAAAGCGATAGCCAGAATGCCCAGTAGCTTTGAGGCTCTATCCAACTTGGTGAGGTGTGTTTCCTCCATGTTAAACCCGCGTCCTTTCAGAGACTGGAACATGGTTTCTATCTGCCACCTTTCCAGGTAGTCCTGAACAGCACGTTCAGGGTCAGCCTGACAAATGAGAGCCATAAGACCTTTCTCAGACCGAGCAGCAGCAAGATAAACTGTATACCCCCACACCTTACGAGGCTTGCGTATCACCATGTGTTCACCAACCTTTATGGTGAAGATGCGCCGAACAGGCAGCAGGCGGTTTTGATGCTTGTTGGGTATCTGGGTATTCACTGGAATCCGAAGGCAGAACGGCCAGTTATATTCGACCAGGTAACCCAGCCATTTCTTTCCTTTGAACTCCCTGTCTGCCATAAGGCGCTCTACTTTCTGGTCAGGGAAGATGTCCAGAAACAAGTTCAGTAGATCAATGCGCTCCTGAGTATTCGAGTTGCCCTTCTTGTCGAGCATGACCCACAACAGGGGTATAGCCATACCTTTGTAGTTAATGGCCAGATAAAGAATGTTGAACTTGGATCGTCCCAGCATCCATGTTGTTCGATCCATGCTGAGCTTCCAAGGCCCTTCGGGGCCGAACAAACAGGCTATAAGTTTGGCGAGAGTGACTGTATCGAGGGAGACCTTCTGGAAAAAATTCTGTATACGGCGATAGCAGGACTCTGTTTGAGCAAAACCCGGGAAGTTTGCGGCAAGGCGGGTAAGATTCACTGTTCGCAACTGAATAATGCTGATGACCAAGATGGAAATAAGCTCAAGCCGCGGCTTGCTTAGAGCGAGATATGGCTTAATCTGCTGGGAGAGTGAGCTGGCAATGTCCATGGCTGCTTCCGATGGCTCTTTTTTCACAGCCTTTCATAGCAGCTTTGCTACGTTGCCAGCTCACTTTTTTGTCGTGTACAGAGGAGCCCCTTACATAACCAGTCGTGAAGGTATTATGGATAACAGCCCCGCTCACGGTGCCAGCCAGCAGACCAACCGAAGCATAATTTGATATGACACTGCCGTTGGTAACCCCAAGATTTCTGACCACACTGCCATTGGAAAGCTTGTTAAACAAACCATGATGCAAAGTCGTTGATATGCTCATGCCATCAACAGTGTGACCAAGCCCGTCAAATATTCCCCGAAAATCCGAAGCGATATATGTTATTAGTGAGCTGGCATCAATATCTGAGCCAAGGGCATAACGTACGGAGGTATCAGAGCTGACTATCTCATCAAGATTGACAGCCGCAGTCCCTGTCAATGAGTTGATAACGGTATAGCTTTCACCGTTGATAGTCAGGAAACCACTTCCGCTGCGTGAATCGAAATCCACTTGTCCCGCGAACCTGGAATCATTCGGGTGCAATCCCACTCTCACCCGCCCAACACTTATAAGGGCCGCACGAGTCTGGACAGGTGTATTCACAGGATCATAAGGGTTGCCATCATCGCTGGTGTTATTATTGGCAGTCATGGTCAGTGATGCATTGTTCTTGGCTGTCACCACTGCGTGGATCTTGATATCCCGGTCAGCTATCAGTTCCAGATTGTTGTTCTGCCAGGTGACAGCATCAAGGATATTGATATCGCCGCTGCCAGCCGTTCCACCACTGCTGGAAAGAATCGTAACATTGTTGGAATCAAGAGCAATTGAGAGAGCACTGCCGGTTATATCACCCCCAGAGGCGGCAACAGTGTAATCATTCGGATCGATCAGCCACCGACCATTGACTCCCTGCTCGGTCAGGGTGCTGATAAAAGCCTGTTCTCCGATCATCACCCGATAACCGGATGTTTCTACCCTTCCACCCTGCTTACCAGCACCACGCCCTTCCGCTTTAATAGTGCCATTAACAGAAGTTACAGAATCCGGGTTATGAATATCTGACCAGATAACAACAGTGCCACCATCTCCATTCCCGATTGCGCTGGCACTGATATCAGCTCCCGGCTCAACGGTTGTTATCTGAGCCTGACGAATATTGGGGTTCTGTCCCTGCCAGCCTCCACCAATATATACTTCGCCCCCACCCGTTTTTCCATCTGCCGTGATTCGGGACGTTCTTTCCACCAGCACATTGCCACCGATTACATCGATACGACCACCGGCTGAAGTTGGCGAGGATGCATCAAGAATACCGCTGACAACAGTCTGCCCCTGACCACCTGCGTCAAGATAAATGGAACGGCCAGCAATCTCACCCGTATTGGTTACCAGGCGAATAAAACCGTTATCAACAACAGCTTCGCTGGCAATGCTTGTTTGACTGGTGGAAACAACCTGAGACAAAAATTCAACAGCAACATCTGTCTTTAATAAAACGAGGCCATTACCTGCATCAATAACCCCACCATTGTGAATGCTGGCATTCCAGTGGGCTGCACTGACATCAACAGAGATCAACAGAGATCAAATTTCTGCCATCAAAGCTGATCTGAACTTTCTCTCCAGTTGCCAGAACAACCCCGCTCTCAGCATTGATACTACCCTGATTTACAATAGAGGCGGCCACCAGCGCCACAGAGTCGGCATTTATAGTACCCAGTTGCTGAATACCCGCAGCCAGCCCGCCACCAGTAAACTGGTATCTGTTCTGAAGAAAGTCTTCATTGGACAGTTGCAGAGAAGAGGCAACAATAGAGCCAACATCTATCCGGGAATTTGGCCCAAAGACGACGCCATTTGGATTGATAAGAATAATCTGTCCATTGGCTTTTAAGCTGCCAAGAATTTTTGAAGGGTCAGCACCGATAACCCGGTTGAGAAGTGATGAACCGGTATCCGGTTGATTGACGACTACAGACGCATTCTCGCCAATATTAAAGTTCTGCCACTCGACAATACCTTTGTAACTGGTCTGGTTGATGGTCATGGAGTTCTGGTTTGAAGAGACAGACACATCACCATGAACGACATTGGCTCCCTGGGGCAGAGCATCATGGGAAAGGTCTGCATTTACCCAGAGAGAAACAACCAATAAAGAGGATACCAGCGCACGCAAAAAAGCTGTGCCCCCCTTAACAGCCTGCAAAGGCTTGCATCCGGCAATGAGTACTGCAGTCAGTCTGGTACACTGTCCCACCAGAAAAACGTGCAAGATACTGCGAACATCCATGTTTATTGAGTCCTGCTAGTGCCGGAAAGCTCTAATATCTATACCGCCTCAGATATGCTCAGATCTGTCTGCCCAAGCCATCAAGAGTAGTAGCAAGGATGCA
>CBDEWF010000088.1:0-1780 GCA_965243775.1 Sansalvadorimonas sp.
GACAGCGAGTCGCATCTGACCATTGCAGGTGTTGAGCATGGGCTTACTTCAGAAGAGCAAGCTTCAATGCCTGCTCTGCCTTATCTTCTGGTTTACTTTACTCCCGCACAAAACGGACAGCAAACGAATATAGTCGTATACCTGTATTGGCAGAGCGCTGTTGCCGGGTTAGCTTCTACCCCGGAGCCCAGTACAAAAGAAGAATCTGAAAAGGCGGTTTCTCAACCCCGATACGAAGATTCTGCTGCTGTTGCTTCTAATAATGTTAAAACGAAGAAAAAGAGAAAAAAGAACAAAGAAAAAAAACGGTAGAAGATAAAGAGAATGCCGCTGCATGGAATGATTTAAATGGAGCTGAAATTGTTACGCAGGTTCAGGCCGATACTCTTCAGGAAGAAGCAGTTGATCGACAAGCATTGAAAGAAGACTTTCTGAAAGAGAGGCGAACCCTGCTTCGGTACATGAAGAAAGGAGCGATAAACATCAGCCAGTCATTGGCATTAGTGGAAGCTTCAAGCCGCTTTTTTGCTAACCCTGACTTTCTGAAAAAGGATGACCTGGATCGATATGCTCATAACCTGATCGAACAAGTTATTCTGCGTGCGATTAGTAGGCTGGGAAATGATGATGAAGATCTTGAAAAGTTTTTTCTGTTTTTCTTGAAAAGTTATCTTGCAGCCTGTGAGTATCTCCAGAAGGTAGTGGGCAATAACCGTTTTGGTCCAGGGGAAATTCTGCACTGTGTTTATGCTATCTACCCTGAAATGAGTGGTGATAGCTGGAGTGAGCTTCAGGGTCACCGCAAGCTGTTTGAACCATATGGGCCTGGTAGTGCGGCGGCGACAATAGTGACATCGGGTGATGACCTGAGAGATGAGTTTTTAGGGCTGCTGCAGACTTTTGTCTGGGCAATAACATTTGGGAAGGCGTCAGAGATTGTACCTGCGCTTGATAGTATCACTGACTGGTTGAACAGATCGTTTCAGGACTATGGTACGAAAAACCTGACCAGGCGGCAGTTAGACAGCCAGCTTGTTAATGCACTCCTGATTCGGTTGATTGCATTAAGGGGTCTGAACAAAACCAGTTTAAAAGAGGTTGAGCAGGCTTATGAAAAGTACCAAAAAGGCTTACATGCTGCATCAAAACTTAATCCAGACATCAAGGTCTACCCGCAAATAATTTATTCGAGCGTTGCTCAGTGCGCCCATGAGGATTTAATAAGCTTTCTGGCGGATCAACCCTTATGGGAACTAACCCTGAAAGGGATTACGTTATACCGGAAAATTGCAGAAGCAGTGAGTGCCGACAGCGAGTATGATGACTCGCCGTCTTTCCTGTTGTTCTGGCTTGGTTATCAGCATCTTCAGAACTTTCAGGAAGAAAATAAAGGCAATGAAGCTCCAACTCCCGAAGAGTGCTTTCAAGCTCTTTTTAAGGAGCCAGACTTAAAGGATCAATGTCAAAAAGAGATAAGAGCACTCGCGGCCGTCATTGAATCTCACGCCCAGATGAAGTTACAGGGTGCGGCTTTGGAACATGTTGCCAGTCTGATGGAGTCTTTACAGAGTGTTAAAAAAGAACACAACTGCAGTCAGACTGTATCTCAGTACTCTATTCCCCTTATTGTTTCTCAATTGGGTTTGAGTGCTATGGCTGTACCTACTGATGGACACTGCCTGTTACACGCCATCAATCTGCAAACAAGTACGTGGGATTCTACCAGCGCGCAAATCCAGAGTCTGATCAATGAGGTTGTTGGGCAGCTGGGTAGTCACAT
>CBDEWF010000089.1:0-8661 GCA_965243775.1 Sansalvadorimonas sp.
AACCCCGAGCTGTACCGGTTAATGTTTGGCCCGTCTATCCGAGAGTGGCGAGAGTCGGCATATATGACTGACGCACCGGATAAAGCCTTTACTGCCTTGGTAGAAATTATCGAGAAGGCCATAGCCCCAGGGAAAAATTACCGACTGGCATCCTCCGTGGTTCCTGGCTAAAAACTGCTGGGCTACGGTTCATGGGCACGCCATGATGGCGATCGACGGGTTATTGGAAAAAGGGATTCCAGATGAATGTGAGTTTGACCTTCAGGCATCCCTGCAGATCAGCCTTTCTGGAAAAATGAAATAGACTGGCAGAGTTGATCTGTCGGCATGGAATAAGTGAGACCAGGGCAGTTTATGGTAAATCAGGGTTAGGGCTTTTAAAAACTTCGCGTAAGAATGCAATTTCATTCTGTTTTAAACGTGCAATAGGACTTGCAAAATCTTGATGTCGGCTCAGCACATCTTCATAAGAAATACCACCCATAAAAAACTGATACACTTCGTATAAGTTAAGGCTAAATGATTTTTCCCACAATGGAGATTTTAAACCTGCGACCCCAGGATTTCTCAATGCAAAATCAGGATGTTGTATTTCAAACGCGTCTGATTCTTTATATTGATAAAGATATGCCAAACCATTTACAAATCTGAATTGAGGAAGATTTCTGATTGTATATGAATTCATTAGAGTAAAACTGATACAGTAATTATTATAAACACATTTAATCCAGTCATCTGGTTTTATGCTTGCTCCATCTTCTACTTGTGTATCAAATATTATCAAGCCTTTCTCTGTTTTACCCAGTAATAACATATGGTATCCACAACGGGTTCCGAAGTAAGTAGTCAGTTCATTTCCCTCGTGGGTTGCAATAACCACTTTTAACTTTTTAGCTAGTTCGTTGGGTATATCTTTTAAAACATTTAAAATATTCATATCGTTAGTATATATATATTCTGGACCCTTATACTTTAATAGGGCTTCAGCAATTACAGAAACATCAGATTCTGTTATGCACTCTATTGACCAGCTCCTTTCCTCCTCATGAATGTTAAATCCTATATTATTACCAGCTTCTATTATTTCCTCTTGATCATATTCATCTGGAATAGCAAGAGGTTCCGCACCAGCACCACAGATTACTTTTTGATTTCCATGACGATCCGCTAACAACTCATTTGAGAGCAGAAAAAGAGCCAGCAAGAGGAATAACCGGCTTTTCTTGAGAACCACCATGGCAAATCTCCACATGCAAAGGTGGGAAGTTTAGTAGCAAATCCATACAAAGCGACATAACAGAAGTTTCCCAGGTGCATTTTTCGCTGTCTCAGTTAACTGCAGATGGCACCTGAGTCCCCACATATGAAAACATATATTCCTGGCTCACCCTCTAGGCCGCTCCCGTCAACGCAGGAGCTATTGCCGCGAGCAACCTGTTGGTTGAGCCAAGAATATATGTTTGCACATGTCTGGATACTTACCAGTAAATTCCCCGCATCAATGCCGCAAAAGCCACTTGTTCAGAAGATATTCGGGGTTTCTTGTCACCTTTGGCTGCGGCTGAATCCGGAAACATCTTGTAGCCGGTATTCATCACGATCTCTCCCATCTTCGGAGCAATAGCGTGCATGACCTGGGCAAAGATACCAAGGCGTGTAGCAATACGCTTGGGTTTGCGAATAATGGCATCGCACACCATATCGGCTGCTTCTTCCGGGGTCAGGGTCGGCACTGAATCATAGATTTTGGTGGGCCCGATCATCGGCGTTTTTACCAACGGCATATTGATGGTTGTAAAGTTGACGTTTTTGTCAGAAAACTCTGCCGCCGCACAGCGGGAGAATGAGTCCAGGGCTGACTTGGAAGCCACATAGGCAGAGAACCTGGGTGACTTGGTCAACACACCAATGGAAGAGATATTGATAATATGACCTGAACGACGTTCCAGCATCATGGGCACAAAACCCATAATCATTTTCAGTGCACCAAAGTAATTGAGCTGCATAGTGCGCTCAAAGTCATGGAACCGGTCAAAGGAGAGCATCAGTGATCGTCGGATGGAACGACCAGCGTTGTTGACCAGAATATCCACATGACCATGATCTTCCAGTACACGTTTCACCAGGCGATCACAGTCGTCCATATCGGAAATATCACACTGGTAGATATAACCCTGTCCACCTTTGTCCTGAATCTCCTGGCAGGTCTGCTCCAGTTTTTCAGGTGTACGGGCAATCAGAAGAATCCTGGCATCGGTCTCTGCCAGTTTTAAGGCCGTAGCTTTACCTATGCCCGACGATGCTCCGGTCACAACAATGGTTTTGCCAGCCACTGCACCTTTCAGGGTATGCTCTATAAACAGATCAGGATCAAGATTACGTTCCCAGTAATCCCAGAGCTTGGTGGAATAACTTGGCAGAGCTGGACAGGAGATGCCGGATCCCTGCAAGGCTCGCTCAGCATCCCTGTTATCAAACCTGGTGGGGTAATTTATAAAATCCAGAGTCTCCTCAGGAATACCGAGATCATGGAGGATAGCATTGCGAATGCGTCGGACAGGGGGCAGTCTTTTAATGCCATCACGGATCATCTTGGGAATGAAGCCGAACATACGGGAGTCAATGCGCATGGCCATTTTCGGAGCGTGGCCGGCTTCAGCGAAGATATTGAGAACCTCTCCCACCTTGTGGGGCTCAGGATCGGTCAGGTGGAAGCACCGGGTATCAAGGTCTGTCCTGTGGGCGATATGATCCATGGCATTAACGACATAGTCCACAGGCACAATATTCAGTCGCCCACCTTCAATACCAATGGTTGGCACCCAGGGAGGGAGCGTCTGCCGAATCTTCTGCAGCAGTTTGAAGAAGTAGTAGGGACCGTCGATCTTGTCGATTTCCCCGGTTTCTGAATGACCGACAACCATACCCGGCCGGTAAACCTTCCAAGGCATATCACCACACTCTTCCCGGACAACCTTTTCCGCCAGATGCTTGGTTCGCAAGTAAGGAGAGTGGAAGTGTTCAGCCTCTTCAAACATATCTTCCCGGAAGACACCTTTGTACAAACCGGCAGCCGCTATGGAGCTGACATGGTGAAACTGACCAGCCTGCAGTTTTTTCGCGCACTCAACAGCAGCACGGGTTCCTTCAATATTGGCAATATCCTGGGATTCAGCATCTGCTTTCAGATCGTAGATTGCCGCCAGGTGAAAGAAGTGATCAATCTGACCAGTCAGCATTTGCTGATTCTGATCACTCAAGCCGAGAGCGGCTGCAGACAGGTCCCCCAGAACCGGAACGATTCTCCCGGCAGTCGCTTCTTCTGCTTCTCCCATACGCTGTTTCAGGGCATTCAGTTTACCCAGTGACTGTTCGCGGACCAGAACATAAACAGTTCCCCCCCTGCGCAACAGTTTTTCAACCAGAAAGCGACCAATAAACCCGGTACCACCAGTAACGAAATACTTCATCAAAACTCCTAGAACGGGCGCATTCTTATTATTGAAACCCAGCTCAGCTGCCCAGACAGCTTAAGTAAGAATGCTGAAGCCACTTCTCTCATTCAATTAGTTCTTTATTCAGCTGACACTGTCATCAAACAGCCAGATCAGACAGCCCTTCTGCCAGCCAGGGAGCCTGTCGGACTTAACCAACCGCAGCGAGAAAAAGTCTGACAGGCTCCCAAGATGCGAGTTTGCCGCACCCACTATTTACGTACAAGCACCAGCCATGCCGGTTTACATAAACTGGAGCTACAAATCGTAACATTTACACATAAGGTCCAAAATCTGGCCAATGCTGGCCAATAATAGCCTCTTGACTTATTACGCGAGCTAAAGAGGTAAAAAAGGAATGATTAAGGGCATACCATCTTTTCCCCTCAGGTGGCAGAATTTATATTCTCAGGGCTGCAGCAGGTCTTGCTTTCCTGAATGCCAACCCCGATATATGCTTTAAATAGATTTGCCACAAAGGCTGATTACTACATTTTGAACGCACATCCAGAAACCCTTCAGTTCGACCTCGAACCCGTTGACGCCCGTCGCTTTGCCGAACTCTGTGGCCAGTTCAACGAACACCTGAAACAAATTGAACACCGCCTCGGTATTCGTATCAGCAACCGTGGCCAGCATTTTGAATTGTCCGGTGAAGCTGACCCGGTTCAGGCCGGAGAGCAGGTATTGCAGCGCCTGTATAACGAAACCTCGGTCAGCAACAGCCTGACCCCGGAGATGGTTCACCTGTTTCTGCAGGAAACTGGTATGGATCAATACGAGATCAAACCAGGGGAAGCAGAGGATGTTGTCATCAAGACCCGTAAAGGCCTGATCAGGCCCCGGGGTAAAAACCAGCAGGGGTATGTCCGTACCATTCAGGAAAACGACATCAACTTTGGTGTTGGCCCTGCCGGTACAGGTAAGACCTATCTTGCCGTAGCCTGTGCGGTCCAGGCTCTGGAGCAGGAGGAGGTCCGCCGCATCCTGCTGGTTCGCCCAGCCGTCGAGGCCGGCGAAAAACTGGGTTTTCTACCCGGAGATCTGGCCCAGAAGATCGATCCCTACCTTCGCCCTCTTTACGACGCCCTGTACGAAATGCTGGGCTTTGACCGGGTAACCCGCCTGATTGAAAAGAACGTGATCGAAGTCGCTCCCCTGGCCTATATGCGTGGCCGGACGCTGAACAATGCCTTTATAATTCTGGATGAATCCCAAAACACTACCACGGAACAGATGAAGATGTTTCTGACCCGGATTGGCTTTGGCTCAACCGCAGTGATTACTGGAGACATTACCCAGATCGACCTGCCCCGCAATACCCGCTCCGGCCTGCGTCACGCCCTGGAAGTACTGGAAGGGGTTAAAGGTATCGGCTCCATTCGCTTCAATGCCAAGGATGTGGTTCGTCACCCACTGGTGCAGCGGATTGTCGAAGCCTATGATCGCTATGAAAATCACCAGGGTCAGGATAACCAGCAGTAATGGCGGTTTCTATTGATTTGCAGGTTGCCAGTGACAACAGCAGCCTGCCCTCGGAGCAACAACTCAGCCAATGGGCTGAAGCGGCTGTTCGTGCAGAACGGGAAGAGTCTGAAATCAGTATCCGTATTGTTGATATTGAGGAAGGGCAGATCCTGAACAACCAGTGGCGCCAGAAAGATTACGCCACCAATGTGCTCTCATTTCCTTCAGACCTCCCACCGGAACTGAACCTGCCTCTGCTGGGTGATCTGGTTATCTGTGCACCGGTAGTAGAACGAGAAGCAAAGGAACAGGGCAAAAGTCCTGATTCGCACTGGGCGCATATGGTGATACATGGCACACTGCACCTCCTGGGTTACGACCATATTGATGATGGTGAAGCAGAGGAGATGGAGCAGCTGGAAACAGAGATTATGCAATCTCTGGGCTATAACGATCCGTATGCACCAAACGTAAATTCAGGTTTTTATAAAGAGGACATAACAGAAGACAATGGCTGACGATCACTCGGGCAACGGTCATCATAACCGAACCTGGCTGGAGAGACTGAAACAGGTTTTCTCCGGCGACCCCCAAACCCGTGAGGAGCTGCTTGACCAACTCCGCGATACTGAACAGCACAGCAACCTGCTAGACAGCGAGGCTCTCCGCATTATTGAGGGAGCTCTCCAGGTTTCAGATATGCAGGTTCGGGAAATCATGATTCCCCGCTCCCAGATGGTCTGTGTCAACGCTGACCAGACGCCCGAAGAATTTCTCCCGACTGTGATTGAAGCAGCCCACTCCCGCTTCCCGGTTATTGGAGATACCAAGGATGAAGTTCTGGGTATTCTTCTGGCCAAGGATCTTCTGCCTCTGCTTCTTGAACTCATTCAGGATGGCGGCCGCAGGAAATTCAACATCAAAGATCACCTGCGTCAGGCCACCGTTGTGCCTGAAAGCAAGCGCCTGAATGTTTTGCTCAATGATTTCCGCAGTAATCACAACCATATGGCTATGGTTATTGATGAATACGGTGGTGTAGCCGGCCTGGTAACCATCGAAGATGTTCTTGAGCAGATTGTCGGTGATATCGAAGATGAATACGATGTCGATGAAGACAGTTTTATCAAGGAGATGGGGGATGGAGAGTTTGTCGTTAAAGCCCTGACCCCCATTGAAGACTTTAACGAGCACTTCGGTGTCGAATTCAGTGATGAGGAGTTCGACACCATCGGCGGTATCGTGATGCAGCAGTTTGGACATCTTCCCAAGCGCAATGAAACCGTCTCCATTGATAAGTACGACTTCCAGATATTAAATGCCGACAACCGCCGTATACGCCTGCTGCGGGTAACTCGGAAATAAGATGTACAGCACGGCTGTTCTGTTACAAAACTGCTGTGCTATACAGTTAAAAATATGAAATCAATTCAACGCGACTGGTTTGGCCATGCTCTAGCCGGACTTGCCGGAGCCCTGACAGCTCTGGCTTTCAGCCCTTTTGACTTCTGGCCGGTCATGCTGGTCAGTGCGGCTCTTCTTTTTGTTCTTCTCGATACCGAATCACCCAAAGTACAGCTTTTGCGGGGGCTTCTGTTTGGTACCGGGATGTATGGCACAGGTGTCTCCTGGGTTTATATCAGCATTCACCAGTTTGGCAGTGCTCCTGCCCCCCTGGCAGCTGCATTAACAGGTCTGTTTATTGTGGCTCTGGCTGCTGTTTTCACTGCGCCCATGGCATGGCTTTATGGTCGTTTATCAAAAAGACAAGAGCGCTGGAAAAAGGTTCTGCTGTTTTCCGGAGTCTGGGTTCTGGCGGAGTGGTTCCGCAGCTGGTTCCTGACTGGCTTTCCCTGGCTCTACACAGGTTACTCTCTGCTTGATACGCCTTTCTCAGGTCTGGCACCGGTTACAGGTGTTTATGGATTGAGCCTGCTGGTTACTCTGTTCGGAGCCTCTCTGGCTGCAATTATCCAATCTCCCAGGAGCAAAGCTCTTTATAGTGTTATTACCTTGGTTATTGCCACGGCAGGTGTATCTACAGGTTTAGAGCATATTCAGTGGACAGAACGGGCAGGTTCCAAACCACTGACTTTCAGTGCTGTTCAGGGAAATATCTCTCAGAGCCTGAAATGGGATCCAGGGCACCTGGACAACACAATTAATACTTTTCTCACACTTTCGGCCAGCCATTGGCAGAAAGATTTGCTGTTCTGGCCTGAAAACGCTATTCCTACTTTTCCCCAGAATATGCCCGGCCTGTTCAGTACCTTGGCACAGCAGGCTGATAGCACAGATACGGCGCTGCTTCTGGGTGTTCCCACCTACATAGATGGTTCGTACTACAACACGATTATCGGAATGGGGCGTGCCAGTGGTGAATATTACAAGCAGAAGCTGGTGCCCTTCGGAGAGTTTGTACCACTTGAGTCCATGCTGAGGGGCCTGATTACGTTCTTTAACCTTCCTATGTCGTCTTTCAGCCGGGGAAAGCCTGACCAGCAGGGCTTAACCATTGATGGCGAACCCCTCGCTGCCTACATCTGTTATGAAGTTGTGTATCCAGACTTTGCCGCCAGGCAGGCTGAAAACACGGGCTTTCTATTGACTGTTTCCAATGATACCTGGTTCGGTTCTTCTATAGGCCCGGTCCAACATTTTCAGATGGTGCGCATGCGCTCCCTGGAAACAGGCCGCTGGCAGTTAAGAGCCACCAATGATGGCATTACCGCTTTGATCAATCCTGAAGGTAAAGTTATCAGCACCCTGCCCCGTTACCAGCAGGGGGTTCTGGAAGGCGAACTGCCAGTTATGGCAGGTTCTACTCCATTTATGCGCTTTGGCTCATGGCCGGTACTATTTCTCTCTGTTTTGCTATTGCTGCCCTGTTGTTCTTTTCGGAAAAGGGAATGAAGCAAGGTAACCACTGCTAACTGACAAGTCTGTCACTTCCGCAGAACTCTGCTTCTCGCCTCCTGTCTTCATAAGTATCAGCGAGCCGCTTATAGCTGGCAATACTTTATGAGACAGGAGAGCAGTTATGGCAATACGAGTGCGAGCCAAAAGAGAAAGAACCGAGGATTCTTACAATCCAGAAACGCCACCAGATTCCCGTTCACCATCTCCTACCTCAAAAAGGCGTAAGTTTAATTTGAAAACTGTCAGTGAACACCCCGATGGCGGCATCGGCAAGACAGTCAACTTGTATCTCCAGCAGGTGCTTGATGGTAATGAAGATAGTGAGTTGAATCGCAAACTTACTGAAATCACGACAGTCATGATTTTGAATAACGACCTGAAACAAAAAAAGATGACACAGCAACGAGCGGAGATTGACCAACTAAAATCAGAAGTGGAAAAAATACGTAAAAAACATGCCGGTGAATTGCAGAAAAAAGACAACAAAATCCTCAAACTACAAGCCGATATTTTAAAGAAAAAACAATCTAATCAGACTAACACCGAGTTAAGAAAAGAGCTGAAACAGAGCCAAAGAAAAGAGCAACAGGCAACACAGCAGTTATCAGATTTTTGCTTCTTATCAGGCTCCCTTGCCACAGTCACAAAAATCGCAACTTTGACACCTTATTTACTCGATCAATGTGAGATTTGTAACAAACCCATAGTACTCGAAGAGTCCAAACGTCATACAAGAGTCAAATCTGGAAAAGTTCAGTCCGCTGACTGCCTGGCACGATAT
>CBDEWF010000090.1:0-14933 GCA_965243775.1 Sansalvadorimonas sp.
GGTAAATGCAGAAGATGTGTGTACACAGTGTGTATGAAGGATGTGTTCGCATGGCACAACGACGAAACAGTTTATCGCTGTATTCATGTGGTCCCGGCAAATGGCACATGTAGTATCTGTCGTTTTAGTCATGGCTTTCTTTACTATTGCTGCATAATAAGCATGCCAGATTGCACTACTTTTACTTTCCTTTACCTGCTTTTTGTTGAGTTTATCTGCTGGAAACAAATTGTGCTCAATTAGGCACTCAATGCAATGTGTCCATTGCGTGCGTGAAACTGAAGAAGGTTTTTTTTTCAGGTGATCAATCAGCTCCTCTGATAATTGAAACTGGATGCCTTTCTCTTTTGCATAATTTATTAAAAGATTTATGTTTGAATGATTGTAGTGTTGAATGGCTCCACACATCATACGATTTAAGATGCTATTAATACGACCTTCGCAGCAGGAAATAAAATCTTCAATGGTTAAATCAGAGCTGGATGAGAATAATTCACTAAAAAATTTCTGGCTTTGATGTAGGAAATGATCTGACTGATGTATTCTTTGAATTGTGATAGAGCGTTTCTTAATGAGAAGTGATATAAGATCAATGATTTCCTTTCTCTTGTTATCTGGTATTAATAGTGTGCTCAAATTCTGAAAACATTCACTTGTTGTTCTTAAATATGATGTTGAATCATCACTGGATGTATGAGTAAGCAGTTGTTCTACTATATTATAATGCCCAGCCTCTACTGCTATTTGGAAAAAACACTGTAATGTTTCATTGCCTGACTCTGATTTCTGGCTTAGTTGTATGACTGAATGGGCAAACTCATTAAAGAAATTCTTATTTGAACTATTAACTGATTTTAATAGTATTATCAGTCTTGCCAGGGCTTTTTTGTTTTCATCGGGATCCCTGTCTGCTTTAAGAATATCGAAAGCAAGAGCGGCCATAACACATGGGTCATTTAATTCCAGGCATCCTGAAAGAAGTGTGGAAAAAAAGGATAATATACTCTGGTTTTCAAGGTCTAAACCACCATAGCCTGATAGTACATACTGAATGACTTCTTTTCTTATAGTGCCATCATGCATTATTCCCTTAATAGTAGACCCTAAATCATTGTCCACTGTTGAAGTTATAATGGGGTTGGTGGTCATAGTGCTTAAAATGCATATTATTTGACTAATAGTCTCTGGTCTGAGTTGGCATGACGCAATATAATCAGATCCTAATGATGCAACCAATACAGCAATAATGTGATTAGTAGGTAATATATCAATCGCTCCTTCTGATAATTTATTGTGATTATTAAGTAGTGCATGAACAAACTTTATGTCAACAGACTTTTTGATTGGGTTCGCCGGATTTTTTAGTATATTGATAATTGCAGTGCCGGGGGGGGGGACGGAATTAGGCGCAGCTTTCTCAAGCATTGATGACAATAATTCTATAGCTGCCTCGCATTCTGATGAATCCAGATTTTCAAGATAACAACGTCTATAAAGCTGAGGCATGAATTTTTTGTTTGTTGCGACGTGGGGTAGACACTCTTCTGGAATATTTTTAAAAATAGATATCGCTTTAGTGATGGACTGTTCTTGACAAACATATTCATCTATATACGTAGGTAAGTCATCCGGATTTGTTTCATGGATCGTGGTAAGAAATTTCGAGACGTCATCGGCTGAGCTATTCTGATAGAATTCTATCAGGCAAGAATAAAGAGAGTGGTTGTTATTAAATTGTTGAGTGGCTTCATCATACTTTTTTTCAGCCAATAGTCTTTTGAATTCTTCCTGTTTTTCTTTCCTGTCATGTGGTATTAGACCCTCGCACTCCGAAGTGGCTTTTATCTGATAGTGATAAATAGGTATATGGGAGGGTGGAACAGAGGTGTGATGATGACTATGGCTGTGGGAAGGCCTGATAAACAGGCCATGACTTTGACTTTGACCTTCACCTGAAGGGTTCATAATCGCTCTCAAAATCTGACTAAAGACTCCGCTGTCGCCTTGTGAATTTACACGCATTTGCATTTTCTTATTCCTTCAGTTAGTAAAAATCCATAGACAGTCCAGCACGCTTTTCAGTTCAGGGTATTTACTAACATGGCGGTTAAGTACCCGGATGCATGAAATCATATATTTCTGACTCAATCTCCAGGCCGCTCAGCCGTGCCGCAGCTCCGGTCACATAGCGGGCTATGCTCCCTGCGCTGCCACCCAACTGAGTAACCTGTTTATTGGCCAGAAATATGCGATTCCATATGCCCGGGTACTTACAGGTTAATCAGGGCTTCTGTATGGTTTAGCTAACAACTTTGTCACTCCCAGAGTTAGGACATTTTCATGCATTAGTAATGTAGAGACATTTCTTGGTTAAGAATGAGCTGGCTAATAGCGAAGAATAAATGTGTCTGCTACCAACTGTGCCAGAATAGAGGCAATGTCGTATGATGAGCAGCTTTTTTACACCTGACTATTATGTCCCAAACAAAAACCAAACTGACTCCATTCTGGCACTCCAAAACCCTGGAACAAATGACCCGCAGTGAGTGGGAGTCTTTATGTGACGGGTGCGGACGCTGCTGCCTGAACAAGTTGATTGATGAGAAGGATCAGGTACATACAACGGCCGTTGCCTGCAAGTTGCTGGATCTGGAAACAGGGCTTTGTCGTGACTATGCCCACCGAAAGGCTCAGGTTCACGACTGCATCCAGTTTACCCCTGAGACACTGCGTGAGCATTTTGCCTGGTTACCTGACAGTTGTGCCTATCGTCTGTTGGCTGAAGGTTACGATCTTCCTGAATGGCACCCTTTGGTAACGGGAGACCCTGACAGTACCCGTCGCGCCGGTTTTTCTGTATGCGGTATGGCAGTATCAGAACTGGAATGGTCTGATCCAGAAGAGTGGCATGATCTGATTATTCGCATAGAAGCGTAGAGCCTGTTGAGGTTTTTTTGTGTGGCTCAGTGGCTCTGATCAGCTCAGAGCCACAGCGTCTTTCATCGCAATTTGCAGATCTGGATGATTGACATCAATGAACCTGGTGTAAGTGACTTAGCCGCAGCACTTCTTGTACTTCTTGCCACTGCCGCAGGAACAGGGGTCATTGCGGCCGGGAGTTTTCTCTAATACAGTGGATACTGTTGGAATCTGTAGCAGCAGTTCCAGTTCTGAGATATTTTCTTCCTTTTCTTCATTCTGCTCAATATTGATAACCCAGCTGTTTTCCAGGGCAATCACTTCAACTTCCCTGAAACGTTCCTCTGTTTGAACTGTCACATTAGCAGGGTTTTTCTTGGTGCCCAGTTTTGCAGTTTTACTGTGATTAAAGCCACGACTGTTTTTGTCGCTCTGATTCATCAGCCGGTTTCCTTCGGAGTAATGCATCAATATCACCTGTGTTGAGGGGTTGACCGGCATGTAGCTTTGTATGAATAGAAATGCTTTTTTCCATTGCCGGTATTTGCAGACCAAGCACGTCTAAAAAACCAGATAATATATAATATTTCGGCTCTTTTCGCCACTTGGATGGCCTTAAAGCCTGTTGGAAATTTCTCGTTGTGGCCGGTTATATCGTTTGAAGGGGTATTTTTTATTGCTGAATTACTGTACTGTTACATCGTTACAGTGTTTGATAGAAGTTCTTGATTCAGGGGCACTGGATAAACCTAACGAAATTCTCCCATATTCAATGAACTGACAACTTCTCCAGTGGATATGGGCTCTTACTACTCAAACAGCCATGAGCTGGCTGTGTGCCCTACGGTAAAATGTCCTTCCCGGAAAATGAAAATGCGGAGGGCATTTCCATAAAAAGGAATAATGATGTCTGAGTCTGTTTTTTCTGCTGAACCTGCTTTTGCAGCCATGCCCGATAAAAATGGTTACTTTGGTGAATATGGTGGTTGCCTGGTACCTGAACAGCTTGCAACTGTTATGCAGGATATTAACAGGGCCTATCAGGAAATTCGTAAGGACCCGGCTTTTAAGAAAGAACTGCAGGAATTGCACCGTTACTATGTTGGCCGCCCAAGCCCACTCTATTTTGCCCGTCGCCTGACTGCACATTGTGGTGGTGCAAAAATTTATCTGAAACGTGAAGATCTTAACCACACTGGGGCTCATAAAATTAATCACTGCCTGGGTGAGGCTCTGTTGGCCAAGTATATGGGTAAAACCCGTGTGATTGCCGAAACAGGAGCAGGGCAGCACGGTGTTGCCATGGCGACAGCCTGCTCTCTGGTGGGCATCGACTGTGAAATCCATATGGGTGAAATCGATATCGCCAAAGAAGCGCCCAATGTGGTGAAAATGAAAATTCTTGGCGCCAGGGTTGTTTCAGTCACCCGTGGTACACGCACCTTGAAGGATGCGGTAGACAGCGCCTTTGAGGGGTATCTGAAAGATACCGATTCCACTCTTTATGCCATTGGTTCTGTTGTTGGTCCCCACCCTTTTCCGATGATGGTTCGGGATTTCCAGCAAGTGATTGGTGAAGAAGCAAGGGATCAGATTCAGGAGCTGGAAGGAAGATTGCCTGATGCCCTGGTTGCCTGTGTGGGTGGTGGCAGTAATGCCATGGGTCTGTTTACTGCTTTCCTGAATGATCAGGAGGTCAGCATCTATGGTATTGAGCCGGCCGGTAAGGGGCTGGAAACCCCGGACCATGCCGCGACTCTTACTCTGGGCAAGCCGGGCGCTGTTCATGGGTTCAAATGTTATGTACTGCAGGACGAACAGGGTGAACCCCTGCCGGTACACTCTATCGCTTCTGGCCTTGACTATCCGGGAGTTGGACCGCAGCACTCCTTTCTGAAAGACCTGGGCCGGGTAGAATATCGCAGTGCTACGGATCAGGAATGCCTGGATGCTTTTATGACTCTGTCTCGCCGTGAAGGCATTATTCCAGCCCTTGAAAGTGCCCATGCCCTGGCTGGTGCCATGAAGCTGGCTCAGGAAATGACATCGGATAAGGTCATTATTGTGAACCTGAGTGGCCGTGGTGATAAGGATGCGGAATTTGTTGCAGATCTGCTGAAGCTATAGTGTTCAACAGGCTCTAGCAGCCTGTCGGACTGGCATCCTCAAGCCACACTGAATAATTTTTGATCATATTGACCTCAGAAGCCCCGATCTGGCTTCTGAGGCCAGCCATGTCAAACAAAGGATTTTTTCCTTTGTCGCTGTAAAGCCGCACAATAGAAGCTGACTGCAAACCAATAAAGCACCAGAGCCAGCCACGCTTCATCATTAGCCTGCTTCAGACTGAACATCCGCCGCAAGTTAAACGCCAAACACACCAGATCCCACTCTTTCGAGACGGCTTCCAGCCCCCTAACCAGAAAACGCTGATACCCCATCGCATCCTTCTGGATTCCGAAGGTTGGCTCTATTGTGCATTTTCGACGGCTGTAAATGTCTCGTCCTTCTTGGGTCTGCAAACGCCAGCGCATCCATTCCAGAGCACTGGCTTCATCATCCGGTGCCGGCGGGTCAGGCTGAAAGCGCTGCAGAGGTGGCAGGTTATGCTCATCCCGCTTTATAGCGATGTAGGGGGTCAGCTCTTCTTTATCCACAGCTGAGACATTGGCTTCACTGAAATAACCAGTGTCAGCCAGAAGCCCACTGGCCTTGCCAAGAACCGGAGCCAGTATGTGTAATTGCCCAAGTGTCGGCTCAACTTCATTTTTGTCATTCGGAGCCTGCGTCACATGACGTGTCACTATCAAACCGCTATCAACGTCCACAGACGCCTGGGCATTGTAAGCCTGCTCGAAGGCACCACCGGAGGTGGGCATGATACGGGATTCGTCGTCTGTCAGATTGACCTGATCCTTGTCTCTGGCTCCCGGCTCTGGCGGTTTGGGTTCCTTGCCCGGGTGTTTACGCTCTTGGCGTTTAGCCATTTTTTCTTCGTACTCGGCCTGCTCTTGCTGAAAGCGTTTATCTGCCCTGCGCTCAATTTCTTCTTTGGCTTTGGCAATGACTGACAACCGATCTTCCCGTCGCTGGATCTCTTCGGGAATAGACAGGCCATCCGGCAAACCGGTGTTGTCGGCTTCTTCTGCCAGTCTCATCAGGTCGGCCACTTCTTTTTTCAGCTGCTCTTCGAGCTGACAGGCATACTTGTAGCTCAATGCCTTGTGCTTGCTGGCGTTAGCTTTGATCTTGGTGCCATCAAGACTGACATGGCCCAGTTTTAACCAGCCTGCTTCTTTGGCGATGAGCAGAATCTGGACGAAGATATCGCCAACCTCATCATGAAAACGCTTGCGAAAAGCGTTAATGCTGTCATGGTCAGGATGCTGGTTGGCACAAATAAACCGGAAAGCGAGGGAGTCGTAAGTGGCCTTTTCCAGCTTGCGACTGGAAAAGACACCCGTCGCATAGCCGTAAAATAATAGGGATAACATCATAGCCGGATGCCAGGCTTTGGAACCTGAACCTCGGTAAGATTTGAGCAACTTTGACAGATCCAACTGTTCAACAACATCCACGACAAAGCGAGCGAGATGGTCTTCGGGCAAATAATCCTGAACACTGGCCGGAAAAAGATCCGGGGTATCCCGATCAATGGGTTTGAATGTCCATTTATTCATGAGGCTCTGATGTCACTACAGCTGGAGGTATTATTCTACCTTGATTTGTGGGTTAAGTCCGACAGGCTGCTAGGTGGTAACTTGGTGTTTCCCGCACCCATGGGCGCTAGTCGGCCATCCATGGCCTTTGGAAACATCAAGCTACCATCCAACAGGCTCCTATGCTTTCTTTCGCCAGCCTAGGTTTTTTTTCGCCAGCCTAGGTTTTTTTTCGCCAGATAGTGCAGTGGGCCAGGGTGTGCTGGTACTTTCTGGCGGTTTCCCTTATTACAAAAGGAATATTCCGGGTGACGGGTATTTCCTCAAAATGTTTTCCCAGAATGCGCTTCAGGGTGGTAGAGGTTTCAACAATCTCACCATTTTTCCTGTAACCTCCCAGCCATTTCTTTCTGGGGGTGTACTCTTCAAGCCAGGTATAGGGTGAGGTTAAAACCAGTAAACCTTCCGGCCGCATGCGCTTGTGAATTTTTTTCAGAAATTTGCGTGGGCTGGCCAGACGGTCAATCAGGTTTCCGGCAAAAATAAGATCATAGTTATTGTACTTGGGCTTGAGATTCAGGGCATCGCCCTGAGTGAACAGAATCCGGCTGGTATCAATATCATCCAGACCCAGCTCTTTCAGGTCCGCGACCTGGTAATCCCCCAGCTCTCCTTCGGTAGGAACAAAGTAACGTACCTTACCGTTTTTCTGCAGCTCAGTGGCTGCAGCAATAAATCGGGCAGAGAAATCAATACCATCCACATGCTGGAACCAGCGGGCTAGTTCAAAGCTGCTACGACCGACGGAACAGCCCAGGTCGAGAGCGCGGGTCATCTCATGATCACCCATCAGGTCATAACAGATTTCTGCACAGGTTTTGGGAAAGTTTCCGGCACCAAAATATTCCTGGCCGTAATGGAACTCCAGGTATTGGGAGACCAGGGCATCGGTTTCGTAAGGGTTAACCATCTCTCTGTTTGTCGCCTGGGATTCGACATAGCGGAATCCGGCATGCTGGAAAAAGTGCCTACGGAAGGCGTAGCGGGAATCTTTGATGGCGCAGTTGCCGGAGGATATCCAGCTGCCGCCTTTTATCATGTTATGTTTGCTATCAAAGGTCGGAGTGGAAAAATCATCATAGTAGGGATGAACCCGGAATCCCTCATAAGCATCGATGGGAGTCGTTGTCCACTGCCATACATTACCTATGACGTCGCAGAAATCCCCGTTACGGAACCGATTTACCGGGCAGGATGAGGACCAGTACTCAAGGTTGATATTGCCTGGTGCCTGTTCCCAGTAGGGCAGGTCGGTATCAATACCTTCTCGCAGGCAGTACCACTCAGCTTCCGTGGGTAGCTGTACCTGTTTGCTGGTGACTTCTGACTTCCATTGACAGAAAGCCTCGGCTTCATGGCAGTTTACATCCACCGGCCAGTTCCAGGGCATGTCGATCACTTCCGCCATGGCCCGGTAACGGTAGCCATTATCATCCTGAACCCAGAACTCAGGGTGACGAACCTTGGCAAATGTGGCCCAGGCCCAGCCCTCGTCAGACCACCAGCGTTCGGTGTCATAGCCCCCGGCGTTCACAAACTCAAGAAACTCGGCATTACTGACCAGGTACTCGCTGGCCTTGAATGCCTTTACCTCGACTTTATAGCGACCATATTCATTATCCCAGCCATAAAGAGGATCGTCATAATCCTTGCCCAGCCGGAGGGATTGAGCGGATACCGGCAGTAATACGTTTTCCGGTGCTTCACCGGAATCCGGGCAGACTTTCCAGTTGGGATGTGGTTTAACCGAAGAGAGCGGCAACTGCCTGATCAAAACCGAAGAAGTTTCCAGGTGAATACGTTCATGTTCAATGCCCATCAGAATCAGCCAGGCCGGGCTGTTCCACTCGACAGGCAGATCCAGAGGCATAGATTCAATAAACTCAACCACCCGTTTGCGAACCTTCTGACGATAGGTTTTGACATCCTCAACAGAAGGCCAGTCATAATTATTCTCATCCAGGTCATCCCAGGACATTTCATCAACGCCTATGGCAACCATGGCCTCGATTTTGGCATCAACACGTTTTTCAATCAGCTGTGCAGCCATCAATTTATTAATGAAAAAAGCGGCTGTATGACCATAGTAAAAAATCAGGGGATGACGCAGGGATATAGCTTTCCTGTACCAGGCATCATCGCCTTCAAGTACTTCAAACAGGTTGTCGTAGAGGTCATAGGTCTGACAGAAGTAATCCAAAAGCTCCTGTCGTTTACTATCCGTTGTTCCCTCGTTGAGAAGCGGTGTTCGGCGCAGATCCGAAACCGGTGCAGCTTGTTTCAGCACAGTCAGCATACCTTTGGCGTTGTTGTTTTTGTTCAGGTGCCCTGTACTGCAAGGACGTACACAGAAAAAAATTATTGCTTAAATCCAGCTTTAATGGATAGTCATAACAGATATATAGGACAGAAGATAGTTTGACTGTTTGATAAGTCCGGTAATCACCCAGTAAAAATCAATTATCAATAGTCAGTGTCGTACAGTGTAAAAACCTATATGGCAGGAAAATTAACTATGAAAAAATGCATAAGAGGAAAATAACAAGGAGATTTCAATGCTTTCGGTTGAAACAATTATTGCTTTTATCACGACTGCCACACTGCTGGCCTTTGCTCCAGGACCGGATAATATTTTTGTTCTTACCCAGTCTGCCACTATGGGACGAAAGTCAGGAATTTATGTCACCCTGGGACTATGCACCGGGCTGATTGTGCACACTCTCGCGGTTGCCATGGGGGTAGCCGTGATTTTCCAGGTTAGCGCACTGGCCTTTACTTCGCTGAAGCTGGCAGGAGCCGGCTATCTGCTCTATCTGGCCTGGGGAGCGTTGCGGGCACCATCGGAAGACATTTCCACCAATGCCAGGAATGGTTTCTCAGCAATGGCTCTGTATAAGCGTGGCATTATAATGAATATCACCAACCCGAAAGTGGCCATATTTTTTATGGCATTTCTGCCCCAGTTTACCAACCCTGAAGCGGGTTCTGTGACATTGCAGATGATCTCACTGGGTGGTTTGTTTATTGCTGTAGCCTTGGTCTGCTTCAGTACAATTGCAGTGTTATCCGGATCTTTGAAACAGATGTTGACCCGGTCACCTCGTTCCCAGGAGGTTTTGAACAAGGTCGCTGGATGTGTCTTTATTGGCCTGGCCGCGAAACTGGCGACAAGTCATCGATAAGATTCTTTCCTGAATGGGGATTAGCAGGGGTTGACCCTTTCCAGGCTCCCTGCTGACGCTCGTTCTTGAACAGCTGCAGGGTTTCCTCACTGACCTGGTCCGCATCCTTGGCCAGCAGATCCTGGATATGAACGGTCAGAGTTGCATCGTTATTCTGGTCAAGAACCTCCTTAACCCGGCGGAAATTCCTTGCATTGCTTGACAGGGACCACTTGGCTGATGCTGCAGTCAGAAACAGGGTCATATCCTTGCGATCATCCATATGGATCAGTGTGTTGATGATATTGTTGATATAAACAGCATCGCCGGTAACAAAGAAACAGCCCCAGTTCATATCATTTTTCATGGGGGAAAGGGGGGTAGCGTTCAGGATTTTTTCCGGACTTTTGTTGAGGGATATGGTGAAGATTTTCCGGTAAGGCTGGTTCAGGCTGCCAACCACTTTCCTGTACTGGGCACGCTGTTCTTCTGTCATGTTGGAGAAGATACAGCTGAACGCTGTCATAAAGGTGATTTTGCGGGGTAAAGAATCAAGAGGGTTCTGTTTGTCGATAAAGTGCAAAGCATTGGGAATCAGGTCAGGGCGTGGACTCTGGTAATAGGTTTGGGTGAAATATCCTAAATCTTCCAGGTTGTCGATGGATTTCAAAGCCTGACTGGCAGCAGCCAAAACAGGAAAAACAGAAAGAGTAGAAAGTATGACCAGTGAAATCAGTTTTTTCATTTTTCTATCTCCCTGTTCAGTCGTGTGGCAGGCCGCCCGGATAATGGCCTAAGGTCGATACTGGGCCATGATAATCACATCCTGGTATCGTCCATCAAGATAACGGGCGTACCTTTTCCTTCCCTCTTCACTATAGCCATGTTTTTTATACAGGCTTATGGCGGCTTCGTTGTCCGAGAACACCTCCAGTTCAAGTCTTTTCAGGTTCCGGCCCCAGGCATGCTTAATAGTTTTTTTCAGAAGGGCAGAACCAATACCATAGCCCCGGAACTGACGTTCAATGCCCATACCCAGTGAACCTACATGCTCCATGGAAGAGCGTGACAGCGGTATAATATCAGCCCAGCCAACAATTCTATCTCCCCACTCGGCTACGTATTGAGCATTATTACAGTCAATATTGGTCAGAACAAAGGACTCTACGTTTTTATAAGGAGGTGGTTCATAGGTGAGCAGATAGTCCCGCTCACTGGCGACTGAGCACAGAGCTGTATAAAACCTCTTAATATCTTTGATTTCTATCGGTCGTACTTGAAAGCCCATGGTTATCCTGATATTGCGTAGTCAACGGCCCTGGTGGCATGAATTTCGGTGGTATCGTAGAGAGGAGCAGTTGTATGTTGCTGCTGTACCAGCAACGCTATTTCGGTACAACCGAGAATCACTGCTTCGGCTCCCTGCTGGTGGAGCTGATTAATGATCTCCAGATATTGTTGTCTCGATTTTTTCAGTATCTTTCCCTGGCAAAGTTCTGAGTAAATAATATCGTGTACAGTCTGCCGTTGTTCTGCATCCGGTACTATGACTTCTATTCCAAATTTGTCCTGCAGCCTGCCTTTGTAGAAATCCTGCTCCATGGTAAACCGTGTCCCGAGGAGACCAACACGGGTAATTCCGTCAGATAACAGTTTTTCAGCTGTGGCATCTGCGATATGGAGCAGGGGGATAGAGAGTGCAGCTTCAATATCCGGTGCCACCTTATGCATGGTGTTAGTACAGATCAGCAGACAATCAGCACCACCGGCTTCGACAGACTTTGCCGCTTTGATCAAAATATCCGCCGTGGCGGTCCAGTTTCCCTGGTGCTGTAATTTTTCGATTTCGTCAAAGTCGACACTGTAAAGACATATTCTGGCGGAGTGCAGGCCTCCAAGTTTCTGTTTCACTCCGGTATTAATAGCTGTGTAATAGCTGGAAGTTGATTCCCAGCTCATCCCTCCCAGTAGGCCAATAGTTTTCATTGTTTTATTCCTTTGTAATGCTGTTAATAAGGATCCTTGGCATGGATTTCCATAAAGTGATCAGGTTCGCGCAATGATCTGAACCCGAATTGAGAATAGAGCCCGTGAGCATCGGCTGTAGCGAGGGTGATCCGTCTTAATCCCTGCAGACTTGGGTGAGCCAGGATACAGTGCATCATCCATTTGCTGAGATTGCGCCCCCGGTGGCCCGGAAGAATAAAGACATCAGCCAGATAGGCAAATGTGGCCTGATCTGTAATCAGACGGGCAAAGCCAACCTGTTCTCCCTGAAAGAAAAGACCAAAGCAGAGTGAGTTGTTGATGGATTTCTCAACAGTATGAAGTGGAATGCCACGACACCAGTAAGCTTTGTTGGACAGAAAGTCGTGGATTAGGGCGATATCAAGTTTGTCGGTATCAGTACTGATCAGGTACTCGTTTCGATTCCATTCCATAGTTTTTGCTTCTTTTGGTTTTTTATAGATCAACAGATTTTATATACCAGCCTGTGGCCGGTTTTGGATATAAGAAAATCACGAATTAAGAAAGAAAAAACTGCAGAAAAAACTTCGGCACAGGCTTTTATAACCTGTGCCGCGTGTTTCAGTTTTTTCGAAAAGACCAGAGTTCACTCAGGAGAAAAGAGAAAGGCAGCAGAAAAATGGCGAGTTCCATCACTGCTGTTGAATACCAGTTGAAGGGAAGTACTGAAGTGTGCAGAATGCCGAGTTCCAGTAACAATAACATTGTCGAGGCAGTAACCAGGGCTCCAAACCCGATAGCTGTCATAACGGAAACAGGGGCAGGGAGTTTGGGGGTAGACGCTGAAAATGAGCTGGCTTGAATTATCAGGCTCAGTCTGCGGATCACCAGTACCACCATCAGTACGCTTATGGTGTAGCCAAGGTAGGTACTGATACCCGGGCTTACAATCATAAGCAGAAGCTTGACCATATTCGGAACCGGGTTGGCAAACCACCCCAGAGGGCTCAGAAGCCCCGATGTCAGCAGATGAGGATACACCTGGATTTTTGATAACAGCCAGGTAGCAGCCTCAATTACAACACTGAGAGAGACGGTGATAACGAGAAGTCTGTGAATGACATTACGCATGTATTGACTCTGTTTCCGTGTGGCTGCTTAAAAAACTGTTAGCTATGTGTACGTACGGCAGCCTGAAGCAGATTCATTTCAGCGGTTGTTACCGAAAATCATTGAAAAGTCACCTTAATCCTTAACCTGTTATTTGTTAGATTTGTTGACTCGAAACCTGACTCTCCACGTTGTCACCATTATCGATGGAGAGGATGGCCAGACCCATGCAGACAACAATTGTTGCGAAAAAGACAGGGTGATTAACCCTTTGATTCTTTTTATTGTTATAGGATTGAACGCCTTCAGGAGCACATAAGTTCGTTGTTTTTATAATCAAACCAGCTGTTCCTTCAGCTGAAATAAGCACATCATTTCACATATTCTGGCGGGTGGTGGCTTGATGTTTTTAAAGGCCATGGATGGTCGGCTAGCGCTGTTGGACACCTAGGAGCCTGTCGGACTTAACGCTAACCTACTGCGAAAAAGCCGGATTTGGCCATTTTTTAGAACCACTTTCGTCAAATAGAACCACTATTCTCCTCAAGTGTTTCTAAAAACTGGCTCAAACCGGACTTTTTCTCGCTACGGTTGGTTAAGTCCGACAGGCTCCTAGAACACATAGAATCCACAGCCAATAATTACACCGCTGATAATCAGGTGTATCAGGCAGAATCCCATGATATCCCGGGCCTGAAGACCTGCTACAGCCAGTGCTGGTAAAGCCCAGAATGGCTGAATCATATTGGTCCAGGCATCGCCCCAGGCAATTGCCATGGCGGCCTTTGCCGGTGCTACGCCAAGATCTATTGCTGCGGGGATCATGACCGGTGCCTGAATAGCCCACTGGCCGCCCCCGGATGGAATAAACATGTTGAGAAACCCGGCACTGAGAAATGTGTACAGGGCGAAGTTATTCACATCAGAAACAGATACAAACCAGCTGGATATTTGTGCGCCCAGTCCTGAGGACATCATCATGCCCATAATTCCGGCATAAAACGGAAACTGGATAATGATGCTGCCAGCACCTTTCACGCCATCATTGACTGCTGCAAGAAAACGTCCGGCATGTCCATGAAGCAACAAGCCAAGCATCAGGAACAGAAAGTTCACGATATCCAGGGTCAGTGCTGATCTTTCACTGTAAAAATAGTGGGCACCATAAGCCAGTCCCATCAATCCCGGCAGCCATGCCAGCATGCGGCTGTGTTCGAGGTGACGTGCTGGTGAGTCAATCGCATGGGGCTCAAGCACCGGGTCATCCATAAGATGCTCTGGGTCAACCGTGACAGTGTGATCCAGATGCTCCATCATCCAACGATTCATTAGTGGTATGGTGATCAGAAGAGTTCCAAGTATGAAAAGGTTAAACTTGGCAAAAATTGTCTCTGCTACCGGAACAGTACCCATCACGTCGTTCATAAAATGACTGTCTGTAGCCACACTGAGAGGTACTGAACCTGACAGGCCGCCATGCCAGATAAGAAAACCACTGTAAGCACTGGCAATCAGCAGGCGGTAATCAATCCGGGGCTGCAGACGGGCCATATGACGGGCAAACAGCGCACCGCAGATCAGGCCAAACCCCCAGTTCAGCCAGCAGGCAGAGAAGGAGACCAGGGTTACCAGCACAATGCCCTGACCGGGAGTTCGAGCCAGACCCGCAATAACTCTTAGAATTCTGTGAATAACAGGAGCCACCGCCAGTACATAACCTGTTATGAGAATCAGCACCATTTGCATGGTGAAAGGAATCAGCTTCCAGAAGGAATCTCCCCAGTATTGCACCATTTCCATAGGTTGGCTGTCGGTACTCAGCAGCCCAAGGGCAAAGGTCAGCAGGGTAAGAATGACCGCCAGTACGAACGGGTCTGGCAGATAGCGGCGCATCAGGTGATCAAAGAATCGAATGAGCCATTGCATGGGCTAAGTCCCTCTGCAGTTTTATTGTTGTCCACAGTCTAGTACTCGAAAACAATTTGTTTGTCTGGTCGCAATCATACAGCTTGCTTATATTTCATAGGTTGCACGCCAAAGCCTTAGGACAAACAAT
>CBDEWF010000091.1:0-23024 GCA_965243775.1 Sansalvadorimonas sp.
TCTGAATTGCCAGGTCGTGCAGCTCTCTGTGAGCCTGTCCATGTCTCAACTTGTTATAAACCCACCTGGATAGAGACCATCGGGGATGGAACAGGGTGGCAAGCTGGCCGTTTTGATCGTAGTTATATTCAACTTTGCCGATAGAGCCATTGGCACGCTCCAGGTTTTCAAGGTGATCTGTAAAGGTTTTCTGTGATTGGCTAAGGGCTTCCTTCGGTTGGCTGTTCGCGGGGGTAATCATCATGCTCGACATCCTTTGTCGATTATAAGATAGTGTTCTGACCTACAGCTCTATTCACACTCCCAGTTTTAATATTTATTGAATAAATAATGCTATTAAGCAAGTAGTAGTCTGGCTTCAGAAATGATTACTACCTGTTTGCTGAGAGCTGAATTCAAGCAATAAACTCAAAATGTCTGAGTTTATATCGTAATGCAAACAAAACATGTGTTGGTTACACAGGGCAGTCGATTGCACTTATTGCTTGAATCCAGCACAAGTTATGAGCAGCGGGGAAAACCGTATCGATCCATTCTATGCCCAATGACTTGATGGGCGAACCAAGCACTGTAATGTCAAAAGCATGGCTGCCCCCTGCTCTTTCCATCGCGGCACATCCTCTGCTTAACCAGTGTTTTGCACATCGTGACTGAAGTTTATGCAAAGCTTGTTTTTGATTCTGCTAATCTTGGCAAGCTGTTGACAGTCAATCTGAATCTGACAAGTACTGGTTTAAATATGCAACAGATGGTAGGTCAATAGTGTTTTTACTTATATTCCTGGCAGGGTGCTTTTGGAAAACGGTGTTGTTAAGGGTTGCTGGCCCAAAAGGTAAGGTTCTGGTAGATATTTATGCGAAAACACACATTTGTCTTACTACCCTTTTATCTGTGTTCACTATTCTTATGCTTTCGCTGGTATGTAGAACAGATCTCAGTAAAAAGAGATTTTCTGTCAGGGGTAACCTTGCTGTTTTTTTCGGTATACAGCATATCTGCCCAAGCTTTTTGCCCCCACTGTCAACAAGAGCCATGCCGTTGTCACCAGGCACCCCACCAGGTAGATATACACAAGATCAGTGAACCGGATGGGGGGAATGAAGATCTGAATCAGGATAAGGATCAGGAGAATGTAGATCGTATCTCTGATATCGTCCGGTCTCTAGGTCCTTACAAGGCCAATATGGCAGAGTCCGTGGGCACCCTTTCTGTACCAGGTATTAATTACAGTTATAGAGAAGGAATTCAGGTGACCCCTCTTTTGACATCAAATCATTCAGATAAGCATTTGATCGAAAAGATGCTTGCATTGATAAAGGAAGCATTTTTGCAATTAAACCCCAACATGGTCAAAACACAAAGATATGGATTATGGTTAGCCCTGCATCTTATGCCAATAGATGACATTTTTTCTCTGCTGATGTATCTGAAGTATCCTGATGACGGACTGTCTGAGTGGATCCATAGTTTTGAAAGCCCGTTTGAACTGATAGCTGAGCAAAAAGAGATGGCTCACTTTCTCAAACTTATTGATGAAGAGATAAGACTCTTCATGGCACCTGTTGAGAAAAATTTAAACTCTCTGCAAGAGGCGCTTACTGTTTTCCCTCTTAATAAAAGTACGGCTTTATCGCTGACATATGGCTTTGTCAATAAGCTTGTTATTCTTAGATCGTTGGTGCAAAGCAACAACATAAGTCATTGTGCTATGGTATTTGATAGTATTGTTCGTTTTGGTCATTCTCAAGTTGCAGTGCAGGCTGTGAGGTTTATCGGGGAAATGGAGGACGGCAACAATCTGTTCAGAATTACAGAACATGGAGACGTTATTATTATTGATAGCGAGCAGATAATTACCTATATTCGTATGTTGTTCACTGCCCAAATGTCTGGGAATGAAGAAGCAAGTAAGCTGTACCTTAAATTTATAAAGGCGTTGGAAAATGAAAATGAAAATTTACTTTTGGAAGTTACAAAAGCAAATTTACTTACGGTAAAAAAGCTTCGGCAAAATGTCAGCAGCTGTAATCAATTAACAAAGCCAACAGAAGAAAAAATTTCAATAGCAAATATAAATATGTTGCAGGTAGCCGTCAAAGGTAGCGTTATAGAAATAATAGAAGCTTATCAAGCCAACCCAGATGAAATGCAAAAGCTCGATTCTGACTTTCTTGAGTTAACCTTGCAAAAAATTGAAAAAAGTGTTCAGAATTCGATGGGGGCTGCACAGAAATGGGATGATCTGGATAAAACCAAAAAAGAGTTGCTGGATCTCTTATCTGTTAATTTAACTGCTGAAAGCCTTATTGCAATAACCAGTCGCCTGTTGAATTTACTGGGAAAGGTTCGTGCCAATGATGCCTGCTTGCCTGCAGTCAAGACAGTTTATAACTCTGGGCAAGAAAATACCTGTACACCATTCTTTGTGTTTGAAAACCCAGATCATTTAGGGGTTGTTCCTGCACTGCTACAAAAGCACCGTATTTTTATTGAAGCACAATCTGATCCTCGCATTTTATGGAGCTATGCAAACCTGGTCTTACTGCTTACTCCCCCCAGCTGGGAATACCTTCAATACATTCTTCTCGGGATACAAGCGATAGACCCAATGGTAAACGTAAACAATGGCGCATTGCTTAAATTTTTACCAGAAGCACTAGACTACGGGCAAGGCTTGACAGTGGCTTTAACTGCAATGCTACAGAGTGTTATAAGAAAAGACATTCCGATTAGCGCCTTTTTTGAGACAACATCAATGGTATCCCTTCGCAAGGGAAGAAATGTGCATGCTATGAATTTTATGGAGGCTCTTGCCAAGTTTTCCAGGAATTTAAGTGACCAAAGGCAGCAGTCATCAATTAGAAGTTTAACGCCATTGGTGGAGTACGCTGAGTCTGGTTTTGTGCCAGTAACTGACCTGATTTTGGAAATCATTGCCAAAAGGCATCTAAAGCACTCTGGAAATACACAAGGCTTGTGGAACCGTATTGAAAAACTCACGAGCAATTCCTGTGCGGAATCTATAGCCGATGAACAGTCTGGCGAAACATTGGGCTTGGAGGATAAGCCTGCTGCTGACAGGTTAATCAGTTATCTTGCTTTAATTGATGAGTGGAACCCAAACTATAAAAAGAAACAGAGAAAAGGTTCAGAGAAAAAGAATCTTTATATTGTTCTTTATCAGCGAAAAGCAGAGGCCATTGAACACTTTGTGCACATTATTCAGCAGGATAAAAAAGGTAAAGAGATATCTCAAACGGATAGAGAAAGGTTAGCCAAACTGTTAAATATTATACCAGAGAGTGAAGTCGATCCTGATGACTTGTTGATCAGTCAATTCCTTGTATTTGGACGATTAACCAATTCTGAAGATGTTCATAAGCTCATCCGTTTATATCTTGTTGATAATATTAGTCCTGGAAATATATCAAAAGTTACTCGTTTGCTTTTATCAGAATTAGAAAAACAAAAAGAGACTGGTTGGTTAACCATGGCGGCAAATGAGAATATTGATTATAGAACCGGGTTGTTGCTTGTTGCTCCGTCACTTCAAAAACCTTTTCAGTCTAGTGTATTGGCTATTGTTGAAGGTAACCAGTTTATAGCGACTGTCCATAATGCTATTGTTCGTCTTAATGATTGGTATTCTAATGATGCACATTTGCCAACAGATCAGTTTAGAAAAGCCATTATCTATTTGTTTCAGAAGATAGGGGTGGCTGATATTCAGGCAAGATTATTGGCTGGGTATATCAAGCCGGGGAGAACAGGCGGTATCATTGTTAAATGGCTTGATCGTTTTCAGGAGCTTATCGGTGATAGCCAGATACCTAGAAAAGCAAAGTACAGAATAACTACATTTCAAAAATCTCTCGAAAGCCATTCTGCACAAATAACCATAAGCCTGAATTCACCTCTTGCTGAAGCTATAGAGAAAAAACCATCTAGCAGGGGAAAGAAAAAAAAACAGATAAAGCCACTGTCAACCAGTGGCCAGGATCAGTCGCCTGCCAGCATAAAGGGCGACAATAAGAACATACATGTAGAGTGTCCAGTTTGTTTCTGTGAGTTTTCCTGCTCTGATAATGACCTAAATCCTCGGCCATTAGCTTGTGGACACTCTTTCTGCAAACCATGCCTGAAAAAAATGGAAAACAATCAACAGATAATTTGTCCTATTTGCAGAAAGGCATATCATGGGTCAGCCGATAACGTTGCGATAAACTTTTTGGCTCTGAAGCTAATGAGCACTCAGTTGTCGAAATAATAACTTTTCCCAGACAGGTTTACCCGTGAGCCTGGCTTTGCCAGGCTCACAGATGGTATGTCAGTCCTTTTTCAGGAAAACACCCCAGTTGAACAGGCCAATCAAAATGCCGCCACCGATGATATTACCAATGGTCACGGGGAGCAGGTTATTCACCAGCATGTTGGAAACATTGATGTTGGAGAAGTCGGCAGCGGTTTTGCCTATTTCCATCCAGAAGCTGGCATCGGCAATACTTTTGATAGCCAGGCCGATAGGCAGCAGGTACATGTTGGCGATAGAGTGTTCGAAGCCAGAGGCAATAAACATTGCAACCGGAAGAACCATAGCTATCATCTTTCCGCTGGCAGTACGGGCGCTGTAGCTCATCCAGACTGCCAGGCAGACCATCAGGTTACAGAGAATACCAAGAACCAGAGCCTGGCCGAAGGTGTGTCCCATTTTGGCATTGGCAATTTTCAGGGCTGTTGCGCCGATAGCGCCATGACCGCCATGCCACTGATCCGTGTAAATAATCATGGCCACCATCAGTAGAGAACCAATCAGGTTGCCAACATAGACAATGCCCCAGTTATTCAGCATTTTCCCGATCGAAACTTTGCCATTGGCTGCAGGAATAGTAATGAGGGTGCTGCTGGTAAACAGATCTCCACCACACAGAACGACCAGCATCAGACCCATACTAAAGGCAATGCCCCCCATAAACTTGGCAACTCCGTAAGGCAGTACGGCAGCACCTGCAGATACGGTGGTGTAGAACACACCGGCCAGGGCGATCATCATGCCGGCCATAACTGCCAGGGCCAGGGTTTTTGCAGGGGCCTTGTTGGCCTTGCAAGAGCAATTGTCTCCCCAAGCTCCGCCATTGCATAAGGGGATCGGGCCCCATGTTCTAAAGCGTGATCAGTCATAACGGTAGGTGGCTATCTGTCAGGTTTAAATGGGCTTTGTACTGCAAAAGGTCTGCCTCAGCACAAAGGAGGTATTTTTTGGATATTTTTCAAACTTTAAGCTTGCCATTGCATAAGGGGATCGGGCCCCATGTTCTAAAGCGTGATCAGTCATAACGGTAGTCTTCTTTCGAGACAAAGCCACTGCGCTTGAGGAATCGCCTCACCAGTATGGAAAACCAAATCTCAATCTGGTTAAGCCAGGAAGCGTGCTTGGGTGTGTAGTGGCTATCTGTCAGGTTTAAATGGGCTTTGTACTGCAAAAGGTCTGCCTCAGCACAAAGGAGGTATTTTTTGGATATTTTTCAAACTTTAAGCTTGATAACTAATCAACAAAATACGTCCCTGTCTTCTCGTCAAAGGAAATGGTGTGAAATAGAACTAACAGCGCTCATCAAAAGCCTCGTCTTTGGGGGTATCTACCCAGCCCCGGACTTTATCGGGGCGAATATCGGCCTGATTTTAAAAATCGGCCGACCTGGCGTTGCGAAATGGATTCAACAATGTTCTTATCCATGGCCGCTTTGGCCAGTGCATTCTGTGACCAGTGACTCAAGATATAGCCATGATTTTCCGGCTTTTCACAAGCCAGAGCCATAATTTGGCAGACTTGCTCTGCTTTAAATTTGGGCGGTGCTCCAGGTCTTGGAGCCTCTTGCAATCGCTCCATCGCTGACATGTCATCAGAACGCTCAACCCAGTGCTTACGCCAGAGAGTCACAGTCCCCCGGTTACAACTCAGTTGCAGAGCCGAAGCCCTGATACTCAAACCTTGTTCAGCGGCCAGAATGATTTTGGCTCTGAGCACAAATGCCTGAGTGCTGCTGCGCTTGCGAACGATATCTTGAAGTTCATTACGTTGCTGTTCGCTTAGAGTGAAAGATTTACAGTGATCTGCCTGCATCCTTGCTACTACTCTTGATGGCTTGGGCAGACAGATCTGAGCATATCTGAGGCGGTATAGATATTAGAGCTTTCCGGCACTAGGATCATTATGGTGAGCAGAAAGTGTGATTTATCTGGGGTTAGAACAGAGTATTGGGTATAGCTTTTCCGGTTTCTGTATCCACCTTGTATTCATACAGCCCTTCGTAACGGGTGCCTGGTTCATGAACGCTGTATCTTAGGATCAGGTTCTTTCCTTCCATGAATACTGGCAGGTGAAGATTGGCGCGATAGTCCTGGCTTTCAGGGTTGAAAACCAGGGGCAGGTTTTCCAGCCAGAACTTTTCATTCTCAACTCCCATAGAGACAGAGACACGGATATTTTTGTGTATCCGGCCATCTTTTTTTACCCGGACAGCTGGAACAAATGGTTTGTTAAAACTGACCATGGTGCCTTCGTAGCCAATAGAGAGGGCCATGCCATTGAGAAAAGCAGGATCTTTCAACCAGGTATAACCTTCTGAACTTTTTGGCTTGCTCTGCTTGTCTTTCATATTTTCATCAGTCATTCCTGCACTTCGGGCAGGAACTCTGTTCTCCACTGCTACCGGATTCATCATTGTCGAAGTGGGCTGGGCTTCCATGTTTATCATTGAGTCAGTCATGGTTTTTGTCATTGCTGGCTCCGTATTGATGAAGTCCTGTGTAAAAGATCCGTTTCTGTTGTAGCGGATAATCAGAGTATTAGCCGGAAGCCTGTTCTCCATTTCAGCAACTGTTGAGCCAGTAATTAGAATCTGCCAGTTGCCGGAGCTGCTCCCCAGGTGAATAAGCAGGTTCTTGTCGCTGTCGTCTAAACCATCAGAAGGAATATCCCCGGCCCAGCTTAACTTTGCATCGGACATTGACTGACTTAACCTTTGGGGAAGATGGCTATTCAGTTCCATAGCCAGCTTGCGAAGGAGGTATCTCTCCTGGGTATCAAGGTCGTTGACAACAAGGCCTCTCATATCTTCCATTACCAGTGAGGAAAGCGGGCAGTGAAGGGCTGTGGCATCGGCAGAACCCTGACAGGCCGTTTTCCTTTTCATGTCTGGTATTTCATTGAGAACCCTTACTGCCAGTCTGGCAGTCTGGCCCAGGGGACTGGTGCCAACAGCTTCACTCCAGCGTATATAGGGATAGTGGATCTCTGTTTTGCTCAAATCAGGTTGGGGTGCCGGCATGACCTTGTGGGGGCTGTGGCCAAAATAGAGAGAATCGATCTCCCACATGGTGTCATTATGCTGAAGAGTTATAGCAAAAGTTGGTGTTTCGAGTTTCATGGCCTTCTGTTCAGCGCTGTTATTGATAAACAGCCGACCACCGCCATTATGACTTCCCATTTCGCTCTGAATCTTTTGAAAACCCAGAAGAGTTGAAGCTCTGGTATAGCCCAGGGGACTCAGGGAGACAGAGAGCAGGTTGTGCAGGGCGATCACCTGCTCATCGCTGAGTTGGGAAAGCTCAATTCCACCCATCTGTTTTGCATTCATTTGCTCAATTTCATGGGGGGAAAAATGTTCGCCAAGCTTCATGAAAACGTGACTGACCTGCTCCTGCCAGTGTTTCTGTTCCTGGCGCTGGATTTCCTTGTCCAGCTCTTCCATGGGGTCTGCGCTATGGGCAGGCAGAATGTGCAGCATCAGTAAGAGGGTAAGGTATTTTATTTTTGTCATGGGATAGATCCAGAGCAGGGTATCTTTGATGGTCATCGGCCAGCTTCAGGATTTCCGGGAGTCAGGAGGATGGCATAGCAGGCACAGCATGAAATAAAGTTAAATTACTTATGCCAAGAATATATATACGGTATTGTTTTTAGATGTTTTTTTAAGGGAGAATGGCAAGACTGGTGAGATTACCCATCTCTCCTGCCGCCTTGCATGGTTGAGCGCTACCCCTGCTGACTATGCAAAGCTCTCGTATCCCGAAATAGCGGCCCTAACAGCCTTGAACTAAGCAAAATTGCTTCACTACTTTTCCGCCACCTGCGGTGACGAAAAGCATCAGGGCAAAGAACAAATCAGAAGACTTGTTTGTAGTCATACGCATACTTGGAGTTGCAATGAAACGAGAGCAATGGGGTTCGCGTGCCGGTTTTATCCTGGCTGCTGTTGGTTCAGCTATCGGGCTGGGCAATATCTGGCGATTTCCTTACATGGCATACGAGAATGGAGGCGGAGCTTTCCTCGTTCCCTATCTGTTTGCCATGCTGGCCGCAGGTATTCCATTCATGATTCTGGAATTCACTCTGGGGCATAAATACCGAGGCTCTGCTCCCCGAACCCTGGCAGCCTTGAAACCAAAATTGGAAGTGCTGGGATGGTTCCAGGTGATGGTTGCCTGTGTTATCGCTGTTTATTATGTTGCCGTTATTGGTTGGGCTATTTCTTATTTTGGGCTGTCTTTCAGCCAGGGCTGGGGGACGGATGCCAACAGCTATTTCTTCTCCGAATACCTGAAACTTGGTGATAACAGCCCACTCGCCCTGGGTTCTCTTCAGCCCCAGATTGTTATTCCACTACTGATCGCCTGGGGTATCAGCTTCCTGGCTCTGTTCACTGGAGTGAAGGGGGGCATTGAGCGTTTCGGCAAGATTATGATGCCGGTTCTGTTTCTGATGGTTATTGGTCTGACCCTTCGGGTTCTGTTCCTGCCAGGAGCTGCTGATGGCGTTCACTGGTTGTTTGAGCCTGACTTCAGTGCTCTGGCTAACCCGAAAGTGTGGTCTGCAGCTTTTGGTCAGATCTTCTTCAGTGTGAGTGTTGGCTTTGCCATCATGATTGCCTACTCCAGCTACTTGCCAGAGAAGTCTGATATTAACAACAACGCCTTTATGACCGTTCTGATCAATTGTGGTTTTTCCATGCTGGCGGGTGTGATGATCTTTGCGGTACTGGGTTACATGGCTGCCGAACAGGGCAAGCCGATCCAGGAAGTTGTCAGTGCAGGTGTTGGCCTGGCCTTCGTTACCATACCCACAGCCATTAACCTGTTGCCTCTGCCATGGCTGTTGGGTCCTCTGTTCTTCGGAGCCCTGGTTGTAGCCGGTGTCAGCTCTCATATCTCCATTATGGAGGCGATTGCTTCTGCGGTTATGGATCGTTCTGGCTGGAGCCGAAAGAAAACTGCTTCCGTTGTCTGTGGCAGTGGTGCGCTGATCTCTTTTCTGTTCGCGACCAATGGAGGCCTGCTGCTTCTGGATGTTGTGGACTATTTTATCAACAATATTGCAATCCTGGGCAGCTGCTTTATTGAACTGGCGGTTATCGGCTGGCTGCTTAAGCCGGTTAAGCTGCGTAACTACGCTAATGTCCGCTCCGATTTCGCCATTGGCAGCTGGTGGGAAAACAGTATCCGCTTTGTCTGCAGTACTTTTCTTGCTGTACTCGTTGGTAATAATCTGATCACAGCTCTGACTGAAAACTATGGTGGTTACAGTGATACTGCCATCCTGGTTTGTGGTTGGGGTCTGCTGGCAGCCATGTTGTTGGTTGCTGTAGCCATAACCCGAGGTTCCGGGTTTGCTGTTCCTGCCACTGTTGAAGCTGAGGTGTAAATCATGACTGTGTCTGCAATTGCCATGATGGTTTTTGGCCTTGGGGTAACCTGGGGAGGAGCTGCTTACTGTATCCGTATAGCGATGAATAAAAACAGCTGAGTAGCTGACCTTGCTATTGGAAAAGCCTGTCGCCGCTCTGTTAACAGAGTGGCGGCGGGCTTTTTTGTTAGGGCGTGTTATTTACGATAGAGCTGACAATACAGCTCAAGCTCGTTTTGTAGAGTGTTCATTGAGACATAACGGTTCAGGCGAGCATCTTCAAAGTCAAATTCCAGAACTTTGGTCACAAGAGTGCGGTTGTTCTTTTGCAGGAGATATCGTTGTAGGTCAGATTTGTTCTTACTGGCGATTTTCTGAAGTTTTTCCAGCCCCTGGCGTTCTCCCCACTTTGTCATGAGATCACAGCACAATGCTTCGGCTATTGCGCAGGCTGAGCTGTCCTGTAATCTGGCGAAGATTCTCAGGTTGGTCGCATCCCCTGCAGGTGTGCCCTGGGCAACTCTGGCTTGCAGCAAATCAGCAAATAGAAGAGGATTCTGGTTAGTTACAAGAAAGAAGTCAAACTCCGGGCTGCTTTCCTGAGCAAGCTCTAATGCTGTTTCCAGGTCATATGCCATATCATCTGTCACAATGTGCAGAGGGATACTCTGTAGAAGTGCCTGGTGCACTGCCTGGACGTCAATGAACTGAGCCAGTCTGCCAGCCGTTGTTTGTAAATAAGTTTCTTGCTGTTGCAGGTTCTCTAAGGTGCACTGTTGGATAACCTCATGAAAAAGCAGCCCTTTTTTTAGAATCTCTTCTAAATAAAGACCTGCAACAATGGCTGAACTTTTTCTCTCCATCAGACTGCCCAGCGCTTCTTCCTGCTCTTCAGAAAGTCCACTGTTTACTGCATCGTTATAGAGCTGCATGACTTTGCTCTTGCGGGAGCTCCGTGCAATCTTTCGATAGACCGCTTTAAAATCGAACTTTTCTGTGAGTGGCTTGACCTTGTGTTTTCGTTTGGACGAAAAAGAGCTTTGAGCTGGCTCAGGTATAGCCTTGGAGGCATTGGCTTTCTTAACTTTTAAGACGTTCTTTCCCTCTTTATCCTTGACATCAGGCTTTCTTCCCTTGGCTCTTTTGGGAGGGGGCGGTACTGGAGTAAATGAGGGTCGGCTGATACCTTTGCCATCCATTGGCTCAATACCTGCAATATGCAATACATGCTGAATAAATATATTTTAGAAGAGCAGAGCTTTTTGCCTAGTTTCTTTTCCCTTCGGTATAATCTGCTGTTTTGCTTTCTTGATTTTCTGACAGGATCTCATCATGGGTTTTAAATGCGGTATCGTCGGCCTGCCGAACGTAGGCAAGTCCACTCTGTTCAATGCTCTGACCAAGGCGGGCATTGATGCGGAGAACTTTCCGTTCTGCACCATTGAGCCGAACTCCGGTATCGTGCCAATGCCAGACCCCCGTCTGGACAAACTGGCTGCTATTGTAAGCCCGGAACGGGTGCTTCCCACCACTATGGAGTTTGTAGATATTGCCGGCCTGGTGGAAGGTGCTTCCAAGGGCGAAGGCCTGGGTAACCAGTTTCTGGCCAATATCCGTGAAACAGATGCTATTGCCCACGTTGTTCGCTGTTTTGAGAACGATAACGTGATTCATGTTGCCAACCGAATCGACCCGATTTCTGATATTGAAATCATTAACACTGAACTGGCGCTGGCAGACCTGGATAGCTGTGAAAAGCAGTTGAAGCGCGTTGTTCGTGTGGCCAAGAGTGGCGACAAGGAAGCCAAAGCCCAGGTTGCTCTGCTGGAAAAAATTATTCCCGCTTTGGAAGAAGGTCGCCCAGCCCGGGCCCTGGAGTTGAATGATGCAGAAAAAGTGCTGATGAAGCAGTTGTTCCTGCTCACTTCCAAGCCCACCATGTATATTGCCAACGTTGATGAAGACGGTTTTGAGGATAACCCGTACCTGGATAAGGTGAGGGAACTGGCTGAATCAGAAGGTGCTGTCGTTGTTCCCGTCTGCAATAAGCTGGAAGCTGAAATCGCTGAGCTGGATGATGAGGAAAAAGGTGAGTTTCTGGCTGATCTTGGTATGGAAGAGCCAGGTCTGGATCGTGTTATTCGTGCCGGCTACCAGCTGCTGAACCTGCAGACTTACTTTACTGCCGGGGTTAAGGAGGTCCGGGCCTGGACTGTGAAAGTGGGGGCAACCGCTCCCCAGGCTGCCGGTGTTATCCATACAGACTTTATGCGCGGCTTTATTCGCGCAGAAGTGACCAGTTACGAAGACTTCGTCAAGTACAACGGTGAACAGGGTGCCAAGGAAGCTGGCCGATTGCGCCTGGAAGGAAAAGAGTACATCGTTCAGGATGGCGATGTGATGCACTTCCGCTTTAACGTCTAGGTTTTCTCTTCAGGCAGTCCTATTCAGGACTGCCTTCCAGATTCTGCAGGATCAATCCTGCAACTTCATTGCTTGAGTCCATCCTTACTTAAGTTTACTGCGAAGCAGCGGAAGCTCATGCTCCAGGCTGTTCAGGCACTCTTTAGCTGCCAGAAGCCGTTCTGCAGTTTTGTCGATATCTCTTTGTTGCAGGATCAGCCCGGGAAAATCCTGTTCCTGCAGGGAGAAGAGCAGGTTGTAAAGAGTTTTGAAATCTTCCAGTGCCGATTCCAGAGCGTCTAGGTTGGAAGTTGCCCGTGACCGAATATTGTGTACGTCAATATCAAGGCTTTGTCCCAGATAATCGCTGACTCGGCGCAGATCATCCAGACCATCTGCAATATGGATAGAGAGCAGGGCAGGGTTCACAGTGGAGCGAAACAGCCAGAGCCGTTCGCTGGCCAGTTTCTGGTAAGTTGCAACATATCCTTCATAGCGGGCCTGCTTTTCATGGGGCGTTTCACGAGCTGCCTGGGCAAAACATGAGAGGAGGCTGGTGACAGCCAGCAACATAATAAATTTAAGTAGGTTCAGGTTTGCTCTTGGGCCATACATGGGTTCAGTCTCTTGATTAGAGTGCCATGGAGCATAGCCAAGAATCCTTAAAGCAGATTGATTCTCTATAGTAATAAAGCAGGGAGTCAATGAATGGAGCCATGAGCCAGAGATGAATGGAGAAGGCCGCATATCCGTAGGTGGTGCAGGTTTAAACAGAACCTGGCCTCCAGAACCAAAAACTCAAAATACCTCCCCAGTTGGAGCCTATCATGGACGGACTATAAAGGCTTTACCGCCAAGCCGATATCTTTTTCTGGATAACCCCCAGACTGTTGATCGCAAGCGTCCCAGTATGGATCTGTCCTCACGGCGGGTGGAGCTATCAGTGAAGCCTGCCGTTAACTATGTTATCCAGGCTGCACGCCAGGAAGCAGGCAACGTGTCTGAACCGAAAGATGATATTCAGGAAAGTTCTCCTGCAGAACCAGCTGTAACTTCAACACCTGAGCAATTACTGGGTGATCCAGTCTATAAAGTAGCCAAACCAGCGTTGCAGAGATCAAATTCGGAACCGGATATGAATACCTTCCTGGCCAAGGAAGGCAAGCAGCTGAGATCCCGGCGGGCCTCTGCAGATGGTATCGCTCCAAGTAAGCCAAAGAGACGATTTAGTGATATTGCCAGAAATATCAAAGCCGCTCAGGCTGCTGCTGCGGCCATTAGTAAAGGAAACGATAAGCTTTCAAGTCATGTTCTGATCGGCCTGGATAAAGTTGCCAGCTATGAGAATCAGGGAATTCCCCGTAGTTATCTCGAAAAGACACAGGCTGTAGCTGACAAAGAGGGAACCATTATAGCCATCCGTCCGGTGGAGCTGATATGTCGCACTCTGATTGAAGAAGGAGCTGAATCAAAAGGCCTCAATATCAAAGGGAAAAGCTCCAACTGGGGGCCCATGGCAGGCTATATCCCCTATAAGCAGCAGTTCAGCAAAGTGGCCAGCATCAAAGACCCCTCAGCAAGGGCGGCGGAAGTCGAGAAATATAATGCCAAGAATGTGACCAGTGTGGCTGATGGGCATGCCACAGTGGAGCACCTTAATCTATCCCAAAGGCGTATGGATGAGCTGGAATCCATGGGAATTCTCCATAGTTTCCAGGCTATTCCTCCTGCAGAAGGGTATGAAAAAGCCGTAAGCTTTGTGTCCAACCCCAAAGGCAGGGAGGATGGGTGTATGTTTGAAGCCCACCAGAGAACTGATGGCAAATGGGATATTTTCTCCATAGAAGAAACAGGTCGGGAAAAGCTGGTGGTCATTCCCAAAACAGCTGATTTTGATCTGCTGTTTGCCTTTACCCCCTACGATCAGGTTGATCTGGGTGGAGTCGACAGAATGCACGCCTTTGATCAAAACCTGGGTATTTATTCAGACCGGGATCTTCAGCTTATACAGGCGATGAATGCCGAATTTGACCGGGGTGAGGGCAAAGATATGGTTCATCACGGGGCCGATACCAGTAATCCGGTCACTGATATGGAGGCTAACTTTCCGGCTACAATTGCCATACCGAAATCCATGCTGGGAAATATGGGTATCTATACAGACTCACCCATTCTGATCAAAACCTATGACGAAATGGTCAAACTGTTTCGAACCATGCGGGATTCTGGTATCAAGGTCGCATCCAACCCCCTGTGGGAGAATATGATGAGTGTTGTCAAAGAGCGTTTCAATGAAAAAATGGATTTCTTTGAACGTCGCTCCAGCCTGCCGCCATCCCCGCCCCCATCCCCGCCCCCAACTCCATGACATAAGCCTGAACACTCTTTCAACACACCTCCACATAATTGGCTACTTTTGGAGCTTTAAAGCTCACAGGGGTGCGGTTATGAAGAAATCATACATCCGAGATCAAGAGAAAGTAGAAGAGCATCGTGAGCAGATGAAGCTGGACTGGTAATCGCGCCCATGGGCGCAACAATAGCCCTTTGAGGGCGTCCCCTAAATAAGCCTCCGGCTCTGCCGGAGGTCATTTAACTGGCTACTTTTGGAGCTTTAAAGCTCACAGGGGTGCGGTTATGAAGTCTGTTTTTTTTCTGCAAGGCAGTGGCTTGGCCTGGCTGGCTCTATTATCAGCTATTAGCTGGGGTGCGATGGGAGCCCAGAGTGTTTCACTGGAGGGGCGCTGGAAAAACCAGCGGGGCTCTATCCTTGAAGTAAAACAGGAGGGTAATAAATTGTCTGGGACATTTGCGACTGCAGTAGCAAAAACCAATAACTGCATAAATTATCCCAGTCCCGTTATTGGCTATACCAATGGTAATGCTTCATCTCTAAGTATCAGCATGGAAAGTTGTGGGTCACCGGTGACTATCAGCATGTCTGGAATTCTAATGGAAGACAAACAGGGCGTCTCCATGTTGAAAACTCAGTCATTAGTCCAGGATAAAGGAGATGAAACTTGGGAATCACAAATTCTGTGCACAGATTTTTACTACCGGTTGGAATAAATTCTCCAATTTTCCTCTGCCTGCCGTTTACTGTTTGGTGATATGGTATGTGAAAGACTATGATGTTCAAGCCTGAACAATACATCTAATAAAATAATTGCTTGGTGGATTGCTACATGAAACTCCAACTTCTGTCCGGAAAAACTGTTATTGCGGCTCTCTCTGCAGTTCTGGCTTTTACATCAGTTCAAGCGGTTGAGTTTGCTAAAGACGATGATGCTGTTTCTTTGAGAAAAGCGCATATGACTCTGGTGGGTGCCTATTTTGGTGAGATGGGGGCCATGGTGAAAGGAAAACAGCCATTTGATGCCAGACAGTTCCAGAGTGATGCCGACAAGCTTTCTGTAGTAACCCGCTGGGCTCATGAGGGATTTGCCGGCAGGCATCTCACATCGGACTCCAAGGCCAAGCCGGAAATATGGGAGAACAAGGCTGAGTTTGACAAGCTGATGAATGACCTTGGTGATCATGCCGATCAACTGAAACTGGCGGCGGCAAGTGGTAATCTCAAAGACAGTATTCCTGCATTCAAGGCTATGGGGGATAACTGCGGTTCCTGCCACAAGAAATTCAAACACAAGTAAACAGGCAAATTCAAATTATCTCTGCTCATTCTGCTTATTTGCTTATTTAGAAAAGCCTGCACCCCTAGAATTTCTTGGTGCGGGCTTTTCCTTTTGATTTGCGTTTAGGCTTGGGTGCCTCAGCTTTTATGGCCTGAATAGCGGAAAAGAGGGTTTCGAGATCTTTTCGGTAACTGGCCAGCGCTGCGCAGAATTCCGGTTTTTGCTTGGGGAGCTGTTTCGGATCAATAGCCGCAAGTTCATCCACATTGCTGATGTGTTGCTTGAGTTTTTCAAGGCTCTGATCTGTTGAGGCAACCAGCGCCTCCAAGTCATCGGGAAGCAGGTTACTGGTCATGGAATCAGCAGATGAGCCGGGCAGGCCTGAGACATCAAACAGGTGGCAGATATCGTCGTAGTGTTTTTTGTAATGCCTATGAACCCGCATTGCTGAACGTCCGATATCTGCTGTCACTAAAAAACTATCCCTGTGCTGACTTTCTTTGGCAGTAATGATAGCTCAAGAGTACGGATTTGGGACTTCAAACTGTTTATTTTTCCCTGGAGTGGGAACCGGAATAGAGGTGATTGCTTGGAGAGCGATTCCATATCTTTCAGTTGTTCTCTTAGATCATTTAGCTGCTGGGTCTTCTTGATTTGTTGAGTGCGTGCAGGGCTAGGCTTGATACCAGAATCTTCAAGTGATTTGAGCTGGTTTACAATTTCGTTTCTCTCTCTGGTAAGACTGGCTATCTTTCCAGTTAATGTGTTACGAAACAGCGTAGTTGTATTAGCGCGCTTAAATTTATCGATGTTCTTATCCAGTTCCTGTAATTTATCCGTCAACATGACATACCGTAGTTCGTTTTGAATGCGGGCAGTTTGTGCCGCATTTTGGACTACTTGAGCAGCATTGGAGGCAGCTTTAACAACATTAGACGCTGCGAGAGCCGCATGTCCACATGTTCTGCAAATTTTCTCAAAGCCACCAAATAGCCCCCTCGCTCTTCTTGGCCCAGGCTTGAATGGGGAGTGTTGAATTGTGGGCCAGTCTATGGGTTTTGATTGTACACCCAATTCTTTCATCGCTTTTCTCTGTGCAACAACCGAGTCAATATTATTTGTTGCCAGGCTGAGAACGCCCTTACCATGCTGTTGCTCAATGGCTTCAAGTTTATTCAGCAGATTTTGAGAGTTTTTCTCTAGCCCAAACTCTTTTGCTTGGTCAACGAAGCCCGATAAACCACCATCAACCAAGGCTGCAGCAAGTTGCAAAGTTTGTTCGCTACTAAATCCATAGCTTTTGCCGGCCTTTTCAATTTGCTGCTGAACCTGAGCATCCTTGGTATAGCGCAGAATTTTTTCACCAGTAAAAGCTGGTTTTGCCTGGACAGCAGCGATTTCACGGGATATCTGGGGTAAGAGAGATTTGATTTTATCTTGAGTGAAGCCTGCCTGTTGCCCTACTTGAATAAACTTTGGGGTATTTTTTGTCAGTACAGCATTAGCCAGCTCATTAAATGTTTCTGGTGTGAGTCCCAGCTTATCAGCGGCCTGTTTCATCGCTTTGTCCAAAGCTGTATTGACTGCTGATGAGGCATTGCCTAGGAGTTCGTCCAGCTCTGCTGCATCCATGTCAAACTGCTCGCCCAGCTTTTCAAAACCTTCCAGAAGCTTGATGGCTTTTTCTTTTGGAACACCTGTAGCCTGAGCCAGTTCTAGAAACCGATCCTGCTCATTGTGGAGTAGGGAACCGAGATCAACGGCCAGAGTTGGGGCAATACCGACGGCTTTGGCCAGTCGGCCCACATCGTCAATCGCAATCAATTTAGAGGTTTGGTTGGCAATAGCCTGATCTGGAGCCTGAATGGCTGAAAATAGCTTATCCAGGCCGGTTTCAAGAAGTTTACCTTTGGCACTCGTGGGGGGAATGTTCAGTTTGCCGAGCTGGTAGTTATAGTAAGCGTCATTTCCTGTTGCCTTGGCGTGTGCCAGGCGGGCAAAATCAGCCTCTCTGATACCGATTTTCTCCGCAAGTTTCCGGATGCCGGTCTGCAACCTTTTCTTCTGGGTACTGTCCAGCTCTGGTGCCGTAAAGACTTCTTGTTTAACCGGGGCTCCTGTGTCAAACCCTGTGCGTCCCTGAAAATGAGCCCTGGCCTCAGCTTCTGGTTCCGGCTCTGGCTTAGTCTGGGGCTGCTGTTGCTGGGCAATCTGCTCATTTTTGCGACCATTGGCCTGAGCTTGCTGCAGGGGCGGAGGCTGTGCAGCCGCAACTCCGGGATTTTTTAGTCCGACCAGCCATTGCTGGAGTTGCTGAAGGTCGGTATTAACCGGTTGGCTGCTGAAATTATTGATATTATTGATTGTCTGGCCGGTTTTGGCTGGAGCCTGTTGCTGGGGCGCCACAGTCTGGTTTTCAGTCTGCTGCTGTTGAACAGCTGGCTGCTGTGCTGTGGGCTGTAGGGGAGTAACCCCTCCGCTACCACCAATAGGCGTCGACACAATAACAGTCCTGAAAAGTTGGCCTAAGGAACTGGACGTTAGCAGTTATCGGCAGGAGCCCCTTGTGCTGCAGAGTGCTTCCTAGACCATATCAGCCAGCCAGGTAACAACCATGGTGGCCAGCAGGGCCCAGACAATGAACACTTCCCAAGAACCCGGGTCAGTTTGGGGGTGGCTGGTATTAAGGAACCGCCTGCCGGTCAGCATCCCCTGGATCAAATCTTCCCGTTTGATCAGGTTGTGGAACAGAACTGCGGTAATGTGGAGGCCAATCAGACCAAGAAGAATGTTGAAGTTGATGGAGTGTATCGTTGTCAGCCAGTCGCTGGTACTGCCACTGACGTAACGGGCCAAAGGCCCCTCTGACAAAATACTGTCATTGGCAAACAGGCCGGTGCCTGCCTGAACAGAGAGACTGAGCAGAAGAGCAATAACCGACCAGCTTCCCAGTGGATTATGGCCGGGATAATCAGTATGTAGTCCTCTGCGCAGATAGCCAAGTACCTTTGATAGCGCCAACTGCAGGGCTGTAAAGCGGCTGAAATAGCCGCCACTCAACCCCCAGCCAAACCGGAACAACAACAGGCCCAGCACTGTGAGCCCCAGGGGAATATGGAAATCCATTTCCCCTTCTTCTCCGGTATACCATAGGCCGGCAAAGCAGAGAACCAGCAGCCAGTGGAACAGGCGTGTGGGTAAGTCCCAGACATGAATTGTTTTTTTGCTCATCTGCTTGCCCTGTTGTTTGTCGCTTTTCGTTCAGGTTTCTAGGAGACTGTAGAACTCTCTTCTTCAAGCTGCTTTTTCAGTGAATCCGGAACGCCAATAATGGTGATGGTATTCCGCTCCCGGTCGTATTGGACCCGGGTGCCCAGAACATCCGAATCGAAAGCGATGTTGATTCCCTTGTCCCGGCCATTGTAACGCACCAACTTCTTGAGCTGGCTGCGACTGGGCTGGATGTCTGAGCTGACATCATAGTCCCGGGTATTTACAAAGCGGGCAAAACTGTCCGGAGACTCTTCACTAATATGGGCTGACAGCTCATTGAGAGAGATGGCATTGTATTCCTGCAGCTGGTTATCGCAGTACTCGAACACCTTCTTCTTTACCGTATTTTTGCCACTGTCTTCCTCAATGGTTTTGCAGTAGTCAGATACAGCGCTCATTAACTGCTTGGTGTCCTGCTTGGTATCACCGTTTTCTTCGCAGCCAATGAAGGTAGTCAGACAATCGCTGAGACGGCGTCCGGCCCGGGGTTTGATCCAGGATATATAGCGGGAACTGTTCTGGTGTCCCTGCCACTCTGTCAGATTTATACGGGCCGCCAGGCTCAGGCGGGCCAGATCCAGGTAAGTCGTATCAGACAGCTCCAGTTGATCAGTCACTGTTGTACTTGTTGCAGGAGGTAAAGTGCCTACAAGCAGGTAACCGGTCAGGCCACTGGTGTAATGAGCAACCAGGATGAAGCCGCCGGGAAACATGCCTGCCTCATCCAGTTTATTCTTCAGGCCTTCGGCTACGGTCAGGCTGAAGTCGGTAAATGGCAGACGTTCTTCCAGATAATTTTCCAGCTGGTTGTGAAAATCTGTGGCTTTACCACCAAAAGATCCATGTCCCTTGTCGCCTTTCTTGTTGTAGGCGGCAACCAGATCCTCAAGGAAGGCTTCGCTGATATTGTTACTGGCCAGGGGGGTAGCGCGGGTACGCAGCTCGGAGCTGTCAGCGTCGGGGCGACGTTCGATACGATGGACAATAAGGTTGTTGATGCTCATTGATTGAATAGCCAGCAGCAGAAAAGGGGGTAATGAGTCAAATGCGTTGATGACCCTTTACAACCTCGTCACTCCTGCGAAAGCAGGAGTCTACCAGCTTGAGATTCCTGCTTTCGCAGGAATGACGGGCATCAACGCATTTCATACATGACCGAAAAGGGAGATTATAACTTTTTTGTGACTGACGTTGTGAATGACGTTATGAATGATGTTGTGAAAGGCTTGTTCCATTCGACTGTACATGCCTCCGTCTGGTCTCGTGTTCAGACGCCCTCTGCTTTATAAGTCGCAATACTCTACCAACGGTTCACATGATAGGATTCTGTTATTGTCAAACATCTTAATTTGTCCCCATGCACTTAAAAACTATCTCGCATTTCAGTTGAGATCAGAGGTGTGGGGGCTGCATGGCGCAAGAATGACCGGAAACCAGAAGAAACAACTGGAGCAGCAGCTCTGGAATATTGCCGATGTACTGCGCGGCAAAATGCATGCGGATGAGTTCCGTGATTACTGCCTGGGCTTTATCTTCTACAAATACCTCTCCGAGCGTATGACCCAGTACGCCAATAATATGGAAGAGGGCATGGACTACCTGGAGCTGGATGAAGACTCCGAAGAAGGTATGGAGATACTGGCTGCTATCAAGGAAGAAGCCATTCCACAAATTGGCTACTTCCTGCGCCCCAGTGAGCTGTTCCATTCCATTGCTGAGCGGGCTGGAAAAAAGCCGGAACCGGATTTTATTCTCGAAGACCTGACTGAAGTTCTCAGAAGTATCGAACGCTCCACCATGGGTACCGAGAGTGAAGATGATTTTGAACACCTGTTTGAAGATCTGGATCTCACCTCTACCAAGCTGGGCCGCACCGAGAAAGCCAAGAACGAGCTGATTGCCAGAATTATCAGCCATCTGGATAAGATTGATTTCGCCCTGAACGACAGTGAAAACGATGTTCTGGGTGATGCCTACGAATACCTGATTGGTCAGTTTGCCAGTAATGCCGGAAAAAAGGCCGGTGAGTTTTATACTCCGCAGTCTGTGTCCACCATTCTGGCCCGTATTGTGACAACTGGAAAAGACCGGTTAAAGTCGGTATATGATCCGACCTGTGGCTCAGGCTCTTTGCTACTGCGAGTGGCGCGGGAAGTGGAGGTCAGTGACTTTTACGGCCAGGAGATGAACCGCACCACCTTTAACCTGGCGCGGATGAATATGATTCTGCACGATGTGCATTACCGGAACTTTCATCTCAAACAGGAAGACACCCTGACCGAACCCCAGCACCGGGATGAGCGGTTTGAGGCGGTCGTCGCCAATCCTCCGTTTTCTGCCAAATGGAGTGCCAACAAGATTTTTGAAAGTGATGACCGCTTCAGCCAGTACGGCAAACTGGCACCGGCCTCCAAGGCAGATTTCGCTTTTGTCCAGCATATGCTTTACCAGCTGAACGACAATGGCACTATGGCGGTAGTACTGCCTCATGGAGTGCTGTTCCGTGGTGCGGCGGAAGGCCATATTCGCAAGTACCTGATTGAAGAGCGCAACTGGCTGGATGCGGTGATTGGCCTGCCTGCCAATATCTTTTACGGTACCGGTATTCCCACCTGTATTCTGGTGTTCAAAAAGTGCCGGGAGAATCCGGACGATATTCTGTTTATTGATGCCAGCGCCCACTTCAACAAGGCCAAAAACCAGAACACCCTGCTGCCAAAGCATATCGATAAAATTATCGATACCTATCGCAACCGGACTGAGGAAGAGAAGTACAGCCAGCGGGCCTCTCTTGCCGATATTGTTGAGAATGATTACAACCTGAATATTCCCCGCTATGTGGATACCTTTGAGGAAGAAGAGCCGGTAGATATGGCGGCTACCACGGCAGCTTTGAAACAGGTTGATATTGATATGATGGCAATTGATAGAGAGATTCGTCTGTTCTGTCATGAGTTGCAGATTGAGGCACCGGTGTGATGGGTAATACGCAAGTATCAATCCCTGAGTTGCGCTTTCCAGAATTTACAGGGAACTGGCAGGCAAAATATGGCAGGGATTTGTTTATCAACAGCCGTGCACGGGGTAATACTGAACTGCCAATTTACTCTGTGACGCTCACAAATGGTCTGGTTCCCAGGGATTCTCTGGATAGGGAAATGGGTAAAGATGCTGCACCGGATACCAACCTTAAAGCTTGCCCGGGTGATCTTGTCTATAACATGATGCGTATGTGGCAGGGGGCCGTGGGCAGGGCAGAAACAGAGTGCATGGTGAGCCCTGCCTATGTCGTACTGTCGCCCAAACCAGAGGTAGATTCACTTTTTTTCGATTACTACCTGCAAAGAAGTCGTTCCGCATATGATCTCTGGGCCTATTCCTACGGTCTAACAAGCGACAGGCTTCGTCTGTATTTTCGTGATTTCGGCATGATTCGGTTTTCTATCCCAGTGTTTGAAGAACAGCTGAAGATAGCCAGAACATTTAAGACCATCGACCAAAAGCTCACCAAACTTAGAGAAAAGCACATCCTGTTGAAAACCTGGAAAAAAGGCATGGTTCAGAAACTGTTTTCTCAAGAGCTTCGCTTTAAACAAGAGGATGGAAGTGATTTCCTGACTGGGAAGAAAAATCCCTAGGTGACATAGTGAGTTTCATAGAGGCCATAGCTATGATTCTCATGACGTATCTACATCAGGTTTGCTGATTAAGACAACAAATATCCAGCAGGAAAAGTTGACCTTTGACACAGACTACAGTTCGTCACACAAAGACTGCCGAGAAAAAATTGCCCTAAAAAGAAATGATATCGTTATGCATGGCAAATGGAAGTAAAGCTCTTGTTGGAAAAGCTGGCTATACCATGGCGATTATCCAGCCCGTCTAACGGTTGGTGCTTTTTGCAGTATTTTTAGAAGTTCAGAACAAAATTGCAAATACATTTTTCAGACTTCTAAATATAAAAGGTATCTGCATATTCTTTTGGCGGGAACGAATATTAACAATCTTAAAGCTACAGAGTTAGCGACCTT
>CBDEWF010000092.1:0-11461 GCA_965243775.1 Sansalvadorimonas sp.
TACTATGGCATCCAGACCCTTGAGCAGCAGGCCAACACCGGGGAGCTGACCTGCAAGGTGACCAGTGTTTATGGCAACCTTGTCCCCAGCGCCCAGTCGGAAACACCGCTGATCAACCAGGATGGTGTCTATTCGGCAAGGGTACTCCATGCCACACGACAGAGTAACCGTAGTCTGGGTGTGCAGATGGTGGTTATCAGTGGCAGCCATGCCCGCACCTTTCTTCAGACCGGGGCTGTACCCCGCAGCGTGACCCTGACCCTTGAGAGCGGCACCTACCAGGATGCCGGAGACGGCACCTTTGCCCATACCAGCGGCACAGACTCTTATGAAAAAATAACCATAGATTATGAGACCGGCCAGATAGACGCCTGGCGTACACAGGGCAACTACGACGGCGGGGGCATGGTCAGCTACAGGCCGGGGGCTGTGCTGGTGGGGGATATGGTTTCGGCAGAGGTCGAGATTATTACCCAGAACCGGGGCTTTAGTTACACCTTTGACCTTGGTTCTTCTGGTGGTATGCCAGAGCCTGGAACACTGGTTATCAGCTATCTCGCTCTGGGTAAATGGTATGACCTTACCGATGCAGGTAATGGTGTGCTGACCGGTTTCGGCACCGGCACTGTGGACTATGCCACCGGTGCAGCAGTAGCCACTTTTCAGGCCATGCCCGACCCGGACTCCGCCATCGTGTTTGCCTACAAACTGCAGAACAATGATGAGGTCACCATTCATGCAGGCTCGGTCACGCCGGGTCAGTTTGAGGTGCGCCATATCACCGACAAACCCGGCATCAAGCCCGGCAGTGTAGCCATTACCTACCAGGCCGGAGGCAGTAGCAAAACCATCACCGACAACGGTTTCGGTGTGCTGCAGGGCGATGGGGTCGGAACGGTTTATTATGCCGATGGTCTGCTCAGTATTGTGCCGGACACCATTCCCGATGCCGGCACCAGCCTGTCCCTGTCCTACCAGGAGGGCGCGGTCACCAGTACCACCATTAACGGCACCCCGGACGGGGCAGGTCATTTCACCGGCACCATTCCCGGTGCGCCACTGCTGCCGGGCAGTATCAGCCTGGACTGGCTGGTAGAGCGGGAGGCCAGTCGGGGCAGTGTGGCCGAAGGTGGCGGCTACATAGATTTTACCGTCAGCCAGTCCCGCAGTGCCCGCGATGATGGCCAGGGCAACTGGCAGGGTTTCCCCGGCACCATTGATTATGGCACCGGGGCTTTCACCATCAAGGCGACGACTGACTACCAGTACGACCAGCCACGGGCTAAAAAAATACGCTATGGCATAGGTCACAGGCGCTATGAAATGGTCTACGACAGCTATACCAAGTCTGAAGATTTCCCCGGCGATGGTCTGATTGCCAAAGCCCAGAGCAACAGCCTGAACCATGTGTCCCATACCGAAACCGTCACCGCACCAGATATGACTGTGGATCTGCTGCCCCTGGTAGAGGATGCCATTTTGCCGGGCAGTGTGATGTTTACCTGGGCTGGTGCAACCTACTTTGACCGGGCCGGGACGCTGTATAGGGATGTCAGCACAGAGACCAACGCCGGAACCGCTGTAGGCTCTATAGATTACACTGGAGGATTAGCCACCTTTACCGATTACCCCGATGGCAGCAATGGCGCGATTGCTATCGAGGCCATGGCAACGTCTCGGGCTGGGTTTCAAACTAGTCACATCGCTTTCCGTACCCCTGGTGCTCCGTTGCGGGCAGGCAGTCTGCAGGTCTGGGCCAACCGGGCCGATACCGGTGCGCGTATTTCAGCGACAGCTGATTTTAACGGCACCATCGCCAGCGGCGAGATGGACGGCTTTGTCGACAGTGAAACCGGCTGGTGCAAGATCCATTTCACCGATGGCACAGATGATATTGATGTGCTGCCGCAAACCGTGTCATTCAATACCGTGGTGCTGACCAGTATTCCCCTGGACTCTGGACTGATTGGCCTTGACCCGGTGCGCCTGCCAGCCGATGGTCGTGTGCCTGTTTACCGGCCTGGGGATGTGGTGGTGCTGGCCCATACCCAGAGCACTGAGGTAGGCACACCCACAGCCGGGCAGGTGGTGAGTGTCAACCGGGATCATCAGATTTCGATGCTGGTGGTTGACAGTGCCGGCACAGCCCTTGCCCCGGCCCAGTACAGTGTCAACCTGGAAAGCGGACAGGTGACTTTTGCCAGCCCCCTGACCCTGGAGGATGCAGAAGGTAATGCACTGACCGGGCCTTTCTCGGTAGAGGATCGCATCGAACAGATGAGCGTGGTGTCTGATGTGCAGATCAATGGAGACCTGTCCATTATTGCCCCCCTGGCCTGGGATTTTCCGGCAGGCTCTACGGTTAGCTCCGCCGTGGTTTATGGTGACCTGCAGGCGCGGGTAAAAAACGAATTCTCCCAGCGTACCTGGAACAGCAGCAGCCCCAACTGGACATCGAATCGGGTCGGGGATGAAACCACAGCCCAGTACAACCTGATTAACTACCCCATCGAGATTGAAAACCGGGGAGCCATCGAGGGACGGTGGGCAGTGGTATTCACCAGCTCTACCGCGTTCAATATTGTGGAAGAAAAGCTGGGCATTATCGGCACCGGCTCTACCAGTTTCGATACCGCTCCCACCAACCCGGAGACCAGCACACCCTACTGGACACTACCTGCCGATGGCTGGGGCACCGGCTGGGTTTCCGGTAATGTGCTGCGCTTTGATACTGAAGGGGCACTGGCTCCCCTGTGGATTGTCCGGACAGTGCTGGCCGGGCAGGGCACCCGACAGGATGACCAGTTCTCCCTGCAGGTGCGGGGGGATGCTGACTGATGCCGGTAGAATTTCACAACAAACTCGCGGCGCTGAATGTTGAGCACTACTACCCCCTGGGTGCCGATGGCAGTGATACCATTGGTTCGGTTGCCATTGCACCGAGCGCGGTCACCTTCGGACAGACGCCGCTGACCGACTATCTGGAAACCGCCTGCAGCCTCAGTGGGCTTAACCAGTACATTGACCTTAACAACCTGCGGCCCAGCCTGGCGGGGCAGTCCTTCGGGATTGGGGGCATGGCGGAGTTTCTGCCCAATGGCACCCAGCCTGCCCTGTTCAGTATTAATACCTCGACAGGTGGTAACGTACTTCTGGTGCTTGCACGCGCTACCGGTTTCAGTCTCTATGACGGCACCATCAAGGTTCATAATGAATCCGGGTTTACCCCACAGTCAGGCGAGGTGTTTTTCTGGTATCTGTGGCTGGATAACAGCAGTAAAGAAGTCACTTTCTATATAAATGGCCAGGCCAAAGGTACGTTTGCCATAACCCGTGTTATGGCCGGTGATGATAATGTCCAGCTGGGTATGGAGATGGATTCGGGTTTAAGTACCGGGGATTTTTGGCAGGGCCGCATGTCCTCGGTATTTGTCACCCTGCAGAACCTGACTGCAACCCAGATCAATGAACTTTACCTGGCTGCCACAACCGCTCCTGCTGTTTACACCTATGTGGCAGGCACCATAGAGCTGGATGATTCACCGGTATCGAGAGCAGTACTGGCTTTGAGCTACCAGCCACAGGACGTGGACGGGGAGCAGCAGCATGTTGTACTCAGCCATGGCAGCAGCGCGGTGGATGGCACCTTTAACCTGGCCCTGGGAGGATTTACCGACCCGGTGCTGGTTCTGGCGCTGGATAATTTCGGCGACAGCTGGCAGGCGAATAAACAGTACAGCGTCGGTGATATTGTTCACCCTACCAGCTCGGACAAGTATCTTGGGTTTGTTTATGAATGCACAGTGGCCGGACAGAGTGGAGCTGCCGAGCCGGTATGGTGGGTGGATAATGGCGGCAGCAATACTGGTATAAGTGGTACAGCGACTTTTTCTGCGCGGCAGTACTACCAGCCCCTCTGCCATGGGCCGGTGATACCAGTGGTACAGTCAGGTGACTGATGATGGTTTACCAGTTGCAGCCCGGTAACACAGTCAGCTTTGTTTTTTCCGGCCCCCCTTATCCGCCACCAACCGATGGTAGTCAGCTGCAGTTTAATCTGGTGGCCGGAGACACCGTGGCGGCTCCTTTCCCGGAACCTCCCTCCCTGGTGGCGGGTTTTGGTGCCAGATGGGGAGAGGGAAGTGGCCTGCAGGAGTCAGCGCCGGTGGGCTGGAATGATGCCGCCGGGAAAAACATTGAGACGGCAGCCCCTTTCCATGAGGCCGGGGAAGTCCCCGCCAGAAACCGGGCCTTATCCTGGGATACCCTGCCCACCAGGGAAAAGGTGAAAGATTCAGGGTGGCAGGATACCGGGCAGGAGATAGAAACAGGAACCGATAGTCACTGGTCGACTACCAAGGCCACAGACCGGATACCTGCCGAAACATTCTGGAACAGGGCCAACCCAGCCGATGGCCTCGACACAGCGGCTCTGTGGGGGCAACCGGCCCTGCAGGATCTGCCCTATGGCAGCCGCTGGTTCAGGGTGGATACCACAGCTCCGGTATGGCGGTTGAATGACCACCGTGACCCACCACTCTGGAACGATCCTCCCGGCGCACTGGCTTTCCGTTTCCAGGGTGTTGTCTACCGTCCCCAAACCATGCCGCCGGTCTGGTTTGTTTTTGGCGGCTCCGTTGCACCCCATCCCATCCAGCCGAAAGATTCTCACCAGAACATAGCCTGGCAGCAGGCGACACAGCATAACCATGGAGCCAGCGCCCCCTGGGGAGAGGGTCGCTATGAACGGATCAGGGACAGGATCAAGCGCATACCCTACAGCGGCGAGGAAGATCCAGACCCGCCCCCCGACCCTGCTGAAGAAAAGGACTTCTATCTGCTTATGAATACGGTCAATGTCGTGCGTGTCTCCGATGACACGCCCATAGAGCTGCTGGATATCAGTATTGAGCTGGATGTGGACTCATTCACATGGCGGTTGTCTGCCACCGTTGCCAACCGGGCCACCCTCGCTCTTATCGAACCCGATGCCACCGGCACCAAGGATATCCGGGTCACTATCAACGGCTGGGCGTGGGTGTTTATGGTCGACAGGTATGATGCCCGGCGCAGCTTTAACCAGGAGCGGTACTCTATCCAGGGGGAGAGCCGGACACGGCTGCTGTCAGAACCCTATGCCCCCCTGCGAACCAAAACCGAAGCCTCCGCCATCAATGGCAAACAGGCGGCAGAGGCCGAGTTAAGCAATACCGGGTTTACCCTGACCTGGGACACCAGCAGCACCGGAGCAACACCGGACTGGACATTCCCGGCAGGGGTATTCAGCTACGTGGATCAAAGCCCCATGCAGATCATCGCCAGGATAGCGACCACAGCCGGAGCCATCGTCGTTCCCGCTACCGGCAGCGATAACCTTGTGGTGCAGCCACGGTATAAGTTCAGCTCCTGGGCCTGGGGAGACGCGGCCACGGTCATCGATCACAACGTGCCGGAAAGCATGGTGCTGAATATGTCCGTAGAGTGGACACCGGAGCCTGCCTATAACGCTGTTTATGTTTCCGGCACCTATGAAGGGGTGGCGGTTGAGGTAACCCGCAGTGGCACAGCGGGCAATGAACCGGCTCCCGATATTGTTGAGGACTGGCTGGTGGATGCGGGCCTGAATACTGAACGGGGCAGGAATGTTCTGGCGGAGGGTGGTCAGCAGGCTGTTATCAGCATAGATATTCCCCTGACCCAGGCCGGCCAGGAACCGGGCCTGGTGCTACCGGGGCAGCTGGTAGAAGTTATGGAAACACCGTCCTGGGTGGGGCTGTGCCTGGCGACCAGTATCCGGACAACCGGCAGCGGCACGGGCCGGGTGGTTCAAACCCTGCAGATCGAGAGGCACTACTGATATGGCGACTACCAACCCCTGGAAACAATTCTCGGGACTGCTCCCGAAATCATCCCGCATTATCGGCACTGTTAGCCAGCACAATGGCAATGGCACCAGTACCGTCACTCTTCGTAATGGCTCGACCCTTATTGTACAGGGCCAGAGTGTCGCTGTATCTCATAAAGCCTTGATAGAGGAGGGGACCCTGGTCCGGCAGGTACCCGATCTACCGGTTTATGCCGTATCCATTTAACGCTGATACAGTTTGGTAGAATTTTATACATTTCAATACACGACATATGTCAATGAACCGCAATTGAAAATCCCGCATCCTTCGCTCGCCAGAAATGCTGCTGTTTAATGTGTCTACGGGAAATAACTCTGCCCCTCGATAGTGTGCCAGGCACTTTATCTGAACAGACAGCTTTGGCCTGACAACTCAGCTCTCGCCGCAGGTAGTCGCAATGGATTGCAAACCGATCAATTGCAGGCGCAATAACTCTCTCTTGAGGTTATGAATACCCGTGCGGTAGCGTGAAAAAATTACTAACCCCACCACTTTTTATAGTTCAGCGCCCCATTATCCATGCCAGACCTGCTCATTCTGAACAGGCCAGACAAGGTTGTTATGAGATTATTGTCGATTCTTTTTCCCCGAACAGTCATACGTTCAGGTGTTTCTCCTGCCTGTCTGGCTGTTCTTGTTCCTCTGCTGATGGCCTGCCTATTACTTCCCTGTTCTGGTTCTGTCCGGGCAGAGGTGCTGCCGGAAAACAGTGCCCTTGAAGCCCGTATCAATATCAAGGGAGGAGACCTGCTCACCTTTATCCGCTGGGTCGCCAAGGAGACCGGCAGGACTTTTATTATTGATCCCCGGGTGAAAGGAAAAATCACCGTTGTTTCGCAGAAGACTCTGGAAACAGAAGAGATCTACCAGCTATTCCTGTCGGTACTGCAGGTTCATGGTTATGCCGTGATTGATGAGGGCGGTATCGGCAAGGTGGTACCCGCTGTGATGGCCCGGGAAGGTGGGGTTTCCCTGAGCCAGCGAGATAACCTCAAAGGAGATAAGCTGGCTGTAGTCGTTCGGGACCTTGTTAATATTAACGCCCAGCAGGTGATACCGGCTATTCGTCCTCTTATGCCACAATCTGGTCATCTGACCGCCATGGCCGGTGGCAATGCCCTGATTATGGTGGGTACTGCCCAGGTGCTGGACCAGGTCAACAGCATTGTGGACCGGCTCGATAAAGCCCCGGAGCTGGAACTGGATGTGATCAAACTCCAGTACGCCAGTGTTAAAGATGTACTGAACACCGTCAAAGAGATCGCCCAGAGCCTGACCACCAATACCGGCTCTCAGGTGCAATACAAACTAACAGTTAGTGCCGATGAGCGAACCAACTCCCTGATCCTGGCCGGAGACAGCCAGTACCGGGATAAACTCAGACAGCTGATTACTATTCTGGATAGCAGTAAATCCGGTGCTGACAATACCCGGGTCATCTATCTCCATTACCAGACGGCTTCCCAGCTGGTGCCGGTATTGCAATCGTTGAGTGGCAGCCTGAAAGGTATAGAAGAGCAGGCCGCTGAGCAGAATATCAAGGTCAGCATCCAGGCCAACGATACCAGCAATGCACTGATTGTCACCGCACCGCCGGGGCTGATGAACACCATTGAGCGGGTGGTTCAGCAGCTGGATCTGAGACGTGTCCAGGTACTGGTCGAAGCGGTGATTGTGGAAGTCAGTGACCGGGATATCAATAATATGGGAGTACAGTGGAACACCGCTGACACAGACCTGAATGGTGAAGGTTGGTATGGCGGTACCCGTAACGGAATTTCCACCTTGGGCAGCCTGGATACCTTTCCGGGGGACCCGGTGGCCTTGGGATCGGGACTCTCCCTGGGGTTCTACCATAATGGCTCTCTGCGGGCGCTGATCCGTGCCCTGAAGACTTCGGACAATGCCAATATCCTCTCCACCCCCAGTCTGGTGACTCTGGACAATGAACAGGCCGAGATTATTGTTGGCCAGAATATTCCCTTTGTCACCGGCAGTACCACCAGTGCTTCCAACGATACCAATAACCCCTACCAGACCTATGAGCGCAAGGATGTCGGGATCAAATTGACAGTGAAACCCCGAGTCAATGAAGGGGATGCTGTCAGCTTGGAGATCTACCAGGAAATCTCCAGCGTAGGCGATGCCAATGGTGCCCGAGATATTGTTACCAACCAGCGCTCCATTAAAACCAGGGTTTTGGTGGACGATGGCAGAACACTGGTTCTGGGTGGGCTGATCTCGGAAGAGGAACGAAAATCCCATGATGGTGTGCCGCTGCTTTCCGATATTCCAGTGCTGGGCAATCTGTTTCGTAGCAAAAAGGTGCAGAAAGAAAAGCGTAACCTGATTGTGTTTCTGAAACCAACCATTTTGCGGGATGAAATTTCTGCAGAGCAGGCCAGTATGGATCGCTATCAACGTATTCAGAGTTTCTCTAATCTGCCCGGCTCAGGCCCGAATGATATCTGGACACTGGTCACCCCCGAGGAGGATGCGCCCGATGTCGAAAGAGCGCAGAACCTGGCTCCATAAATGGCTAGCCAATGGTACAGCCGTTGTTCTGGCCCTGTTGCTGGGGTGGATGGTAAAAGATCTGGCTCTGGCGGTGTATCAAGAGTGGAACCGCGAACCTATGGCTTCCTGGAAACCACAGCTCGCAACAGGGAAAACAGGACAGGATCAAAAAAACAGTGACCCATACCAGGCCCTGGCCGGATTTGAGATGTTTGGACGCTTCAGGCCAGAGTTAAAAGTTGTGGCCGAGAGCCTGCCGGATACCCAGTTGCCCCTGTCACTGCAGGCCATCTTCTACAGCCCGGATAAAAGCCGCTCCAGTGTGATGCTGGATACCGGCAGCAAGGCACTGCTGGTGCACTCCGGGGAAGAGATTATGCCAGGAGTCTCCCTTTATGAGGTTCGGAAAAACGGCATCACACTCTACCGGAAAGGAGAGTATGAACGGCTGGAGCTGGACCGGGTTGAAATGGAAGGCATTGATATTGAGCGCAAGGCTCAAAAGCTCTCGAATTATATGAGTACGGATATGCTTGCGATAAAGAGAAGGCTGGAAAAACAGCGTAAAGAGTATATTCAGGTGAATTGAATTTCAGGACATAGATAAAAAGGTATGACTAGTGAAAATTTATAAGGTTTGTTTTGTACTGCTGTCGATTTTGGCTATGGGCGCAAGGGCTGACTCTTATACAACGCCATGGATTGGTCCTGTGAAGATTAAATGTCTTGCGGCTTTTAGTATGGACTCCACTGATTCAGTGGCTATAGAATTTATGGAGGACGGTGGATTAATAAATCCTGCAAAATGCAAATATACAGATCTTTATATTTTGCATACAGGAGATACTTCTAATAACAATATTGGCAGAAGCCTGTTATCTCTTGCCTTGTCGGCGGGAACGGCGGGAAACACTGTTTCATACAAAATACATACAACTCATTGTAAAGCCAGTAGACCTCTTGTATCCGAGTTAAAAGTTGATTTTGAATAATTAAAGGAACGCCTGAAATGATGAAAAAGATTGTTCTGAGTTTTCTTTTATTGTTTGCCATTCCCTCTTATGGGTTAGAATGGGTTGGCCCCTATACAATAAAAGAGGTTTGGTCATGGGCTAATGATGGTTATGGATTGACGTCAATTGTCATAAAAGAAAAAGATCAACTCAACACAGGATGCAAAGTCACAGACTCAACGGGTCTTTTTAGTTTATGGCAAGGCAGTATGAATTTATATAACTCAAATTTCTTGTCAACATTATTCTATGCAGATTCTCAAGAGAAAAAGATTATGATCTGGCTTGATAATAGTTGTAGTTCATGGGCTGGGAAAAGATTTTTTGGAGTCAAAGTGCTAAAAGAAGAAAGTGAAAAATAAATTGGCTTGGCGAATAGTCACACCATGTCAACGTTTAAGGTCGTTCCTGAATAATTTATTGCAGATTTTTAATGGCTCTTGAATGAAAAAATTAACATTAATTTTCATTGTTTTTTGGCTCCCTCTAATATCATATGCGCAAACATGGCATGGACCTTTTAGTGTAAAAAAAGTTCAGAGATATTATGATGGGTCAAACAGAACTTCTGTTTTTTTTAATGAAAGTATCAGTTCAGGATGCAAAAAAACAGACCGTGATCAGATGGCAACATATAAAGCAAATGATATGCAACTTCATGGACATATATACTCTGGAACTATGAGTGCTCAAGCACAAGGTTTGAAAGTTCGCTTATTGCTGGATGGTGGGTGTGATTCGAAGTACGGGTTGAATATTCATGGAATTGAAGTAATCAGTAATTAGTCCTGTTTATAAGTGAAGATATATGAATATTAAACATCTAACAGTCTTTGTATTGTCTTTGTTGTGTTCATCAATAACCAATGCACACACTCCAAATCATGGATATCCTGAAACAAAAGCGCTTTCAATTGTTGAGTTCTATTCAGGAAGACATAATGTTTATCTAATTACTGATGACGCACAGAAGCTGAATCCTGCAAAATGTAGTAGAACTCAGTACTATATTACCAGTGATGATGTTGATTATGGTCGGGTAAAGGCTTGGATCGCAATGTTCAATACAGCCTTTGTTACAGATACAAAAATCAGATTGCAAATCGATAGATACTCATGCATTGAAGATTATCCCCGTATTACGGCAGTAAGATTTGTAAAAAGCGACCAAGAGTAATGGAAGAAATCATACATTTGATCTTGCGTTAAGATTGGTCAGCCTGCAATGCAGGTAATTATTTTCAGAATAAAGAACATGGTTTGTTTTGAATCAGTGAAAACTTCAAAACTGTTTACTTATGGCTGGACTTATTAATGATCAAGAAAATAAATAGCTTGAAAGCTGTCCTTCTGTTTTTTTTGTGTGCTTTTACCATGCAAAGTTATGCTGGATGCTGTGACTGGGTAAAAAATGTCCGAGTTATAGAATATGGACATACTTGGGACCCTACTGGAATCCGTATTAAGGTAGAGCCCATTGACGGGAGGGGGTCGCTCAAGTTTGGAGATGGCTCATCTCTCAACTGCTCCCAGGCTGCGGAGGATGGCTGGTTTTATTACCCTAGCCATGATAATGCTCATGCCAGAACTCTTTTATCAGAACTTGGGGTTGCTTTTGCTATGGAGTCAGTTGTTGATTTGTGGGTTCGTAAAGATGTGGCATGCCGTTCAGTGGGCTTACTTGGAAAGGGAATTGAAGGTATTTATATAAGAAAGTAGATAAGTCAATTGCGACTATTGGGCTCTGTTCACAATAGATGTTGGTTTATTTCTCAAAGTCAGTGATTACGCTGAATAGAGGAAGTAACCAGATTTTCTATAAAGCCCGAATGCCAAGCTATACAGGCTGCACGTGAGTACTACCAGCATGTAGTGTTAACAGAGCCCGACTATTGTGTGTGATTCGTAATCAATTCTTGTTTGTTTTTACAATGAGAGCTTCATGAATAAAATATTGTGCCTGCTCTTGGTTTTTATTTCAGGGCTTGTGACTGCACAAGAAAAATGGGTTGTCCTGGATGAAGT
>CBDEWF010000093.1:0-8814 GCA_965243775.1 Sansalvadorimonas sp.
CAGTATCAGTAACCGTGAGACTGCCGGTGGCATTCAGCGTTGAAGCGCCTTCTTCGGTCACTGTCCCCGTAGAGGTTCCCGTGATCACTGCAGCATCATTGGTGCCGTTGATGGTGATGACAACATTCTGGGTCGTGCCATCAAGGGACTGAATCGAAAGGGTTTCGGTCAGGGTGTCACCGGAACCCAGAGACTGAATCACGGTCTGGCTGTTGTCCGCTTCATAAGACCAGCTGCCGGAGGTGTCAATAGTCAGAGAACCATAAGAACCTGTGACAGTAGCAGCAGTAAAGCTGGCTTCGCCGGAATCAGTATCAGTAACCGTGAGACTGCCGGTGGCATTCAGCGTTGAAGCGCCTTCTTCGGTCACTGTCCCCGTAGAGGTTCCCGTGATCACTGCAGCATCATTGGTACCGTTAATGGTGATAACAATATTCTGGGTCGTGCCATCGGCGGTTTGCACTGACAGTGTTTCAGTCAGGGTGTCACCAGAGCCAAGAGCCTGGATCACGGTCTGGCTGTTGTCGGCATCATAGGACCAGCTGCCTGAAGCATTGATAGTCAGGGAACCATAGGAGCCTGTAACAGTAGACGCGGTAAAGCTGGCTTCCCCGGAATCGGTATCAGTGACACTCAGACTGCCGGTAGCATTAAGTGTTGAAGCACCGTCTTCAGTAACAGCCCCCGTTGTTGTGCCCGAGATGACTGCAGCATCATTGGTACCGTTAATGGTGATAACAATATTCTGGGTCGTGCCATCGGCGGTTTGCACTGACAGTGTTTCAGTCAGGGTATCACCAGAGCCAAGGGCCTGGATCACGGTCTGGCTGTTGTCGGCATCATAGGACCAGCTGCCTGAAGCATTGATAGTCAGGGAACCATAGGTACCTGTAACGGTTGCAGCAGTAAAGTTAGCTTCTCCGGAATCGGAATCTGTAACACTTAAGCTGCCGCTGGTTGTCAGGGTTGAGGCACCATCTTCTGTGACAGCGCCAGTATCTGTTCCTGAAATAGATGCTGCGTCGTTGATACCATTGAGAGTGATAACAATATCGTATGCCGTACCATCAGCGGAGGTAATTTCAATGGTCTCTGTCAGGGTATCTCCGCTACCGAGGGCTTGAATAGCTGTCTGAGAGTTATCAGCATCATAAGACCAGCTGCCGGAGGCATCGATAGTCAGTGAGCCATAAGAGCCGGTAACAGTGGCTGCGGTAAAGCTGGCTTCGCCGCTGTCAGTATCAGATACATTTAAACTGCCAGTGGCCGTTAATGTTGAGGCAGCATCTTCGGTAACTGCTCCTGTAGATGTTCCTGAGAAAGTAGCAGCATCATTGGTACCGTTAATGGTGATAACAATATTCTGAGTCGTGCCATCGGCGGTTTGCACTGACAGTGTTTCAGTCAGGGTGTCACCAGAGCCAAGGGCCTGGATCACGGTCTGGCTGTTGTCGGCATCATAGGACCAGCTGCCTGAAGCATTGATAGTCAGGGAACCATAGGAGCCTGTAACAGTAGACGCGGTAAAGCTGGCTTCCCCGGAATCGGTATCAGTGACACTCAGACTGCCGGTAGCATTAAGTGTTGAAGCGCCTTCTTCAGTAACAGCACCTGTGGTTGTGCCTGATATCACTGCAGCATCATTGACACCGTTAATGGTAATAACAATATTCTGGGTCGTGCCATCAGCAGCTTGTACCGAAAGTGTCTCGGTCAGGGTATCCCCCGAGCCAAGAGCCTGGACTGAACTGACGGTATTATCTGCGGTGTAAGTCCAGCTTCCAGAAGCATCGATAGTGAGTGAACCATAAGTGCCGGTGATGGTTGCAGCGGTAAAGCTATCATCGACGCCGTCAGCATCTGTGGAACTCAAACTGCCGGTAGCAGTGAGAGTGGATGCATCTTCTGTAACTGCCCCGGTTGTGTCACCGCTGATGCTGGCAGCATCCTGTACAGGGACAATGTCAATGCGAACAACAACTGTATCTACGCTGCCTGCCGAGGTGTCAGTTGAAGTCAGTGTGATATCGAAATCAGTATCGTGATTAGATGGCGGGGTGACGCTCAGGTTGGACAGATTCCAGCTGGATATATCTACATTGCTACTTGTCGTTGTAACAGTGTTTGTTCCATCAGTCAGTGTTGCTCCTGATGGAAGGCCGGCGACAGTGACAGTCTCACCTGCAGAGGTTGTTAAGTTAAGGTCAAAGGGAGTGTCTTCGGTAACAGAAAGTATGGTGTCATATTCTGTATTTGAGTCACTTGTTGCGAGCCTGGTCAAGGTCATTTCATCTATCAGGGCACCATAGGCATCATTCTGGGAAGATACTTCCCGAATCTCTAAACGTGTTGTGGCCTGATTTGTATCTGGCAGGTTGATTGTGACTTCTTCCCAGGCTGTACCTGGATCAATAGTCTGTATGACTACGTTATTCCATAAAACTTCAATTTCATCGGTACCATCTTGCCCGCTCCGCTCCTTAACCCACAAAGATATCTGGTGATCCTGCTCCAGGCTGGTATCGACATCTATGTAGTATGAGTCAGCGGTGCCCGTACCAGCACCATCCAGCTCGGCGATTCTGGTATCCGTTCTTGAATCTCCCATAATTCCGTCATCGGGGAAGGTTTGCACGGCATTGGTTGATGACCAGCCGGCAGGCAGAGAACCACTGTCGAAATCGGTATGGGAAATAACAGTCGATCCCTCTACAGCCAGGGCATTGGGATCATCTTCAAGGTTGAACTGGATAGTCTGTGTGGTTGTTGCAGTGTCGCCCCCGGATGATTCGGTAGATGTGGCTAAAACTGTGATGGTAAAGTCTGGTATATCACCCGTTTGCGATATGCGAAGTGAACTTAGATCCCAGCTTGAAACATCAATGTCGCTTCCTGTAGAGGTAACGGAATTGGTTCCATCGCCAATGGTGACACCGGATGGTACACCAGAAATTGAAACTGTCAGGGTTTCAGAACCATCGGTATCGGTCAGAGTAACCCCTGGGTCGAAAGATATTCTTGCATTGTTGTATGCACTAATCTCAGCAACTCTGTTTACCGCAATATCATCAAGCAGAGGACCATAGTCGTCATTATCGCCATCAGCAGGTTCCCTGAAGGTGAGAACACCATCGCCATTACCTACCCGGGCGGGTAACCGAATAGTATATGTAGTCCAGCTGTCGGGTGGATCAATGGTCTGTATCACTTCACCATTCCAGACCACTTCTACATCATTGGTTTCAACCCCACCGGAGGTGTTATCCCTTTGCCGAAGCTGGAAGGTGACTTCGTGGTCATAACCTGATGTCATGCTGACGGTATAGCTGAGGTAATCCGCGTCAGTTCCATCACCGGTATCAAGGTCAGATATATAGTTGTCGTTGTCGCCGTAGTCTGCGCTGTCGACCGCTTCATAAACGCTTGCCCGTGCAATTTCAGGTGTACGCTCTGATGTCCATCCTGTTGCTAAGGTGCCACCATCAAAGTTCAGTAATGTGAGTTGTTCGTCACCAGTAATTGTTGGAGCATCGGCGTCCGGTGTGACTGTAACATTGACCTGGCTGGTCGTTGTTGTTGTGCCATCTGATATATCGAAATCAAGCACCGCACTTCCTGACCAGTTACCAGTAGGTGTTACGGTCCAGGTGTTGTCACCGTTGTCAACTACCGTTACCTGACCACTGGAGACTGATACGCTGCTGACTGTGAGAGTGTCACCATCCGTATCTGAGGCATTAGCCAGTAGCTGAGCTTCAGTAATGGTGAAGCTGGTATCTTCATTTGTCGTCTGGCTAATGGCGGCTCCCGCATCAGCCGCATCATTGATACCATTTATGGTGATGACAATGTCCTGGGGTGTGCCATCAGCAGCCTGTATAGTGAGTGTTTCAGTCAGGGTACTGCCCGCCCCCAGTGACTGAATTGCATTCAGGCTATTGTCAGCGTTGTAACTCCAGCTTCCAGAACTGTTGATGACCAGAGAGCCATATGATCCGCTCACGGTTGCAGCCGTGAAATTTGCTTCCCCGGAATCGGTATCAGTAATATTCAGGCTGCCACTGGTGGCCAGTGTGGATGCACTATCTTCTGTTAATGCTCCTGTAGTGGTTCCTGTGAAATTAGCGGCATCATTAACACCGTTAATGGTGATAACAATGTTCTGGGTTGTGCCGTCGGCGGTTTGAACAGAAAGTGTTTCTGTCAGGGTATCGCCGGAGCCAAGACCCTGAATGGCAGACTGCGAGTTATCGGCATCATAAGACCAGCTGCCGGAAGCATCGATAGTCAGAGAACCATAGGTTCCCGAGACTGTAGCCGCGGTAAAGACGGCTTCTCCAGAATCGGTATCGGTCACACTCAGGCTGCCGGTCGCATTCAGCGTTGAGGCACCATCTTCAGTGACAGAGCCGGTGTCTGTTCCCGAAATGGAAGCAGCGTCGTCTACACCGTTGAGGGTGATGACAATATCGTATGCCGTGCCATCAGCTGATGTGATTTCAATGGTCTCTGTTAAGGTATCCCCGCTGCCAAGCTCCTGGATCACGGACTGACTGTTATCTGCATCGTAGGACCAGCTGCCGGAAGCATCGATAGTGAGAGAACCATAAGAGCCTGTGACAGTGGCAGCGGTAAAGCTGGCTTCGCCACTATCCGTATCAGATACATTTAAACTGCCACTGGTTGTTAATGTTGAGGCATTATCTTCTGTTAAAGCGCCGGTAGAAGTTCCTGTGAAGGTGGCGGCATCATTGGTACCGTTGATGGTGATCACAATATTCTGGGTCGTGCCATCAAGGGACTGGATTGAAAGAGTTTCGGTCAGGGTATCACCGGAGCTCAGGGACTGAATCGCCGTTTGTGAGTTATCTGCGTTATAGCTCCAGCTACCTGAAGCATCGATAGTGAGGGAACCATAAGAGCCGGTAACAGTAGCAGCTGTAAAGAGATTCTCCCCGGCATCGGTATCAGTGATAGTGAGGGTGCCGGTAGCATTCAGTGTCGAAGCGCCTTCCTCAGTGACAGCCCCTGTAGAGGTGCCAGAGATCACCGCCGCATCGTTAGCACTATTAATAGTGATGACAACATTCTGGGTGGTGCCATCAACAGACTGGATCGAAAGGGTTTCGGTCAGGGTATCACCGGAGCCCAGAGACTGAATCGCGCTTTGACTGTTGTCCGCCTCATAAGACCAGCTGCCGGAGGCATTGATGGTCAGGGAACCATAAGAACCTGTGACGGTAGCGGCAGTAAAATTGGCTTCACCGGAGTCGGTATCGGTGACCATGAGAGTGCCGGTAGCATTGAGGGTTGAGGCATCTTCTTCATTCAGGGAGCCAGTCGTTGTTCCCGAGATCACAGCAGCATCATTGATGCCGTTGATGGTGATGACAATGTTCTGGGTGGTGCCATCGGCAGACTGGATAGTCAGTGTCTCTGTCAGGGTGTCCCCGGAGCCCAGGGACTGAATTGCGCTTTGACTGTTGTCCGCCTCATAAGACCAGCTGCCGGAGGTATTGATGGTGAGGGAACCATAAGAACCTGTGACCGTAGCAGCTGTAAAGAGACTCTCCCCAGCATCGGTATCAGTGATAGTGAGGGTGCCGGTAGCATTCAGTGTCGAAGCGCCTTCCTCAGTGACAGCTCCCGTAGATGTACCGGAGATCACCGCCGCATCGTTAGCACTATTAATAGTGATGACGATATTCTGGGTGGTGCCATCAACGGATTGAATCGAAAGGGTTTCGGTCAGGGTGTCACCAGAACCCAGGGACTGAATTGCGCTTTGACTGTTGTCTGCCTCATAAGACCAGCTGCCGGAAGCATTGATAGTGAGGGAACCATAAGAGCCGGTAACAGTAGCAGCGGTAAAGCTGGCTTCGCCGGAGTCAGTATCAGTAACAGTGAGACTACCAGTGGCATTCAGGGTTGAGGCATCTTCTTCATTCAGGGAGCCAGTCGTTGTTCCCGAGATCACTGCGGCATCATTGGTGCCGTTGATGGTGATCACGATATTCTGGGTGGTGCCATCAACAGACTGGATCGAAAGGGTTTCGGTCAGGGTATCACCGGAGCCCAGGGACTGAATCGCGCTTTGACTGTTGTCCGCTTCATAAGACCAGCTGCCGGAGGTATTGATGGTGAGGGAACCATAAGAACCTGTGACGGTAGCGGCAGTAAAACTGGCTTCACCGGAGTCAGTATCGGTGACCGTGAGACTGCCAGTGGCATTCAGCGTTGAAGCGCCTTCTTCGGTCACTGCCCCCATAGAGGTTCCCGAGATCACTGCGGCATCATTGGTACCGTTGATGGTGATGACAATATTCTGAGTAGTGCCATCAACAGACTGGATCGAAAGGGTCTCGGTCAGGGTATCACCGGAGCCCAGAGACTGAATCGCCGTTTGTGAGTTATCTGCGTTATAGCTCCAGCTACCTGAAGCATTGATGGTTAGAGAACCATAGGAGCCGGTAACAGTAGACGCGGTAAAGCTGGCTTCGCCGGAATCAGTATCAGTAACCGTGAGACTGCCAGTGGCATTTAGAGTTGAAGCGCCTTCTTCAGTCACTGCTCCCGTAGAGGTTCCCGTGATCACTGCGGCATCATTGGTACCGTTGATGGTGATCACAATATTCTGGGTAGTGCCATCAGCAGACTGGATCGAAAGAGTTTCGGTCAGGGTGTCACCAGAACCGAGGGACTGAATTGCACTTTGACTATTGTCCGCCTCATAAGACCAGCTGCCGGAGGTATCAATAGTCAGGGAACCATAGGAGCCGGTAACAGTAGAAGCGGTAAAGCTGGCTTCGCCGGAGTCAGTATCAGTGACCGTGAGACTGCCAGAGGCATTCAGTGTTGAAGCGCCTTCTTCGGTCACTGCCCCCGTAGAGGTTCCCGAGATCACTGCAGCATCATTGGTACCGTTGATGGTGATCACAATATTCTGGGTAGTGCCATCAGCAGACTGGATCGAAAGAGTTTCGGTCAGGGTGTCACCGGAGCCCAGAGACTGAATGGCTGTCTGGCTGTTGTCCGCTTCATAAGACCAGCTGCCGGAAGCATTGATAGTGAGGGAACCATAAGAGCCTGTAACAGTAGCAGCGGTAAAGCTGGCTTCGCCGGAGTCAGTATCAGTAACAGTGAGACTACCAGTGGCATTCAGGGTTGAGGCATCTTCTTCATTCAGGGAGCCAGTCGTTGTTCCCGAGATCACTGCGGCATCATTGGTGCCGTTGATGGTGATCACGATATTCTGGGTGGTGCCATCAACAGACTGGATCGAAAGGGTTTCGGTCAGGGTGTCACCGGAGCCCAGAGACTGAATAGCTGTCTGACCGTTGTCGGCTTCATAAGACCAGCTGCCGGAGGCATCAATGGTCAGGGAACCATAAGAACCTGTGACTGTGGCAGCAGTAAAACTGGCTTCGCCGGAGTCAGCATCGGTAACCGTGAGACTGCCAGTGGCATTCAGCGTTGAAGCGCCTTCTTCGGTCACTGCCCCTGTGGAGGTTCCCGAGATCACTGCGGCATCATTGGTGCCGTTGATGGTGATCACAATATTCTGGGTCGTGCCATCGGCAGACTGGATAGTCAGGGTCTCGGTCAGGGTGTCACCGGAACCGAGGGACTGAATGGCTGTCTGACTGTTGTCCGCTTCATAAGACCAGCTACCGGAAGCATCGATAGTGAGAGAACCATAAGAGCCTGTGACCGTAGCAGCTGTAAAGAGACTCTCCCCAGCATCGGTATCAGTGATAGTGAGCGTGCCGGTGGCATTCAGCGTCGAAGCGCCTTCCTCTGTTACAGCCCCTGTAGAGGTTCCAGAGATCACTGCCGCATCGTTAGCACTATTAATAGTGATGACAATATTCTGGGTGGTGCCATCGGCAGACTGGATCGAAAGAGTTTCGGTCAGGGTGTCACCGGAGCCCAGGGACTGAATGGCTGTCTGGCTGTTGTCCGCTTCATAAGACCAGCTGCCGGAAGCATTGATAGTGAGGGAACCATAAGAGCCTGTAACAGTAGCAGCGGTAAAGCTGGCTTCGCCGGAGTCAGTATCAGTAACAGTGAGACTACCAGTGGCATTCAGGGTTGAGGCATCTTCTTCATTCAGGGAGCCAGTCGTTGTTCCCGAGATCACTGCGGCATCATTGGTGCCGTTGATGGTGATCACGATATTCTGGGTGGTGCCATCAACAGACTGGATCGAAAGGGTTTCGGTCAGGGTATCACCGGAGCCCAGGGACTGAATCGCGCTTTGACTGTTGTCCGCTTCATAAGACCAGCTGCCGGAGGTATTGATGGTGAGGGAACCATAAGAACCTGTGACGGTAGCGGCAGTAAAACTGGCTTCACCGGAGTCAGTATCGGTGACCGTGAGACTGCCAGTGGCATTCAGCGTTGAAGCGCCTTCTTCGGTCACTGCCCCTGTGGAGGTTCCCGAGATCACTGCGGCATCATTGGTGCCGTTGATGGTGATGACAATATTCTGGGTCGTGCCATCAACAGACTGGATTGAAAGAGTTTCGGTCAGGGTATCACCGGAGCCCAGGGACTGAATGGCTGTCTGGCTGTTGTCCGCTTCATAAGACCAGCTGCCGGAAGCATTGATAGTGAGGGAACCATAAGAGCCTGTAACAGTAGCAGCGGTAAAGCTGGCTTCGCCGGAGTCAGTATCAGTAACAGTGAGACTACCAGTAGCATTCAGGGTTGAGGCATCTTCTTCATTCAGGGAGCCAGTCGTTGTTCCCGAGATCACTGCGGCATCATTGGTGCCGTTGATGGTGATCACGATATTCTGGGTGGTGCCATCAA
>CBDEWF010000094.1:0-12760 GCA_965243775.1 Sansalvadorimonas sp.
TATACATCCTTGTACAGCTTCATGCCATAGCCAACGGCGTAACGGTCGCTGTGCCAGTACAGACCGTTAAACATTGCGCCGCCTTTATCAGTTTTGACTGCTGGCTTATCGTCAACACCGAACTGGTAATCAATGTAGCCTTGGTAGCTCAGGAAACTGCCATTTTCAAAAGAGTAGAAGGGTTTGAACCAGTTGGTAGATATCTGGTATCCATCCCATTTCTTCTGGTTCATATCGTAGTGCTTGTAGAAGTTCACTCCAACTTTGCCAAACCAGGGAACTTGAACATCTGCACCGATACCGTAAAAAGAGGCATTGGTGGTATCACCATTACCGATTTCACCGCCACCAACATTGTACAGAGTGGAGAAGTATACTTCTTGAATTGCTCCGAAAGAGAGGTCTTTACCAATCAGTCCATCCAAAGACACGCGCGGAGCGAGCTTCATGAACATCTTGTCTGAGCCTTGCTTATCGCTGCTGTCGGTATTTGTCAGGTTGAAAACGTCTACGTAACCATACAGGTCAAAGATTCCGGAACGGCCCCCAAACTCCATTTCCAGATAATCATGATCGGAGCTGCCTGGACGCTCATTAAACGCATACATCAGGTTAAACTGCATCCACTTGTAATCATTCTTGTGAATATCATCAGAATAATCAGCAGCATTGGCGCCCATAGTAGCTGTGGCAGCCATTACGCCCAGCGCGAGAAGTGACTTACGCATACTTCTACTACTCCGTAGTTTGCGTGTTGTGTGTGTGGACGCGCAATGGTTGCCGGAATTGATCAGAATTTGTTTGATCGAAATCAAACGGACATAAGTTGATACAATATTTCACATAGTCGTTTTCTAGTCTGTTTGAAAAATGTACAAGGGGCCTGATTTGATAGAGTATTTGCCCGCTCCAAGTGCCAATATTTGTATTTGTGGTGAGCGGTGTTCTGTAATCAAAAGGTGTTTACTGTTTTAACCGTTTAAAGGCCTCAATAGCTTCTTTTCGGGCAATATCATGGCTGATAATGGGCTTGGGGTAACCATTTAAAGATGGACCAGAGTCTGCTTTATTAATGTAGGGATTGTGAATATGCCTATCACTCAGATCCTTTAACTCCGGTAACCAGTATCGAATAAAGTCCCCTTTGGAATCAAACCTGGTGGACTGGCTGATGGGATTAAATATCCGGAAGTAGGGGGCTGCATCGGTCCCGGTGCTGGCTGACCACTGCCAGCCACCGTTGTTAGATGCCAGATCTCCATCCAGCAGGTGCTCCATAAAGAACTGCTCTCCCAGCCGCCAGTCCAGCATCAAGTCCTTGGCAAGGAACATGGAGCAGATCATGCGCAGCCGGTTATGCATCCAGCCAGTGGCAACCAACTGCCTCATGGCAGCATCGACTATCGGGTAGCCGGTTCTGCCTTGCTGCCAGGCCTGAAGGTGCTTTTTATTGTTCTTCCATGGCAGCTTATCGGTCTGCTTCTGGAAGGCAAGATTTTTGGAGACCCTGGGATAACCTACCAGAATATGGCGATAGAACTCCCGCCAGATAAGTTCATTCAACCAGCAAGTTAACCCATGACTGCCGGTATCCAGCTCACCATTGTTTGCCCTTGCGGCGGCGGAGAAGCACTGCCTTATGGAGAGAATACCGGCTGTCAGGTAGGGAGAGATATGGCTGGTACCGCTGATTGCGGGAAGGTCCCGTTTGTGTTGATAATCTTCGGCCCGCTCTTCAATAAAACATTTCAGCTTTTTGTGGGCTGCTTTCTCTCCTGCGGGCCAGGTCTTGAGAATATTTTCAGCCGTTGGCTTCCAGCATGGCAGTTTGTCATTCTTCAGCGTCAGAGAAAGTTTTGATTGTTTTTTCGGGGGAGGTAATGGCTGGTAATCCGCCGGGGAAAGCTGGCGGTATACGGCTTTTCGAAAAGGGGTAAAAACTTTGAATATGGCCCCTTCTTTATTAACAACTGAACCTGGGCGAATCAGACAGTCATCGGTCAATAGATAGCTTTTGAGGCCTTTATTATTGAAAAGCTGCTGTACCTCTTTATCCCGATTCTGCTCGTTGGCACCATACTCTTCATTGAACCAGATCGCTTCGCACTTTAATTTCTGCGCCAGCTTGAAAAGAGCTTCTGGAGCCTCTCTGAATTTTTTCAGTCGTCTGGTCACAAGGGGGATATTCAGAACATCCAGGTTCTTTTCCAGAATTTTCAGGTTTTCCTGCCAGAACCAGAGTTTGTTGGGACTGTCGTGGTGTTCACGCCACTGCTGTTCAAAACTGCACCAGACACAGATAACCGGACCTTTCCGGGAAGCCTGATAGAGTGCCGTGTTATCCCTGCTGCGCTGATCCGAGCGCAGCCAGACAAGTTGTAAAGCTGGTTGAGGCATGCCATAAACCTGAGGTTGACTGCTTGCATTATAATGTTCCTCCTGATCAGAAATCCTGTCCTGCTCTCAGGAGCACACAGTAAATATAACAACTGCTAAACTTTTCCGCTTCTGCTTTCTACTTCTTACAAAGTGTAATTTTATAGTTGTGTTGTTCTCAGTATTCTACCTACGGTTCTGCTTTATTTGGCATAGTTGCTTTATTTGGCATAGTTGCTTTATTTGGCATAGTTGCTTTATTTGGCATGGTTTTATCCGGTGTCTTATAGATATAACTGAGCGAGTCACAAAACTCAGGGATAAACTAGCGATGCTGGCCATTGTCGTTTTGTTTTTTCTAATCTGTTGCGATCCAGTTCAAGCCTTCTGCCCTAAATGCCAGCAAGAACAATGTACCTGCGATCTCTCGTCTCCTCAGGATGATATTCAAGAAACAGAAGAGTCAGCTCAAGAGGAAGTTACAACTCTCGATGACCGTGGTTGGATAAATTCTTTTCTCAAAGAGCTTGAAAGTCTTGGTCCTTACAAAGTGAATGAAGATGCTGCTGGTGCAGAAAAGTATCCAAAAAATCATAAACCATATAGGGATGGGATTCTCGTCACACCTCTTTTGGTATCGGTTAAGGATGATGACTTATTTGTTAGAGAGAAACTAAAGAAAATCAAAGAAACTATAGACACAGCTCCTGTACATATGTATTTAGTAAAACTCGTTTCTCTATGGATAAAATTACTTATCTTCCCACTTGATAGTGCTCTTCTCAGTGACCTGCTATACCTTCCTCGTCCTACGTCTAAAGATGAAACATTTTATTTCTATAGATTAAAAAATCCGTTTAAACTTGTTGAAAAACAACAGAATATGCAGCTGATGTTTGATTTGGTTAATGAGGAAATAAAGAGTTATATGATTAATCTAACGCCAAGCAGAAGAGAAAAAGACACTACTCAAATGCTTAGGCATAATTCTCTGACACTGACTTTATCTTTGGTTTTAAAATTAGGTCGTCTTCGTGAGCAACGAATTAAAAATGAAATAAAATATTCGGGGAGCATATTTGAAGAACTTGTTCGATTTGGGCATATTCAACTTGCTGTCCCTGCTTTCAAATATGTCGGGCGGATATCACAGGAAGGAGGAGATAATCCATTCAGTTATGATGTAGATGGAGATGTTAATATCGTAGATGTAAATCATATACCACCATATATTGATATGCTCTATGCTGCTGGTTCTTCACTGGTTAAATTTGATAAGGATTTAATGACTTGTAGTGGCCCTCTAATCTCCACAGAGGTATATGAAGTCAATGAGTTATATAAGCGACTTGTAGTGGATTTAAATGCGGATGTGGAAAATATTACATCTTTAGATGTTAATGAAAAAAAATCAATTATTCGATTGACAATAAAAGATCAATATAGCCATGTAGATTCCGCAGCGCCTAAAAGGTCGAGGCGGTACGTAAGTGAAAAAACAGCTGTAAATACTTCATATCTCATATCGCCCCTGGAAATTACTGGACAACCAGAACTTGAAGCTGCTGTAAAAGAAATTGAAAAATCTATTAACTTAATCACTCGGCCTGAGTCAGACTGGATAACAGTTTATCAGACAAAAAAACAGGCGCAACAGCTGTTGTCTTTTGACACAATAATAGATGCTCAAAACCTCCTTAAACTCACTCGTCGACTTTTAAACACACTGGGTAAGGTTCGTATAAATAATAGAGCCTGTCTGCTTTATGGGGATAAAGGCAGCCAAAAACAGACTGCATTATGGTCTCCTTTTCTCGTTTTCGAGAAGGCTGATCACTTTGAGATAGTTTCTACTCTCTTAAAACTGCACCGACAATGGCTTAGAGATAGATCTAACCCTGAAGTTCTATGGGATTACGCACTTCTGGCTCTGTTAGTATCCACTCCACAGTGGGAAGATATTAAATATTTATTCATTAATAAAAGAGAAGTAAAGACGAGATCTGATTTTGGTGCACTACTCAAATTTATGCCGGATGAATTTCATTCTGGGCGTGACATGATAGTAGCAGTAGATGCCATATTTCAATCTGTTGATGATAGAAGTATCCTGGTTAAAGAATTATTTAAAAAAATAAATACACTGGATCCAGACATTAAGAAAATATCAGAAGCAATCCATTTTCTGGAAGCGCTCGCTCAAGTTTTCAGAAACTTTCATGATGGAAGGTTTGGATCAACAATCAAGGTTTTACAGCCATTACTCACCAGTGCTGAGTCAGGCTTTATTCCAGCCAGGGATTTAATGTCAGATATCTATAAAGACAAACAACTGACAAGCAGTAAAAAGATGGCCTCTTTATGGAATCGTATTCAAAAACAAATTGCACCACCTTCTGTTCAGTCGAGCCCTTCATGTATGACTACACCACCCGCTGCAATGAGTTTAGAAAGCGAGCAGGATTTATATCATTCAGAGGCGATAACTTCACTACTTGATCAGTGGGATCAATCTCTTCCTCAAAAAGGAAGGCAAAAGAAAATTTATCGATTATTAATGGGTAAAAAAAATGATGTTATTGAAAAGTTTCTTGAAATTATAGAAAAAGATAAAAGCGGGGGGAAGGTTTTACCAAAAAATAAGGAGCGGTTAAAAAAAATGCTGCAACTTATAGGTAATGATGTTAGTCAGGATGATTTGTTGCTTAGCCAGCACTTAGCATCAATAACATTTGAGCGTGAAGAACCAAAGCATAGAGTTATTCGCTTATATCTTGTTATTCATGCTTGCCCTGGAAATTTGTCAAAAGCTGCTCACTTACTCAGCTTAGCGATAAGACCAAAACAAAAAAATGAGTGGTTAATAAAAGAGGCCGAAGATGACATCAGCTATAGTACAATGTTATTGTTGTTGTCTGCATACGTGCAAGAACATATTAAAGACCGTATATTAAGTATTATTGAAGACAAGAGGCCTGCAGAAATAATTTATAATACCATTATGACTCTACATGAATGGGAATCAAAAGGTAGGCATATAAGCAGTGATAAGTTAAAAGTTATTGCTGTTTATCTTATTAAAAAAATTACAGAACCAAGCATGAGAGAACGGTTGCTGAGTCAATACATACAACCTGAAAAGTCTTGTCGTACGGTTTTAAAGTGGCTTAATGCTATGCAAGCCTTGGCTGCAGGTGAACGTGGGTCAAAAAATGCCAAGAAAAGATTTGAAGAGTTTAAACAGTCTGTTGCGGATTGTCTCGAAGATGAAAACGAACAACTCTCCTTAAGAAATGATTTGTTTCAGGCAGGCGCAGTAACCATTCCTGCATTACCTCCCTATTCTGATACAGTGTCTTCTTTTAAGGCTACCCTGTTGTCGCCATCAAATATTACTTCTAAAGAGTCTCGCCACGGCTTGAAAGACCTTCACGGAAATCTATCAATGATCAATGAAAGTGAGACGTCCTGTGGGGTATGTTTAATAGAGTACCAAACAGAACCTCCAAAAAATGGTAAACTCGATCAAAGACCAACCACTTTAGCAAAATGTGGTCACACTTTTTGTATGAGTTGTATGCTAAAAATTGCAAACCAGAAAGAGAAGCTAATAGAGTGCCCCTTGTGTCGAAAGATAATGCCGCTTACAGAAAAATTTGAAGACGATTGTGTCCCCAGCTTCAGCATGATGAAACTATTGGGAAGCATTAGAGAACTGAGCAGGTCTCAATCATCAAAATAATTTGCAGTGTTTTACCTAAACAGTGATGTGATCCTAATTGTCAATTTTGAAAAGAATCTCGTCAGTAAAGCCCGTGAGTCATTTCTTGGCTTCCTTCAGCATTTCTTCGCTGATTTCGTCATCACTGAATCGCGGTGCATACTCGGGGAGCTTTGGGTTATCCATGTTGATTTTTTCGCCGGTAAAGGATTTCAGAAAAGCCACCAGATCGGCTTTTTCTTCTGCACTCAGGCCCAGAGGCTTGATCATGTCACTCTTGGTTTCCGGGAACCAGGTGGTACGGCCTTCGGCATCAAAACCACCGCGGTCGTAGAAATCAACGACAGCTTCCAGAGTGGGCAGGGCGCCGTTATGCATATAGGGTGCGGTGTACTTGGTATAACGCAGGCTGGGTACCCGGAACCTGCCTTTCATACCTTCAAATTTGCCGTGGAAGTAGGCCCCGGGATCAGCCTTGACAGTGCGATACATCTCTTCACTGGCACCCTTGTCATAGATCGCCCAGCGGAAGGTGATCTGGGCCAGTGGATCTTCCTCCCAGCGTTTGATTGGCGGTACACCGATGTTGTAGTACTCTTGGTTAGATGCGAGGGCACCGTTATGGCAGTTGATGCAGCCAGCCTTACCTTCAAACAGATCCTTGCCGCGTTTCTGGGCCTCGGTCAGGGCGCGCTCGTTGCCCAGCAGATATTTATCAAGCGGCGTATCACGCTGAACCAGAGTTCGTTCGAAGGCCGCAATTGCCATCCAGGCATTTCCGATCTTGGGCCAGTCATCACCAAATACCTTGTTAAAGCTTTCAACGTATTCGGGAATCAGTGCCAAACGGGCTTCCATCAAATCATCGTCACCGTTGCCGACAACACTGTCCCTGGCAGCAGACCTGGCCTGGTTTTCCAGGCTTCTGGAAGAGCCGGTCCAGAAGAGTTTGTCATAGTAGGCGGAGTTAACAATGGTCGGGGAGTTACGCCAGTGAATAGTGCCGGAATAGCCAGGGGAGACATCCTGGGGAAAGTCCCAGCCGACAAACGGCAGATGACAGTTAACGCAGGCGGTACTGCCATCGCCACCCAGGCGGCCGTCGAAGAACAGTTTTTTTCCCAGCTCAACCTTTTCGGGGGTTATGGGGTTACCGGGAGGAACAGGTACCGGACCCAGTGCTGCCAGGGGGGGAATAACCCTCGGAGTGACCTGAGTGGTCATCATTTTTTCAGCAGCATGAATCGAAGCTTTCTGAATGTCTACGACAGGTCCATCGTTGTTACCGGCCAAATTGCATCCAGCCAGTCCCGCCAGCAGCGTACCGCTAATCAGGAAAGGCCGGGCTAGACCAGACTTTGACAGTTTATTCCGTTTCATCTTGCCTCCGGGTCAGTTCCGTGTCTCGGTCCAGTCATCGATAAACTGGTAGCTGTAGTCATTTTTGGACCAGACGAACTTATCACCGATCAGCGGATCGCCAGACAGGGCCTTCAGGAATTCCACCAGATCTTTCTTTTCCTGCAGGGTCAGATCAAGAGACTGGAGCTGTGGGTCTTTGTTCTTGTCCACACCACCGCCCTGGTTATAAAAATCAACGACATCCTCAAGGGTCGCCATCATGCCGTTATGCATATAGGGTGCGGTGTAGATCAGCTCCCGCAAAGATGGAGTCATGAACTTACCCATATCTGTGCCATCAGTTTTATGGGACTGAACATGGGCACCGACATCACGCTTCAGATTCATGTAGTCCTCGTTACTCATAAACATATTGAAGGCGATAAAGGTGCTGTGGCTGAGAGGATCCTTGAATATCTCTGGATTTTCGGGGACACCTGTATTCCAGGTTTTACCATCAGCAAACAGTGGACCGTGATGGCATCTGGCGCACTGGCCCTTCCCGTTGAACAGAGCTTCGCCGCGTATGGCTGCTTCTGACATATTACCGGTGTCGTAGAGGGCGTTGCGGGACACCAGAGTTTTCATAAACTCAGGGATCGCTTTACGTACGGCATCATTGGAAGGTTCGCCGTATCCTGCCAGCCTGAACATTTCGACATAGACCGGGTCCTGCTTCAGGCGCTCCTGCATCAGGCCCATATCCATATTCATCACATAATCTTCAGTGATGTTTTCCCGTGTCACGTCATTAAGATTGGTGTCTATGCGGCCATCATGGAACCACTGTTTCTTATAGGCTGTATTAATCAGGGAAGGGGTATTGCGGAAACCGTTGCTGCCAGGGTAGGCGGGAGAGAGGACCTGACTGTTGGCAAATCCTTTGTCGGGCTGGTGGCAGGTGGCACAGGAAACAGCACTGTTACCGGAAAGGCGAACATCATAGAACAGGCGCTTGCCCAGCCGGGCTTTCCTGGTATCGACCTTTATCGGTTCAAGTCCGCTTATAGATTCAATGCTGTTTACAGGCTCAATGCTGTTTACAGGCTCAAGGCTGTTGGCAGCCAGGGCAGGGTTTGCCTGACTCAGAACCATTACTCCCAGCCCGAGAGCTGTCAGCCATGGTCGCTTACTGATAGGTTGACTCATTTTCAACTCCTTGCGCTTGTTATGTTTTTGGTTCAGCGCACTAGGTTGTTCATCAGGTATATCCGTCAGCTCGAGGTTTGAACAGAGAGAGCAGCCAGATCAAGAGCCCTCACGTAGAAACAGAGCTAGTTCTGGATGCCGCTCTTGTTATGAGTGATGAAGTGGCTCCTGTTGATCAGTTTCAATTAAAACGGCAACAGCTTTGGCCTCTGCTGGAATTGAATAACCCGGATGTCCTTTCAGCAGCATTAACAATTATCTCTAGGCTGGTGTGGATAGTAAAGCCAGACAGTGGACTGAATGACGAGTGAATAAAGGAGAGCTGCGAGTATTAACGGATCAAAGCTTGCCTGCATAATAAAAACACAAAAGTTATTGATGCAGTTACTCATCTTTCAAAGAAGCAGTCTGGAGCCTGAGTCAGAAATAAATGTTTTCATGTGACTGTGTACTTATAGACAGGATGGAATTATTGACGCCGGGCTTCTGGATTATGTAGCCTTGTCTGGGCAGGCTATCGCCTGTGATGATTCTATCAATAAGGTGCAAGCTCACAATATTTACTGGACAAAATCAATTGTCTTTATTGATCAAAATTTACGGATTTTTACGGAAATAATGGGGCTGGTTAAGTGAGGGTAGTGCTGGCATGCTTTTCGCCGCGTGCTTTTTGTGAAGAGCTTTTTGTAAAGTGCTTTGTGCCGATATGGAAGTGAATAATTCCGGGGGTATTATGAAAAAAACAGTAATTGCAATGATGGTTGTCCTGGGGTTGCCCGGTATGGCAATGGCCGGTGGTGACGCTGCGGCAGGAAAGGCGAGAGCGGCAATTTGTGCGGCCTGCCATGGTGCAAATGGCAAGGCCACTATCCCCACCTATCCCAACCTGGCTGGACAGAATGAAGCTTATCTGGCCAATTCCCTCAAGGATTACAAGAATAAAAAGCGTAACGGCCCCCAGGCGTTGATCATGCAGCCCCAGGCCAGCATGCTGAGTGACCAGGATATCGCCAATCTGGCGGCGTATTTCAGCTCTCTATAAGCCAGTTTTTCTATTTCCAGCTTTGATCAATGACGGGTAGCCCGACAAAGGCTGCTCGTTCTTTAGTTGCATTTAGTAAGGCCGAAAACCAAACTGAGTGTGAAATCAGAGCACTGACGATGTCAGGGGAAGTAGACCCTTATGGAAGAGAGTTGTAAATCAGGCCAGAAAACCCTGCTGATCACGGGGGGAACCGGTTTCGTTGGGCGATTTCTGGTGCCGGAACTGCTGAAAGATAACTGGTCTGTGGTTGTGCTCAGCCGCCAGCCATCTGACCGTGTTGCCAAAATCCTTGGTGACCAGGTGCAAACCATCCAAACCTTTGACCAGTGGCCTTTTGAGCAGGGACCAAAGGCTTGTATAAATCTCGCCGGTGAGGGTATTGTCGACAGGCGATGGAGTAAATCCCGTAAGCAGAAACTTCGGGAAAGTCGAATTGATCTCACCAGCCAGCTGGTAGATTGGCTCAATGCTCAGAAAATTTTGCCTGAGGTGCTGATTTCTGGATCGGCAGTTGGCTATTATGGACCTCACCCCCTTGATGATGAGTTGACTGAATCCTTTGCCGCCGGAGATGATTTTGCAGCCCAGCTCTGTGCTGACTGGGAACAGGCCGCTCTGAAAATTAATGATAACTGCCGGCTGTGCCTGCTTCGAACTGGTGTAGTTCTGCATCCAAAGCATGGCGCTCTGGCAAAAATGCTGCCCTCTTTCCTGGTGGGAGCTGGTGGGCGAATGGGCAATGGCCAGCAGGCAATGCCCTGGATTCATATAGAAGATATGGTTAGAGGTATCCTCTTTCTGCTGGATACCCCGGAAGCACAGGGGGCCTTCAACCTGTCCGCGCCCCATGTTGTAGATAATGGTACTTTTTCCAAAGCACTGGGAAAAGCGTTACACCGGCCAACTTACTTTTCCATACCCGGTTTTGTTATGAAAATGATGTTTGGGGAAGCATCATCACTACTACTAGAAGGGCAGCGTCCGACGTCATTCAAGCTGGAATATACCGGATTTACCTTCCTTTATTCTGATCTGGATAAAGCTCTGAATAATCTTTTGGCTACAAACTAGTTACCGGGGGGAGTCTTATGCCAAGTCTTGAATCCGTTCTCAGAACTGCGGTGCATTCTGCATTAAAGTATACAAAGGAAGTCGTTCCCCAAAAAGCGGCCGATCTTCACCACTGGTTGAACCGACAGATAAGTATCAATGAAAACGTCACGCAGCAGCATTTGGATAAGGCGTGCGAACGTAATACTACCAGCTCCTCTGTCCTCTCTGCGGGAAATACCACAGTCACTCCCACCATAAGCGAAGAGCAGCAACAAGCCCAGAAGTCTTTCAATACTTTGATGCAGCATATGCTCAAGGGGAAAGTGGAAAGTGCAACCAGAGAGTTGCTCCGGCTTAACGAAAAAATGGAAGCTTGGTCTCAGCAAAGAACTGACAAAAAATTAGATGCCAGCGCTGACGGCAAAGGTAAAATGATAGAGTTACTTTGTAAGAACTATGAAAGTCACTGCCGTAATAAAGAGCAAGTGAGAAACGCTCTGAGGCAAAGCGGGAAAATGTATGACATGCTAGGTTCCTTTGTGTACCTGTGTTACGGCCAACAGCGTGGAGAATTTATAAGTAATAATTTCACTGATAGAACCAAGCGTGCAGTTGTTGTAAGTACCCCTCTCTATCAGGAGTTATTTCTGCAGTTTTATCCGGAAAATAACGAAGGCAAGGAATTAGCGGGATCATTAGAAAATGATACCGGAGATAAAACTTTAAAAATAAACCATGACACAATCAGAGCTGCATACCAGATTTTGAAAGATGCTCCCCCATAAGCAAGTGTTTTTTTGCCTACTTGTTATTTTCGTATCCCATCACGATTTGAATTTATTGAGTCGTCTGATACATCCGATTGAACAACCGGGCAGTGTCGCATGGTTTCATCCGATACAGGCTCGCAGGCCGGTTGCTCCCGTAACGCTTCTCACCAGTATTTTCCAGTATCTGGCCATCGACAAAGCGGTTCCGAATAGAGCGCATGGGAGGAGCTTTGCCCAGTATGCAGTTAAAGACCTCTTTGATTTCTGACAGAGTAAATACTTCGGGCAGCAAGTATAGAGGCAGCGTGCTGTATTGCACCTTGCTGCAAAGACGCTCAATAGCTGACAGTAAAAGGCGTTCGTGATCATAGGCCAGGGAAGGCAGCTTTGGTTCACTGCAGGCGGTGCTGTCAATACCAATATCCAGCCATAGAGCATCTTCAAGATCTTTCTCTGGTTCATCCCTGAGCAGGGCAAAATAGACCACGGTCAGTGACCAGCCTCGGCTGTCTCTCCGGTCATTGCCAATAGTTTCCACCTGCTCCAGCCAAGAGGGTTTGGCTTGGGTCAATTGCTTAATCTGACGCAGCGCCGTCTGTTCCAGCTCATGGTCCGTGGCTGGATCAATTCGCCCTGCAGGGAGAGCCCGAGGGTTGGTAGCCCTTGGATGGCGGGGAAGATGTTGTCAGCACCTGCAGCTGCCCATAATGCAGTCGCAGAGCCACTACATCAACGGATATAAGGGCCATGGACAGAGACTGGACAGGCTGATCTTCAGAACGGCTCATAGTGGCTGGGCAGAAATCTCAAAAGTAAAGGTCTTATTATATCTTGACACCTTTCGGAACAAGATTCACTATGTTAGGGAATTTAGTTCACTATGTAGACTGTTACCATGTTGAATCTTGGTCCCCGTAAGACAGTGGCGGCCTTTGATGTTGATGCCCAGAACTGTTTTACCGAGCTGTGTCCTAATGAGCTTCCCGTTCCGGAAGGGGATCAGATCGTCAGTGAATTGAACCTCCAGGCAGATATAGCAAGCCTGAGGCTGGGGTCTAAAGATGCCCACCCGGCCAATGCTGTCTGGGAGGCAACACCACAGCATCCGGCACTATCCCCTGTTGAGGGAGAGGCGAATGCCGATGTGCACTGGCCCCGGCACGGTGTTCCCGGGACTGTTGGCTTCCGTCTGTTGGAAGGACTGCCCCCTGTCAGTGAATATGATTACTTCGTCTGGAAGGGGGT
>CBDEWF010000095.1:0-4495 GCA_965243775.1 Sansalvadorimonas sp.
ACATACAAGAGTCCCGCTACAGTTCTCTGTGGCGGGATTTTTTGCGTTTCTGGCCCCTGAAAAGCCCTGTCGTTGCAGACTTTCCGCTGTTTGGGAAACGTATCTTTACTGTTGCGTACTGCCCTCTGTTTTACTCCTCAAAATGCCGTTTCTGGCGGTGTCCTCTGTTTTTAGCGTACAGAGCGTTTTTCCAGGTACGTTTCTTAAAGCCTTTATAAATCAGATTATTGCAAGCGATTTTAGGCAGTTCTGATCGTAAATGTTCGCGGTGAGTAAGTGGTAGGCAGGTTATGGGGTAAAAGGTTGATTTCTCTGGATTCTTACACAAAATTCAGTCATTTTATGGGTTGAGTTTTCCCGATCCACTGTTGCGGAACCCGTCATGGAAAGAGCCACACTTATTCGCCGTGTACGCGGTATTGTTTTGAATCATGCCAATCCTGAGCGGATCTGGCTGTATGGTTCTGAGGCCATGGGAACGGCCAAAATCAACAGTGATATCGACATCGCATTTCTGGATGAGAAGTGTTCTGATATTTCTGCAATTAGAGAAGAGATTGAGAGGTTGCCTTCTCTGGTCAAGGTGGATGTCACCAATCTGGCTCATGTGAATGAGCGTATGCAGAAGCGGGTGATTACCACCGGTAAGGTGATTTACAGTGCTTCCCTGCAGCTTCGGGCTGAAGATGGGGTTGATAATTTTGGCCGAGCCTTGAGACGCTTTGCCAGTATACTTGATCATCTTACCGTTGAAGAACTTACCGACCCGGATAGTATTTACCTTGATGTGGCGGTTAAGCGTTTTGATTTTACTTTCGAGATGAGCTGGAAGGCTATCAAGCGTGTTCTGGCATGGCGTGGTATTGAGGCCAGCAGTCCCAGGAGCTGTTTCAAAGAAGCCTATCAGCAGGGGTATATTGAAGACCAGCAAGAGTGGCTGGCGATGATAGAATCCCGGAACCTGGCTGCTCACACATATGATGAAACTGAGGCTCGTCAGCTAGCAATGCGGGCAAGGGATTTTCATAAGATATTTGCTGCTCTCTACCAGTCTTTAGAACAGCAGTTGGAACAATAATTCTGAGGAAATAGCTTCCTGAAGTCTATCTGGTAGAAGGCCGGTTCAGTGGACAAAGGGCAATTTTTATAAGCCGGTGGATTTGTGAGTCAGTGCTCGAAAAAGTTGCTTCTTTTTTTCACATCTGACTCGCATCAATAGATAAATAATGATTCAGAATCGAAAACCGAAAAGGCCCCCTGTCGGAGTATCAGTTATGCTGAGGTCCACTTGGTATTTTGAAGCATCAAAGTTTGGGTAAGAGGACATGTCAGGCATATCATCTGAGTTCATGGTGACGAGGTACTGAAAATGATATTTCTCTGCCATTTCTGCACCTAAGACCAGAGCTCTGGCGATCTGTCTTTCGTCTACACCATCAAAAAGCAAGCTGTCATGAATTAGGGTACTTGGGCGGTTTGGTTCATCAGCCCAGATTTTCATCAGCATCATATCGAAACAGAAGATTTGCATTTTCGACTTGCCAGTGCTTTTTTTCCCTGGGATATCAAACTCGAATTTGGGTCCATTATCAGTAGGGTCGATAATGAACTTTCCAGACTCGTCATACAATTTACCGGATATTTCGGCAAATGCGACAATAGCTTCGCTGATCGCAAAATCCCTTTCCGAGTAGTCAATTCTCATCTTCTGCTGAAGATTATGCCTTTCTATCTTTAGCTCGGACTTTTTCTGATCAAGGTTTTCAGTAGCTTCTAACTTTTTGTCAAGAAGTGTAATTAATTATTGATAAACCCCCGGCTATGCCGGGGGGACTCGCACAGGTTCTACCTTTACAGCGGTACCTACCTTGATGTTTCCGCCAAGAAACATTGAGGTGTACCCATGCCAGACTACAAGAGTCTGAGTCATACTCGTTGGGATTGTAAGTATCATATTGTCTTTATCCCGAAGAAAAGGAAGGAGGTGATTTATGGAAACTTGAGGAAATTTCTTGGAGAGATATTTCACGAGTTAGCCAAAAGGAAGGACTGTAAAATCCTGGAAGGACACTTGATGCGAGATCATGTCCATATTTGTATCAGTATCCCACCGAAGTATTCGGTATCTAATGTTGTGGGTTACATCAAAGGAAAAGCTGCGATTCACATTGCCAAGAATTTCAAAGGAAGACAAAGGAATTTTACAGGGGAGCACTTCTGGGCAAGAGGATATTTTGTTTCTACGGTCGGGCTTGATGAAGATGTAGTGAGAGCATACATCCGAGATCAAGAGAAAGTAGAAGAGCATCGTGAGCAGATGAAGCTGGACTGGTAATCGCGCCCATGGGCGCAACAATAGCCCTTTGAGGGCGTCCCCTAAATAAGCCTCCGGCTCTGCCGGAGGTCATTTAACTTCAGCTTCAAGTTTGGATAGTTCTGCTTGAAACTTCGTATACTGATCCAAGGCACCATGCGTTTGCAAAATTGCAAATATGCTGGCTCGCTCATTATCTAATGCCTGTTTTTCAGAGAACCTGTTATTGATCCTTAACTGAATATCCTCCATCTCCTGTTTCAGATGCTCTTTCCGGTTTCTGACTATGGAAGTATGGAAGGCAGAAACCTCCTCAAAACGCTTTGTGACCATCTCGGGAAGGTCAATTGAAGCTTCATCAAAGAGTTTTTCAACGCGGGTGTGGTCGACGTCAGACTCATCCTGCAGAGCTCTCTCAAGCTGTCCCAGCCACTCTTTATCTGTAGTGTCTTCAGCAGACAAGCTAGCCAGTTTCTTTGTGATATCTGAAGCTCTTTGTTCTTTTTCTTGATACTCCGGTAGAACCTTAAAGTCGGCGACAGTTCTTGCCAACTTGCCCAAGCGATTTTTCTTGAGGAGTATCTCTGTACGAAGGTCTGGGGCAGAGCCCATTATGTCGCCTAAGGTACCCTCATTAGTAGCCACTTTAAGAGCTTTTATCAGTTTATCTTTTTGCCTGACCTCTTCAAACTCTCTGGCTACTTTCCAGTCGAGTTTTAGAAGGTAGGTTAATGCAACTTGAATTGACCAGGTTGATTGCTGAGGGAAGAACTTCTCAGGTGAGTCAAAGCCTTTTGGAGACCGGATAAAGTATGAAAGTAACGCTCTAAATGTCGGGCTGTTTTTTATCTGTATGACAGAGTCAGAAAGATTAAAATTATACTTCCCAAGCAATTTAACCCAGTTTTCATTTGAGCAGAAATAATTCCCATCCGTTTCTGAAAGAGGAAGCAGTTCATTAGGCGCTTTTTTTACAAAAATTTTGCTCGGGTTGTCACCTGAACGCTCAATCAGTAGTTGATGATTATGAAGTGACAAATCCATTCCAAAGCGGTAAGGCAATAGCTCCTTTGTCTTTAGAAGGCTATTTTTTTTGGGGCTTTCTCAGGTTGGCAGATCATATCTGAGCCTCCTGCCGGATTTTCAGATACAGATATTCAAGGTCGTTATAGCCACAAGCCTTGTAGACAATACGTTTGATCACACCGTTAAAGGCCTCAATTTTTGCACTGGTTATTCGGTGCTGACAGTATGACAGGAGTCCTTCTCTGGCCCGATCCAACCCTTTGGCAAACCGCCTGAGTTCGCCAATGCCTGTTTCTGTGGCCAGCTCGATCCACCTGTCGAGAAACTTACTGGCACAACCTTTGTAAGTGTACGTCCAGAGCTGCTTGAGCATATCCTTCAGGGTGTAGGCTTGGTACAGGTCTTCGTTCATAGCCAACAGTTCTTTCAGACAGCTTTCTCCCTTGGGGGTGAGGTTCTCAGGGTTCCTGAACAAATTGAAGCGCTGCCCCTTGATGAAAGGCTTATCATCAACTTCAGCCTGCCTCCATTCCCGACGACGGATTTTATCTATGACATCGTTGTAATTGGCAATAATGTGAAACTTGTCGTAAACGATATCGGCGTCAGGAAGGTGCTCCCTGACCGACGCTTTGTAGCTACCACCACGGTCTATACCCACACATTCAATGCGAGACTTTTGTTCCGGAGTTAAGCAGCTGAGGAATTGGTCCAGGGTGGCTTTTCGCTTGCCTTCACCAAGGAACAGGGTTTCGCCCGTATCAGCATTCAGAACAACAGTCAGGTAATGGTGTCCTTTACCAATGGATTTCTCATCAATCAACAGGGCTCGTATGTTATCCAGGTCAGGGGCTGGCAGAGTTTTCATCAATATCTCTTTATCCCAGCGCCTGGCCGTATGATGCGAGATAGAGATGAATTCAGGAATCTTGTTGCAGGGCATATAGCGGCAGAGATGACTGACATGTTGCTTCAGCCGTTCAGTAGCCTGCGCTTTGGGAGCCAACCCGGGAGGCGTGACTGTTTCAATGTGCCCACAGTGGGAACACCGTCCCTGGTAAACAGTGAAGCATAATTGCACATCCAGAGTACCCAGCGGCAAGTCCAGCACGGTACGCTCATTCTCACGGATTTTACCCATTGGGTTCTGACACT
>CBDEWF010000096.1:0-4328 GCA_965243775.1 Sansalvadorimonas sp.
ATCCTTATCGGCACCCATAAGATTCTTCAGGATGAACTGGCCTTTAAAGATCTTGGTTTGCTGATTATCGATGAAGAACACCGTTTTGGGATTCGCCATAAAGAAAAACTGAAATCCCTGCGGGCACGGGTGGATATCCTGACACTGACAGCTACCCCGATTCCCCGCACACTGAATATGGCCATGTCCGGTATACGGGATCTGTCGATTATTGCAACCCCCCCCGCACGACGTTTGTCCGTGAAAACCTTTATTCATGAAAAAGATGCACACCTTGTCAGAGAGGCTATTCTCCGGGAGCTGCTGCGGGGCGGCCAGGTGTATTACCTGCACAACGAAGTGCAAACTATTGAAAAAGCCGCCCAGGATTTGTCAGAACTTTTGCCTGAAGCCCGCATAGCCATCGGCCATGGTCAAATGCGCGAGCGTGAGTTGGAACAGGTGATGTCTGACTTCTATCATAAACGTTTCAATGTACTGGTCTGCACCACCATTATAGAAACAGGGATCGACGTACCCAGCGCCAACACCATTGTGATTCACCGGGCAGACAAGTTTGGCCTTGCCCAATTGCACCAGTTACGCGGACGGGTGGGTCGTTCTCACCATCAGGCCTATGCTTACCTGCTGACACCGCCAGCGAAAACACTGACCACTGATGCCACAAAACGCCTCGAAGCCATCAGTGAAGCCCAGGACCTCGGCGCGGGCTTTATGTTAGCCTCTCATGATTTGGAAATTCGTGGAGCGGGGGAGTTATTGGGTGAAGGACAAAGCGGCCAGATTCAGAGTGTCAGCTTTACCCTCTACACCGAAATGCTTGAACAGGCTGTAGAATCGATCAAAAAAGGTGAAACCCCGAACGCTGATAAACCGCTAGCCCAGGGGATTGAAATCAATCTACGCATTCCTGCCCTGCTGCCAGATGATTATATACACGATGTCCACGCACGGCTGATTCTCTATAAACGCATTGCTGCCGCGACCACAGAGCATGAGCTGAAAAATCTGCAGGTCGAACTCATCGACCGGTTCGGACTGTTGCCTGAACCCACTAAATATTTATTCCGTCAAACCAGCTTGAAACTCAAGGCGCAAACCATAGGCATTCAAAAACTGGATGCCGGTCCTGAGCAGGGTAAAATCGAGTTTAACAGCCAGCCTAAGGTCGACCCAATGGTGATTATCAAACTCATTCAATCTGATCCGGGTACTTACCGGCTGGATGGCAGTAACATTCTGAAATACAGCGGTGCTATGACCAGACCGGAACAGCGCTTTACCACCATTGAAAGATTACTGGACACATTAGGAGCCTGAAAATGGACAGGATTACACAATGCCTTTCAATGGCAATGGCCCTGGCAATAAGCACCCCGTTACTGGCAGTCTCTGAGGAAAAGCCCACTGAAGAGCCTTCCTGGTATCAGGTGGATGTGATTGTCTTTTTGAATAAAGCCAGCATGAATACTATGACAGAAGCTTGGCCCGAACCGCGTTTACGCCCAATCCCAAAAGACGCTGCTCCGTTAACACGCTGGGATGCTGCAGCAGTACCTGCAAATGGGACACCAGCAGCGATGCCTTCTGACTTGGCTGATAAAAATACCACTGCCTTTATTGCACTTCCCTCGTCGGATTTCCTGCTCACTGACGAAGCCAGCCGGCTTAACCGCTCATCGGATTACCAGGTATTGCGTCAGATGGCCTGGCGGATGCCCCTGTCGCCAGATCAGAAAGACCACCCCATACGAATTTCCACCCCTGTGGATGAGCAATCCAATTATATGCTCAGCGGTACCATTGATGTTAGTGCCCAGCGCTATCTTCATGTTGATGTGGACCTCTGGTATAACCAACTGGCAGCCACCCCTGAGATGGCAAATACCGCCGTCGATGCGTTAGCATTATCTACTGGGAATCAGCTCACACCTTCTTCCCCTTCAAACCCTGCCTCTGGCCCGGCGATGAGAGTTACAAAAAGCTTTCAACTGGATGAAAGCAGGCGGGTAACGAATACACAACAAGTACAGTATCTTGATACGCCGGTCATCAGTGTGTTATTCAAGCTCACGCCCTATGAGCTACCGGGGATTGAAAAGAAAAAGTCGCCTGATCAAAAGACTCAGGATATCAATACAGCCAGTGTCTTATAAACACACAAACCGCTATTAGGCATGACCATGAATATTCATGCCCAGGGTAAAACTGTTTTTACCGGATTCGGTGGTGTACTGCACCGAATCCATTAAACTGTTTACAATAAACAAGCCTCGTCCACTGGACTGGAGCGCTGTATTATTCAATGCTTCTTCCGCATCATGAGCACTATCATCCAGTGCTTGAGAGGGCAGCACATGCCCCCAGTCACTGACGGTAATCAATACCGCGACATCAGAGACATCCACCAGCGTTTCCACCACACTGCCCGGCTGGCTATCGTAGGCATGCTCAATCGTATTATTCAGGACTTCAACCAGGCACAACTCAAGCCGGCTGACCTCTACAGGGGTTAATAGCGTCATTTCACACACACCTCTGACAGCCATGGCTACCATTACCGTGTTTGACAGACTGGAATCAACCTCCATTTTTAATTGCTGGTGCTGGCCGGGCAATATCATCAGTCACCTTCCAGTGCATCAGTCACGGATGCAAAAATGGGAAAGAGTGTCTCCATCGACGTCAGTTCAAATAAATCCTTAACCGCAGGCTGGGCGCCAGCAAGCTTAATCGCACCTTGCCCTGACAGTTTTTTCAGTGCAGCCACCAGCGAGCCCAAACCACTGCTGTCCATAAACTTCACATTTTCAAGGTCAACAACAATGGCTGTCGCCCCTTTATCAATGACTTCAAACAAATAATTCTTAAACGCCTCGGCCAGCGAGGCATCCAGGCGCACTGCCTCAACAGTAACCACTTGATAAGCACCTTCTTCCCTGGATTGAAATGACATTGTCCGCTTCCTTTTTTTTCTATGGGTTCCACTCTAATACAAGATAAGTTAAATCATCATCAAACGCATCCTGTTGATTCCAGTTTTTAAGCGTTTGGTCAATCACCGTTACCGAGCTTGGCAAATCCTCCTCAAACGTTGAGGACAAGACCTGTTCTAACCGATCCTCACCAAACTGTTCACTGGCCTCATTCTCACACTCCGTCATCCCGTCGGAATATAAAAACAAACGATCACCAGGTGACAATTGAAATGTATTCGACTCATATTTCTGGCCCGGCATCATACCAATGGGGACTCCTTTTCCGGCCACCCGTATTACGCTTCTGCAGGTACGCTGCATCCAGAAAGGGTTCGGGTGACCTGCCTGCGCAATAGACACTTCACCCGTTCGGGTATTTAACAGGCCATAGGCAATAGTAAAGTACAGCATATGGTCAGCAGTGGCCTGAAAACGGTCATTGAGTGAGGCCAGGACTTTCTCCGGCGCCACCCCCACAGTCCCTGCCCGGCTATCAGGGCATAAACTACGGTGCAAGGCATTCTCGCCGGTGTCAGATAAAATATTATTTAAGGTAAACGAAAAGAGCGCCGAAGGAATACCGTGACCCGCAACATCCAACTGATAAAAATATACATGACTGTCACCCAGCATCTGGTAACCAAACATATCCCCCCCCAGGTGTTTGCTCGGCTTAAATAACCAGTCAAAAGTCACGTTATTCAGGGTTGCTGGCTGAGCCAGCAAACTTTCCTGCATCTGTGCGGCTGACTCAAGGTCTTTTTCAATGGTTTTTATCGCACCCGATAATGCCTGGTTTTTGTCCTCAAGATCCCGCTCCAACTCAACAATACGAATGCCCGACTTTAACCGGGCATCCAGCTCGTCAAAATTCACGGGTTTACTGACAAAATCATCCGCACCGGCGTTAATGCCTTCAACTAAGGAGTCACGCTCTGTTTTTCCAGTGAGAAGAATGAAATACAAATAGCGGCCAAAATCATGATCACGAACGGCTTTACACAGTTCAATACCATCCATTTCAGGCATCATCCAGTCACTAATGACAATACGGATATCAGGGTGCGCTTTAAGAACAGCCAGGGCTTTCACGCCATCTTCAGCTTCCAGGACATGATGCCCTTTCTTTTTTAAAATGGCCGACAGCATCATGCGCTGGTCCCGGGCATCTTCAACAATCAGCAGTTTCATTCGGGATCTGATTACCGTCCATGGTATCAAGAATCGGAGGTCTTATTCTGACTATAGCCCGTCAGCGAGTCCTTGAATTACAAGGGTGTAAAGCGTGCAAGCTATGCCACTATATTGACAGGGGTGCCAACAGTGACGTGATTAAAAAACGTCACTATG
>CBDEWF010000097.1:0-42686 GCA_965243775.1 Sansalvadorimonas sp.
CCTGCGAAGACTTAGCAGTGGCACGAGCACAGAAGCTACCCGTGTGACAAAAACATCTCACTGCCCATAAGAATTCCCCCCAGAAGTAAGATACTTCAACTCCTCGTCAGTGCTCTCCCGTCCCAAAACCTTATTTCTATGGGGAAATCGACCAAATCTGGCAATCAAATCCTGATGTTCAACAGCGTAATGAATCGATCCGCTAATGTGCTCTTTATGTGTGTTGGGGACATCCTCAACTAGCAGTTGAAAAGATAAAACGCTAAGTTTCTGGTCTGAAAGGTTCTCAGAGTGCATTAACGGCATGTAGAGAAACTGCCTTTCTGAAAACGCCAACTTCTTATCCCAGCCTTTATTAATTGCATCCTTTACTAGTGTCTGCGCCCGATAATCTCCAGAAAAAGCGGCGGCGGTTTTTCTGTAAATACTGCGCGTAAACTGATCCAGTAGAATGATCAAGGCAAGCCTGCTCCTTGGGGATTTTTCCCATTCGATAAGCTTGCCATCAACGGCTTGCTCCACCAGATTCCCAAATTTTTGTTGAATTTTCTGGTCATCCTCTGCCTTGCCCATAAACCAAAGTTCCTGGCGTTTTTCCAGGGGAAAGCCTTCGTACAGAGGGCCGAACCAGAAATCCAGAACGATTTGATAATCAGGTGAAGTCATATCTCCATAACCTTTGGTATTTATAAACAGCAGAAAAAGGAGAGTGTGGACAACTGTTCTTAATCTTCTTTCTACTTTGTTCACTGTTATCTCCCCTGATGACACTATATTATCCCGATATCAAGAGTAGTAGATGTCGCCCTATGGAAAATTTATTGAAGTTGCTTGCCGACGGACGCTTTCATTCTGGTGAGGAGTTGGGAAGTGCGCTGGGAGTCAGCCGGGCGGCAATTTGGAAAAAACTAAAAAACATATCCAGACTGGGGCTGGAGCTTGATGCCGTCAGGGGGAAGGGTTATCGGTTGCCCAGGAATGTTGAGCTGCTGAACAGAGGCGCCATTGTGCGAGATATGCCGGATTCGATTCGTACGTCTGTCGGAGTAGATGTGCGGCTTTGTACCAGCTCAACCAATGATGATGTCAGAAAGCTATCTGCTGCCAGAGAATCCTGGCAGGTCTGTATGGCTGAGTATCAGAGTCATGGTCGTGGTCGGCGTGGTCGTTCCTGGCAAAGTCCTTTTGGCGCGTCATTAAATTTTTCCATGCTCTGGCGGGTGGACAGTGGTCTGGCAGCTATGGAAGGGCTTAGTCTGGCGGTTGGCCTTGGGGTGGTGAAAACTCTGGAATCTTTTGGTGCCAAGGGGCTTATGCTGAAATGGCCCAATGATGTTCTTGGAAATGGCAAAAAATTATCTGGTGTCCTGCTGGAAATCAGCGGCGATCCTACCGGGGCCTGTGAAGTGGTCATAGGGATTGGGGTCAATCTTGTTATGAGCCGAGATCAGCTGAATGCTATTGACCAGCCTGCAACTGATTTAAGAGAAATGGTCGGTCTCAATATAAGTAAAAACAGGCTTGCCAGTCGGTTGATTACAAATCTTGTTGAAATGTTGAGCAAGTTCAAGAAAGAGGGTTTTGCTCCTTTCAGAAGTGAATGGCTTAAGAGGGATGCATTTGCCGGTCAGAAAGTTATGCTGAACTTCGGTGCCAAGAAAGTGTCTGGGATCGCTGCCGGTGTAGGAGAGAATGGTGCGTTGCTGCTAAATACATCTGAAGGTGTGCAATCGTTTTCTGGAGGGGAAATTTCTCTTCGCCGGCTATGAAAATACTTGATATTGACGCAGGAAATACACGGGTTAAATGGCGGCTTACCTGCGATACAGTTGTTATTTGCTCGGGTGTTATAGATAACTGCACAGCAGAACAGTTCTTTGAACAGTCGCTGCAGGAGGTATCTGGCGGAATAGACAGGTGCCGTTTATCCTCGGTCAGGTCTTCTGCAGTGATCGGTGAATTATGCCGCAGTATTCAGCAAGGGTTTAATATTAAGCCGGAATTGCCGAAGCCAAAATCTGGTATAGGGGGAATAGTCTATGACAAGGCTGATCCCCGGAAGCTGGGTGATGATCGCTGGCTGGCCATGTTGGGGGCTCGTAGGTTTTACCCGGAAAAAACAGTCATGGTCGTTGATAGTGGGACAGCGCTAACTCTTGATGTTATTAACAGTCAGGGAGTTTTTCAAGGTGGTATGATCTGCCCGGGAGTAGGTACCATGCTGAAATCCTTGACGGATGCTGCTGATCTTTTGGTTTTGCCTGATGATAAAAACTATAGCCGCGCGCGGGCTCATAATAGTGTGCAGGCGGTATTAAATGGTGTTGTGTCCATGGCTGCTGCTCTTGTTGAGAGAGAGGTGCAGAAAATCAGTGGTGATGTAACAGTTGTTTTATGTGGTGGTGATGCACCGGTGTTGGCTGAACAATTAACAATACCGGCAGAGTATTGTCCCGATCTTGTTTTTGATGGGTTGGAAGTCGCATTACCTTAGGGGGACGAGGACACCTTGGGGAATAAAAATTAAATGATTGCACGCTGGCTTTTTTTAGGGTTGCTCATTTTAAACGCAGGCTATTTCCTTTATCAGAAGCAGTTTGCTGAAGAATTTGAGGCTGAGGCTGACCCACAGCTTGTTGAAGGTTCGGAAAGAACTATTGTTCTTCTCTCCGAAGCTATTGCTGATGGAAGTGCCAGAAAGATTGTGGTCAGGGAAGAGGTTGATCCCTTTTCTGTGGATAAGCCGGTTATGTGTACAAAAATTTCCGGGTTTAAGGAGGCTGAAGATGCTGACCAGGTTCAGCAGAGGCTCATGGCATCAGGTATTGGTAGCAATGTGCAGAAAGCCAAAGTGTCTGAAGCATCAAAATTCTGGGTATATATAGGGCCTCTACCGGATCGGAATAGTGCAATGCAGGAGTTTAAGCGCCTGAGGCTGAGTGGGGTTGATAGTTATCTGATATCAGATGGTGATTTGAGAAATGCTGTTTCCCTGGGGATCTTTTCCCGAAAAGTATTGGCTACCCGCTTGCTCGAAAAGCATAAGAGTCATGGTGAAGATGTGAGAATCAAAGAGGTGCCAAAATTCAAATACGAGTATCAGATACATATAAACAGGGAAGATCGGGATCTGTTCAGCCAGGAACTGTGGGAAGGTGTGAAAAACAGATATGAATTTGCCGAAAAACACGACAATTTGTGTGAAGACGGTGTTGCAAGCCGTCCTTAGTTCCCATAGAATGCGCCTCGCGCTGGTGAGGCAGGTGTCGCAAGCAGTAACAAGCTTCTTCAAGTGATTCAGAGTGAATCTGGTTGAGTATCTAACTGTTTGAAAGTGAAGAAAATCTTCTCTTGACAACGAAACGCTTCAAGTTAAAATGGCGGCGCAAATCAGGTGGGGTTCCCGAGCGGCCAAAGGGATCAGACTGTAAATCTGACGCGAAAGCTTCGCTGGTTCGAATCCAGCCCCCACCACCATCTCTTCAACAGAGTTGCAAAATAGTGTAGCTTTGTAGGGCGGCCTTGGAAGTACGTGCTCGTTGTTTTGAGCCTCAATTCCTAAGGGACAATCAGCGGGTATAGTTCAATGGTAGAACCTTAGCCTTCCAAGCTAATGATGCGGGTTCGATTCCCGCTACCCGCTCCAATTCTTCGTGTGAAGCTCTTATAGCTCAGTCGGTAGAGCGCATCCTTGGTAAGGATGAGGTCACCGGTTCAAATCCGGTTAAGAGCTCCAGTTTATTAAGGGGTAGATGCATTTGTATCTACCCCGTTTGCGTATGTGCGTTGGTTACTCAGGCGGAGGTCGCTATGGCTAAGGAAAAATTTGAACGTACAAAGCCGCACGTAAACGTCGGCACCATCGGTCACGTTGACCACGGTAAGACCACTCTGACTGCTGCACTGACTCGCGTTTGTGCAGAAGTATTCGGCGGCGAAATGAAAGCCTTCGATCAGATCGATAACGCTCCTGAAGAGCGTGAGCGTGGTATTACCATCTCTACCGCACACGTAGAATACGATTCCAACGATCGTCACTACGCACACGTAGACTGCCCAGGACACGCTGACTACGTTAAGAACATGATCACTGGTGCTGCTCAGATGGACGGCGCTATCCTGGTTTGTGGCGCGACTGACGGTCCTATGCCTCAGACTCGTGAGCACATCCTGCTGTCCCGTCAGGTTGGTGTACCCAAGATCGTTGTCTTCCTGAACAAGGCAGACCTGCTGGCTGAAGACTGTGGCGGTGTTGGTTCCGAAGAATACGCAGAAATGCTGGAACTGGTTGAAATGGAACTACGCGAGCTGCTGGATACTTACGAGTTCCCAGGTGACGACACTCCAATCATCCCAGGTTCCGCTCTGATGGCCCTGAACGGCGAAGATGACAACGAACTGGGCACTACTGCTGTTAAGAAGCTGGTTGAGACTCTGGATTCCTACATCCCTGAGCCTGAGCGTGCTATCGATCAGCCATTCCTGCTGCCAATCGAAGACGTATTCTCCATCGCTGGTCGTGGTACCGTTGTTACCGGTCGTGTAGAGCGCGGTATCATCAAAGTTGGTGAAGAAGTTGAAATCATCGGTATCAAGGAAACTTCCAAGACTACCGTGACTGGCGTTGAAATGTTCCGTAAGCTGCTCGACGAAGGTCGTGCAGGTGAGAATGTTGGTGCCCTGCTGCGTGGTGTTAAGCGTGAAGAAATCGAGCGTGGTCAGTGCCTGGTTAAGCCTGGTTCTGTAACTCCTCACACCAAGTTCGAGTCTGAGGTTTACGTATTGTCCAAGGATGAAGGTGGTCGTCACACTCCATTCTTCAAGGGCTACCGTCCTCAGTTCTACTTCCGTACTACTGACGTAACCGGTAACGTAGAACTGCCAGAAGGCGTTGAAATGGTAATGCCTGGTGACAACATCAAGATGGTTGTTACTCTGATCGCTCCTGTTGCTATGGAAGACGGTCTGCGTTTCGCTATCCGTGAAGGTGGCCGTACTGTTGGCGCCGGCGTTGTAGCCAAGATCATCGAATGATCGGTGAACTGCCCGCTATCTGCGGTGATTACTAAAGGTGTGGGCGGTTGAAATTGCCTTGGGATCGTGTATAGTACGCGCTCCCGAGGTTGTTTGAAATCTATCAAGATAAATTGGCTTTGAATGGCCTTCAAAAGGCTTTGATGTAGTAGGCTAGTAGCTCAATTGGTAGAGCACCGGTCTCCAAAACCGGGGGTTGGGGGTTCGATTCCCTCCTGGCCTGCCAGATCCCTTCCCGGACGGTTTCCTGATATGTAGAGATAATCTGGATGAGTGGTAAAACGGACGTTGAAAATGTAAGTCGCCTGGACGGGCTGAAGTGGATTGCTGTTGCGATCCTGGTTGCTGCTGGGGTGGTGGGTAATATCCACTTTGGCGCTGAGTCTGTATTGTATCGGGTGATTGGTCTGACTGTTGTGGCTGCTATAGCGGTGGCTATTGCTCTGCAGACTGTAAAAGGTCAGGTGTTCTGGGGCTTGCTCCGTGATGCCAAGGCTGAAGTTCGTAAGGTCGTGTGGCCTACTCGCCAGGAAACAGTGCAAACTACAATTGTTGTGGTTTTGGTGGTGCTGTTGATGAGTCTGGTTTTGTGGGGTTTGGATAGTCTGCTAGGCTGGATTGTCAGCAGCCTGATTAGATAAGGACAGAAGATGGCTAAACGTTGGTACGTCGTCCACGCCTATTCCGGATACGAGAAGCAGGTGATGCGCTCTTTGGTGGAGCGGGTCAAGCTGTACGGCATGGAAGATCTGTTTGGCGAGATTCTTGTTCCTACAGAAGAAGTCGTAGAAATCAAGAACGGCCAGAAGCGTCGCAGTGAGCGAAAGTTCTTCCCGGGCTACGTTTTGGTGCAGATGGAGATGAACGAAGACTCCTGGCACTTGATTAAAGACACACCGCGTGTGCTCGGCTTTATTGGTGGTACAGCTGATAAGCCTCAGCCGATCACCCAAAAAGAAGCTGATATTATTCTTCAGCGTGTTCAGGAAGGTGGTGATAAGCCACGTCCGAAGACGCTGTTCGAGCCCGGAGAAATGGTTCGGGTTATCGATGGACCTTTTGCCGACTTTAATGGTGTCGTGGAAGAGGTTAATTACGAAAAAAGCCGTCTGCGTGTGGCGGTTATGATCTTCGGCCGTTCTACCCCTGTTGAACTGGAGTTCAGTCAGGTAGAAAAAGGCTGATAAGGCCGGGCGAAGATAAGGCTCTTTTTGAGCAAGGATTTGTCAAGCCCCGCACTTTGTAAAGGGTGTGGGGCTTTTGTTATCCGGGGTTCAATCCCTGGTTTTGGGGAGCTGTTTATTTTTCGTTGAAAGGTGGCAGCGTTCGAACCCTCTAAGAGGTTACTATGGCTAAGAAAGTACAAGCTTACATCAAGCTGCAGGTTGCAGCTGGTAAAGCAAATCCATCTCCGCCTGTTGGTCCTGCTCTGGGTCAGCACGGTGTTAACATTATGGAATTCTGCAAGGCGTTCAATGCTAAGACTCAAAGCATGGAACCCGGTATGCCAATTCCGGTTATCATCACCGTTTACAGCGACCGCAGCTTCACTTTTGAAACCAAGACTCCGCCTGCATCCGTGCTGCTGAAGAAGGTTCTGAAGCTGAAGAAGGGCTCCAGCCGTCCTAATACTGAGAAGGTTGGTACCGTGACTCGCGAGCAGCTGCTGGAAGTTGCCAAGATCAAGGAGCCTGATCTGACTGCTGCTGATGAAGATGCAGCAATCCGCACCATCGCCGGTTCTGCCCGGTCCATGGGTCTGAACGTGGAGGGTGTGTAAGATGGCAAAACTGACTAAGCGCGCCAAGATGATTGCCGAGAAGGTTGAGTCCACCAAGGCTTACTCCTTCGAAGAGGCTGCCAAGCTGCTGGCTGAACTGTCTACCGTTAAGTTTAAGGAATCCATTGAGGTTGCTGTGAACCTGGGTGTTGATCCTCGTAAATCTGATCAGGTTGTACGTGGTTCCGCCATCATGCCTAACGGAACTGGTAAAGACGTTCGCGTTGCTGTGTTCACTCAGGGCGCAAACGCTGACGCTGCTAAAGAAGCTGGTGCAGACCTGGTTGGTATGGATGATCTGGCTGCTCAGGTTAAGGCTGGCGAAATGAACTTTGACGTTGTTATTGCTTCTCCTGATGCAATGCGCGTTGTTGGTCAGCTGGGCCAGATTCTGGGTCCTCGTGGTCTGATGCCTAACCCCAAGGTCGGTACTGTAACTCCTAACGTTGCTGACGCTGTCAAGAATGCCAAGGCTGGTCAGGTTCGTTTCCGTACTGACAAGAACGGTATCATCCACGCCAGCGTAGGTAAGGTAGACTTTGAAGCGGCTGCTCTGAAGCAGAACGTTGAAGCTCTGCTGGCTGAGTTGAAGAAGCTGAAGCCAGCTTCTGCCAAGGGCGTATACATGAAGAAGATCTCTCTGTCTTCTACCATGGGTCCTGGCCTGACTATCGATGCTTCCTCTCTGGAAATCTGATAGTAAAAATTCGTGGTTGCGCAGTCGTTCAACTGAAAGGTTGTAGATAACTGATTGTGCAACTGCAAACCATCTTTGGGGTCCTCGGATTTCGAGGGCTGTCAAAGATCGCAGGTGTTGCTTGGGCTATATCGATTAATTCGATACTGTTAGTTCGGAATACTTAATTTCCTGCGTAGACGGTGAATCGATTGTCTGACAATTCGGCCCTTCACCGTATTAAGTGTCCACTGGAACTGATGCAGAATGCACGGTTTGGTGAACGAACACTTTCCCAATTGGAGTAAAGCCCCATGGCGTTAGGTCTCGAAGACAAAAAAGCGATTGTCGCTGGTGTCAATGAGGCTGCCCAAAACGCTCTGTCGGCTGTAATCGCGGACTACCGCGGCCTGACTGTTGACCAGATGACCACCCTGCGCAGCGAAGCTCGCAAGAACGGTGTTTACCTGAAGGTTGTACGTAACACTCTGGCCAAGCGTGCTGTTGAAGGTACTGATTTCGAGTGCCTGCAGGAAGCACTGGTAGGTCCTACTATCCTGGCATTCTCTCAGGAAGATCCGGGCTCTGCTGCCCGTGTCCTGAAGGATTTCGCTAAGGAAAATGACGCCCTGGAAGTCAAGGCTCTGTCCATTGGCGGCAAACTGCTCGGCGCTGAGCAGATTGACGTTCTGGCCAAGATGCCGACCCTGGATCAGGCGCGTGCGATGCTGATGAGCGTAATGATTGCACCTGTAACCAAGCTGGTACGTACTCTGAACGAGTTCCCAGCCAAGATTACCCGTGCAGTGGCAGCTGTTGCCGACGAGAAGAAAAAAGCCGCCTGATTCTAAGTATTAGAATTTATTTCGGCTGTCTTATCGTTTTTAACTTATTTTGCTTGGAAACAAGCATCAGGTTTTACCCTGACAAATTCCGGAGATTAGAGAAATGGCTCTGTCCAAAGAAGATATCCTGAACGCAATCGCTGAAATGAGCGTAATGGAAGTTGTTGAACTGGTTGAAGCAATGGAAGAGAAGTTCGGCGTTTCCGCCGCTGCTGCTGTTGCTGCTGCTCCTGCTGCTGCTGGCGACGCTCCTGCTGCTGCCGAACAGACTGAGTTCGACGTAATCCTGACTTCTGCTGGCGACAAGAAAGTTAACGTAATCAAGGTTGTACGTGCTGCTACCGGTCTGGGCCTGAAAGAAGCCAAGGCTGTTGTAGACGGTGCTCCTGCTCCTCTGAAGGAAGGCGCTTCCAAGGAAGAAGCCGAAGAACTGAAGAAGCAGCTGGAAGAAGCTGGTGCAACTGTAGAAATCAAGTAATTTCTACATTGCAAAAAATTAGGCTTGTTGCATAATAGGCCGAATGGCTGGTGCCTCTTGGCACCGGCCTTTTTCCGTTGTGAAGGATGGCTTTGGCTGGAAACAAAATCAGGGGAAGACTTTCTGATCTTGTTAAGCTAATCTGGCAGGATTGTCTTTAACAAGAATTACAACGGGGATGTACTTGGTTAAGTTATGTAAGTTGTGTGAGTTATGTAAGTTAAACAGGTACCACCAGTGAGCACACTGGTATGCAATCTAATTTGTGCTCTGGTCAACTTGGTTTGGCGGTTCAGGATCCACAAAAAGTGGGTTTACGGGGGTAGGCACTCGGCTTGCGACGTTTACGAGTGGTTTCATGACAGAATAGATGACTTCATGTTCAACGGGGTACCGTGGGGCAGGGGTCTTTTTCTGCATGGAAAAAAACCGTTTTTTGGTCATGGAAATGCGCGTCCGGCGTTTGATGATTTTCATGGTCGTTCTATCCCTGATCACCTGCTGAAGAGATGTGTGGACCCGCGGTTTGAGCCGTAAAACCAAGTTTACCGGAGCACCGGTCGTGGAAATCTGGATACCGTAAGGGTGTCGGGATTTTCAGGAAAATAGTGAGAGGCTACCCGCCCTCGAGACAAGGTCGTGGCCGAAGCCGGCACGCACGACAGATCCGCAGGTGACCTAGCTGGGGAACGCTGATGGCTTACTCGTATACAGAGAAAAAACGTATCCGCAAGGATTTCGGCAAATTGCCGCAAGTCATGGATGTGCCCTATTTGCTGGCAATTCAGCTGGATTCCTATCGGAAGCTTCTACAAACCGATACGACTCCGGAAGGGCGTAACGATATAGGATTACACGCGGCATTCAAGTCCGTATTCCCTATTGTCAGTTACTCAGGCAACGCCGCATTGGAATATGTTGGCTACCGCCTGGGCACTCCAGCATTTGACGTAAAAGAATGTCAGTTGCGCGGCGTTACTTACGCTGTACCACTGCGTGTAAAAGTGCGACTGATCATTTATGATAAAGAAAGCGCCAACAAGGCGATCAAGGATATTAAGGAACAGGAAGTCTACATGGGCGAAATTCCGCTCATGACTGACAACGGTACCTTTGTTGTGAATGGTACCGAGCGGGTTATCGTATCCCAGCTGCACCGTTCCCCGGGTGTATTCTTTGATCACGACCGTGGTAAGACCCACTCTTCCGGAAAGCTGCTGTACTCCGCACGGGTTATTCCTTACCGTGGCTCCTGGCTGGACTTTGAGTTTGATCCCAAGGATTTGCTCTTTGTTCGTATTGACCGTCGTCGTAAGTTGCCTGCAACTATTCTGCTGCGTGCTCTGGGCTTCAGCAGTGAACAGATTCTGGATACTTTCTTTGAAAGTAACACTTACCAGATTAGCAGCAATGGTGTCACCTTTGATCTGGTGCCTGAACGTCTGCGTGGTGAAGCCTCCAGCTTCGATATCAAGGATGGCGAAGGTAATGTCATCGTTGAGATGGGTCGTCGTGTAACCGCCCGTCATATCCGCCAGCTGCAGAAAGCTAACATCAGCACCCTGGAAGCACCACCTGAGTATATTCTGGGCAAGGTTCTGGCCAAGCCGGTTATCCACTCCGCCACTGGTGAAATCCTGGTTGACTGCAACACCGAGCTGACCATGGAGATCTATGAGAAGCTGCTGGCTGCCGGTGTCAAGTCCATTGATGTGATCTACACCAACGAGCTGGATTGCGGTTCTTATGTATCTGACACTCTGCGTGCTGATACCACTACTAACGCCATGGAAGCCCTGGTAGAAATCTACCGTATGATGCGTCCTGGTGAGCCGCCTACCAAGGAAGCAGCAGAACAGCTGTTCCAGAACCTGTTCTTCACCGCAGAGCGTTACGATCTGTCCGCTGTTGGCCGTATGAAGTTCAACCGCCGTCTGGGCCGTGAGAGCGATACTGGTCCGGGTATCCTGAACAATCAGGATGTCATTGAGGTCATGCAGACTCTGGTCAGCATTCGTAACGGTAAGGGCGTGTGCGACGATATCGACCACCTGGGTAACCGTCGTGTCCGTTCCGTTGGTGAAATGGCTGAAAACCAGTTCCGTGTTGGTCTGGTTCGTGTGGAGCGTGCTGTTAAAGAGCGTCTCTCCATGGCTGAATCCGAAGGCCTGATGCCTCAGGATCTGATCAACGCCAAACCAGTTGCTGCTGCAATCAAGGAATTCTTCGGTTCCAGCCAGCTGTCCCAGTTCATGGACCAGAACAACCCGCTGTCTGAGGTTACTCACAAGCGTCGTGTTTCTGCATTGGGCCCTGGTGGTCTGACTCGTGAACGTGCAGGCTTCGAAGTTCGAGACGTACACCCAACTCACTACGGTCGTGTATGTCCAATCGAAACCCCTGAAGGTCCGAACATCGGTCTGATTAACTCTCTGGCAACCTATGCCCGCACTAACGCATATGGTTTCCTGGAGTCCCCTTATCGTCGTGTTGTCGACGGCAAGGTAACTGATGACATTGATTACCTGTCCGCCATCGAAGAAGGCGAATACGTAATCGCACAGGCATCTGCAACTGTTGATGAAAAGGGTAACCTGACTGAAGATCTGGTTAACGTTCGTCACCGTAACGAAGTAACCCTGACCGGTCCTGAGAATGTTCAGTATATGGACGTGTCTCCCCGTCAGGTTGTATCTGTTGCAGCATCCCTGATTCCATTCCTGGAGCACGATGACGCGAACCGTGCATTGATGGGTTCCAACATGCAGCGTCAGGCTGTACCAACCCTGCGTGCTGACAAGCCGCTGGTAGGTACCGGCATGGAGCGCAATGTTGCCCGCGACTCCGGTGTTTGTGTTGTTGCCCGTCGTGGCGGTGTGATCGACTCCGTAGATGCCAGCCGTATTGTTATCCGTGTTAACGATGACGAAGTACAGCCCGGTGAAGCTGGTGTCGACCTGTATGGTATGACCAAGTACACCCGCTCCAACCAGAATACCTGCATCAACCAGCGTCCTCTGGTGAAGGCCGGTGACAAGGTTGCCCGCGGTGATGTTCTGGCTGACGGTCCTTCCGTTGATATGGGTGAGCTGGCTCTGGGGCAGAACATGCGTATCGCGTTCATGCCCTGGAATGGTTATAACTTTGAAGATTCCATGCTCGTATCCGAGCGTGTTGTTCAGGAAGACCGCTTCACCACCATCCATATTCAGGAACTGACCTGTGTCGCCCGTGACACTAAGCTCGGTCCTGAAGAGATCACTGCTGATATCCCCAATGTGGGTGAGTCCGCGCTGAACAAGCTGGACGAAGCCGGTATCGTTTATGTGGGTGCGGAAGTTGAAGCTGGCGACATTCTGGTTGGTAAGGTTACTCCTAAGGGGGAAACTCAGCTGACTCCGGAAGAGAAGCTGCTGCGCGCGATCTTCGGTGAAAAGGCTTCTGACGTTAAGGACACATCTCAGCGTGTACCGACCAGCGTCAAGGGTACTGTTATCGATGTCCAGGTATTTACCCGCGACGGTGTCGAGAAAGACTCTCGTGCGCTCTCCATTGAGAAGTATCAGCTGGATGAGATCCGCAAGGATCTGAATGAAGAGTTCCGTATCGTTGAGCACGACACCTTTGCCCGTCTGTCAGCGTCCCTGGAAGGCCAGAAGGCTGACCGTGGTCCCGGCCTGAAGAAGGGTGATGTTGTTACTTCTGATTACCTCGAAACTCTGGAACATGAACAGTGGTTCAAACTGATCATGGCCGAAGAGTCTCTGAACGAACAGCTGGAAGCTGCCCAGAAGCAGCTGGCAGAGCTGCGCGGTCAGCTGGACGAGCGTTTCGAAGACAAGAAGAAGAAACTGCAGACTGGCGACGACATGGCACCTGGTGTGCTGAAGATTGTCAAGGTTTACTTGGCTATCAAGCGTCGTATCCAGCCTGGTGACAAGATGGCAGGTCGTCACGGTAACAAGGGTGTTATCTCTATCATCATGCCTGTCGAAGACATGCCGTATGATGAGTTTGGTAACCCTGTTGATATCGTGCTGAACCCTCTGGGTGTACCGTCCCGTATGAACGTTGGACAGGTACTGGAAACTCACTTGGGTGCTGCAGCCCGCGGCCTGGGCCACAAGATCAATGAAATGATCGAGTCCCAGCAGGTGATCGCCAAGATCCGCAAGTTCCTGAACGAGATCTACAACGTAGTAGGTGCAGGTAGGAACAAGGAAGACATTGATTCCTTCTCCGATGAAGAAGTGCTCGAGCTTGCCCGCAACCTGCGCAAAGGCGTTCCCATGGCAACTGCCGTATTTGACGGTGCCAAGGAAGCTGAAATCAAGGCGCTTCTGCGACTGGCAGACCTGGACGACAGTGGTCAGGTCTCCTTGTACGATGGCCGTACCGGTGACCGCTTCGAGCGTCCGGTAACTGTCGGCTACATGTACATGCTGAAGCTGAACCACCTGGTAGACGACAAGATGCACGCGCGTTCTACCGGTTCCTATTCCCTGGTAACCCAACAGCCTCTGGGTGGTAAAGCCCAGTTTGGTGGCCAGCGATTCGGTGAGATGGAAGTGTGGGCACTGGAAGCATACGGTGCCGCTTACACCCTTCAGGAAATGCTCACAGTCAAGTCGGACGATGTTGCAGGACGTACCAAGATGTACAAGAACATCGTTGATGGCGATCACCGGATGGAGCCTGGCATGCCAGAATCCTTCAACGTACTGGTGAAAGAAATTCGCTCGCTTGGCATCGATATTGAGCTGGAAACTGAGTAACTCGGGCTTAAGGGTTAATGATTCGACGGGCTTCGGCCCGTCGGCTTCTGCGAGGAGAAGCGATGAAAGACTTACTTAATCTGCTGAAATCCCAGGGACAATCGGAAGAATTTGATTCTATTCGTATCTCCCTGGCGAGCCCGGAGATGGTACGTTCCTGGTCTTATGGCGAAGTCAAAAAGCCGGAAACCATTAACTACCGGACCTTCAAGCCTGAGCGTGACGGTCTGTTCTGTGCCAAGATTTTCGGCCCCGTAAAAGACTATGAATGTCTTTGCGGCAAATACAAGCGACTGAAGCATCGCGGTGTTATCTGTGAGAAGTGTGGCGTTGAAGTTGCGCTGGCCAAGGTACGTCGTGAGCGCATGGGCCACATTGAGCTGGCCGCTCCAGTTGCACACATCTGGTTCCTGAAGTCTCTGCCGTCCCGTATCGGTCTGCTGCTGGACATGACCCTGCGTGATATCGAACGGGTTCTGTACTTTGAATCCTATGTCGTTATCGATCCGGGCATGACGACCCTGGACAAGGGCCAGCTGCTGAACGATGAAGAGTACTATGAAGCTCTGGAAGAATTCGGTGATGACTTTGATGCCCGCATGGGTGCTGAAGCTGTTCAGCATCTGCTGGGTGATATCGATCTGGGTGAAGAGATCGGTATCCTTCGTGAAGAGATTCCGCAGACCAACAGTGAAACCAAGATCAAAAAGCTGACCAAGCGCCTGAAGCTGCTGGAAGCTTTCTATCACTCCGGCAACAAGCCTGAGTGGATGATCATGACCGTTCTGCCGGTTCTGCCGCCAGATCTGCGTCCTCTGGTTCCTCTGGACGGTGGCCGTTTCGCGACTTCTGACCTGAACGATCTGTACCGTCGCGTTATCAACCGTAACAACCGCCTGAAGCGTCTGCTTGAGCTGAACGCTCCTGATATCATCGTACGTAACGAAAAGCGTATGCTGCAGGAGTCTGTTGACGCTCTGCTGGATAACGGTCGTCGCGGTCGCGCAATCACTGGTTCCAACAAGCGTCCTCTGAAGTCCCTGGCTGACATGATCAAGGGTAAGCAGGGTCGTTTCCGTCAGAACCTGCTGGGTAAGCGTGTTGACTACTCCGGTCGTTCCGTTATTACCGTAGGCCCAACTCTGCGCCTGCATCAGTGCGGTCTTCCCAAGAAGATGGCACTGGAACTGTTCAAGCCTTTCATCTTCGGCAAGTTGGAAACCCGTGGTCTTGCTACCACCATTAAAGCTGCCAAGAAGATGGTTGAGCGCGAAGAGCCAGTCGTATGGGATATCCTGGACGAGGTAATCCGCGAGCATCCGGTTATGCTGAACCGTGCTCCGACCCTGCACCGTCTTGGTATTCAGGCATTCGAACCTGTACTGATCGAAGGTAAGGCAATCCAGCTGCATCCGCTGGTTTGTGCGGCGTACAACGCTGACTTCGACGGTGACCAGATGGCGGTACACGTACCTCTGACTCTGGAAGCCCAGCTCGAAGCCCGTGCCCTGATGATGTCTACCAACAACATCCTGGCACCTGCGAACGGTGAACCTATTATCGTACCTTCCCAGGATGTTGTACTGGGTCTGTACTACATCACCCGTGACCGTATCAACGCAAACGGCGAAGGTCTGGTATTCAAGGATATCAGCGAAGCCCTGCGTGCCTATCGCACCGGCGCTGCCGATCTGCACGCCCGTGTGAAAGTGCGTGTCAGCGAAGCGGTACGTGACGAAGATGGTGAACTGCACAAGCGTACCTTCCTGGTAGATACCACTGTCGGTCGTGTACTGCTGTGGGAGATCGTACCTGATGGCCTGCCATTCGAGCTGGTTAACCAGGCTATGAAGAAGAAGGCGATCTCCAGACTGTTGAACGCCTGTTACCGTAACGTTGGTCTGAAAGAAACCGTTATCTTTGCTGACCAGATGATGTACATGGGCTTCAGCTACGCCACCATCTCTGGTGCTTCCATCGGTGTTAACGACTTCGTTATCCCCGCCGAGAAGGGCCAGATCATTGATGAGGCGTACAATGAAGTGCGTGAGATCGAAAACCAGTTTGCTTCTGGTCTGGTAACCCAGGGTGAGAAGTACAACAAAGTTATCGATATCTGGTCCCGTGCTAACGAGGTACTGGCCAAGCGCATGATGGACAACCTGAAGACTGACCTCGTTATCAACCGCAAGGGTGAAGAGGAGGAGCAGGAGTCCTTCAATAGCGTTTACATGATGGCCGACTCCGGTGCGCGGGGTTCCGCAGCCCAGATTCGTCAGCTGGCCGGTATGCGTGGTCTGATGGCCAAGCCAGATGGCTCCATCATCGAAACACCTATTACCGCGAACTTCCGTGAAGGTCTGAACGTACTGCAGTACTTCAACTCCACTCACGGTGCTCGTAAGGGTCTGGCGGATACCGCACTGAAAACCGCTAACTCCGGTTACCTGACCCGCCGTCTGGTAGACGTAGCCCAGGATCTGGTAGTTACCGAGAATGATTGTGGCACCAGCCATGGTCTGCTGATGACACCGCATATCGAAGGTGGTGACGTAGTAGAACCTCTGGGTGAGCGCATTCTGGGCCGTGTGGTTGCAGAAGATGTCTATGTGCCTGGCACTGACGATATTGCTGTTTCCGCCGGTACCCTGATTGACGAGAAGTGGGTACGTCGTCTCGAAGACCTGAATGTTGACGAGATGATGGTTCGCTCTCCGATCACCTGTGAAACCCGTCACGGTGTGTGTGCTAACTGTTATGGTCGTGACCTGGGTCGTGGTCATATTGTTAACCCGGGTGAGGCTGTTGGTGTTATTGCTGCCCAGTCCATCGGTGAGCCTGGCACTCAGCTGACGATGCGTACCTTCCACATCGGTGGTGCTGCATCCCGTGCGGCTGCTCAGGACAACATTACTGTTAAGAGTAAGGGCTCCATTCGTTTGACCAACATCAAGACTGTTGAGCGTAAGGATGGCAACCTGGTTGCTGTTTCCCGTTCCGGTCAGCTGGCTATGGTTGATGAGTTCGGTCGTGAGCGTGAGCGTTACAAGCTGCCATACGGCACTGTTCTGTCTGTTAAAGACGGTGCAGAAATTGAAGCGGGTGCGATCGTTGCGAAGTGGGATCCACATACTCACCCAATCGTGACCGAAATTGCTGGTAAGGTTCGCTTTATCGGTATGGAAGAAGGCATCACCATCAAGACCCAGACCGATGAGATCACCGGTCTGTCCAGCATTGAGGTTATCGATCCCAAGGATCGTCCTGCTGCTGGTAAGGATATCCGTCCTGCCATTGAGCTGCTGGATGAGAATGGTAATGAGCTGACTCTGCCGAACAGCAATAACCCGGCCCAGTACTTCCTGCCTGCCAACGCACTGGTAAGCTTGAAGGACGGTGAAAATGTTGAGGTGGGTAGCGTTATTGCCCGTATGCCTCAGCAATCTTCCGGTAACAAGGATATCACCGGTGGTCTGCCACGAGTGGCTGACCTGTTCGAAGCCCGTAAGCCAAAAGAGCCTTCCATTCTGGCGGAAATCTCAGGTGTTGTTTCCTTCGGTAAGGAGACCAAGGGCAAGAAGCGTCTCGTGATTACCCCGACTGACGGTGCAGACCCTTACGAGGAGCTGATTCCGAAGTGGCGCCAGTTGAACGTGTTTGAGGGTGAGAACGTCGTCAAGGGTGAAGTTATCTCTGACGGTCCTTCCAACCCCCACGATATCCTGCGTCTGCTGGGTGTATCCGAGCTGGCCAAGTACATCGTTAACGAGATCCAGGACGTTTACCGTCTGCAGGGCGTTAAGATTAACGACAAGCACATTGAGACCATTCTGCGTCAGATGCTGCGTAAGGTTGAAGTCTCTGATTCCGGTGACTCCGATCTGATCCGTGGTGAGCAGCTGGAATACACCAAGGTGCTGGAAGTTAACGATGAGATGAATGCAACCGATCGCTTCCCTGCGAAGTACGAGCGCATTTTGCTGGGTATCACCAAGGCATCTCTGGCAACTGAATCCTTCATCTCTGCGGCCTCCTTCCAGGAGACCACACGAGTTCTGACCGAAGCAGCAGTAACCGGCAAGTCCGATCACCTGCGTGGCCTGAAGGAGAATGTTGTTGTAGGTCGTCTGATCCCGGCCGGTACTGGTCTGTCTTACCACGCCAAGCGTCGTGAGCGTGAGCAGAGCGCAACTACCATGACTGTTTCTGCTTCCGATGTTGAAGCAGCACTGTCTGAAGCGCTGAGTCAGAGCGATATCTAATCAGCCCGGCTTCTGCCGCTTATCTTTAAAAAGCCAGTCATTGATTTGACTGGCTTTTTTTTGTGCGCCGGATATGGCGCGTAGCGCCATGACGGCGCTGTTCCAGGCGACTGGATGACTTGGTGGTGAAAGTCCACTATCGACCCGGCAAGGGGAACGATAGCTGAACGGCAAGGGTGTCCATCGTGAGGTGGAGTCTGAAGAAAGCCGAAGGCAAAACACTGGCCCGACGAACAGGAATCGCATAGGAGGCGGTCGCAGTGGGTAAGGAGGCAAAGTTCTTCAAAGCCCAATACTTGCACGGAAACTGCGGACGTATATGCGGCGGGTATAAGTGGGAAGGTCACGCGCATTACTCCGGGAGGTCTGCCATCCTGCCACAGGCTACCAGTGTCGTGAGGCATTGGGATGGGGCGGCAGAAGTCAGCCGAGGCCATAGTAGGTCTGTCACCGCAGACTGAAGGGCTGAACATGTGAAATGGATTGGGAGCCGGACTCTCGATGACGACAGGAGCAGTAGTCAGGTCTGCTGAGATACAGACACTCTGTGCAGAGGGGCGCGGACAGTATCCGCGAGGGTCTGCAATAGAGGCGGCAAACGTCACGGTGGGAATGGACAACTTCCATAAAACTGAAGGTTAACCGTGAAAAGAGTGGTGTCGGGCGGCCGTGGGAAAGGACGTTTCTGGGCTACACCGTATGTAGCCGGAAATATAATGTTCGGCTGAAAGTGTCAGCCAAGGCGGTCAGGCGCTTTAAGGGTGACCTGAAAGCCGTCTTCCGGCGTGGCCGGATGAGCTATTTCCGGGAAATTGGTGTAAAAGGCGTTCTCCAAGAACTGGACGGCTGGTTAAGGCGGCATCTGCGAAAACTGCTCTGGAGACATTGGAAAAGTCCAAAAGCTCGGTACAGGAAGTTGTTAAGAGTTGAGCTGTCGAAAGAACGGGCGCGGATAAGTGCTTATAACGGTCGTGGAGCTTGGTGGAATGCCGGAGCGCCGCATATGAACCAGATGTTGCCCAAGAAACTGTTTGATGGAATTGGTTTGATATCGCTGGTTGATTACAATCAGCGACTCAAGTGTTTTGACATGAACCGCCGTGATACGGAACCGTTTGTCCGGTGGTGGTGTGTCACGAGAACAGAGTCGGTCTGTTCGTAACTGCAGTTGAGATGGAGGCTGACCCTCCGGTGGCGGCTTCTGGAAGCGACCACCAAACCACTGTGAGCTGCGTTGATTAAGAGTCAGGGTGGTGAGCGTCACAGAAAAGGCGCAACGTGATTGCGTCAGGTACGAAGTCAGGAGATGAACGCAAGTGAACCACTGATGACGTGTCGAAAGCATAAACGATGGCATCAAAAATGGAGAGCACCACTACTCCATGATAGGTCCAGAGGGCATCCAGTTACTGTCTGGGCGGTGTCCGGCATAAAGGTGGCATGAACTGGCTTCAGGCTCTTTTGCGGAACGTGAGAACCTGTCGTCCTGATGTTAAGGGAAGCCAGCCAAGCTGACAAACAGCAAGGCTCTGAGTACCAATACAGGGCACAGGGGCGGATCAGCCCGTAGTAAAGAAGTACCTGTAATGGGTAGGGAGCGAATTTCGAAAAGGCTTGTCTGGCAAGCCTGGCAGAGTGTTAAGGCTAACAAAGGCGCTGCTGGAATTGATGGTCAGTCACTGGCTGACTTTGAAAACAATTTAGGCGGCAACCTGTACAAACTGTGGAACAGGATGTCATCGGGAAGCTACTTTCCTCCCCCCGTCCGCCAAGAAAGATGGAGGTACGAGACCGCTGGGAGTACCGACAGTAGCGGATCGCATAGCCCAAACTGTGGTCAAGTTGATCGTGGAGCTGCTAGTGGAAGCCGTTTTCCATGAAAACTCCTATGGTTACCGGCCAAATCGCAGTGCTCATCAGGCGCTGGCTGTTGCGCGAAAGCGTTGCTGGCGTCGTAACTGGGTGATTGATCTGGATATCAAGGGGTTCTTTGACAATCTGGACCATGACCTAATGATAATGGCACATTGGCGTTTTGGCTGTGTGTCACCGGTTGGATAAGAAGAGCCGGATGAAGGGAGACCTTCATGTCCGGATCTGTGAGCTGCTGAGGGGGAGGTTCCCTTGGTTGACTCGACTGAGAGGACGGCGGGAGCAATCCCGCCTCCTACTCGATACCATGGAAATGCTCACCACGTTTTCATTTTCGGGGGTGAGTATTTTACCCGCAGGGCACACAGCCCGTGCATGGGGTGAAGTCAGACACTAGGTGAATGCCAGTTTTTTCATGAGGTTTTGGTATGGAGCGTGCTGATAAGCTTCTTGTTGCCAAGGGGTATACTGATACCCGTACTCGCGCTCAGCGTTTGATTGAAGAGGGGCGGGTAGAATTTACCAAAACAGGGCAGTGGAAGGTGCTGGATAAACCAGGCCTGAAATGTGCGGAGGAAACAGAGTTCCGGGTTCAGGCAGATGAGGCTGATAGCTATGTGTCCCGAGGTGCCTTGAAGCTTTTGGGGGCACTGGAAAAGTCTGGTCTGGATATTACAGGGTTTAATATTCTTGATGTCGGGCAGTCTACAGGCGGGTTTACAGACTGCGCCCTGCAGGCTGGTGCCAGGAGAGTAGTGGGTGTTGAGGTCGGGCATGATCAACTGGCCCAAAAGCTTCGGGAGGATCAGCGTGTTGTCTGCCTGGAAGGTGTCAATGCACGTGATTTGCCTCGGGATCAGTTGTTAGGGCACATTGATGGAGAAGGGTTTGATGCAGCCGTTATGGATGTATCGTTTATATCTCAGACCAAAATCCTGCCCTCTTTAACCCCGCTTTTGAAACCAGATGGTTTTTTGCTTAGCCTGGTAAAACCCCAGTTTGAGGTTGGCAAAAAAGGATTGGGCAAGGGAGGTATTGTTCGGGATGACAGCCTGTACCCTGAAGTTGAGCAGCTGATCAGAAAATCAGCAGAAGAAGTTGGGCTGTCAGTTGAGTACTACTTTGACAGCCCGATAAAAGGTGGGGATGGTAACCGGGAGTTTTTTATCTGCTGCCGCAAGCTTATGTCAGCAGAACCTGGTAATTAAGGACGGAAGCTCGCGGATGCTGGTTAACTCGTGATAAGTCTTCCGCATGGAAGCATCTGTCTCAACCTGCTCGTGTTGCCAGGTGCTTTCATAAGGAATATGAACAGCCGTACCGCCAATACGTGCAATGGGCAGTACATCGGATTTCAGAGAGTTTCCAACCATCCAGAAGTTTTCTGGTTTGATTTTGTGACGTTCCAGAAGTTTGGAATAGGTTTCATCATCCTTCTCTGAGACGATCTCGATTGCATCAAAATGATTCGCTAGGCCCGAGCGTGCAACTTTACTTTCCTGGTCGAACAGGTCGCCTTTAGTGATAAGAACAAGGCGGTGTTCCCCTAAAGCTGTCAGGGTTTCTTCAACGCCATCAAGCAGTTCAATGGGGTAGGTCATGATCTGTTTGCCCAGCTCAATGATCTTCTGGATTTCTTTGCCGCAGATTTTTCCTTCGGAAAGCTCAATGGCACTTTCGATCATAGACAGGGTAAAGCCCTTGGCGCCATAGCCAAAGATATGGAGATTCATGATTTCCTGCTGGTAGAGGTGCTCTATAAGGTCATCACCCCGGTAGTAAGGGGTGAGAATCTTCATCATGTCTTTTTCAGCCTCACGAAAGTAAGGTTCGTTGGGCCAGAGGGTATCGTCTGCATCAAAGGCGATAATGGGCAGGTTTGTATTCTTCATTGTATGGGTAGTGAAAAAGATAACCAGAAAACGTCAATTATATCACTCCTGAGGGCAGGTCATTGCGGTGAATGCCGCCGAAATACCAACAAAATCAAGCCGGGCTGCTTATTTCTTCAAGCCGCATGTGAAAGTTCTGATCAAATGGTGATGGCAGCCTGTAGCACCTTCTTCATTTTGATCATCTTGATTTTCTATTATTACTACGGTTTCTTCTGGAAGAGAAGGGAACTGATCAAGCTGAAGATAGGAATTCTTATAGAGAGCCACAGGACGATCCAAGCTTGTTACTGCTTGAAATGTTTCGGTTGGAATGACGGTAATAAAAATGGCTTCTTTCCCCAAGTCTAGTGGTTGTAGAAATGGACTAATCAAACTGGAAACACCCGTCTCTGCAGGTTGTACCTGTGTTAAAGATTGGGGCTCCTGAGTGAATGGCAGCGCTGTAATAGCGGGTATTATGTTTTCGATAGCAGGGGTGATGCTATCAGCTGTTAAAGCTTTATGGGTAACAGTCAAACCGTAGAACTCATCCAGATGGATAAGAGCAATGTGGTATGTATTTGTTTCCTCGCCGTAACGTACTTTAACCCGGGCCAATACGGCGTTATGCACAACAACAAAATTACTTTCTATGATCTCATTATGATGCTTTGCATTGGCGGGAAAAACATACGACGGTAACCAGGAAAAGCATATGGGTCCCCTTATCTGGGTAGGCAGGGAGGGATTGGTCATCAGCTGAGCCATATAAGCAACCCCATTCACTAATTTAAGCTTTGTTCTTCCCTGCTCATACATCACGCTTTCAACTTTTGGAGAAATCAGGCTCTGTACACGACAAAAAAAGTGAGCTGGCAACGTAGCAAAGCTGCTATGAAAGGCTGTGAAAAAAGAGCCATCGGAAGCAGCCATGGACATTGCCAGCTCACTCTCCCAGCAGATTAAGCCATATCTCGCTCTAAGCAAGCCGCGGCTTGAGCTTATTTCCATCTTGGTCATCAGCATTATTCAGTTGCGAACAGTGAATCTTACCCGCCTTGCCGCAAACTTCCCGGGTTTTGCTCAAACAGAGTCCTGCTATCGCCGTATACAGAATTTTTTCCAGAAGGTCTCCCTCGATACAGTCACTCTCGCCAAACTTATAGCCTGTTTGTTCGGCCCCGAAGGGCCTTGGAAGCTCAGCATGGATCGAACAACATGGATGCTGGGACGATCCAAGTTCAACATTCTTTATCTGGCCATTAACTACAAAGGTATGGCTATACCCCTGTTGTGGGTCATGCTCGACAAGAAGGGAAACTCGAATACTCAGGAGCGCATTGATCTACTGAACTTGTTTCTGGACATCTTCCCTGACCAGAAAGTAGAGCGCCTTATGGCAGACAGGGAGTTCAAAGGAAAGAAATGGCTGGGTTACCTGGTCGAATATAACTGGCCGTTCTGCCTTCGGATTCCAGTGAATACCCAGATACCCAACAAGCATCAAAACCGCCTGCTGCCTGTTCGGCGCATCTTCACCATAAAGGCTGGTGAACACATGGTGATACGCAAGCCTCGTAAGGTGTGGGGGTATACAGTTTATCTTGCTGCTGCCCGGTCTGAGAAAGGTCTTATGGCTCTCATTTGTCAGGCTGACCCTGAACGTGCTGTTCAGGACTACCTGGAAAGGTGGCAGATAGAAACCATGTTCCAGTCTCTGAAAGGACGCGGGTTTAACATGGAGAAAACACACCTCACCAAGTTGGATAGAGCCTCAAAGCTACTGGGCATTCTGGCTATCGCTTTTGTCTGGTGTTACAAGACCGGCGAGTGGGTGAATGAGGAGAAACCTATTCGCACCAAGAAACACGGCAGGAAGGCCAAGAGCCTCTTCAGAGCCGGACTGGACAGGCTTCAGCGCACACTCGGCCACGTCGACCAATGGTTCAGTGATGCGCTTCAGTTTATAGCGTTACTCTTCGAACCCAGGCTGGTACTGGGCTCGTGAGGAATTGTCGTGTACAGAGGAAATCAGGGGCATCACCTGTTGACTACTCTTGTTGTCGTTCTGGGAGTACCTCTTTGTTGCAGGATTTGCTCGGGTCAGCTTGATTGGACCTTTTGGTATGTTTCGATCATGCTCACGGTCAGACTTTCCTGTCATAAGGAGTGAAAATTCAAAGTCTGGCGGTAATATGTGGCTTATAGTCTGAGAGCCATTAGGAGGTATCGAAATGGTGGTTCGCACCTGAAAGGTTGCATACACGCTGTGAAAAATCCAGTTAAAAGAATATAAAGCGGCGTAAAGGGGGGAGGTTGTAAATAGCGTAAGACTGAAAAAAAATAAGATTGTCTTATACATGCCTGACCTATTTTTTCATAGGAATTTGCTCGTGAAGGGAGGGATAAGAATAGCCGAAATAGACATTTATGGTGGCCAAAGAGATATTTGACAATGAAACTGAAGGCAGAACTTTCTCTCTGCCTTTAACTTCCCGGGTATAGCTAACAGGCGTCTGTTAACCTATGGTCCATGTATTAGGGTTCATGGAGATGATTTCCGTGACAATGCCGCAACTGAACATATATCTACTATTGCTCCTTACAATCTCAGCGAATGCTGGCCTCGACCAGGTGAATAGAGTTATCTACAGGCCTGATGGAGTATTTTGTAGTATATGTAATGAGGATTTTGAAAGCTGTGCTTGTACCTGCAGGAATTGTGCTAAAAAATTGAGGGGGGTGGTTAAAATTTCTAACATGATAACCCCAGTCCATTGCAGCAATAATCACTGTATATGCCATTTCGAAGCAATTAAGCACTGTCAAACCTGCAAGATAGAAAACACACGGTGTCAGAGTGATGCTTCCAAAAAAAGGAAAAGAAAGCGAGCCCATATCGACATGAGTATTACCGACATTGCTCTGGCCACTCTTAAAGAGAGAGAAGCTGTTTTTTCACCGCTGGCGGCTATACCTGCAGGGTTCCACTCCTCTTATCATGGCAGCGATGCTTCGGATTATCCCGCACCAGATTTACAGGTTCCCCCAACAAAACGACAAAAGCCAGCGTATCTGGAAGAAGCTATGTCTGAAGAAGCCAGCCCGGAAACTCTTTGCAGACATATTTCAGATTTAGTAAAAGGAGAAGTAGAAGATGTGGAATTAATTTCCAGTCATGCTTTTTGTGCATTACTTCATAACTTACAGGGAAAAAATCCGAATAATATTGAAAAGATTTCATCTATTGAAGCAGAGGTAAATAATAAAATTTGGCTTGATAATCCATCAGGTCGGACAATATTGGTTACTTCCTTTATTCAAGGTCAATGGCAAACGGCTCTTCTATTTAAAGAGCGTGAGCAACAACCTGCTGTATTATTTTATGTAAAAGAAAGAAAATGCTATGCCAAAATTATTAATGCTGAAATGATCTATATAGACTTTACAAATATCAAAGTTTACACATTTCACTTTCTGGAGGACTCATATATTACAGAGAGTCAGAATGCCCGGGAGATAGCGCAAGATACCATTATGTCATGGGATATAAATTGACCCTTAAAGGTAGGAACATAGTCGATTACCCTCAATGTGGTTCTGGCGTATGGTTCATGTTGGCTGTTTATAAGCGTTGAGCCTGGAACGATAAAAATATGATGCCTCACAAGATTATTTGACACTGAATTCAGAATAAATTGAAAACTGAAGTTCTCCTCTTGCCTTTAATAAGCTATTGCTGTTTATATTGCGGGTTGCTTAATAACAACAGGCATAGACCTGGAGTAAGAATGGAATTCAAAACAAAACTGGGAGTCGCCTGTGTTGTGGCAGGTGTCAGTATAGTCGCTGCTCTGCCCGGAATATCCGGGGTGGTGGCTGGTCATGCTATGGAGAGTGAACTTTCTCCTCTGGCTGAGTCACTTGGATATTCTATACAGGAGATGTCATTTGATCGGGACTTCTCCAGTACTCAGGTGCATATCCTTCTTCAGGGAGAAGGGCTGAAAAGCCTGAATAATGAGTCCATTGAGTTAACCGGTGTTCTGTCCCATGGTGGAATTACGGATTTTCCAGTAATGGTTGCTGGAGACCTTGATCTGTCTCAGGCTCAAGGTTCTGGGGAAGACAGGATAGCAGTTACCGGAACAGTTTATCCGCAGATAACCTGGTCAGGCGGTGAATCAGCGCAATTTGATGTGAACCCGGTTGTTATTCCTCTAGATCCGGAAACTGGTTCTGTTATGGCGCTGGATGGTTATTCCGGCAGTTTTGACAGTGGCAACAGTCAGCCCGGGGAGGTTGATATCAAGTTATCAGGTATCTCTCTGCAGGTTGCTGAGGGTGGTTATGAGGTGGCTTCTATCCAGCTTTCACCATCTTTGGCAACGTTTACCCCGCAAAACCGTAACTGGGAATTGCAGGCGGAAGATATGACGCTCTCCATTCCAGAGTTTGGTAAGGATATAACTGTTGAAAACCTGGAATTAGGTGGTAATGAGGTAACAGCAGATGGTCTCGTTTCCTCCAAAGGGTTTTTTAAAACCGGGCAGATGTCTTTTGCTCCAGAAGGGGATGTACTGCTGAAATCAGTGAAAGCTGAGGGAACCATTGAAAATGTCAGTGTGGCTGCCCTTGGGAATCTGACAGAGCTGGTCAATGACAATGAAGAGATTGATTCCAAAACAGTTGAGTCAACTCTTCTACAGGCTCTGGAAAGCCTGCCTCGCTATGCCCTTGATCATCTGAGTGTTGATACCGGCAATGGTGCGGTAGAAATCAGCTTTGATATGGCTGCTACCGAGAGTACAGCTGCAACGGTAAAGAGTCTGTTGGCAAACCCACCGCAGAATGAAGTGCAGGAGTATCTGGCTATGCAGAATCTTGTTAACAATATCCGTTCCAGCGCCCGTATTCAGGTATCAGAAGAGCTAATTGGCTGGGGTTGTGAGCTGACTTCATCTCAGGATATTGCTGATCCAGTACAGGCAAGAGCGGTGGCAGCAGCCTGCAAGGGACTGGTTGAAGGTGGTCACTTCCTGAATATGGTCTGTACTCAGGGTGACTGGAGTTGTGTGCAGAAGATGGAACAGGTTCGGGTTGTCTGGGAGAAAGAGCGAGCCTTGGAACTGTCCCTTGATGAAGGCCGTGTTCTTCTTAATAAGGTTGAGTTTGAAGCGGAAGGTTTGCTGTAAGGTTCAATGTCATGATCCGGGCATTTAAGTATCCGGATCATTTTTGGTCGTCGGGCAGACAAGCTTATTATTTACGAAACAATGATTACGGTAACATTCGATAACTTGTCAGGGGCCAAGTGGCCAGAGGGTAATGGGGAGCTGGTAATGATTGATAACCTTCTCGGCAGCTTTTAAATGGTGGGTATCGCCGGTTTTTTTCAGAATCAGAACTATCCCGGCATCTTTGTCAGTAAGCAGTGAATAATGTAACGATTGCCCAATGGCTTCAGGCCATTTTCTGGCAAAATCCATTTCAATGGCATGGGTTTTCGTCAGGCAGTCAACCCTTGGGCCTTCTGGCAACTCAACTTCCAACTGACCCCCTTTCCCCTCGCACCAGACTTTCTGGTACCAGAACTCTTTGGCGGCTTGTGCGGGGCTGGTTGCGTGTAATAACAATATAACCAGCAGGAAACCGGTTGCTCTGTCCATGACCGTATATACTCATCCATTATCTGTTCGTGTTGTGACTTAGTGTAACCTACCTCCGGGGTGGCTAATCAGTAGATGGTTGCAGGTGTTCCCAGGTGAGCTTTACAAAGGCTTTTCTTGACGGGGGTGAGCGCTCTCTTTAAAATTCTCTGCCTTTTAGTGTGCCCGGCTTTTGCGTGTCATCCGAATGCGCATAAAAATGGGATACATAAGACTGGACGCAAGTCCGGTTTTTTTGTGGCCGCGACACCAACTTCCTCTGGGTGACGCGACCCTTTAATTGTTTAGAAATCGGAGAGTGTGCCTAATGGCAACTATCAACCAGCTTGTACGCAAGCCGCGTAAGCGTAAGGTCCAAAAGACCGACGTGCCTGCGCTGCAAAGCTGCCCGCAGAAGCGTGGCGTTTGCACCCGCGTATATACCACTACCCCTAAGAAGCCTAACTCCGCACTGCGTAAAGTTTGCCGTGTGCGTCTGACCAATGGCTTCGAAGTGACTTCCTACATCGGTGGTGAAGGTCACAACCTGCAGGAGCATTCCGTGGTTCTGATCCGTGGCGGTCGTGTAAAAGACTTGCCAGGTGTTCGTTACCACACCGTTCGCGGTACTCTGGATACTCAGGGTGTTAACGATCGTAAGCAAGGCCGTTCCAAGTACGGTACCAAGAAGCCTAAGTCCTAATACGGGCCTGCGCTTCCACCTCCACGATCTGTTTTTAGATAAACAATCAGTCTGGCTGGCTAATTCAGTAGCTGAGTAATCGTGGATGACAATCAGATTTTTTTAAGCATCTGGTTATTTTTGAAGAGTAAGGCCGAGTCGAAGCCTGATCTCGGACTAACCTGAAATCGAGGACATTTTCATGCCCAGAAGAAGAGTTGTCGCCAAACGCGACGTGCTGCCGGATCCTAAGTTTGGAAACAAGGTTCTGGCCAAGTTCATTAACCACGTAATGATCAGCGGTAAAAAAGCTGTTGCAGAGCGTATCGTGTACGGTGCCCTGGACAAGATCCAGGAGCGTTCCGGCAAGGATCCTCTGGAAGTGTTCGAAGCAGCTCTGGAAACTATCGCTCCCATGGTTGAGGTTAAGAGCCGTCGTGTTGGTGGTGCTACCTACCAGGTGCCTGTAGAGGTACGTCCCTCCCGTCGTATGGCGCTGTCCATGCGCTGGCTGGTTGATGCTGCACGTAAGCGTGGTGAGAAGTCCATGGACCTCCGCCTGGCTGGTGAGATGATGGACGCTGCCGAGAAGAAAGGCGCGGCTGTCAAGAAGCGTGAAGACGTGCATCGCATGGCAGAAGCTAACAAAGCATTCTCCCACTACCGTTTCTAAACGTTCTTTCAGAGGAATTGAGTCGTGGCCCGTAAAACCCCGATACGCCGTTACCGTAACATCGGTATCTGTGCCCACGTCGACGCGGGTAAGACCACTACCACGGAGCGTATCCTGTACTACACCGGTCTGTCCCACAAGATCGGTGAAGTTCACGATGGCGCAGCTACCATGGACTGGATGGAGCAGGAACAGGAGCGTGGTATTACCATCACCTCCGCTGCGACCACCTGTTTCTGGCGTGGTATGGATGCCCAGTTTGACGAACACCGTGTAAACATTATCGATACTCCAGGACACGTTGACTTCACTATCGAAGTAGAACGTTCCCTGCGTGTTCTTGATGGTGCTGTAGTAGTACTGTGTGGTTCTTCCGGCGTGCAGCCTCAGACTGAAACCGTATGGCGTCAGGCTGACAAGTACGAAGTACCCCGCATGGTATTTGTAAACAAGATGGACCGTACTGGTGCCGACTACATGATGGTCGTTAACCAGCTGAAGGATCGTCTGGGTGCAAATGCTGTACCTCTGCAGATGACTATCGGTGCAGAAGACGAATTCAAGGGTGTTGTTGACCTGATCAAGATGAAGTCCATTATCTGGAACGAAGCTGATCAGGGTATGACCTTCACCTACGAAGACATTCCTGCCGAGCTGGCTGATCAGTGTGCCGAAATGCACGAATACCTGGTTGAGTCCGCTGCAGAAGCTACCGAAGAGCTGATGGAGAAGTACCTGGAAGAAGGTGAACTCTCCGAGGAAGAAATCAAGGCTGGTATCCGTCAGCGGACCCTGGCTAACGAAATTATTCCTGTCTTCGGCGGTTCCGCATTCAAGAACAAGGGCGTACAAGCCGTTCTGGATGCTGTAATCGAATTCATGCCTTCTCCTCTCGAGGTTAAGGCGATTGAAGGTATCGTGGATGAGGATGCTGATGGCAACCCCGTTATGGAGGAGCGTCACGCTGATGATAATGCTCCTTTCTCCGCGCTGGCCTTTAAGATTGCTACCGACCCATTCGTTGGTACTCTGACATTTGCCCGTGTTTACTCCGGTATCGCAACTTCTGGCTCCACAGTCATCAACTCTGTGAAGTCCAAGAAGGAGCGTATCGGTCGTATGGTGCAAATGCACTCCAACAACCGCGAAGAGATTAAAGAAGCTCTGGCTGGTGACATCGTTGCCCTGATCGGCATGAAAGATGTAACCACTGGTGAGACTCTGTGTTCTCCTGATGCTCCTATCGTTCTGGAGCGTATGGAATTCCCTGATCCGGTAATTTCCGTTGCGGTTGAGCCTAAGTCCAAGGCTGACCAGGAGAAAATGGGTATCGCACTGGGCAAGCTGGCTCAGGAAGACCCCTCTTTCCGTGTTAAGACTGACGAGGAAACTGGTCAGACTATTATCTCTGGTATGGGTGAGCTGCATCTTGATGTTCTCGTTGACCGTATGCGTCGCGAGTTCAAGGTAGAAGCGAACATTGGTAAGCCTCAGGTTGCCTACCGCGAGAAGATCAAGTCCAGCGTCGAAGCTAACCACAAGTTTGCCAAACAGTCTGGTGGTCGTGGTCAGTACGGTCATGTTGTTGTTGAGTTCTCCCCGGCTGACGACGGTGAAGAAGGTCTGGTATTCATCAATGAAATCGTTGGTGGTGCTATTCCTAAGGAATACATTCCTGCCGTTCAGAAGGGTATCGAAGAACAGATGCAGAACGGTGTTATCGCCGGTTATCCTCTGCTGGGCCTGAAGGCTCGTCTGTTCGATGGTTCCTTCCACGAGGTTGACTCCAATGAGATGGCGTTTAAAATCGCCGCATCTCAGGCTCTGAAGAAGTATGCGCCACAGGCCAAGCCTGTGCTGATGGAACCCATGATGCAGGTTGAGGTGGTAACACCTGAAGAGTACATGGGTGACGTAATGGGCGACCTGAACCGTCGTCGCGGTCTTGTTCAGGGTATGGACGATACTCCTGCAGGCAAGACCATTAACGCTCAGGTTCCTCTGGGTGAAATGTTCGGTTATGCCACCGATCTGCGTTCTGCTACTCAGGGTCGTGCTACATACTCTATGGAATTCGCAGAGTATGCAGAGGCTCCAAGCAGCATCGCGGAAGCAGTAATCAAGGCAAACCAGGGTTAACCAAGGTTTTTAAGTTAGTTCTTAGACTCGCTAGAAGGTAAGTGAAAAATGGCTAAGGAAAAGTTTGAACGTACAAAGCCGCACGTAAACGTCGGCACCATCGGTCACGTTGACCACGGTAAGACCACTCTGACTGCTGCACTGACTCGCGTTTGTGCAGAAGTATTCGGCGGCGAAATGAAAGCCTTCGATCAGATCGATAACGCTCCTGAAGAACGTGAGCGTGGTATTACCATCTCTACCGCACACGTAGAATACGATTCCAACGATCGTCACTACGCACACGTAGACTGCCCAGGACACGCTGACTACGTTAAGAACATGATCACTGGTGCTGCTCAGATGGACGGCGCTATCCTGGTTTGTGGCGCGACTGACGGCCCTATGCCTCAGACTCGTGAGCACATCCTGCTGTCCCGCCAGGTTGGTGTACCCAAGATCGTTGTCTTCCTGAACAAGGCAGACCTGCTGGCTGAAGACTGTGGCGGTGTTGGTTCCGAAGAATACGCAGAAATGCTGGAACTGGTTGAAATGGAACTGCGCGAGCTGCTGGATACTTACGAGTTCCCAGGTGACGACACTCCAATCATCCCAGGTTCCGCTCTGATGGCCCTGAACGGCGAAGATGACAACGAACTGGGTACTACTGCTGTTAAGAAGCTGGTTGAGACTCTGGATTCCTACATCCCTGAGCCTGAGCGTGCTATCGATCAGCCATTCCTGCTGCCAATCGAAGACGTATTCTCCATCGCTGGTCGTGGTACCGTTGTTACCGGTCGTGTAGAGCGCGGTATCATCAAAGTTGGTGAAGAAGTTGAAATCATCGGTATCAAGGAAACTTCCAAGACTACCGTGACTGGCGTTGAAATGTTCCGTAAGCTGCTCGACGAAGGTCGTGCAGGTGAGAATGTTGGTGCCCTGCTGCGTGGTGTTAAGCGTGAAGAAATCGAGCGTGGTCAGTGCCTGGTTAAGCCTGGTTCTGTAACTCCTCACACCAGGTTCGAGTCTGAGGTTTACGTATTGTCCAAGGATGAAGGTGGTCGTCACACTCCATTCTTCAAGGGCTACCGTCCTCAGTTCTACTTCCGTACTACTGACGTAACCGGTAACGTAGAACTGCCAGAAGGCGTTGAAATGGTAATGCCTGGTGACAACATCAAGATGGTTGTTACTCTGATCGCTCCTGTTGCTATGGAAGACGGTCTGCGTTTCGCTATCCGTGAAGGTGGCCGTACTGTTGGCGCCGGCGTTGTAGCCAAGATCATCGAGTAATAGCTCGCTGTTGCAAATGGCAAGCTAAGATCGCTTGATCGAAAGGCCTCGGGTAGCTGCCCGAGGCTCTTTCTTATGTAAAAGCAGTTATGTGAAAAGGGTAAGTGCTGTTTGGTGTTTTGTTGACAGAGGTGTTGACAGCACTTAAAATGCGCGCTCCTTTTTCATCTGCCCGCCGTTGTGTGGGCAGATTTCGTTCTTTAAACAGCCTATTAGGTTACAAAGATGAGTCAGCAGCCTAAAACTCAACAAATCCGAATTCGACTCAAGGCTTTTGACCATCGCCTGATCGACCAGTCCACGCAGGAAATCGTAGATACTGCAAAGCGTACTGGTGCGCAGGTTCGTGGTCCTATCCCCCTGCCGACCCGCAAGGAAAAATTCACCGTATTGATCTCTCCGCACGTCAACAAGGACGCGCGTGATCAGTACGAGATCCGTACTCACAAGCGCCTGCTCGATATCGTCGAGCCCACCGACAAGACAGTTGATGCTCTGATGAAGCTCGACCTGGCTGCAGGTGTGGAAGTTCAGATTAGCCTTGGCTAATAATTCAGGCTGGAATTGTTCAGGGGTTTTTCTCTAAACAGTTCTTGCTTGTGTAACGCTCTGGAATGGGCGGCCATAGCGGGTAACAGCCCCGTACACGTAAGAGGTAGACTATGTCTAGTCAAGAAAACGGCAAGCTGGGCCTGGTCGGTAAGAAGTGCGGTATGACCCGCATCTTTACCGAAGAAGGCGCATCCCTGCCGGTTACTGTTATCGAAGTAGAACCAAACCGCGTTACTCAGATCCGCTCTGAAGACGTAGATGGTTACCAAGCCGTTCAGGTTACCACTGGCAGCAAGAAAGCTTCCCGTGTTTCCAGGCCTGAAGCAGGTCATTTCGCCAAGGCTGGTGTTGAAGCTGGTCGCGGTCTGTGGGAATTCCGTCTGGATGCCGAAGCTGAACTGAAAGCTGGCGACGTCCTGACTGTTGAAATGTTCGCCGCAGGTCAGAAGGTTGACGTAATTGGACGTTCCAAGGGTAAGGGTTTCCAGGGCGGCGTAAAGCGCTGGAATTTCCATATGCAGGACGCCACTCACGGTAACTCTCTGTCTCACCGTGCACCTGGTTCCATCGGTCAGTGTCAGACTCCCGGTCGTGTCTTCAAAGGCAAGAAGATGGCGGGTCACATGGGTGATGAGCAAGTGACTGTTCAATCCCTGCAAGTCGTTCGCGTTGACGCTGAGCGTAACCTGCTCCTGATCAAGGGTGCGGTCCCTGGTGCCACTGGCGCTGATGTTGTTATCAAGCCTGCCGTTAAGGCCGGTGCCGCGGCCTGATAGGGGATTTGAACATGGATCTGAACGTAATTGGTGCAGACGCCCTGAAGGTTTCCGACGTAACCTTCGGCGTTGAATTCAACGAAGCCCTGGTTCACCAGGCCGTTGTTGCCTTCATGGCCGGTGCTCGTCAGGGTACCAAAGCTCAGAAGACTCGCAGCGACGTCAGTGGCGGTGGTCGTAAGCCTTTCCGTCAGAAAGGTACTGGCCGTGCACGTGCCGGTACTATCCGCAGCCCTCTGTGGCGCGGGGGCGGTACTACTTTTGCCGCTCGTCCTCAGGACCACAGCAAGAAGCTCAACAAAAAGATGTACCGTGGCGCGCTGCGTTCCATCCTGTCTGAGCTGGTTCGCCAGGAGCGTCTGGTTGTTGTTTCTGAATTCAAGGCAGAAACTCCTAAGACCAAGGCTATGGTTGCCAAGCTGACTGAAATGAACGCTTGCAACGTCCTGATCGTATCCGACAGCGTAGACCAGAATGTTTACCTGTCCGCTCGCAACATCCCTCACGTTGATGTTCGCGATGTGCAAGGTGTTGATCCGGTAAGCCTGGTTGCTCACGAAAAAGTGATCATGACTGTTGACGCGATCAAGAAGTTCGAGGAGATGCTGGGATGAATCAGGAACGACTGCTGAAAGTCCTCGTTGGTCCCCACATTTCCGAGAAATCTTCGGTCGTGGCTGAGGCTAACAACCAGTATGTGTTCAAGGTGGCTACCGACGCAACCAAACTGGAAATCAAGAAGGCTGTCGAGCAACTGTTCGAAGTCAAGGTCAAGGCAGTAACTACTGTCAACGTGAAGGGCAAGACCAAGCGCACCATGCGTGGCCTGGGCAAGCGTAACGACTGGAAAAAGGCGTACGTTTCCCTGGATGCTGGTCAGGAAATTGACTTCGCGGACGCTGAATAAGGAGACAGACAATGGCTGTTGTTAAGTGTAAACCCACTTCTCCGGGGCGCCGCTTTGTAGTCAAGGTCGTTAACCCTGACCTGCACAAAGGCAAGCCCTACGCTCCTCTGCTCGAGAAGAAGAGCAAAAGCGGTGGTCGTAACAACCGTGGCCGCATTACCACCCGTCACGTTGGTGGTGGTCACAAGCAGCACTACCGTATGATCGACTTCCGTCGCAACAAGGATGGTATTCCTGCCATCGTTGAGCGTCTGGAATACGATCCTAATCGTACTGCTTACATCGCCCTGTTGAAGTACATGGACGGTGAGCGTCGTTACATTATCGCACCGAAGGGTGTTAAAACTGGTGATGAGCTGAACTCTGGTGTTCACGCTCCGATCAAAGCTGGTAACACTCTGCCGCTGCGTAACATCCCTCAGGGTTCTGTTATCCACTGTGTGGAACTGAAGCCTGGTAAGGGTGCACAAATGATGCGTTCTGCTGGCACTTCTGCTCAGCTGGTTGCTCGTGAAGGTGCCTATGTAACCCTGCGTCTGCGCTCCGGCGAAATGCGTAAGGTTCTGGCAGACTGTCGTGCAACTTTGGGTGAAGTATCCAACGGTGAGCACGGCCTTCGCTCTCTGGGTAAGGCTGGTGCCAAGCGCTGGCGTGGTGTTCGTCCTACCGTACGCGGTGTGGCCATGAACCCTGTGGATCACCCACATGGTGGTGGTGAAGGTCGTACCTCTGGTGGCCGTCATCCTGTTACTCCGTGGGGTGTACCTACGAAGGGCAAGAAGACTCGCTCCAACAAGCGTACTGACAAGTTCATTGTCCGTCGCCGCACCAAGTAATTTGAGAGGATAACATCGTGCCACGTTCACTGAAGAAAGGTCCTTTTATCGACCTGCACCTGTTGAAGAAGGTGGAGGACGCGGTAGGGGCTGGCAATAAGCGCCCGATCAAGACCTGGTCTCGCCGCTCCATGATCATTCCGCAGATGGTTGGTCTGACCATCGCGGTTCACAACGGTCGCCAGCACGTGCCTGTCTACGTCACTGAAGAGATGGTAGGCCACAAGCTGGGTGAGTTTGCAGCAACCCGTACCTACCGTGGTCACGCTGCAGACAAGAAGGCCAAGAAGCGCTAAGGGGTATTGAGATGAAAGAAGTAGCTGCTACGCACAACGGCGCTCGCATTTCTGCCCAGAAGGCTCGCTTGGTTGCAGACCTGATCCGCGGTAAGAATGTTGCAGAAGCTCTGGACATCCTGACTTTCAGCACCAAGAAGGCTGCTGTACTGGTCAAGAAGGTACTCGAGTCTGCTGTAGCAAATGCTGAGCACAACGAAGGCATGGACATTGATGAGCTCAAGGTCAGTACTGCTTTCGTAAACGAAGGTATGACTCTGAAGCGCATCAAGCCACGTGCCAAGGGCCGTGCTGATCGCATTCTGAAGCGGTCTTGCCACATCACTGTGAAGGTTGCTGAGGTTTAAGGGAGCGATCAGATGGGTCAGAAAGTACATCCTACAGGTATTCGCCTGGGCATCGTAAAAGACCATACTTCTGTATGGTACGCTGAAGGTGCCGAATACGCTGACAAACTGTATGCCGATCTACAGGTTCGCGAGTACATCGAGAACAAGCTGAAGAACGCATCCGTCAGCCGTATTGAAATCCAGCGCCCTGCACAGAGCGCTCGCGTAACTATTCACACTGCTCGTCCTGGTATCGTTATCGGTAAGAAGGGTGAGGACGTTGAAAAGCTGCGTCAGAAGCTGAACAAGATGATGGGTGTGCCCGTGCACATCAACATCGAAGAAGTACGCAAGCCTGAAACCGATGCCAAGCTGGTGGCGCAAAGCATTGCCGGTCAGCTGGAGCGTCGTGTGATGTTCCGTCGTGCCATGAAGCGTTCCGTACAGAACGCCATGCGTCTGGGTGCCAAAGGTATCAAGATCCAGCTGTCCGGCCGTCTGGGCGGTGCTGAGATCGCACGTACCGAATGGTACCGCGAAGGTCGTGTGCCTCTGCACACCCTGCGTGCGGACATCGATTATGCCACTTACGAAGCGCATACCACCTACGGTGTTATTGGCGTGAAGGTGTGGATCTTCAAGGGCGAAGTTATCGGCGGTGTTCGTGAGGAAGAGAAGGAGCAGAAGAAACCTGCTCGTCGTCCTCGCAAGAAGCCGGCCGCTAAGAAGTAAGGAGTTATAACGATGCTCCAACCTAAGCGTACTAAATTCCGCAAGCAGATGAAGGGCCGCAATCGTGGCCTGGCTCATCGCGGTTCCAAAGTCAGCTTCGGCGAATACGCATTGAAGGCTGTCGGCCGTGGCCGTATAACAGCCCGCCAGATCGAAGCGGCACGTCGTGCCATGACTCGTCACGTTAAGCGTGGTGGTAAGATCTGGATTCGCATCTTCCCTGACAAGCCAATTACCAAGAAGCCTCTCGAGGTTCGTCAAGGTAAAGGTAAGGGTAGTGTTGAGTACTGGGTAGCACAGATCCAGCCGGGTCGTGTCCTGTACGAGATGGAAGGCGTTTCCGAAGAGCTGGCTCGCGAAGCATTTGCTCTGGCCGCCGCCAAGCTGCCTGTACAGACAGTATTCGTTAAGCGGGGTGTGATGTAATGAAAGCTGCAGAGCTTCGTGAAAAGTCTATTGAGGAGCTGAATACTCAGCTTCTCGATCTGCTGCGCGATCAGTTTAACTACCGCATGCAGCAGACTACTGGTCAGCTGAAGCAGACTCATCTGTTGAAGCAGACCAAGCGGGACATCGCCCGCATCAAGGCGATGCTGACTGAGAAGGCAGGTAAGTAAGATGGCTGAGACCAAGAAAGTCCGTACACTGACCGGTAAGGTCGTGAGCGACAAGATGGACAAGACCATTACTGTCCTGATCGAGCGTCGCGTTAAGCATCCGCTGTACGGTAAAATCGTAAAGCGGTCTACTAAATTGCACGCACACGACGAGAAAAATGAGTGCAAGATGGGCGACACTGTCACCATCCGCGAAACTCGTCCTCTGTCCAAGAACAAGTCTTTTGAGCTTGTTTCCATTGAAGAGCGTGCGACTCAAATCTAAGGCTATACCGGCCTTTAGGGCCGGCTTTGAGTCTGCAGTTTGAGGAGAACTGGAAATGATTCAGACCGAGACACAACTCGAAGTAGCAGATAACAGTGGTGCTCGCCGCGTTCAGTGCATCAAGGTACTGGGCGGCTCCCATCGCCGTTATGCTGGTATCGGTGACATCATCAAGGTCACCGTAAAGGAAGCAATTCCTCGTGGTAAAGTGAAGAAGGGCCAGGTAATGAATGCCGTGGTCGTTCGCACCAAGAAGGGTGTTCGTCGTCCTGATGGATCTCTGATCCGTTTTGATGGCAATGCTGCGGTTCTGCTGAATGCACAGAACCAGCCAATCGGCACCCGTATCTTTGGCCCGGTGACTCGTGAGCTGCGCGGTGAGCAGTTCATGAAGATCATCTCTCTGGCACCAGAAGTGCTGTAAGGAGATAGACCGTGAAAAAGATTCGTCGTGACGATGAAGTAGTAGTCATTGCTGGCAAAGACAAAGGCAAGCGTGGCAAGGTTCTGCGTGTAAACACCGATGGTCGTGTCCTGGTTCAGGGCGTGAACATGGTAAAGAAGCACCAGAAGCCTAACCCGATGCTGGGCCAGCCTGGCGGTATCGTTGAAAAAGAAGCCCCTATTCAGGCTTCCAACGTTGCCATCTGGAACTCGGAAGCTGGTAAGGCTGACCGTGTTGGTTTCTCCTTCACTGATGAAGGCAAGAAGCAGCGCGTGTTCAAGTCCACTGGCAACCCGGTTGACGCTTAAGGGGCTGGTGAAATGGCAGAACTGAAGAAAAAGTTCCGTGAAGAGCTTGTACCTCAGCTGATGAAAGAGCTGGGTCTCAAGAACGTGAACGAAGTACCCAAGATCACCAAGATCACCCTGAACATGGGTGTTGGTGAAGCGGTTGGCGACAAAAAGGTTATCGAACACGCTCTGAGCGATCTGACCAAGATCGCAGGTCAGAAGCCTGTAGTGACCAAGGCTCGCAAATCCGTAGCCGGTTTCAAAATCCGTGAAGGATGGCCGATCGGCGTTAAGGTAACTCTGCGTGACGAACAAATGTATGAGTTCCTGCAGCGTCTGATCGATATCGCTTTGCCCCGCGTACGTGACTTCCGCGGTGTGAGCGCCAAATCATTCGACGGTCGTGGCAACTATAGTATGGGTGTTAAAGAACAGATCATGTTCGCAGAAGTTGATTACGATAAGATCGACACTCTGCGTGGTCTGGATATCACCTTTACTACGACTGCCAAGACTGACGACGAAGGTCGTGCGCTTCTGAAAGCGTTCAACTTCCCTTTCCGTAACTAAAGGCGAAGGTTTATGGCTAAAGAATCCATGAAGCAGCGCGAACTCAAGCGACAGAAGCTTGTTGCCAAGTTCGCCCAGAAGCGCGCTGAACTGAAAGCTATTATCAGCAGCCCTGCCAGCAGTGACGAAGAGCGCTGGGAAGCAACTGTGGCCCTGCAGAAGCAGCCACGTGATGCATCCAAAGCCCGTCTGCGTAACCGCTGCCGTCTGACTGGTCGTCCTCACGCTTACCTGCGTAAGTTCGGCCTCAGCCGCATCAAACTGCGTGAAGCCGCCATGCGCGGTGACGTTCCTGGCCTGACCAAGGCCAGCTGGTAAGGTCGCTGTAGGAGAGCAAACATGAGTATGCAGGACCCGTTAGCAGATATGCTAACTCGCATCCGTAATGCCCAGATGGCAGAGCACGCCTCTGTCGCTATGCCTGCTTCCAAGATCAAGGCGGCTGTCGCCCAGGTCCTGAAAGATGAAGGCTACATCACTGACTACAAGGTAGGTGATGAAGTGAAAGCTCAGCTGACTATCGAGCTGAAGTACTTCGAAGGTAAGCCGGTCATCGAACAGATCAAGCGTGTAAGTCGTCCAGGTCTGCGTAACTACGCAGCAGCGGCTGACCTGCCTAAGGTCAATGGTGGTCTGGGTATCGCTATCGTATCCACCAACAAGGGCGTGATGACTGATCGCGCTGCCCGTACTCAGGGCGTTGGTGGTGAAGTTATCTGCACCGTATTCTAAGGGAGGATCGGAATGTCTCGTGTCGCGAAGACCCCGGTTGAAATTCCTTCCGGTGTAGAAGTAAAGCTGACTGCTGACCATATCGCCGTTAAAGGCAGCAAGGGCCAGTTGGAACTGAACATTCACCGCGCTGTAGAAGTCAAGCAGGACGGCAACGTTCTGACTTTTGAAGCGCGTGATGGTTCCAAGCTGTCTCGTGCCATGTCTGGTACTACTCGTGCCCTGATCGATAACATGGTAACTGGCGTATCCGCTGGCTTCGAAAAGAAGCTGCAGTTGGTAGGTGTTGGTTATCGTGCGCAGGCTAAGGGCAAAACCCTGAGCCTGTCTCTGGGCTTCTCTCATCCTGTGGAATACGCGCTGCCTCAAGGCGTAACTGCAGAATGCCCCTCTCAGACAGAGGTGGTTATCAAGGGCATCGACAAGCAACTGGTAGGTCAGGTTGCTGCTGAAGTCCGTGACTACCGTCGTCCTGAGCCTTACAAGGGTAAGGGTGTTCGTTACGCTGATGAGATGGTTCGCCGCAAGGAAGCCAAGAAGAAGTAACGGTTAGGTTAAGAGGGTAATACCATGAGCGAAAAGAAAGTAGCACGTCTGCGTCGCGCCAAGCGTTCGCGGATGAAAATGCGCGAACTTCGCGTAGCTCGCCTGACCGTTCATCGCACTCCGCGTCATATTTACGCGCAGGTGATCGACGCTGAAGGCGGAAAGGTACTGGCTGCGGCTTCTACCGTTGAGAAAGAACTGCGTAGCGAAGCTACCGGCAACGTTGATGCAGCCAAAAAAGTTGGCGCTCTCGTGGCCGAGCGCGCTAAGGCTGCCGGCGTGGCAAAGGTTGCCTTTGACCGCTCCGGATTCAAGTATCACGGTCGTGTCAAGGCTCTCGCGGACGCAGCCCGTGAAAGCGGACTGGAATTCTAAGGAGTCGGGTCATGGCTAAAGAAGAACGCAATAAGACTAACGACGAAGGTCTGATCGAGAAACTCGTTCAGGTTAACCGTGTCGCTAAAGTTGTTAAGGGTGGCCGTATCTTCGGTTTCACCGCGCTGACTGTTGTCGGCGACGGCAAAGGCAAGGTTGGCTTCGGTCGTGGCAAGGCGCGTGAAGTGCCAGTTGCCATCCAAAAAGCTATGGAAGCTGCACGTCGCAACATGATTCAGGTTGACCTGAATGGCACAACCATTCAGTATCCTGTGAAAGCTGCCCACGGTGCTTCCAAGATTTACATGCAGCCTGCTTCTGAAGGTACCGGTGTTATCGCCGGTGGTGCAATGCGTGCCGTACTGGAAGTGGCTGGTGTTCAGAACGTTCTGGCCAAGTGCTACGGTTCTACAAACCCGGTTAACGTTGTTCGCGCGACCTTCAACGGTCTGAAGAGCGTACGTGCTCCGGAAGAAGTAGCAGCCAAGCGTGGCAAGACTGTCGAAGAGATCCTGTGAGGTTGACATGGCAGACAAGAAGATCAAGGTAACACTCGTCAAGAGTGCCAACGGTCGACTGAAAAGCCACAAGGCCTGCGTTCAGGGTCTTGGCCTGCGTCGAATCGGTCACACCGTGGAAGTAGAAGATACTCCTTCCGTGCGTGGCATGGTAAACAAGGTTAACTACCTTGTTCGCGTCGAAGGAGAGTAAGATGAAACTGAATACTCTGTCTCCGGCTGAAGGTAGCAACAAGGCTGGCAAGCGTGTCGGTCGTGGTATCGGCAGCGGTCTGGGTAAAACCGGTGGTCGCGGCCACAAAGGTCAGAAGTCCCGCTCCGGCGGCGGTGTGAAGCCAGGTTTTGAAGGTGGTCAGCAGCCTCTGCAGCGCCGTCTTCCAAAGTACGGCTTTACTTCCCGTCTGGCTCGTGTAACTGCAGAAATCCGCCTGGCTGAACTGGCCAAGGTAGAAGCTGACGTTATCGATCTGGAAGCCCTGCGTTCTGCAGACCTGATCCACACCGGTATCAAGCGTGCCAAAGTGGTCCTGTCTGGTGAGCTGAGCAAGGCTGTCACCATCAAGGGACTGGCGGTCACTAAGGGTGCCCGTGCCGCTATCGAAGCAGCTGGTGGTAAAATCGAGGACTAAATGGCTAAGCAACTACCTGTCGGAAATCAGAACGGGCTGAGTGAGCTCTGGGCTCGCGTACGCTTTGTCTTCCTGGCGATCCTGGTATACCGGATCGGGGCGCATATCCCTGTTCCTGGAATTAACCCGGACAGACTGGCACAGTTGTTTAGTCAGAATGAAGGGACCATTCTTGGTCTCTTCAACATGTTCTCTGGCGGTGCGCTGGAGCGCATGTCTGTTCTGGCTCTCGGCATTATGCCCTACATCTCTGCGTCCATTATTACGCAGTTGATGACAGTGGTTAGCCCGCAGCTCGAGCAGCTGAAAAAGGAAGGGGAAAGCGGTCGGCGCAAGATTAGCCAGTATACCCGCTATGGCACAGTGATTCTGGCTCTGTTGCAGGGCACAGGTATGACTGTAGGTCTGGCAAATCAGGGTGTGGCTTTCAGCACTGACATCAGCTTCTACTTTGTGGCGGTCGCCACCTTTGTGACGGGCGCCGTGTTCATGATGTGGCTCGGCGAACAGGTTACAGAGCGGGGTATCGGTAACGGTATTTCGATTCTGATTTTCGCAGGTATTGTTGCGGGACTGCCGGGCGCCATTGTGCAGTCCTTCGAGTCAGCCCGTCAGGGTGACGTGAATATCCTTGCGCTGCTGGTGATTGCCGTACTGGCGGTTGCCGTGATTGCTGGTGTAGTCTTTGTAGAGCGCGGTCAACGTCGCATTACAGTGAATTACGCCAAGCGTCAGCAGGGCCGCAAGGTATTTGCCGCTCAGAGCAGTCATTTGCCTCTGAAGGTGAATATGGCAGGTGTTATTCCGGCCATATTCGCGTCCAGTATTCTGCTGTTTCCAGCATCCATCGCCCAATGGTTTGGCCAGGGTGAAGGTATGGATTGGCTCCAGAATATTGCTCTGGCCCTGGGTCCTGGTCAGCCGTTGAATATTGTCCTGTTCTCGGTTGGCATTGTTTTCTTCTGCTTCTTCTATACTGCTCTGGTCTTCAACCCGAAGGACGTTGCAGATAATCTGAAGAAATCAGGAGCGTTTATTCCCGGTATCCGCCCAGGTGAGCATACAGCGCGTTACATTGACAGCGTTCTGACCAAGCTCACCATGGTTGGCGCGATCTATATGACCGCAGTCTGCCTGCTGCCCCAGTTTCTGGTGGTGTGGGCGAATGTGCCGTTCTATCTGGGTGGCACATCCCTGCTGATCGTAGTGGTCGTCGTCATGGATACCATGGCGCAGATTCAGTCTCATCTGATGTCCCATC
>CBDEWF010000098.1:0-7306 GCA_965243775.1 Sansalvadorimonas sp.
ATGCTCTGTTTGATAATGCAGGAGCATTGAAGGCGCGCTCCAAAATAGCTATGGCCGGTGTGACTATCGGTAAGGTGAAAGAAATCCGCCTGGACAGGCACACCTACATGGCTGAAGTTGTAATGGAAATTAATGAGAATGTGGATAACATTCCTCTTGATAGTACAGCGTCTATTGTGACGGCGGGTTTACTGGGTGAGAAATACATCAGCATCAGTATTGGTGGTGATGAAGAGTACCTGCGTGACGGCGACCGTTTTGAGGACACACAGTCAGCGGTGATTCTGGAAGATCTGATTGGCAAGTTCCTGCTGGGTTCTGTGAACAAGGATTGATAAGCCGTCACTGGTTGAAGGCTATTTAAAGGAAGGATTTATGGGCAACACGTTACGGGTTCCTGTTTTTTTCAGTTTGTTGCTGACTGTTCTGCTGCAATGGTCCTCAGCGGCTCAGGCTCTGGAATCTCCCAGAGCTGATGTTGAAAAAATCACCAAAGGGCTGCTGGAAACCTTTGAAAAAAATGTGGGTTCCTACAAAAAGAATCCTGATGCTTTTATCGCTGAAGTGAATCGGGAGCTGACGCCGGTGGTCGCTTTTGAGTCTATTGCCAGAGGTGTTATGGGCAAGTACACCCGTCGGGCGGAGCTGAGTCAGGTTGAACAGTTTGCTACCGTTTTCAAAGAGAGTCTCCTCAGTTTTTATGGTAAGGCATTGCTGAAGCTGGACGACACCAGTCTTTCTATTGAAAAGATTGATGAAGTGCCAAAGAAAACCCTGGAAGAATATCATCAGGGCAAGGCGCGACTGGTACCTGTGGATATGATTATCAAAACATCCACTCGGATCGTGGCGATTTCTTACTCCATGGTACACACCGAAGGTCGCTGGAAGATGCGGAACATCGTTGTGGACGGCATCAACATTGGCAAGCAGTTCCGTAACCAGTTTGCTGATGCCATGGATAAGCATGGCAAGATCCAGTACGTCATTGATAACTGGCTCCAGATCATGAACGGTGAGCAGGGAGAGTCAAAGTAGCCATGACGTTGAGAATGGTTGAGCCAGGACGCTTTGCCTTTGATGGTGCTATTACCTTTGATAATGCGTCAGAGGTCGACAAACAAGGTATGGCCGAGCTGAAAAACTGCCTGCAACTTAACCCGCCGGAGCGATGTGAAATAAGCCTTCAGTCCATGAAGCAGGTGGACAGTTCTGCACTGTCCGTCTGTCTCTCCTGGGTGAGGCTGGCACGAAAGCATCATATTCGTCTCTGCTTTACGGATATTCCCAGGGAACTTCATGCTCTGGCCAGTGTCTGCGGGATCAGTGAAATGCTCAATAATGTCAGTTGCCCTCCTTCTTAAGCGCATCCATTAAATGCCCAAGGCTCCTTCAAATTTTTTTGAGGGAGCTGAATTCATACGCCGGGGCTGTTCAGGCTCCATCCTGTCAGATATCATTGACCGGTTTTATTGCCCTTTAATCCTCGGAGAGGTAAATCATGCAAGCCGATGCGGTCAAGGCACTGCTAGAAGAGAAGATTCCGGGCTCGGAAGTGTTGGTGGAAGGTGAAGGCTGTGATTTTCGTATCACTATTATCAGTGACGAGTTTCAGGGCAAAATGCCCGTCAAGCGCCAGCAGATGGTTTATGCTCACCTCAACCCGTTTATCGCCACTGGTGAAATTCATGCGGTGACCATGGTGACCCAGACCCGCACCGAGCGGGAAGGTTAACAGGGCCTGATGGAGGTCGTTCCCTACTGAATGGCTTCCCTGCAAATAAGTGAGAACTCATGGATAAACTGATTATCACCGGTGGTGCGCGCCTGAATGGCGAGATTCGCATCTCAGGTGCCAAAAACTCTGCCCTGCCAATTCTGGCAGCGACGCTTCTGGCTGATAGCCCGGTCACGGTTTGCAACCTGCCTCACCTGCATGACATCACGACCATGTGTGAGCTGTTTGGTTGCATGGGCATCGACCTGATGGTCGATGAGCGCATGAATGTTGAAGTGCACGCCAGTACGATCAAATCTCAGGTAGCGCCTTATGAGCTGGTGAAAACCATGCGTGCATCGATTTTGGTGCTGGGTCCGCTGGTGGCTCGTTTTGGTTACGCTGAAGTATCTCTGCCTGGCGGTTGTGCCATTGGCAGCCGTCCTGTGGATCTGCACCTGAAAGGTCTGGAAGCCATGGGCGCGGATATCAAGGTTGAAGATGGTTACATTAAGGCATCCGTTAAAGATCGCCTGAAAGGTGCCCGTCTGGTTATGGATGTAGTCACTGTAACCGGTACTGAAAACCTGCTGATGGCTGCGGCTCTGGCGGATGGTGAAACCATTATTGAAAATGCAGCCCGTGAGCCGGAAGTGGTTGATCTGGCGGAATGCCTGATTGCCATGGGGGCAAAAATTGAAGGTCATGGTACTGATACCATTCGCATTCAGGGTGTTGAGAAACTGCACGGTTGCACTTATTCCGTTCTGCCGGATCGTATTGAAACCGGTACTTACCTGATTGCCGCTGCGGCTACCGGTGGTCGTATTCGGCTGAAAGACACACAGCCTGATATTCTGGACGCCATTCTGCTGAAATTGCGTGAAGCCGGTGCTTCCGTTGAGTGGGGTGATGACTGGATTGAGCTGGATATGAAGGGCAGGCGTCCAAAGGCTGTTGATCTGAAAACAGCGCCATACCCGGCCATGCCAACGGATATTCAGGCGCAGTTTACCGCTCTGAATATGATCGCCGAAGGTGCGGGCAGCATTACTGAAACCGTATTTGAAAACCGCTTTATGCACGTTCAGGAAATGAAGCGCATGGGTGCGGATATGACCGTTGAAGGTAACACCGTTATCATCAAAGGTGTGCAGGATCTGAAGGCTGCACCAGTTATGGCCACTGATCTGCGAGCTTCTGCCAGCCTGGTGATTGCCGGCTTGTTGGCTGAAGGTGATACGGTGATAGAACGTATCTACCACATCGACCGTGGTTATGAGTGCATCGAAGAAAAACTGCAGCAGCTGGGCGCCAGAATTCGTCGCGTACCTGCCTGAGCGGCTATTTTATTTGGTTACAAAAAAACGGTGGTATTTAATGCCACCGTTTTTTTTGTTTTGGCTGTTCGTCAAAAAAAGCACAGAAAGTGAGAGGAGGTCTATTATTACTTTCCACTGAGACTGATACAGATAATAACGGCAGTCATGAAAATAAAACTGATAGGCTTGTTACTCTTTGCAGTTTGTTTATTGGCTATGGCTAATGAACGACACACGTCAAATACTCGATTCTCAATAATCCATTCCTGGGGATATCAGGGGCAGTTTTGTTCAGAAACTGAATGTGGAGTCGGTTCTCTCTGGTTTAACTTTCAGCAAACGCCGGTAGATTCTCAGGGGTTTGTTAGCTCCCTGAAGGAGTATCAATCTGTTTATTTTCAGGGTGTTCGTGAGCCGGATCACATGCTGCAACTGTTATGGCAAACAAAGAACAGCACTGCAGCAGCTGAAAAGACAGATGTTATATTTCCGATCTGTTTTGATGTGGCCTCAGAACATTTTGAGGTGACTGACGAATCGCATACTGATGCAATGGCTCATGAGTGCAGCTTTCAGCACTCCTCAGAGCATGGGTGGGTTGCCCTGTGTGACGTACACCTGAATGCAATGGCTGGCTCTCAGCTGCTTGCCACCTATAACGCAGGGTTTAATAGTCAGTGCACTGAAGAAGCGTTTAAAAACAGACCCCCTGTTGGACCATTTGATCTTGTTCTGCTGAGTTATCAGAAAAACGGAGGTGCAGAGTCAGTCACTATTAATTCAAGTAATAAGGTCAATAAAACCGGCTCTGTTGTTATTCCGGCAGCAGGTGCGGCTGATGGTATGGGTGATTATCACACGCCCACTGGTGGCGGTCAGAGTTCGCCTCCTGCCCCCCCTCCAAAACCCTCAGGCTTTCCTTTTTTACCCGACCTTGAAATGACCATTCTGGTGCCTTGGGTAATGAATGAACAAGAAGTGATTCATCCGGAAGATCAGCAAACCCTACAGTGGCTTTCTGCACCTGGTCAGCAGGAGGTGGTCATTTCTTACCATCTCAATGGTACTCAGCACAGTTTTCATTTGTCAGTGAGCGACTGGCTATTCCTTATCAGCCATGGCTTTCGTCCCACACCGCTTCTTTTATTCAGCCTGATTCATGATCTCGAACAGCAGCAGTGGCAACAGCAAAACCTCAGGGACAGCCTGGAATTCTGGGTGGAAGAGCAAAGCAAAATACTGGAGGGAAATGGTAATGATAGGTTGCCTGGTACAGAAAATATGGTGCGATTGATTCTGGAGCAATATTTCGCTTTAGCGCCGCTGCGTATTTCTATACACCAGGTGGTTTCTGATCAGCTGCCAGCCTCTGAACGTGTTACTAACGACAAAGAGCCAGTGAATCACGCTCCCAGGGAGTGCATGAATTCACCTCCCAAAAAAATAGCGGGTGAGGGTGAGAGGTCTTTTCATTCTCATACCGGCTCAGGCGGGTCAACAAGTGCAGAAGGTTATAGTCAAGGAAAAGAGCAGTTTGCAGCTTCACAAAGTGCATCAGCGCGCTTTAATGAGCAGGGGGGGGAATCAAATCTTGAAGATAATGAACTGAAGCGATTGCTCAATGAAAATCTTGAGGTGGAACCGGCTACCCCTTTTCCAGACAAAGCTTTAAATTTAGTTTGGTTTAAGATCGCTTTTATGACCTGCAACCTTTCACCGGCAAGGGTCGCAGGTCTTGATACCCTTCTTGGGTATGCGAAATTCACAGAGGGCGCTTCTAGTTCCATAAATGTCAATGAGGAACTTCACCGTAACGGATTGTTTAAAAAGGGGATTGTAGTCGCTATTTACTGGAGCGAAAATCTGCCTTCCAGCGACAATTCAGTTAATAGGGTTGGTGGGGCAGATAAAATATATAATGCGTTGAATTCTATGGGAGTCGAAGAAGTAATGAGCTTGATTGAGCTTCCTGGCGACGCGCAATTATCAAATAATTTTATTCAAAGCCTGAGAAAAGCGAGAGAAGACTCACAAAGAAACTCTGATCCTGAACGATGGCGTGCTTTGGAGATTTATAAAATGGAGGCTGGGTGTGATAAGCCGTTTATGGTGAGGCGTTCTTCAGAATCTTCAAACAATCAATATGCAAGTACGTCAACACACTCTCCAGTTGCGCTGACGTTGAAAGAAAAGCCTGTTGCACCAATGAGTAATATTCCATCAGGCACTAAAAAGCTACTTTGTCCTAAATGTCAGCATCCCATGGATCGGGCAATGGCAGCGATGTTGCTGGATTGTGGATATAGAGCAATTAAAGGCGATAAAATAGTGTCCTGTGATGGTTGCCTGAAAGAACTCAACCCTGATGCTGAGGTGGCGTATCACTGTTCAAAATCTGGCTGTCATACGGATCTTTGTCAGGCATGCACGACTCCTGGCAGGTTTGCCTGTGAATTTGATCATAAACCGCTAGTGTGCCGTGATGCTGTAGAAATACTTTCTGAGTACCAGGGGCAGGGATATGAATGCACAACGATTCGCTGCGATAAATGCAAATATGAATTCGGGAATAGCCGCTTTGAAGATTTCCCGCTGATGTGGCAGTGTACAGGCGAAACGCCCCACGACTACTGTTCAATTTGTATTGAGAAGATAAGAGAAGCTTCAGAAAAAGTGTCCACCGGGCGTAATCCTGCAGCCTCTCTTGTGACAGAAAAGGTCATGAAACCAGCCCTGAGTTCAAAAGAAAAAAATATGCAAAATGAACATTATGACCCCTCATCAGGCATGTACTTACCCCCTTCCATGAGAACGGAACGTAGAAAAGAAAATGCATCACCTGCTGTTTATAGTTCTCAGAGTCGTTTGGATTCTTTTGTCCCTCCTGTCCCTTCTCGAACCGCATCTGAGATGGATATATGCGTAAAATGTCAGAAAAAGGTAAGCTGCTCGAACATGCAGCAGAGTGGTGCATACAGTAAAACATGTAATGATTGCATAGAACGGGGGAGAAATGATGGTTATGGCGAAACCGCCAGTGCCTGTAAATTAAAAGGCGTGTCAACTCCACCACAATCTGGCTCTTCTATTAAGGAAAATACAGAAGCAGAGTCGGGTGTGGGGTTTTGCCACATGTGCTACGAGAAAAAAATAAACACGATGTTTCTCCCTTGTGGTCATGCCAGAACCTGTAGCCAGTGTGCAACCATAATTAAAAATAGTGGTCAGCCTTGCCCCTATTGCAGAAAAGAAATAAGTGGGACTCAGCGTATATTTTTATAGCAAACATTGGGGAAGGTGTACTGAACGGCTGGCTATTTATTAACAATTTGCGGTCGGGTTGCTACCTGGCTCATCAGGTTTATCTTTTTGCCGTTGCGTAATACCTGCATTGTCATGCTTTGACCCGGAGGAATCTGAGCCACCATGTTCATGACTTTGCGTCCGTCGCTGGTGCTTTGACCGTTAATGCCAGTCAGAATATCTCCACGTCTTAATCCTGCTTTGTCTGCTGGTCCTCCTTCATAGACTCCGGCAATCAGAATGCCCACATTGACGTTAACACCATAAGCCTCAGCCAGAGATGACGTCAGGGGCTGGGACTCTATGCCAAGCCAGCCTCGAACCACCCAGCCGTACTTGATAATGGAATTCAGTACAAAGCGCGCCATGTTAGAAGGAATAGCGAAGCCAACACCTTCGTTGCCACCACCACGGGAAAACAATAAGGTGCTAATGCCCACCAGGTCGCCATAAGCGTTAACCAGAGCACCGCCGGAGTTACCAATATTGATGGCGGCATCGGTCTGAATGAAATCTTCATAGGTATTAAGCTGCAGATCATTTCTGCCTGTGGCACTGATAATGCCCATGGTGACCGTCTGCCCGAGTCCGAAAGGATTGCCAATGGCCAGAACGACATCACCGATCTCTGCTTGGCTGGAATCGACCAGATTCAGGTAGGGTAAATTATCGAGATCAATTCTCAGAACCGCCAGGTCGGTTTCCGGATCGGTGCCAATAATAATGGCGGGCACTTCCCGGCCATCACGTAAAGAAACAATCAGTCGTTCAACCCCTTCGACCACATGATTATTGGTGAGGATATAACCATTGGGATTCACAATAACCCCGGAACCCAGACTGGTTTCAATCTGTCCGTCTCTGGCACTTTTCTGTGGTGGGGCTGTTTTGTCCTGGGCTGATTTATGGACAGGGTTTTTAGTGGAGATATTGACAACTGCAGGTGTGGCTCGTTTCACCGCAT
>CBDEWF010000099.1:0-7021 GCA_965243775.1 Sansalvadorimonas sp.
CAGATCGGGATCGATAAAGGACAGGCGCTTCAAGGCCTCACCATCGCTGACTATCAGCAACTGGCCAAGAGGGGATTCTACACATTGATAATTCATCTTGGTCTCCCTGCTATCAAAAAATTGCCTGATAAATCTGTCATTACTGCCATGCTACAAGCCTGTGCTTCCTATTTAAATGACCGCAAATATTTCTGGCTTATTAATCAGGTGCTATGAAAGACGTTTATGCCCTTTGGGTGTAATGACGGAAGCATAGCAGGGCTATGTGACCAGAATTGCAACGCAGTCACGACTGCATGGATGCAGGGGGATAGAACATCGCAGAAGCAACTCACCTCAGGATATTTCTGGGAATTTCAACACGGTTAAAAATAGCCGGATTGAACGGATTGAAATGCCGATCCAGCGCCAGCTCAAGTGTGCTCTTAAATCCTCCCATATTGTGCTGAACTTCCACCTGATCATTACTCCGCCACTGCTGCCCTTCAAAAAGATAATGAAACCAGGCCCAGGGGCCGCCGTATGACTGCTGCGCCAGCAAGACGCCATCCCGGCTAAGGGCCACCGTTATATTTTCTGTGACGCTGCCAGACCAGCGCCTGTCCTGCCATATCTGAGGGCCATGACGATAAACAAATCGCCCCTGACTGTCCCTGATTGAAAGCTCAGAAGCCGTTACCGAGAGGTCTCGACAGCGCAAACGGTAGTTAATCTGTATTCTGCCGTCAGCGCTGAAAAAAGCTCGCCTCAGATTTTCAATATGAGTAATCTGTCGTAAAAAATCGTCACTCAAAGGAATGTGCGGCCCATTAAAGGATTTCACTTCCCAGCCATTCTCTCCCGGTTGAATAAACGACTTCAGAGTGAGATTTACGAAACGGTCAAAAATGCCCTGTGGTTTAAAAAACTCAATAAACGCATCAACCCGGGCATCCTGTTTTGACGAAGGCTCTACAGGAAAGTAGCTGCCGAGATACTGTTGCCAGAATGAATACACTTTAGAACTCCAGTCTTCCTGAAGGTATTCAGCGGCTCCGGCAATGTAACTGGCAAGAATTCCATTCGATAACTGCGTTAACCATAATCTGGCCTGACTCTCTTCAGCCGCTGCCAGCCTGAACATATCCTCAAGATGGCTTTTTTCGCTATTCATGAGCTTTATCATTTGCTCATAGGCCCCGATGCCACTGTTTCCCAAAGCATCAATGGTTTGCACATCTTTAAGCAGCTCAGTCAACGTCTGAGTAATTTCTGTCTGATGGTCAGCAGAATAATCAGAGTACATCCGAAAAGCCTGATTCACAGAAGCAGGAGAGCTCGGCCGCACTACCATTTGCAAAGCATCAAAACGACTCTCCGTGGACAATCCTGTTGCTTGTTCCCCTTTTTTCTGACTTTCCGGCTCAGGATCATCTGCCAGGCTGGTCTCCATGGCAATGACATTGATTAATGCGTACAGCGCTGCCCTTTCCCCCTGAAACAAATGGGAAAGCTGCCTGGCAAGCTGCCCATGATCTTCACTGGGTCGTAATGAAATGTTGCTGATCAGATTTTGCCAGTGACGTATATAGTCCTGAAAATAGAGCTGCCGGATTAACCGGCTGACCCGTTCATACTCTGAAAAGGCGGCAGATTTTTTCCCTTTCCTGATCATGCTGAGATTATCCACTTCCCGCCTGACCAGGCCCGAAGTGGGAGAAAGATCAAGTAACTGATAAACATTACGGGTATAAAAAACAGGAAAGCCCTGCTCCTGATTTTCAACCTGAAAAATTTCTAAAACCCGCCCTCCCAGCAGCAGGTCATAACTTATACGCCCACTGTAGTCTTCTAATGCCTGTATGTGTTCGTATATCAGCTGCTCATCACTTTTTCTGGCCAGAGCCTGTCGAGCCTGATCAATCAGGTGCTTATCGGGATAGATTCCGGATATGGGCGACTCCCACAAATCCGCCAGCAGCAGTTCCAGTTTCTGCTGACTGTATAACGACAGCTCTCGCTGGGAGGCCTGATAAACAATATGCTCTGAAAAGGCGCCATGATCCATCAGCTCTGGCTCAAACAACATCAGGTAGTAGTGCAAATCATCGATCAGGGAATCAGAGTGGCTGGCCAGCGCATGTTCCAGACTGCTTTTCAGGTAGGCAGTCATTGGCATAAGCAGCCAGCGCTTCAGCTGCCCGGCATAGGTGCTTTTAACCCGTTCCGCCATACTCGCGTCCAGAAGACCGAAGTGGTATTGCCATTCACGGGTTTTGTCGTATTTCAACTTAAGGCTTCTGAGACTGTCCAGTGGCGCGATCACCTGCGGCAGAGTCGGCTGTTCCCCCAGATCAACCATGGCAGCTTCATAAGCTGGCAGCGTTCTCTTTAATTCACGAATCAGGCTACGGTTGTAATCTACCTGATACCAGAAAGCGACCATAACCACTGCCAGCAACCCGATAGCCAGACCACCCAGAGCAGAAAGCCGCGAGAGCCATATTTTCCGGGCAATCAGCGATTCACCCACTTTACTCAGTTCGTTAAGAACAACCCGATAAACAAATCGCCGATTAAAATAGCTGTGCGCCTCAGTGACCTGAACCTGTTCTGATTTCACATTGAAACCACGTTTGACAGCGATTTCTGAAGCCATCAGATTGACTGCTGTGCCCTGTTGATGACAGGAGTTTAGCCAGACTCCACAGAGCCTTGGTCGAACATCACCCTGTTGAGCCTGAAAAACCTCATCACAAAAAAAATGCAGACGCTCCCCTAACATGGATAACTGGAGAAAGAATTGCAGCTGAAACCTTCTTGATTCTGTCGTTTTTTCTGAAAAACTATGGCTCAGTAACGATGGAAAGAGCGACTGATGAAAACTGTTAAAAGCCTCATTGAACTGTTTTTTGCTGTACCCTTCCGGCAGTCTGAAGCCACAGGGTGCAGATTGTTCCAGATAACTGAAGTGGCGGAAAAAATTGGCAAAACCACTCATCCGATCCGCTTGAGTTAACAGCATCCAGACGGGCAACTGCAATGAAAAAGCCAGATAAAGCCCCTGCAACCGCTGACGAATCTGCCGCCCCAGCTCCAACAGACTGTTTGGATGCTTAATCATCAGCTGATCGATAGACAGGATCGTTAGAATGCCTGTCAAAGGTTGCCTGGGACGTTTCTTTCTCAGCAGCCTGATCAGCTGTTGCCAGACAAGGTCTTCATTTTCCGTTTTCTCATTACGGTAATAATCACCTGCCAGCTCAATAACAACCGCATGCTCCCCTGTCCAGAACACAATCCCAGAAGCTCCCTGCTGTTCACCAATAACTCTCTCAAATCCTGAATCTACCAGCCAGAATGTTTTTCCGGCTCCTTCGGTGCCAAGTATCAGCAGCCATGGATATTCATACGGATTTTCTGCTTTACCCTGCTCTGCCAGTTTATGCCAGAGCTGCTGCCAGTCCTGCCTGAGCTGTTCAACGCCCTGCCTGGCCTCTCGCTTCTGGTGGCTGGAACCTGACGCTTTTCTTTTGCCCTGAAAGAAGCGGTAAATCGGTCTGACGAAAAACAGGAGCGTATTTTTGTTCATGGTTTCTGGTGCAGAGAGCTGCTGGACGAAGTCAGTGATAACTGCTGAATAGTCACAAGCTCATCATCAGACAGGTTGTTGATATGCCGTATCCAGTATCGGCAGCCAATACCTGACAGCATGAGCACCAGTAACCCAGCCAGAAAAAACCGATAAAACCGGTACTGTTTAAAAGGAACCCAGTTGTTAACTGTCATAGGCAAATTATGGGTTCGGGCTTCCGGTCTCAGTTCTCTGACTTCCTGATAAATCTGTCCGGTCAGCTCTACCAGCTGTCTGCTGTTCTTATCGAGAAAACGACCATTGAAGCCTAACCGGATAAGCAGGTAGGCAAGTTCCAGAAAATCCAGCATGGCAGGCAGGTTCTGCCTAGCCTGATCAACCAGAATAAAAAACACTTCACCGGCATTGCGTTGCTGAAACATACCCGCTACCAGACTGTTATTTTCCCAGCACAGGTTCTGCCCCCACCAGGTTCTCATCACCTCCTCATCCAGTGCTGCCGATAATAAATAGCAGACTTTTTCCATCACTCTTGGAGAGTAATCTGCCCGCAACCCCTTGCTATGCAGCTCCGTAATCCCCTGTTTTAAATAACCATGAAGCTCTGCTGTGTTGGGGGAGGACTCAGCCATTTCCAGAGTGGTCAGAATCGCAAGCAGTTCAGCAGCCAGATTAATTAACGGGTTTTTAGTCCCTCTGAAATTCTGTAACAGTATCGTGGCATCATGACATGTTTGCGCAGAGTTGATCAGTGTCTGTACGTCAGCAGTTTTCATCGACTGCAACCACCTTAGCGAATAACAAAACAGTCTACCTGAGTGTCATCGGGCATTTGTTCATCAATGTGCAGGGCTAGAAGATCCTGAGTTTTCACCATCTCCTGCCACAACCCATCACTGGCATCCACTTCAAAGTACGCCACATTGCCCTTGGGTTTCAGTTCTATAGGTGGACTGATCGGCTGAACTTTGACCCCCGGCAATGCACTTCGAACCCGCTCTGCAATGCGACGGTGTCCACAGAGTTTGCTGGCTATGGGAAAAACCTCCCGGGTTCGGTCTTTGCCAAGGCTGGACACTACAGCCAGAACAAAACGGCTGTCATTAAACAGAGTTCGATCTTCAACCCTCGCACGCAATAACCGACGACGCTCAAACAATCTGTAATCCCATTCAATGGTGAAAACTTTTTCCCGGCTGGCATGGCGGAGATTCATCATCAAATTAGCCAGCAGGGGAGCAAACGACTGGTACACAGCCCGCTCATCAAACGCAGGAAACTCTGGCGCCAGAGATTTGGTAAAGGTAGAGAGGTCTGCAGCCATGATAACCAGATAACGATAGAGATCACTGGATGAGACATTTTTTTCTTCGTTCAGGAGCTTGAGCCCAGCCGCATAACGATTCAGCGACTGCAGCCACATATAAACAATCTGCAGGGTATGAAAGCTTTTCTGGGCACCTTCAACGCCCACCTGACCAGCCAGCATGGCTGCACGCTGGCGCACCAGCGCATGAAGGCTCTGAACCTGTTCTTCCAGATAACCTGAAACCTTATAATCCAGACACTGGGGAATAAACGTCGGATCCAGAACCAGCTCACCATCGGTTCTGATTTCATGAATTCTGGCGATGGCCAGAAAAGTGTAGTGATCCAGCGATTCGCCTTCATGGAAGACTCCTGGATTCAGCTCTGCCAGAAGCATATCTACCGGGTCATTACCGTCATCATTAGAGTCCATCACCGTCTTTTGATAACTCACTTTTCGTACGGCTCTGGATGCTTTTTCTTTCAGCTGAATGTCGACGGCCCCCTGTCTGGAAAGGGGCAGAGCCAGATAGATCAAAGTGCCGGGCTCGACCCCTTCAATAGATCTGCACAGGTCTTCCTGAATACTGAACGGTGTACCATCCTGAAAAACGCCACTGGCTTCCCGCAGATAAATCTTTCCGGCTTTGAGCTGCTCATGGTCAATTCGCAGAGTTAAAAAACCGGCACTGCCCTGATGGCGAATACTGAACAACTGTCGTGAATAACGTTCAAGATAACGCTCCTGCTGCTGAAAATGCTGCGGACTCAGAAACATTCCTTCAAGCCAGACAACCCGATCAAAATGACTGCTCACTCTTAGCCTCAACAGGAAATTGCAACATACTTATTTTTGAGATGCACTAAACCTTAGCCGGTTTTCTTCAATATGCAGTATCAGGGTATTTATTTCACCGCGATTTATGGGCTGCACCACTTTAGAAACCGCTGCAGCGTAGTCACTGAATTCAGCCAGCACCGCTATTATCCGTGTCTCAGAGTCCAGAACAAAATGACTGGTTCGGTCACTGCCAGGCCAGACAGTAGGCATCAAGTGCCTTTTAATTAGACTGCTTTGCAACATCACTGCATCATTGTTATACAGATCCAGAAAATCGGCCTGATTAAACAGATCATCGCTGTTCAATTCATAGACTCTCAGCTGTACAGGTGCCGACTGTACTTCACCAAAGCTGTTGATATTGGTACTGGCTGCCAGCGTAAGCTGAAGCTCTGTTGCAACGGTTTTTTCAGGCTTAACCGCACTGCTGCAACTCCCCAGTAACAACAGTATGAAGCTGCCGGTAAAAGCTGCGATAAAACTGGCTGACAGAAGCCGGGTTACTTTCATTCTGTCTGATCTCTTAATATCTGCTGAACACAGGATAGAAAGCTCTGCAGTCTCTGCCCATCTATCATCACCGCATAACGTTCTTTTACCTCCTGCCAGAGGCCTTCACTGTGATCCTCTCCCCGCTGCTGCCTTTCCTCTTTAATCTGTTTCAGCAGGTTTTCGGGTGACAGCTCCTCCAGCGTTTTTCGAAGCGCACACAATAATGCCTGACTGAAAAAATGATCAGGGTTATCCAACTCAATGAAGTCGTAGATGTTCTGTTCTTCACTCTTCGAATCAGGGAAATGATCCAGCAGATCCTGATGATGTTTAATCTGTCTGTCGTGATTCCAGAGTGAGTGATTTCTGTGGCTGTTTTCTGTCCGCTCCTGATCGGCGAGCACATCAATTAACTCACCTTTTGAGGTTTGCACCATCAGCAGCTGCTGTGATTTTGGTAACTGGATTTTTTCAGTGAACGCTAAATCAACGCTGTGCTGTTCGGTCTGCTCTGGTGCTGATTCTGTGATCAGAAAAGGGTCGTTGAGTTCGCTCTCCTGATCCGGTTCAGGTGGACTTTCATCAACGCCTTCTGGCTTATGGTCAGAAAATAGCAGCGGCTCCGCCTCTGAGTTTTTCTCTGGCTGTTTCTGCCAGGGCGAAAAGTCGTTCATCATCAGAATGAAACCATGACAGGCAATCAGGTCACCATCATACAAGGCTCTTGGTTTGTACTTTTCCAGAAAGTGACCGGATTCATTCAGATCAAAGGTCTCCTCAAGGTAACTTTCCAGATACCAGCGTCC
>CBDEWF010000100.1:0-5606 GCA_965243775.1 Sansalvadorimonas sp.
TATCTCAACCCTGACCGGTATCGATAAGAAGCAACTAACGTATGTCCAGTCTGTTCAGGACTTTGATCTGCAGAGGTGGCAGCGAAAGCTCACTCCAGAAGTGAGGAGTTACCCGCTATCCTCCAGGGAACAGGAGCTGGTCCGAAGAAATACTGTCAGTGGTAAATTCTATTTGAAACGTGCATTGATGAGGTGCCGTAGCAAGAAGCAGCAGCACGAAGTTATGGTGACTTATTACAAGTTCAGGCTGGCTGGTGGAGGTGACCTGACCGAAATACTCGACAACATGCGTACTATTTTTCGAAGAATTCCTACTGCCAATAAGCTTATCAGTGCTGGAAGTCCCTGTACTTTGCCAGATATATATCAGTATGGATTTGCCCATGATTTGATTGTTCCTAAAGACGATCCTTCCTCAATTCCCTATGAATGGCTGGCAAAGAAGATAAAGCAGGAGAAACGGCGGAGAAGACCTTTGCTGTGCTGGTATCTGCTGTTTGCACATCTCATACGCTCAGCGTTGATTTATCCAAACTGTTACCGACCAACCATTCTCCATAACCTTAAAATGTACAAAATGCCAAACCCACTGGCGGATGGCAAAGTTGAGTGGTCACTTTTTGATCTGGAAACTCTGGCAGGCTTTAGTGGCCACACAGGATCGGATAATGGTGCTGATACTGAGGAGTTATATCGTCTGTACTTGCGGTCTAGATCTGGTCAGGCCCAAAAGCTTGGTAAAGACGTTGCAGCTTTGGCCAGGAGAGGAAAAGTCAGTGCGATAAAGGCCATAGTTTTGAGGCGACTGTCAGGAAAAAGCACTCGCAATGAGTTGTTACGGGACTTTGCCAATACCGAAGTTTTTCTGTTTGTTCGAGGTCAGTATTGCCAACCAACTCTGGAAAATCTCTACTCTTTCGTACGGGAACAGTGTACGGCTAAAGAGCGGGAAACTATCAGAGGGTTCTGGTGGTGTACTGACAGAGAATTGCTTGGCTACCTGAAATGCAAGAAGAAACTGTCAACGAGTGTAAATGCTGAGGTGTGTAACCGTATTCGCGGTGGCAAAAGAAAACTCTTGGCACCGTTTATCATGGCTGCTGCCGGACCCGGAAAAATTATTCGAAGCTTGCTGCTCAAGCAGCTGAGAGATGCAAATATTCTGACGGACGAGGGGCACTATTTCACTGAAAATACCGTGGTAAAGTATTTGACACCTGAACAAAAGGTTCGTTTTTCAGCTATCAGGCCAAGACGGCGATAGAGTCCGGGAATCAAAAGATGTTTTTATAGTGCGGCTGGAAGGGTTGACTACTCTGAGATAAGCAGGGAACAGCTTTTTATGGCAATGTATGGAAACAAGTCAACGTCAGGGCTGGGACAATGAGGCCCACCTCCTCTGGAAAAGCGGCAACCAGAATGGGGCTGTCCAGCAGGTACTGAAAACCCTGAACTCCTATGGGGAAGTCAAGCCTAAGGCGTCAGTGCTTCAACTCTGTTACTACATGTATTTTCTCAATGACTTTGCATCCGGTGTCCAGCTATTGAAAACAATAACTGAGCACTACCCGGATGATATGGAGGTTCTGAGAAACCTGATCGTATTTCTTAACAGGGACCGGAAGTATGAAGAAGCCATAACTTATGCCAAACAGTGCACCAGCATTGATCCTGATAGCTATCTTCCTTGGGACAGCCTGGCCTCCAGCTATTATCAGCTTGGCCGTTATAGCGAAGCAGCCCAGGCTGGTACCCAGTCGCTGCTGCTGAAAGATCAGGCCCACGGTTCGAAACCTTCGGACTGGAATTTGCCTTCAGTTTCTCCCACTGACTTTACCCAGGGGAAGAAAAAGGTTATCGCCTTTAGTCTCTGGGGAGACAATACCCGCTATCTTTATGGAGCCCTTCGAAATGTGCTGTTGGCTCCTGATATCTATCCCGAGTGGGAACTCTGGTTTTATGTAGATAATAGTGTGCCTGTTCCTTATCTCGAACTTATCCAGCAATTGGGTGGAAAGTTGTTTTTTCAGAAAGAGAACCAGAGCACGAGGGAAAAACTGTGCTGGCGATTTCTGGTGGCCAATCATCCAGATATTGGGTACTTCCTGGTTCGTGATGCAGATTCTGTTTTTAGTCCCCGTGAGCTTTATGCTGTTCAGGCCTGGATAGAGTCTGGCCAGTGGTTTCATACTATTCGGGACTGGTGGACTCATACAGATCTGGTGCTGGCGGGGTTGTGGGGAGGTGTTGCTGGTGTGCTGCCCGATATTTGGAACAAGCTGGTCCATTATTCATCGGGGCATATGGACACTCCCAATATTGATCAATGGTTTCTTCGGGATAAGCTCTGGCCCTATATCAAGCAGAGTTGTGTTATGCACGACAGGTGCTTCAAGGTGCCAGGCTCAATACCTCTGCCTGGTCCGGTACCATCGGGCCAGTTCCATATTGGAAGTTGTGAAGCTGTACTGCGGCCAGGGTTACAGGAAAAGATTCTGGAACCCTGGCTATCAGATAATAAAATGTAAATTAGACAGAAAATTCTTCTGGTAGTTTTTCGTTTTCTTCCATCGAACAGGTTCTGTTTCTTCCGTGATCTTTGGCCTTGTAAAGAGCAAAGTCTGCTCTCCTTAATGCATCAGGCAGGTTTTCACCTTTCTTGCGTTCAATAACACCGGCACTGGCGGTCATACGGTGACGGCCTGTTGGAGTGATCAGAGGCGTTTCACTGATTTGCTGGCGCAGATAGTTGGTTTTTCTGAGAGCTTCTTTCTGGGTGCAGAGGGGCATGCACAGCAGGAACTCTTCTCCACCATAGCGCACCAGGATATCAGAATCCCTGATATTGCTTTTCAGGATGGAGGCAATCTGCTTCAGGGCCTGATCACCCAGAGCATGGCCCCAAGTATCATTGATATTCTTGAAATGATCGGCATCAATCATAACCAGGCTCAGGCTGGAATCACTTTCCCGATCATTCAGCGCAAACATTCTGGAGATCGCTTCTTCCATGTAATAACGTGTAAAGCAGTCGGTAAGAGGATCACGGATTGAGCGCTGGTAAGCTTCATTGCGATTCTTCTCAATCTCCCGGTAAATCATCTCCCGTTCCAGAGCTATCTGCAGGGGAGTGGTCAGGCTGGCAATAACATGGTTCAGGGCTTCCGTAGACTGAACCTGATAATGCAGCCAGATACGCACCAGCTGTCTGGCTTGCTTGTTCTTGGGACCAAACAGGGGAATCACGAATGCTAGCCGGTCACCTTCATACTTCAAGGAGTACGTCGGGGCATTGGCTGGTTGAATGTTAGGGTCCTGCCGGGCCTGTTCAAGCCATTCATCGTAGTAGATACCCAGGAAGCCTGCAGGGCAGTTGGTGTGTTTACAGGTGTGACCAACATAGCGCTGGTTAGGCATGAATGTTATGCACTTGTCGTTTTCATCCAGAGCCAGGAACTCCAGTGAGGCTACCGGCAGATCGCGCTTGATAATCTGTCTCAGGGAGTTAGCGATATCTTTAAAATCCCGGTACAGCAGCATGGTATCGGTGATATCGCGCAGGGTTTGGTTCAGCTTGGACAGTTTATTGAAGGCGTTGCCTTCCGACTGCATTAGCAAATACAGGCCGCAGTCCAGTTGCAGCAGGTGATCAAACATGAAGTCAATCAGGTGTTCCGGAATGATTGAGCCATGCTGGGGAGCAATCATCTTCATCGGAAATTCCCGCAGCTGGGCCAGGGCAAAGTGCAGAATATCCCGGGAAGGCATGTAGTGTTCGTGGAACGGGCGCAGACACTCAAAGTAAGATTCATCTTCCGCGAACAGGGTGGGGTCTTCAGTAAAGCCACCGAACAAGTCACTGGAAAACATGACCTGGGTCTTGCTGTCATAGGTGCAGAAAGCTCCAGGGAAATGGGCGTAAGGGGTAAATACGAAGTTGATGGTTCGGTCTTCGAGGGCCAGCTGCCAGTTATTTCTGTCAATCAGCCAGAAAGACATATTTAGGGCGTAATGTTTCAAAAGGGCCTTGGCCCGCCAGTGGGTGACCAGATAAATCTCCTGCCCTTTCAATACTTTTTCCAGATGGGGCAGGGAAGCAGTGATATCTGGATCCTGATGCTGGCAGATAATGTATTTGAGATGGTTCAGGGGAATAACCTGGGAAACCTTGCTCAGGGTCTGTTCAATGGTCAGCATGGAACCTGGATCGATCAGAACAGACTCGGTTCCCTGTTCAATCAGGTAGACATGACACTGGAAGCTGTCATCGGGAATCAGGTGACCCACCCACCAGATACGATCGGCAACTTGAATTGGCTTGTCGCCTGCCAATAAATTTTGGGGTGCACTATCTGCAATCACCCTTTGTTCCATTGTATGCATGTCCTTACTTACGCTGAACCAGCAAGTTTACTCCGAAAGCTGACTGATTTATTGATTTCCGGTGATATTTTATCAGTTAATCAGAGAGTTACAGACCCGTGCTGCAATAGTTTGCACTGTGGCGGGTATAAGAGGGTATGGAAATACCCCTGTTGCTGCAGGTATGTGAGCGGTTTGTCGTTTAGTTTATCCACTACCCGGCCCCTATCGGGAAGACTTCGGAAAAATGTTCCAGACTGGTAATAAGTCAGAGGGCGCAATTGTATTCCTTTTTGCGAAGAGAAGGAAGTTAGTGAGAACGACTTGCAAATGATATTTATTCTCGTTTGTAATATAGGATTGCGACACAAAATATTATTCAAACTCAGGGGATGATTTATGGTTGATAAACAGGTTTCTGCTGAGCAGGCACGTGAGTTTCTTCGTTCTGAAACCGGAGGGGTTCTCTCAACGCAGTCCAGGGTTCTTGATGGTTATCCTTTCGGTTCCGTTGTCCCCTACTGTCTGGATGCAGATGGCTTTCCTGTGATTCTGATCAGCAGCCTGGCTCAACATACCCGTAATATTGAGAAGAACAGTAAAGTCTCTCTGACTATTGCCAAGATGGAAGCGGATAATATCCAGACTGGGGCGCGGCTGACCTGGGTGGGGGATGCAGAGAAAATCACTGATGAAACAAGCATTAATCGCTACTACAGCTTTTTTCCGGAATCCAGAGGTTATCACAAAACTCATGACTTTGAGTTTTATCGTATCGTGCCGGTACGCAATCGCTATATCGGTGGGTTTGGAGATATCCACTGGTTGAATAATGACATGATCGTAGAGATCAACTCCTTTGCTGGAGAGTTGGAAGAGGGCATTCTGGAACATATGAATCAGGATCACAGGGACGCACTGCGGAAATACTGTGATCATGCCGCTATAGAGTTATCTGCAGATGATCAACCGGTGATGGCCGGCGTTGATCCCTATGGTTTTCATGTCCGGATTGACTCCAGGCTTGTACGCATACCTTTTGCCGGTAAGGCGGAAAATGCCACTGATGTACGTTGCTTTCTGGTTCAGATGGCCAGGGTAGCCTGATGGTGTTCACCTCGTAGTTTTGAGCGATTCTCTTTTCCTTTGGAAGTGCTTTTTTCGTCCTCAGGGTGATGAAAAAGGCACTTATGCCAGCAGAACCAGATATTTTCAAATTATAATAAGTCACTTGCCAGCTGTAG
>CBDEWF010000101.1:0-6943 GCA_965243775.1 Sansalvadorimonas sp.
AAAAGAAGAAATTATACTACCTTTAACTTCAGGTTGTATTTTTGGAAGTCCATGTAATAATAGATTCCATTCACAATATTCACTTGTCATCATATTTAATGGGTAGTAATGTTGTCTAAAAAGCCATTTGCAAACTTCTTCATTGCGAAGCCATTTTTTAAATAGGTCAACAATAAACTCCGGGGGGGCTTCTGCTATAAATGCTTCCAGAATAAACGGCTTCATAAAAGAGTGCCTGTTGAGATAGATAAATAGTTCTTTTTTGTAGTAAATAGGGTCAAATTCTTTTCTATAGAGATAATCATTATTCGTGGCCAGGTGGCATAATTCTGGTCGCATGCTTTTTTGCCAGCCTGGAATGCTGTCAATAACACTTTTGTTGATATTATCTTTAATGAAGCAAAGTCCAATAACCCAGTCCATGAATTCGTCATAACTTTTTTTGTTTCTAATATCAGAAAGGCTCTGAATTTTTTGAATGATTTCAAAATAAATAAAGTGCTCATCGCAAGTTTGCCCATTACCATCCAAACCTAAGTCACCTGCCTTGAATTCTTTAATATTCACTCCTGAAAAAAGGAATTGGGATAATACTCGTAACCAAGATGGTCCTTTTGGTAATTCTCTTAATATTATGCTTTCTGGTAATTTGTTTTTCCTGCAATAAGCCAATAACTCAGATGTGGCTTTAAGTAAATTTGGCGGAGCTCCTTCATCATCTAAATTAAATGTATGTAATCTAACATTAACATTATATTTTTCTTTTAAACTATTCCAAGCTTCTATTATTTCCTGTTCCTGATTGGAATGCTTGGCTAAAAAAACTAAATTTTTGTGTGTAGGGGTAGATTGACTTGATATCATCTTCAAGTTCCTTTTTCCTTTTTTTTTGCTCTGTGATACTAAATTTGTAGACATGTGATAGTTTTCAAGGTTTACAAAATGTTAGTTTTACTTACATATTGGTTGTTTTACGGCAACTATGACTTGGCAGGTAGCGCTATCCCACGTGTTAAGTACCTTGAATGGTCCGATTCGCTTTGCAAGGGTGCTCAGCCCGATTACCCCTTTGCAAGGGCCTGCTCCGTTGATTTGCAATGGAGGTAACTGCAGCTATGTATTCGGCCTGTTAATGAGGTGTAAACCTCAGGCCCTGATGGATATCTGTTGTTGGACTTCACATAAGGCTTGACGAACAGTGGTGATATCAGCTGACCTCGTGTCCGTAAGACTGGAATTGCCATGCGAGGCAGTTGGTTCCACAAATCAGCCTACTATTGCTACGACGGATGCTATTCTCGATCTGCCTTCTGGGGCTGGCAGTCTGTTTGTCAATATGGTATAAAGCCGCGCTGCAGCACCTCTTCAGGTGCTGCAGCTTTATTGGAATAAATCCGCACATATACCGTCACATATTCCGGGGTGCCCCAGAGCTGTATCTTGTTGCTTAAGCTGGCAGGGTTGTAACAGTTCGAGAGGGTCGGACTATGGGGTGTATGGAGGCATAACCCCTTTAGGAGTTAAAAAGTCATGGCACACGTTACCATGCGTGAGATGCTGAAAGCCGGCGTCCACTTCGGTCACCAGACCCGCTACTGGAACCCCAAGATGGGTCGTTACATCTTCGGTGCCCGCAACAAGATTCATATCATCAACCTTGAGCACACTCTGCCTGCTTTCAATAACGCCCTGGACTTCATCAAGAAGCTGGCTGAAGGCAAGAACAAGATCATGTTTGTTGGCACCAAGCGTGCTGCCAGCAAGCATGTACGTGAGCAGGCTCAGCGTTGTGGCATGCCTTACGTTGATCACCGCTGGCTGGGCGGTATGTTGACCAACTACAAGACTATCCGTCAGTCTGTACGTCGTCTGCGTGATCTGGAAACCCAGCGTGAAGATGGTACTTTCGAGAAGCTGACCAAAAAAGAAGCTTTGATGCGTACCCGTCAGCTGGAAAAGCTGGATCGTTCTCTGGGTGGTATCAAGGACATGGGTGGTCTGCCTGACGCTCTGTTCGTGATCGACGTAGAACACGAGAAGATCGCTATCCAGGAAGCCAACAAGCTGGGCATCCCTGTTATCGGTATCGTTGACACCAACAGCAACCCTGATGGTGTTGATATGGTTATCCCCGGTAACGACGACGCTATCCGTGCTATCCAGCTGTACCTGGAAAGCGCAGCTGACACTATTCTGGAAGCCCGTGCTGCCCAGGCTGCTACTGGTGAATACGTTGAGGCTGAAGAAGCTCCTGCCGAAGAGCAAGCTGAAGAAGCAGGCGAAGAGAAAGGCGCTGAAGAAGCCTGAGTTGCAGGATCTGCAGATTGCGATAACTTATAGCGGCCTGCGGATCGCAACTTGAGAAAGGGGGCTTTGCCCCCTTTTTACCATGGAAGTGTCTTTTATTATCACCTCGGGGTGGCGAAAAAGACACTTACGCTCATGGCTATTTACCGTGAATCTGCTGCCGTTAAACTCCCTGCTGTTATTCCAGTCTGGAGTAGGCGGCATTTTCAACTCATGGCTGTTTTCCGAGAACATATACGGATTTCGCAGGGTTGCGATATCCGTTTTCTTACAGGTAAGAGGATACTGAGATGGCAATTTCCGCTGCTCTGGTAAAAGAACTGCGTGACCGTACCGGTCTGGGCATGATGGAGTGCAAGCGCGCTCTGACAGAAGCTGGTGGTGACATCGACGTAGCTATCGAAGAGCTGCGCAAGTCTGGTCAGGCCAAGGCTGCCAAGAAAGCTGGCCGTACTGCCGCTGAAGGTATTGTTGCGACCAAGATCATCGAAGGCGGCAAAGCTGCCCTGATGCTGGAAGTTAACTCTGAAACTGATTTCGTTGCCCGTGACGCTGGCTTCATCGCTTTTTCTGACAGCGCTTTGGACAAGGCTGAAGCAGAATCCCTGTTTGAAACTGCCAAGCTGAAAGAAGCTCTGGAAACTAATCGTCAGGCTCTGGTTCAGAAGATCGGTGAGAACGTTGATGTTCGTCGTATCGCCAAGCTGGAAGGTGGTGTTGTTGGTGCTTACGTTCACGGTAACAAGCGTATCGCGGTTCTGGTTGCTCTGGAAGGTGGTTCTGAAGAAGTCGCCAAAGATGTTGCCATGCACGTTGCTGCTGTGAATCCTCAGGTTGTCAACAAGGAAGATATGCCTGCTGATATCGTTGAGAAAGAGAAAGAGATCATCAAGGCTCAGCCTGACATGGCCGGCAAGCCCGAGAACATCGTTGAGAAGATGATCGGTGGCCGTATCAACAAGTTCCTGGCTGAAAACAGCCTGGTTGAGCAGCCCTTCGTCAAGAACCCTGAAATCAAGGTGGGTCAGCTGGTTAAAGATGCTGGTGCCAAGATCCTGGGCTTCGTTCGTTATGAAGTGGGCGAAGGTATCGAGAAGGAAGAAGTTGATTTTGCTGCTGAAGTGGCTGCAGCCGCTGCCGGCAACTAAGACTCTTCCGGTCTGAAGTTGGTCAGCCGGTTTGTCTCTTAATTGTATCTGACAGTAACTGAAACTGATCAATTTCAACAACAGGGTGGCTTGATGTCACCCTGTTGCGTGTCTGGAGGTTGCAATGGCAGGTGTCTGGTGGTAGCTGCCTTGTAGTAGCTATCAAGTAAAAGTGTCACAATGACACCTGTGTTAATTTTACGCGGATGCACAGCCAGTCGTGTGGGTATTTGTATTTTACTTGTGTGAAAAGTATCCAGTCGACTGTCTGTTAACAGTGCTCGTTATCGACTACAGGAATAGATTATGCCCGCTACAGATCGTCAGCCCAAATATCACCGTATCCTTCTGAAGCTCAGCGGCGAAGCCCTGATGGGGGGCGGGGAGTTTGGTATTGATCCCAAGGTTCTGGACCGGATGGCTTTGGAGATTGGCCAGCTGGTTGGTATCGGAGTGCAGGTAGGCCTGGTGATTGGTGGTGGCAACCTGTTCCGTGGAGCCGCCCTGCAGGAAGCTGGTATGGATCGGGTTACCGGTGACCATATGGGGATGCTGGCTACAGTTATGAATGCCCTGGCCATGCGTGACGCTCTGGAGCGTTCCAATATTAATACCCGGGTGATGTCAGCTATCCCCATGAGTGGCGTGGTAGAGCATTATGATCGCCGTCGGGCTATGCGTTACTTGAGCACCGGTGACGTGGTAATCTTCTCGGCAGGTACCGGTAATCCATTTTTCACTACCGATTCTGCTGCCTGTCTGCGGGGCATTGAAACAGAAGTCGATGTCGTGCTGAAAGCAACCAAGGTTGACGGTATTTATGACAGCGATCCGGTCAAAAATCCGGATGCGGTCAAGTTTGATCAGCTCAGTTACGATGAAGTTCTGGATCGAAAGCTGGGTGTGATGGACCTTACGGCAATTTGCCTGGTGCGTGACCACCAGATGCCCGTGCGTGTTTTTAATATGAATAAGCCCGGTGCGCTGCTAAATGTTGTAGTTGGTGGTAATGAAGGTACTCTTGTTACCCCCTGATCTCTGCGTCAGTTGCAGTGGATCAACACATATTGTTACCGAGTGCCTGAGAATAGACGGGTCTGACCTGTGACAGATTTTCAGGATGTTGGGCGAATTTATTGCATCGTCCATATGTTATTTGAATTGCAGGGCCGTCGCTCCGGCTTTGCAGGGTTGCTTTGGGAGTGAATGATGATCAACGAAATTAAGGCTGATGCCGAAACCCGTATGGGCAAAACTATTGAAGCTCTGTCCCATGCTTTTGCCAAGATCCGTACCGGTCGTGCTCATCCCAGCCTGCTGGACAGCGTTCGTGTCAGTTACTATGGCTCTGAAACTCCCCTGAGTCAGGTGGCCAATATCTCTGCTGAAGATGCCCGTACTCTGGCCATCCGTGTCTGGGAACGCTCCATGGTGCCTGATGTTGAGAAGGCCATTCTTAAGTCTGACTTGGGTCTGAACCCTTCTACTGCTGGTGAAGTTATCCGTGTTCCTCTGCCGGCCCTGACTGAAGAGACCCGTAAGGGGTACACCAAGCAGGCCCGTCACGAAGCAGAACAGGCGCGTATCGCTATCCGTAATATTCGTCGTGATGCCATTGCTGATCTGAAAGAGCTGGAAAAAGAGAAAGAGATCAGCGAAGACGATGAGCGTCGTGGTGCTGATGAGGTCCAGAAGATCACCGACCATTTTATAGCGGAAGTTGAAAAGGGTCTGGCTGAAAAGGAAAAGGATCTGATGGCGATCTGATTCGGGTTTTATCCGACAGGGCTGGGTGCTGTTAAGATGTATCAGTACCCGGTATCGCTTCAACAGTACGTAAGTCTATGACCAAGACATCAGTAAGTGAGCAGGCGGGGGAAGGCGGTCTGCATAAAGACGGCAGGCCTCCCCTGGCTGTCACTCCCCGGCACGTAGCCATCATTATGGATGGTAATAACCGCTGGGCGAAAAAAAATAAAAAAGGCAGGCTTGGCGGTCATCGTGCCGGTGTGGAAACTGTACGGAAAGTCATTGAGGCCTGTGGCAATTATGGTGTTGAGGTTCTAACCCTGTTCGCCTTTTCCAGTGAGAACTGGAATCGTCCCCCTGAGGAGGTGCGGGGATTGATGGAGCTGTTTCTCAGGGCGCTCAAGTTTGAAGTCAAGCGACTGCGCCGCCACCGTATCCGCCTAAAAGTTATCGGTGATATTTCGGCTTTCAGTCCTTCAATCCAGAAACATATCAGGCAGGCAGAGCAGCAGACCTCCCGGGATTACCAGGTGACTCTGGTTGTGGCCGCCAGTTATGGTGGTCAGTGGGATATTGTTGAAGCCGCCCGTCAGCTTGCTGAGAAAGCAAAATCCGGACAGCTTGATCCCGCCGATATTTCTCCTGGAATGTTTGAGCAGCACCTGACAACGGGTGATCTGCCGCCACCGGATCTGCTGATCCGCACCAGTGGCGAGCATCGTATTAGTAACTTCCTGCTTTGGCAGAGTGCCTACTCGGAATTCTATTTTACTAATGTATTGTGGCCGGACTTTGGTCCCGATGAGCTTTATAAGGCACTGTACAGCTACAGCCAGCGCCAGCGGCGGTTTGGCCAGACCAGTGAACAGATTGAGACAGACCCATGATACAAAAATACAGCCAAAGGCTGAAACAAGCATGCTGAAACAGAGAGTAATTACAGGGCTGGCGCTGCTGCCGGTTGCTGTCGGAGGTGTGTTCTTTTTACCTCCGCAATGGTTCGCAGTCTTTATCGGGGCTGTTATTGTTCTTGGGGCCTGGGAGTGGGCTAACCTGTCCGGCTTTTCTGCTCAGTGGCAGCGTGTCACTTTTGCTGCAGTGACAGGTATCATGATCTACCTGTTTGCCGGATTGCCGGCCAGTTTTCTTTTAGGAGGAGGCCTGGCCTGGTGGCTGATGGCGCTGATGCTGGTCATCAGCTACCCGGATTCAACGGCAGCTTGGCGTCTTCGAGCTGTTCGCCTGTTTATGGGCTGGTTTGTCCTGCTGCCTGCATGGTCCGGACTGGTTTATCTAAAATCCCAGGATATTGGTAATTCACTGATCCTGTATGTTTTTGTGCTGGTTTGGGGGGCTGATATTGGCGCTTATTTTTCTGGCAGGACTTTTGGCCGGAGAAAGCTGGCTCCTCACTTGAGTCCAGGAAAAACCTGGGAAGGGGTATTTGGTGGCATGTTGCTGATTACCCTGGTTGCCTTGGGAGTGGGCTGGTACAGAGAACTGGCGCTGTTTAATATGCTGGCACTGTTAGCCGTAACCTGGATTGTTGGTCTGGTCTCTGTTCTGGGCGATTTGCTGGAGAGCATGTTCAAGCGTGAGCGGGGAATCAAAGATAGCAGCCAGCTTTTACCGGGGCATGGAGGTGTGATGGATCGTATTGACAGTCTGACTGCTGCTATTCCTGTGTTCTCTATTTTCTGGCTGCTGGTCAGTTAAACAAAGTTTCGCCTGGGTTTGAA
>CBDEWF010000102.1:0-16746 GCA_965243775.1 Sansalvadorimonas sp.
TGGTTTTGCATGGCAACGATTGAATTTGTTGATAAGATGTATGGCGAATATAACAATCAAAAAAAACAATCTCAACAACATTATCTAAAACACAGACCTAAAACAGAATTTTTTGTTAATACACCGTATTTCTTATATAAAAAGAACTGAATTTTAAAAATACCACCGTTTATCTGCTGACATCCGTGAACAACCCAATTGGTTCACGGTTGACCAACAGATATACTTGCCACCTTTTCCAATCAGCCTGACTGCGAAGAGATGACAGAACCGACCCTGACTGGCTCAGAAAAAACCAAATTCAACAAGCTTCAGAAAAAGCTCCGCCGCTACACCGGCCAGGCTATTGAAGCATTCAATATGATTGAGGAAGGCGACAAAGTCATGGTCTGTCTGTCTGGAGGCAAGGACAGTTATGCCATGTTACATATTCTGCGCAGCCTGCAGCGCAGCGCCCCCATCGATTTTGAACTGGTTGCAGTAAACCTGGATCAGAAGCAGCCTGGTTTCCCCGAACATATCCTGCCAGAGTATCTGGAATCCCTGGACATTCCCTACCACATCATCAATCGTGATACCTACTCCGTGGTCAAGTCCAAGATTCCGGAAGGGAAAACCACCTGTGGACTTTGCTCCCGCCTGCGCCGGGGTACTCTGTATGCATTTGCAGAAGACATAGGTGCAACCAAGATTGCCCTGGGGCACCACAAGAATGACATTGTTGAAACCATGTTCCTGAACATGTTTTATGGTTCCCGTATCTCTGCCATGCCCCCCAAGCTGCTCTCAGATGATGGCCGCAATATCGTTATTCGTCCTCTGGCCTACTGCCGTGAGCGGGATATCAGCAAGTTTGCAGAGTACATGCAGTTCCCCATTATTCCCTGCAACCTGTGTGGCTCTCAGGAGAACCTGCAGCGTCAGAACATCAAAGCAATGCTGAAAGAGTGGGAAAAAAAACATCCCAGCCGGATCGAGTCTATTTTCAGCGCCATGCAGAATATCGCACCTTCACAGATGGCTGACACAGACCTGTTCAATTTCAAAGATCTGAAGATTGACCGTAGCGGTGAACGTGCGCCCTATGAGCACGAAGACAACCAATCCATCTTCTCCGGCAATATTCCTGAGCTGACTCAACCCAGTGACGGGGTCATTAAGGTAGTCAATTTTGACCCGGCCGTAGATTGATTAAGAATGAGCAGCCTGCAGGGAACATTGATCTATATTGAAGATTTGAATCCTATCAAACCAAAAGGACTTGGTTATGGCTATTCGCCGAGGTGTAGAGCTGCTCATTCTAACCCTTCTGTTCTCACTCTCACTGCCATCTTATGCAGAGCGAAAGATCTTCCTTTTTGGTTTTTCGTCCACCCTGCTCTCAATTGCCCGCTCTGAATCCGGCTATGCCCCAGAGAAAGCCGATTTCATTCCGGTTAAACTGACAGAACACTCCCGTGCCTGGAATATCTGGCTGCAGGATTCCAAAACCCGCCTGCCAACCCCACAGAGCGAAATAAAATCCAAAAACTTTATCAATGGAGTGATATACGAGATACAGGAAAGGGAACTGGCTAAAATCGATGGTCTGGTGAGCTGGGGATTTGAGAGAATCCGGATTCCCCTGCATAAGTTCAGGTTCTACCTTGGAAGGGATGCCAGCTGGTTCAATCAGAACCAGCATGAAGTGGATATTTACGCATTCTATCCTTGGCGAACAGATGTCAGAGATGGTGGCCCTTACCTTGCCCAACCATCCAGACACCGGGAGAAAAAGGTAGCCCGCTCCCTGCTGGATGTTATCTATGCCGGCTGCACCGAGATCGATCAGGCCAACAACCTGAACGGGCGTTTCCTGAATGACTGCTACACCACCACAGGACTCAATGATGTAGGTATCAAAGAAGACCGCTACGAACCTACATACAAGTTCCATCCAGAAAACATCCTGAAGCGAACCAAGGAAAAAACCATACAGACAGAGGCGTTTATCAACAAAGAGTGGCTTGAGCTGATGAAACAGGTTCGATCATCAACCGGGAAATAGGGCATAAGATAGTAGCAGTCAAAATGCCCCCCCGCTAAAGAGCTTAAGGCGTCAGAGAGACTGCAGCATTCCTGTCAAGCTTTACCAGGTCATTGCTGTGTATCATCCGGGTGATCTCATCCACATAGTCAAATCCCCGTTCAGAATACTTCCACAAGCCCTGAGCCAGATAAGGACCGGTAACAACAAGGTAGCTGGCCCGGGCCTTGGCCCGCAATTCCCGGAGAGCTTTATAATGAGGATGAGAGTTCAGGTTGCGTAGATAGGCCCGGATAGACTCCTGCACACTGTCGAACCGCTGAACCTCATGGGAAGCACCATCACCCCGAGCACTCGGTACTAATCCACACCCCTTGGAGAAACACCACTGGCCAAAATAGTTGTTGCCCTGGCGGGCAAAGCGCGATGTCCCCCAACCAGACTCATTGGCAGCCTGCGCCAGTGCAAGAGAAGGCGGCAGGATATCAACTTTCTCAAGAATCTCCTGAAACCATTGAGGTGATAGCTCCCCCTCCTGTCGATAACGGCCACCAATACTTTGCAGCCAGGCGGATTCATCTTCGGAAAACTCCGCCTTCTGAGCCAGTAACATCAAACGATTACGGTCCTTGATAATCAACTGGTTTTCAGATTCCACCAGTGGCAGCATAAACTCGAAAAATTTCTGTTTTTTCTGACTGGCATTTTTAATAGCCAGGAAATCCGGTACTCCCGCCTTGTCCCAGGCTTCAGCGACAGATACTGGCTCAACTTCTTCAACTTGCTCTTGTTCCTGCTGTTGATCCTCTCCCTCCTTAAGGAGCAACATGAAGATCACCAGTGTAAATAAAGCCAAAATCCCCAGAGTAACTGCAAACTTTTTCAAATCCCCACCCCGTACAAATGAACTATGTGTTGCCAAGCGCCTTACATATTGTTTAACTGAAACAAGTCGTCTTTCAGAGAGAGTCAAGGCTGTAGTCGTATTCCCATGCTGATACTCATGAAATATCGACACACCCTACAGAACTATAAAAAACAATCTATAAAAAAAACATGCCAGCTCGCAATAACAGTCTGTACTGACTGGCAGGGAGGAGCACAATGAGTTTGACTCATGTTCCGGGGCTGTTCATACACCCCGACAAGGAATGGCGCAGTATCCGCAATGAACAATATACCGTTATCAGGTTTTTGTTGTCATATCTCGTATTTATGGCAGCCATTCCCGCAACCTGTGGTTACTTCGGAACAACCATGACTGGCTGGCAACTGCCCGGCAGCCCTGATACTGTCTACCTGACCCGCGAAAGTGCAATGGTCATGTCTTTCCTTGCCTATCTTGCCTTTATTGCTGCCTCCCTGTTTATTGCCGGATTTATCCACTGGATGGCCAGAACCTTCGGTTCATCACCAAGTTATGCCCAGTGCCTGGCTTTTTCCGCCTATACCGCAACCCCTCTGTTTGTTGCAGGCTTGGCCGGGCTGGCCCCTTCACTCTGGACCGCTATGCTGGCGGGGCTGGTGGCTATCTGCTGGTCTGCTTACCTGCTTTATACCGGCCTGCCGGTCTTTATGGATATCCCTTTTGAGCGGGGTGTGACCTTTGCTAGCTCAATCCTCTGTGTAGCACTGGTTATTTTGGTGGCAACCATGGCGGCAACGGTAACATTGTGGAACCTGGGAGCTGGGCCGGTCTATACCTGAAACCAATTAAAACTGGTCACTTTTTTCTCTTTTGCAATAACCAGGGAGCAATCTTCATCCCTGGTTTATTTTTTCTGGCACCTCCGAAAACTACAGCTAATATTCCATCCTCTCATCTGAGCAGCCCCAACACATCGTTTCACTCATTCTGGCGGGTGGTGGCTTGATGTTTCCAAAGGGGTCATGGACTAACTAGCGCCGTTGGGCAGGGATTATTATGCCCTCCGGGTACTTTCCATGAGTGCGGGAACAGTAAGTTACCACCAGGCACAGGTCAGGCTCATGAAAATCGTGTACTAGTACAGGTTGATTTGATACAGGTTGATATAGCGATGGAATCTGATGATCTTCACCGGCGGGTCAAACAACTGATCCGGACAGCTTCCAATTTTTACGACATGCCCTTTTCTCCCCCAAAAATTCTTATAGACCTGACAGGGGCAGATGCCGGCCAGGCTATTCCAGAATCCAACCTGTTACGTTTCAATCGGTATTTTTTGAAACATAACCGCAGCCACTTCCTTAAGCATGTGACCGCCCATGAGACAGCTCACCTGATCGCCCCCCTGGTGTATGGGAACCAGATCAGGGCACATGGCCTAGAATGGCAGAAAGTCATGAACAGGGTATTCCGGGTGCCGGCAGAACTCCATCATAATTATGATCTGCGGCAAACCGGGCGCTACCGGTTTATCTATAGCTGTAACTGTCCAGACAGGGAAACTCCACTCTCTGCCATACGCCATAATCGCAGAAAGCGGGGGGTCATCTATTACTGCTGTGACTGTAGAAGGAGACTGCGTTTCCTTTACGAGGACAGAAATCCCTGCAAGGCTGACTGAACAGAGGCGTACTCCTGTTCAGCCTTGGCAAGCTGCTCTCCAACCTCTTCTCCAAGGTTGTGCGCTTTCCCCATTGTCTCCAGTTCCGAGCATATAGTCTGAAGGCCAAAAGCCCCTATGTTGGCACTACTGGACTTAAAGCTATGGGCAGCCCGGCAAAACTCTTCAGCATTGCTCCCGGAAAGGGACTCTTTCATGGCTGAAATCTGGTTGGGTGCATCATCGAGGTAGAGGTTAACCAGGTCACGAACCTCATCTTCTCCTTCATCCCCCATAAGCTCCTTGAATTGCTCAAGCACGGAAAAATCCACCGCCCCCATAGTGCACACTCCCTGTGTAAATCCCAGATACTGAAAGCTTAGCCCGTATCTTTCTCAGGCCACCACATTCTCTTTAGGCTTTCTATAACTATGGCTCATCAGCACACCCAGAAAAGCATCACCATACTGCTCCAGTTTGTACTGACCAACACCGGATACCTCCAGCAGCTGCCCAGATGTTACCGGCATTCTGGCCATCATTCCCCGCAGGGTAGCGTCACTGAACACCTGAAATGGCGGCACGCTCCGATCCCGGGCCAGATTCATGCGCAGAGCCCGCAACTCTTCCCACAGTTCAGCATTTTCACCATGCAGCTGGGGCGCTGGACCAACGGCAATCTTTTCATGAACTTCGTAACGGTCACGACGAAGCTCCAGGCGCTCTTCCCCACGCAGTAGTTTTCGACTCTTCTCTGTCAGCAACAACCCGCCATGGGACTCTGAAGTGACCGTAACATAACCCCGGGCCACCAGCTGTCGATACACGGAACGCCAGAGCGGCTGACTCAGATCCTTACCGACACCGAAGGTGGAAACCTGTTGATGTCCAAGCTCTTTTACCCTTTTGTTGGCTTTACCCAGCAGAACATCAACAAGGTGGGTTACCCCATATCTCTGGCCAGTTCGGTAAACATTGGAGAGAGCTTTACGGGCAGCTTCTGTAGCATCCCAGGTAGATACAGGCTCCACACAGAGATCACAGTTACCACACTTTCCTTCTCGCATTTCACCAAAGTAGCCCAGCAAAGCCTGGCGGCGGCAGCCAGTCACTTCACAGAACCCCAGCATGGCCGTCAGGCGCTGCCGTTCCAACTGCCGAACCTGTTCATTCATGCCCGACTGCACCAGCATCTGTCCAAGGATAATGACATCCTGCAGACCATAAACCAGCCAAGCTGTAGCCGGCAAGCCATCACGCCCGGCCCGGCCGGTCTCCTGGTAATAAGCCTCAATACTGCGAGGCATATCCATATGGGCTACAAACCGTACATCCGGCTTATCAACCCCCATACCAAATGCAATGGTGGCTACCATCACCAGGTTATCCGTGGTTTGAAACAACTGCTGGTTCCGAGCTCTGATCGTGGTGTCCAGACCAGCATGGTAAGGCAAGGCATTAACACCATGATGTTTCAGCCACTCTGCCAGTTCATCAACCTTACGGCGGGACAGACAGTAAACAATGCCTGACTGACCTGCATGATCTTTCAGAATAAAGTCCAGCAGCTGCTTGCGGGCATTCCTTTTCTGGGCCAGACGATAGAAAATATTGGGCCGGTCAAAGCTGCTGATAAAAAAGCGAGCATCTTCCAGATTGAGACGCATAGCAATCTCTTCACGGGTGCGCTGATCTGCCGTTGCCGTCAGGGCAATGCGGGGTACGTTTGAATAGCGCTCATGGAGGACAGAGAGCTGCAAATATTCCGGGCGAAAGTCATGCCCCCACTGAGACACACAGTGGGCTTCATCTATGGCAAATAAAGCTATCTGGATATTATCCAGAAGTTCCAGCATTCGATGTGTAAGCAGTCTTTCGGGAGAGACATAAATCAGGTCGTACTCCCCCCGAACCAGATCTTCCTGCAGCCGCGCCTGCTCTTCATAAGGGATACCAGAGTGCAGTGCCGCTGCCCTTACTCCCAGCAACCTTAATCCATCCACCTGATCCTGCATCAGTGCAATCAGTGGAGAAACTACAATAGCCGTCCCAGGACGTATAAGTGCCGGAATCTGGTAGCAGAGGCTTTTTCCTCCCCCGGTAGGCATCAGTACCAGTGCATCACTACCCTGTTCAAGGTGGTCAATTATAGCTTCCTGCTGACCACGAAAGGCAGTGTAACCAAATACAGAGTCAAGAATATTCCGTGCCCGGTCTGACATAAGGCTCCAAAAACAAAAAGTGGCCGAGAGTGAAGGATCCCCGCAAACAGCATTTCCAGGGCAAAAAAAGAGCAACCCTTTATTGGGAGATACCGCAGTATACACGGCAATGCTTCCAAATTGTCGCAACACACGTCAGACTTGGGTAATTAAAACTTTTTGAACTGTGGACATATGCACATGACAGACTCCGAACTGCTTCTGGATGAACGCCTGTTTCAGGCCCTGGACAAGGCAGCGGATCAGAATGAAGATGCTCTGGATGCCATAATGGCCCATGGCTATCTGACAGCACAGGTGATCAGCCCGGCCCCCGACAGCCTGGAAGACATCTGCCGGACACTGTTCCCGGATACCTCCGTAACCGGCCTGACTGTTCAGGAACTGACTGCTGACATCAACTCTGTCATGACTCTGATTGATAACCAGCTCAATGACGATTCCGATGAAGTCCAGATTCCGATTATTGTCGAGGAAGATGAAGCGTTACTGGAATCCGAACTGGCAGACTGGTGTGCCGGTTTTATGGAGGCTCATATTGAGCAGGAGGAAGCCTGGCTGAATGGCCAGAATGAGCAGGCAGTGGTTGAGCTGCTTCTGCCCGTGGCCTCGCTGTCTGGTATTTTTGCTGAAGAGGATGACTTCAAGCAGATCTCCAGCAATATTGAACTTCTGGAAGATATGGCAGATCAACTGCCGGAAGTTCTGGTTGAACTTTATCTGCTGCTACGTACTGACCGGTAAATTGAGTCATCCCGTTGTTCCCTGTGTCTGAGCACGGGGGCAGTCTATGACTTTGATTTTTTCGATTTTTTACCCGCCTTAACTTCAATCTCAACAGCAGGTTTTGAGCTATGCCTTCTGGCCTGCTTTACAGTTGGGCCAATTAAATTATCTTCACCTGTTGTTTTATATCCCATAGCACCATTTTCGTGTTGAATCTTTACTTGTACAAACATGGCGTAGTTCTGGGCGTTAAATTGCCGGTCAAGAGATAATGCAGGCTCACAAGGTGTCGCTACACCATCCATATAATATTCAGTGACTTCACGATCCAGTGATCCCATTCCGGCCCCGGTTCTATCCTTACCACTCTTACAGAAAGCAAAAGGCTGAATTGGAAAATGATGTTCACCCCCTTCAAAAAAAGGTGTGTCGGCATCTGGAGAAGCAGAGCCTGAAGCCTGTTGTGCCGAACTGTCAGCTTTGGCCTTCTGAATATCATCAAGAACAGCCGGGTTATCCTCCCTTAGCAAGGAAGCAATCAATCCGGGAAAATTCGCAGCTTTGAAGGTATCAATATTCTCAGAATGATGCTCCTCCAACAGCAGGAAAGTGCGCCATTCTTTAACCTTCTCCAGGATTGTGGTTTGATGTGGATGTGAACGGCCATATTTCTTCTGGTAGGCCTGCAGTGCCTCACCGACCCAGCCAGTCACCGGATCTTCCGGAAGATCCGAGCCTGTCATCTTTCTTATTGATTCCTGGTTAAGCCTGTCCGACTCTGCCCAAGGAAGCATGACACCGAATCCGAACGCAATACTGTTACAGGCACAGTTAAAAGCAACCAGTTTGGGTTTCAGATAAATGGTTCGCGGTACTCCATCCTTATCGATAAACTTAAGCTCCGAGATTTCTCCATCCGCACCAACCAGAGAAGAAAAACCTTCAATAGCATCCAATTGCATGTTCAGCTCATCATCGTGCACATGCGCCTTACTCCGTACTTTGTCTGTGGTAAGATAGCTAATCAACATAACAGGGCAAACAGCAGCTGATTCAGGGGTGCCGCATATTTCTTCCAGTTTTTCAGCACTGCCTCCACACTCCATCATTAAGCTATATACCAATTGCTGCCTTGCTCTTTCAGCTGCACCAGTTTTTCTTCTCTCTTCCAGAGCCCTGACTTCCGGTGTGTTTCTTTCAAATAATTTCTTTTTGAGCTGGTAAGGAGTTGGCACTGCGGACCTGACACATTTGTTCAACACTCCCCGTCCATCGGGAGTCATTAATATATGGCCCCAAGCATTACAGGGCTTATCGTCAACACTCTGGGCACTGGAAGGCACACAACCATTCCTTCCGAAAGCGGCCTCCAGAGGCTCGTTTATCGACTTAAACAGTTCCGTATGCACGCCCCTGCGAGCTGGTATTTGCTGAACAACAGGCGACCAAGTTTGCGCCATCCTGTCTTCCATCATCTGTTTTTTCAACGGCTTGTGAAGATCGACTTTCTTGGCAAGCTCAAGACACTGCTCCTTGAAATTCTTCATATCCGCTATGATGGTCGGTCGTAACTCTTCATCTTTTACCCCTGACAGCTGACTACGCATTTCTTCAGCTAACTGTTTAAGCGCATCAATTTTTTTCTGCTGCTTGGACTTGGTCACATTTTTTTTAACTTGATCACTGGCTAAAAATTTTTCAACCGAACCCAGTGTGAGCTGCATCTCCTCCCGGTAAAACTTCTGCTTCCTGAAATCAGACTGTTTGTATTGATCCAATACTACTTGCTGCTTATTTATTTGCTCAATACCCTCATTAAGACTGCTTTCAACCGCCCTTAAAAAGCCTGAAGCATCTTCAACTTCAGCAAGGTGATCCCGTAGCTTTTGCAGGTCTTCCTCTAATGATTTCTTTGCTTCTTCAAGACTGTTATTCAGACGTAGGTAAGCCGTTTTCTGCTGCTCTTCCGTCCCTTTGAAAATCTCTTCCCAGTACTGGGTTCTTAACAGAGGTGGTAACACCAGCATTTTTGGCCGAATCTCCGCCCACAGCATTTTTGTCTTAGCTACCGTGACTTGCGTTTCAGATGTTGAAAGATCTTTTGGCTGAGGCACACTCAATTGCGATAAAACAAATGCACTCTTATCTTTTCGCTCTCCACCAGAGTTGTCCTGAACCCAATCAGCAAGGGTGGGAAAAGTCTGAGCAGCCAGCCCCCTTTTGATAGCAACCTTGGTAATAACCCCTAAAGCATCTGCCTTCAAATCAGAGCTGTTAAGATGCGTCTCAAGGTGCCTTTGCATGACCTTCTGAAGGTATATTTTTTCATATTCTTCAAGTATTTTCGCCCGCATACCGGTATTTGCCAAGAAAACCTGACTGGCAAGACTATCAGGGTTATTCAGGTCAACCAGCTTCGGTATCGCTTCCCTGTTTTTCTCTCTGAGAGCCTTATACTTGGCTTTCTGTTCAGAGAGCCCTCCACCTTTCACCTCTTGTTCTGGAATTTGTTCTAACGGAGTAGGTTTGCGCACTTCTTCTGTTGAGCTGGCTGCAAGAGAAGACTGTTCCACCACTTTTTTCTTGAACGACATACGTAGCTTCGCTACATCCAGTGAGTCTACTCTCGTGCGGGTAACTATAGGAGCAGGATCATCTGGGACTGGCAGAGGAGCTGGCATAATTTTGCAACTGGTTACCGGTGTCACGCTGGCACCGTAAAAACTCCCTAAAGAGCAGGAAGAAGAAGTGATTGAAATATCACTATCTGAATCAGAGGAGGTAGATACTCGATCACTGCTACCTGCACTAGTTTCTGAGCTGCGCCTGCTTTTGACACCTCCGCTATCCATAACTCTTGTCCCTTGTAAATATTTTTATATTTAAACAAGTATAGAGTCTAACTAATCGGGATAGGGTGGAGCCTTACGGCTCTATTTGACCTGATCAGGCCATAACGGCAACCAGCCTTGTTCATCTTTTTGCGTTCGGCTCTTAATCTTTCTCAAAACTGTCTACTGGATCATTTCCCTGATCGTTACGGGGCTAACATTAGGCGGGGGGGGGGGGGGGTTAAACAGCCATGCAGTTCATCAAAGCTGAATTCCCAGTGCCTGGCTTAAGGCGGCTCCTCTGGACTTGATCAGAGAGCGTTATAAAATAAACATGGACAGACGGATATTTTTCATCGGCAATTATCACCAAGGCGTTGAAAAATGTTCATAATAAAAAGAAGAATGATAAGTCACTGCTTATGTCTGAGAAATATGATGTGGTTTTCAGCGGCAAGATGGTTCCAGGTGCCGATGAACAGAAAATCAAGAACAATGCCGCCAAGGTCTTTCATGCCTCTCTGGAGCAGCTGGAAAAACTGTTTTCCGGCAAGCCTGTTATTCTGAAAGGCAGCCTGCCCCAAAGTGATGCAGAAACCTTTCAGAGCAAACTGAAGCGTATTGGGTTGATATGTGATATCCGGACAAAAAGCCAACCTGGCACTGTTAATCCTGCCAACCCCCAGAGTGAACCCACCTCTACAGCTCCGCAGGAAACCAGTGAACCTCCACCACAAGCTCCCGCAGAGAAGATTGCCCAGGAACCAGAAACAGAGTCCGTATCAGATGGAGCCTGGAGCCTGGCACCGGCAGGGGCGGTAATTGGCACACTGAAAAGCACAGAGCCCCCTATTACTCCAGATATCAGCCAGTTTGAGCTGGCGTCTCAGGAAGGTTATCTGGTTGAAGCGGATGATACTCCCCCACCAGAACCACCCGATACCAGCCGCTTCTCCCTGGAAAAATAACTCGTTACAACTTTCCACAGTAAAAATCCGCCATAGTAAAAACCCGGCTTTTTAACCGGATTTTCCTGCGAATCAAGTACAGACTATTCAATCAGTTCACGCCGGCCAGCAAAGGCATGCATCAGGGTACCACCATCAATATATTCCAGCTCTCCCCCCAGGGGCACACCATGGGCTATGCGAGACACCTTAACGCCCTGCCTGCGAAGGCTGGAAGCAATATAGTGGGCAGTTGCCTCCCCTTCCACTGTTGGGTTGGTCGCCAGAATCACTTCCAGAACACGATCAGTTTCCACCTGGGCCAGAAGCTGGTCGATGCCGATATCTTCCGGACCAACCCCATCAATAGGAGATAAATGGCCCATAAGGACGAAGTAGCGGCCACTGTAGCCTCCAGCCTGTTCAATTGCCAGAACATCTGCGGGAGTTTCCACTACACACAGCTGCTCACCATCTCTCTCGGGATGAGTGCAGATATCGCAAATATCTTTCTCGGTCAGAGTCCGGCAGCGCTGACAGTGTCCAACACCATTCACTGCCGCCTGCAGGGCGTCCGCCAGCTGGCTGGCCCCGTTACGATCCCGCTCAAGCAGATGCAAAACCATACGCTGGGCTGATTTAGGCCCCACACCCGGCAAACATTGCAGGGCGTCCATCAGGCGGACAATCAAGGGACTGAATGACATATTTTAATAACCTTCCCTGAAAGACTGTCTGTAATAACCAGATACTCAGATACAGTGGGCAGGATCAAAATGGCATTTTCATACCGGGAATACCCATGCCACCGGTGATTTCACCCATCCTGTCCTGCTGATTCTTCTCAACTTTGCGTACAGCATCGTTCACTGCGGCGGCAATAAGATCTTCAAGGATCTCCTTGTCTTCTTCCATCAGGGAAGGGTCAATCTCCACACGACGCACATCATGGCGGCCAGTCATAGTCACCTTGACCAGGCCAGCACCAGCTTCACCAGTCACTTCTGCATTGGCAAGCTCTTCCTGCATCTTTTGCATCTGTTCCTGCATCTTCTGGGCCTGCTTCATCAGGTTACCCATTCCACCTTTCAGCATGTTCACCTCTAAATTAATTGCTGAATTTAAATTTATTTTTCACTGCCCATGATCATTCATAACAGTGATAAAAAACTTTGTTATCAATCAGGAACCAATCGGCTCAATTGTATGGTCCTGGATAACTCCGGAAAAAGCCTCAACAATGGCCTGCACCCGCTCATCACTCTGGAAGCTGCGCCGTGCCGCTTCCATACGCTCCCGCCTTCTGCGCTCGCGCCATGCTGAGGGTGTTTCTGTCTGTACCACCCCGGTCTGAACTTCCAGGGTAATCTTCTCTCCAAAGTATTCCGACAACGCATGCTCAATACGCATCCGGTGGTTGTCGTTATAAAGGGTATCGTGCTCCTGATCCAGCCTCAGGGCAAAGTGTCGGCCGTTCACTGATACCATTTCACAGTTGGAGATAATGGCCCCGGTAACCCCGCCCATTTTGAGCCTTTGACTGAGCTCAATCCAGTCAGACGGCTGCAGCCCCTGCAGGACAACTTTCTCACCTTCCTCTTCTGCCTCAACATGAGCAGTTTTAACCACTGCAGGTTCCTGCATGGATTTAGCCGACTCCGGCTGTGCAACAATACTGCAACCAGGGGTACCGGCTTCTGGTGCCCGAAGAAGGGTGGTTGTATCTATCGGTGTCGCTATTTCCTGCTCATAAACAACAGTCTCAGCTTCCGGATAATCTATGGAGGGAGAGGTTTCATAGAACTCTGGAGGGGGGCTATCATTCAGCACCGGGGGCAGATTTTCACTGACCACAGATGCAACCTGTCCCTGAGAAACTGAAGTATCTGGTACAGGTTCCTGGTAGTAGGGTTCAGGCTCTGCTGAAACGGCTTTGGCTGCAGACTGTACAGGTACAGGGTCAGCCTTAGAATCAACAGGTAGCTCTATTGCTGCAGGCTCAGGCTCTTCTCTGTCATCCCGCACTTCCTGCTTCGTTTCCGGGGTACTCTGAACTTCCCGGGGAGGGGCTCTATCGCTGCCGCCACTGTCTGGTAATGACTGCTCCGGCACTGCTGGAATGCCATCAGGCCGAAATGCCAGCATGCGTAGCAGTACCATTTCAAAGCCTGAACGGGGGTCAGGGGATAACGGCAGATCCCGGCGGCCAATCAAACCGGTTTGATAATAGAGCTGCACATCCTCAGAAGTCATGCGCCCGGCCAGATTCAGAATATGCTCACGGTCACCCTGGCTGTTATCAACCACATCCGGCAGCGCCTGAGCCAAAGCCACTCTATGCAGAGCAGATAACATATCTGCCAGTACTGCCACATAATCCGGACTGTGCTCGGACAGTTCTGCAACAGAGTCCATAACCCCGCGGGCCTGACCCTCTGACAAGGCATCCAGCACCTTATAAACCTGAGCCTGGTCTATGGTGCCCAACATAGCCGTTACACCCTGGGTCGTCAACTCCTCACCGCAATAGGCGATAGCCTGGTCAGTCAGGCTCAGGGCATCACGCATACTGCCATCAGCGGCACGGCCAAGCTGCCACAGGGCGGGAAGCTCATAGGCAACACCTTCTCCATCCAGAACATTCTGCAGATGCCCCACCACTTTTTCAGGGGCCATGTTTTTCAAACTGAACTGCAGACAACGGGACAGAATAGTTATAGGCAGCTTGTGGGGATCCGTGGTCGCCAGCAGAAACTTGATATGGGGAGGTGGCTCTTCCAATGTTTTCAACAGTGCGTTGAAACTGTGGGTACTGAGCATATGCACCTCATCGATCAGGTAAACCTTGAATCGACCTCTGGTCGGCGCATACTGGACATTGTCCAGCAACTCCTTGGTATCTTCCAGGCGCGTGCGACTGGCAGCATCCACCTCAATCAGGTCAACAAAGCGCCCTTCATCAATTTCCTTGCAAGCCGGGCATTCACCACAGGGCTCCGAAGTCACACCAGTTTCGCAGTTCAGACACTTGGCCAGGATACGGGCAATGGTGGTTTTACCCACACCACGGGTGCCGGTAAAAAGGTACGCATGATGAAGCCGGTCATTGTCGAGGGCATTCACCAGGGCCTGCAGAACATGCATCTGTCCCACCAGTTCCTTGAAGGTCCGGGGTCGCCATTTGCGCGCAAGCACCTGATAACTCATTGGTTTTTCGCCACTATTTGGTTAGCTGCTGTCAGTGAGGGAATGAAGCTATATATGCTAACCGAGATGCTGCACGGATGCACGGGACGAAGACAACAAGACACAAACAAAAAAGGGAGAAATCTGGAAAACAACAAGAAGGGGAAGTTTGGAGGCGGCCCCTGCCAGCCAGCACCTCGGCACATGCGCGCACTGCTACCGTTGCTCCCTTCCGGGCCTGGCGGGGTTCACAGCTGCTCATTGCGAGGGGACCGACAAGGCCCGCCATAATGACGTCAGAGACACACCTTGCGTGCATCACTGAACGAGGTCGCATTCTCCATAAACCCGACCCTGTTTGCAAGAGGGAAAATCGATTTTACCCGCCTTTACTTCACTACACTGCTTTGCAAACCTGAAAAAAACATTGTTTATCACTACTGTCTGGATAAATAACCCCGGGGCAAGCCCTTCTCGCTTCGCTCGAACTTTCGCTACGCGAAAGCGGGGTATTGTTCTTGGGTCTTATCTTTTACCACGACTTCGTCGTGGAAGCGCAGCAAGCTGCGGGGAATTAGACCCTCAGAGATTAAATAACCGAGTAAACCCGCTTCAGGCGATCAACATACTCTGTATCAAGACACATGGTCTTGCCTGGGGCATCGGAAATCTTGGCAACCGGTTGACCATTGCAGGACACCAGCTTCAGAACAATATTCAGAGGCTTGCCCCCGACATCGTTAGTCAGCCAGGTTCCTATACCAAAGCTGGTATGGATGCGACCGGAAAAGTGCTCACTGATCGCCAGTGACTTATCAAAGTCCAGCCCATCACTGAACACCAGGGTACGGGTACAGGGGTCAATATCCACCTTTTCAAAGTGGCTGACTGCACGCTCCCCCCACTCAACGGGATCACCGGAATCATGGCGCAGACCGCTATACCGCAGGGCAAGATCACGGTCAAAATCGTTCAGAAAGGCCGACATGGTGATAGTATCAGTCAAGGCTATGCCCAACTCACCCTGGTACTCATGATGCCATACTTCCAGAGCTTCCCGCTGGCTCAGAACAAGATCAGGAACCAGAGCCTGATGCGCCTGCAACCACTCATGCCCCATGGTTCCCACAGGTGCCAGCCCCAGCTCACGGGCCAGCATGATATTACTGGTTCCCTGGAAGTTCTCGGGCAGTTCCTTCTGTAGGGTTGTCACCAGTTCACGGTGCCAAGTACTGGAGAAGCGACGACGAGTTCCAAAATCAACAAAATGGAAAGCGCTTCCTGTTTCCTGAAGGTGCTGCTTCAAGTGATGAATTTTGTTATGAAGATTGCGGCGACCAACCTCCAGTTCCCCACTCTGTATATGGCGCCCATAAAGCTCGCTGACAATAGCCAGGATATAAATTTCAAACAGCGTCACTTCCAGCCATGAACCGCGCACATTGATCTGCAGCGCTTCCTGGGAAATCTGCACATCGACCTTGTCTGGATCAAGTTGTTGATGACTGAGCCAGTCAAGATAATCTGGCTTGAATACTCCAACCTGACCAAGCCACTCTTTTTCATCGACTGTCAGTTTCAACAGGGCAAGATTGTTTATCTGTTCCCTAACCTCATCAGCCAAAGGGGTAAGATCCACCTCGGAACGACAGTGGAAGCGGGCATCAACAACCACTGAAGGATAATTATGAAACACCGCCTGCTGCATGGTGAGCTTGTAAAAATCAGTGTCCAGCAGTGATGTAATAATTGGTTTAGACATACAACAACGATGTGAGTTTTTAAAATCGGTTAACTGCCAGCTATCCTCCCGAACAGCTAGCAAACCTGTAATTCATTAGCCGAGTGCACCAGATCAATACCGGCCTCAACCATCTCTTTCAGAGCCTGAACTGAAGTTTCCGGGCTCAACCCCCGGGTTGCTCCCCGGTTCACGACGACGCGAAAACCAGCCTCAACCAACTGCAGAGCAGTCACCTTGACACAGTAGTCCAGTGCCAGTCCTCCAACCACAACCACACTGATGCCACGGTCCCGCAAGAACTCGATAGCTCCGGTACTGCGGTGCCCCCCCAAATCATGAAAGCAGGCTCCATAGGGGTGCATATTGGGTTCCACCCCCTTCCAGACGAAGTAATCATATTCACTGACAGGGGGCAGTCCTTCCAACAGACGGAAGCCAACAGTCCCGGGAACACCGTGCCGGGGCCAGTGCACATCGGCATTCGCCTCTCCCTCAACAGGGGATAGTGCCGGATGCTGTGGTGTTGCCTCCCAGAC
>CBDEWF010000103.1:0-10270 GCA_965243775.1 Sansalvadorimonas sp.
TGGATCTGCTCTACACACACTATACGGTTCGTGTCGAAAACGGCGTAACCTATAACTATTACAGCTATAACATCCCCGGTAAGCCCGGCAAATATGAAGACTGGGGGCATGGCAGCTTTGATGGCCGGATTTTCAACAAAATCTTCAAGAGTGGACGATACAACTTCACTATTGATAAAGCCGCCGGTATGGGCAATGTCTTCGGTGATAAAATGACCAACGGCCCGGGTATCTTCCGTAAGTGGCCTGCTGACCACAAAGATAATTACCCCACCGAGAAAAACACTGCAACCAACTATATGGTTGGCCATATGTGGTATTCCCAGTGGAACGACAACCTTCACAAAAATGTTGTTGAATATTATTACAACGAACTGCTTCCTGCCGGAAAAAGAGACCCTCAGGTGTTTTGGGAAATCCTGAAGCTGCGCAGCAATTATTACAGAAAAGTTGGCCCTATCTGGGGTAAAAAGACTCTCGCACAATAATAGAAAAGCGCATCCGATCTGTTAGCGGATGCGCCCATCTTTTCGCATGAACATTGTGACTAAAGCGTCTTTCTGGAAGGCACGATCACATTCGAAAAAATCATCCCGGCCAGAATCGACATAAAGATCATAAACGCCTGTGCCCCGACCTCGGGCAGATTGGTAAAAGCCCCGCTGTCGGCAATCTGATTCAAACCAATGTACGCTTTGCTTCCCGGAACCAACAGAACAATTCCGTGGAGCAATACAACCATAGAAGGTGCATTGGTTATACGAGAAAACAGATTACTATAAACACCAACGGCCAGAGCTCCCACAAAGGGGCCAATTGCATCACCCAGCAAATCTGCACCAAACAAGCTTCCTGCATAAGCAACAACAGCAGCCAAAACGCCCCACGGCATATCCCGCAAGCGATTCTTAAACACCACAACCAGCGAGAGTGATAGCAGAGGAACAGCAATCCAGGGCGACCAGTCAGGAATCACAGACGATGTAACAATCTGGTTTTTGTCCCAGATCAGATCAATAAGAGAACTGCCTAATACAGACCCAAAGTAGAGTTTGCACAGGCACATCAAACTATCCATCAGGCGGGTCGTTCCTGATATTAATTGCCGGGCCGCCAGGTCTTTTAACCCCATAGTGATAGAAAGGCCGGGGATAAAAACAATAATGCCTGACAAAACCACCAATGGCGCATTGACCCCAGGAACAAAATGAGCGACGGAGCTGGCAACGATTGCAGCCACAGCAGCAGCTAAAGGCTCCAGTGCTTCTCCATACTTTCCTGAACTCTCGACCAGATAAAGTAACCCAAAAACAATCAAGCCAATAATGGAAGAGATAATCACATCAGCCATGCTCACACCAACCAGCATGGCAAAAGCACCACTGGTCAGACCAAAAGCCAGCATGGTCGTCAAATTGCTGTAGGATGACGGTCTGGCATAGATCTCTTCGATCCGCTGCAAGGCTTCTGTCATACTGCATTCACCGGATGTCACATCGTCAACCAGCTGGTCTGTGACGGCCAACGATCCAAGATCAAGATCTCCCGGTTTTACCCGAATATGATAATTATGTTTTTTACGGCGATCTGGCTCCCACAGTACAATCGTAATCAGCGTAGGTGTCGCCATAAAGTAGCCATCCAACCCCAGGGATCGGGTGACATTATAGAGATGGGCTTCCAGTCGAAAAGCTGGGGTTCCAAACTTGTGCAGGGCTTTTCCCAGCTCAATAATAAAATCACGTCGACGGCGATAATCCGCCCGCCTTTTTAAGCGAGCCTCATCATCACGTTTGCTGCGTTCAGAACGTCCCATCGGTAGAATCCGGAAAGAAAAGCGAGTCAATAAAAAAACAGGGATAAACCCTTTATACGGAAACTTGCTCCTGAAAGCAGGTGAGGATATTCCACAAAATTCGGAGCGTTTGCGGATAGTACAGGAACATTTTCATGGATGTTAAAGCCCTGAAAAATGAAAAAAACAACACACAAAATGCTCTATCGCGCAGAGCTAATCAGGAATTCACACAAGTGAATCCTTTTTCCTTAGGGATCCGTAGTTAGAGAAGGTACTTACGACAACCAATGTCAGGGTAAAACAAACATGAACAAGACAAATGACTCTCCTAATCCACGACACTTTTTTGCGTCTTTGTCCGCTATTTTTCTGATGGCATTTTCGATTTCTCTCCATGCAGCCCCAAAAGCGGACTACTGGGCGTACTGGGATCGACATGATTCAACCAATCAGACAGAGATCGATCACTCTAACTGGAATTCATTTCTAAACCGTTATATCTCTGAGAGTTCGGCTCTTAGCATGTATGTTCTGGACTATCAGAAAGTAACAGCGGTTGATCGAGAACGACTTTCTGGCTACCTCAAAAACCTCCAAGATCTCGACCCCAGAAAATACAACCGGGATGAACAGTTTGCGTACTGGGTCAATCTCTACAATGCCTTAACCGTCAACCTGATTCTGAAAAATTACCCCGTTGATTCGATAAAAAACATTGGCAGCTGGTTTGGTCTGGGCCCCTGGAATAACTCTATCGCCACCATTACAGGTCAGAAGCTGACCCTGAATGATATTGAACACCGCATTCTTCGCCCAATCTGGAAGGACAACCGTATTCACTATGCCGTGAACTGTGCCAGTATGGGTTGCCCTGACCTGTTCCCTACAGCATGGACAGGAAAAAACAAGGAGCCGATGTTGAACCGTGCCGCCCAACGATATACAGCACAAAATAAAGGGGTTGCACTTGTCGACGACCAGCTCACCCTCTCCAGTATCTATAACTGGTACAGCGAGGACTTTGGCAACCGAGAGCAACTGCTGAACCATCTGGCTCAATATGCCCCAGCTGAAACAACGAAAGAACTCAAGGATTATAAAGGGGATATTTCCTACCACTACGACTGGAACCTGAACAAGAAACCCTGAGTGAAAGCCTTCAAAGGTTCAGAGTGCAGCCGATAACCCTGAGAATATCTGTGGCACTCTCCCTCTGGAGGCTTCTATGCGCTGGTTGACCAGAGCGATGGTCTTTTTTGCTTTTTTTTCTCAGTTTTGCCTGGCTTCTTCTCTTATTCCTCAGTACCGCGTGGCTATTCTTGATCGCTTCTTCCCACCTGTGGAGGGGTTCAGTTCTGATGAACAACGGGATCAACATCTCGCTCTTTACGGAATGGTTGATATTGATGACGATGACCAGAAAGAACCTCTCTATCATGGCGACCTTGTGCGCCTGCTAGCCAGCAATAACCAAATCACCTTTATCACTTATCCTATTCAGGACAATCGGGTTCCCATAAAGGAAATTCTCACCAACCTGAGGAAAATCCATACCCGGTTTTCACAGCAGCCTATTGATGCCTTGGTATTATCCTGGGAGTCCTCCACCTTAATCAGTACGTTTGGTAAAACTTTGTACAAGCAGCAGGCTGAACAATATAAGTTGAAGGTGAAAGAGTTAGGGGCACAATCTGAGGTCTGGAGGGATACTTTCCAGATTATCCTTGAGCTGGAAAAGCTGACTGAAAAAGGTGTGATGGTTTATACCATCGCCGGCAATGGTGGGCGCAATATGGTCAATACCTTCTCGTTTGCCAAAGGCGTGATCACGGTTGGGGCCGTAGAGTCTGAGCTGGAAAGTTATATTGCCAACAATGCTTTTGTCGACACTTATGCCCAGGCCGCTTACCAGCTCGTTCGCATTGATGATAAAAATGGCTTGCCGCTGGGATATGACCTCAACAATGACCGCTGTGTTGATATACCGTTGAGCCAGTTAAGCAGCTACCAGAAAAACAATGAATACCCCAAAATGTTTTGGAAAGTACTCAAAGGCTCATCATTTGCAGCGCCCACAGCACTCAAGCTGGAACTGATGAAAAACCTGAAAATATCCTGTTAAACATTAGATTCTGTTGTCGCGACCGTTTCCTGCGGTTTCTCAACGACTCGGCCTGGCAAGGTTCTTCTGGCCTGCAAACAGAGCTGGTCAATAATGCTGATCGCTTTCTCAATCCCTAACCGGGCCCCTGAAGAAATACGTCCGAAATGGATAAACCCATGGGGAAGTTTGGGCTCATGACGCTGCACAACAGAAACCCCTGCCGACTTTAACAACCGGGCATACTTGGCCCCCTGATCTTTCAAAGGATCAAACTCCGCTGTAATAACTGCCGTTGCAGGCATCTGGGCCAACACATCCGCACTTGCATGGACAGGAGAAACTTCTGGTAAAGAGAGCTGTTCTTTATCGGCATAGCTTTCGGTAAACCGGCTTAACATTTTATTGGTCAGGGGCAGATCATGACTGTAAACCCGCCGGGATTCACTGATACTGTCAGCCCAATCTGTCACCGGGTAGAGCAACCACTGCCAGGCAGGCATGATATCTGGCTTCACACTTAATCCGGAATCAATCGCCTGCTGGCAGATCAATGTCGCAAGGTAAGCACCGGCACTATCGCCACCAATACCCAGCTGCCGCATATCTTTCTTACGACTTTTCCAGATAGACGCAATATGGTTCCAGGCTCGTATCGCATCTTCAGCTCCGGCAGGGAAAGGCTCTTCCGGCGCCAGACGATAATTCACGGCAACAACCGCCATTCCACGCCGCGCGGCCAGACGACGACAGAATTTGTCATGGCTTTGCAGGTCTCCCAGCATCATGCCACCACCATGAAAATAGACAAGACCTCTTTCATTACTGCCAGCGGAACTGTACCAGCGGATAGCCAAACTCTCATCGATGGTTTCATCGTGGCTGGTCACCGTCTGGTCGGCTGGATCATCCCAAAGAGATGTGTGATAGCGAAAATAACGGCGCAACTTTCCTGGAGACTGGTTCTCGGGGTCAGGCATACGTTGCAGAAATGTCATCAACTTACGAAGATCCCGATCCATCGCCAGCCAGGTAGGATGGGGCGAGCTCAGTTTTACCAGAAAACGGGCAATACCAGAGAGAATTGAATTGGCCACAATGTTCACCCCTCGAACAGGCTAGCCTTTCCTGCGAGCTGCTTGTTGTTATTATTCGTCATGGGCATCATGCCCTTCTCTGTGTTTTATATCATTCCATGGCTTTGATCGCTATTCCTTTGAAGAGATGAAATCAAAGGAAGAACGATCAAGGTTTCAATGCGTACTGACTCCAACACGCTATAACTTATGGAAGTATTTCATACAGATCAATCCGACACATTCAGGTCCATCCATACAAGACGATGATCAGAAGAGACGCCTTTGCCAACTTCAGGCGTGCCTGAGTCATTCAGATCCTGTTCATTATCGTAAACAAGGTGGAAGCCATCTTCGTGGCTGGCAGGCCAGAAAACACCAGAGTCTGTGGCTTCAATATTTGCAGAGGGAATCACATAGTCGAGTCGCAGGCTGCTGATATTAGTGATACTGCTTGTATCCTGAGCGGTATCGCAACCTCGCTTGCACTCTGGGGAAGTCAGGTATTCCTCTGCTCCCAGGCTGACTGGTTTTTTATTCCCGACTGTCGCCGTATTATTCACCAGAGAATGGTGTAACAGATCTCGGATGGCTTCTGGATCACCATCACCATTTAATGGATCAGCGTTCAGATCCCCTGCAATAACAAATTTTGCCCCAACTTCAAGACCACCTGTTTTACCAGCATCATCATAGATATAGTTTTCAGACGCAATGTAGTCGTTCCAGAATTTAACTTCTGCAAGGTTGCGCTTGGTGTTATGGCGAGCAACGTTATCATAAATAGGAGGAGCCGGATGGGATACCAAAAAGTGAACTGTCTCAGTTCCTTCGACTGTCGGTATCAGGACAGGAAGATCGACATGGTTTTTTGAAGAGAGGGGAAGCTTGTCCCAGTCGTCAGCTTTATACCAGCTGTCTCCGCATGCCTGTCCTGTTGGCAGGCTGTCGCACTGATCAATAACAATGTTCTTCTCACCCGGCATATCTTTCCACTTAAAGTCCTGGAAGGTGCGGGTGTTGTCATCATCTACGGGGTGTTTTGAGAATACGGAAAATGCAAACTGCCCGTGATAGAAACCAAATCCAGCCGCATCATTAGGGCCGTCATCAACCTTACCATCACGGTTAAGATCCATTCCCATCTGCAAACCGGTGTTGGTCGCAAAGTTTCGGCGGTAACCATAAGTGACTGCCGTTGTATCAGCACCTTGAGCAAACCCAAGATAGTTTTCCTGAAAGCCATTTATCGCAGATTTATCATCACCGGAGCCATTATTGTTAAATTCAGCCAGTACAAAAACATCCGGATTGGCACGTTGGATGGTTTCTGCAACATTACGAATCTGAATCACTTTTTTCGCGGTTTCTTTATCCGCATCAGACATGCTGTCTCTATTATTCTGATAGCTATCGAGCAGCGCATCTTGCTGAGCCCGGGACAGACTCATTTCGGCTGACAAGGCACCATAAGACGAACGGTCAAAAGAGAGGTTGTAAGTCGCGAAACGTGTAGTTTCTACCGCCTCGTGGGAATCTGACGAAGAATTATCATTACATCCAGCCAAAACAAGGGCCGCCACTGTAGCAGTTAACAGATTTTTAACGAATTTCACAGCTGTTTCCGAGCAGTGTTCAAGAAATCAGCGATACTACTTTTTTTGACACCCAAACCCTATCTTCATGATTAATGTTTAATCATTAAACACTATTGCTTTGATATTGATCAAATTCCAACCAAGACTTACAGCTAATCGTGTTTGTGTGTGTATTTTTCGATCATTCATCTCATTTATTTATTCAAATAATTGCTATAGATCAGCTTTCCGTAAAATCACAAAATAAAACAGATACAAACTAGGAAATATTCTTAATAGAAAAAAGATGATCAGTTTTAGAGTGCGCCCATCGCGTCATCCACCATTTGCAGGGATACAAGAATGGAGCTCTCGCTTTTAAAGCCTAAGCGTATACCAACACTTGATTTACCTTTGGAACAGCGAAAGAAAATGTGGCTCGCCCCTTTCCTTCGTTCCTATCTGGTTGTTTTCGTCGGCTACATGATGATGTATCTGATTCGAAAGAACTTTAACATCGCCCAGAACGATATGATTCAAGACTACGGTATGAGTCTGACTCAGCTGGGTACTATTGGTCTTGGTTTCTCCATTACCTATGGATTGGGTAAAACCATCCTGAACTATTGGGCTGATGGTAAAAACAGCAAAAACATTGTTCCTCTCAGCCTGCTGTTCTCTGGCCTCAGTATTCTTGGTTTTGGTTTCTGCATGGGCGGAAGTGCCACCTCCTTCTACATGATGGTTGGTCTCTACTCCCTTTCCGGCCTGTTCCAGTCAATGGGCAGCCCAAACAGCTATTCCACCATTACCAAGTGGACCAGTAAAAAGAACCGTGGCAGCTTCCTGGGTGTCTGGAATATCTCTCACAACATGGGCGGTGCCGGTGCGGCCGGTGTTGCACTGTTTGGTGCCAACTACTTCTTTAACGGCAATGTTGTTGGCATGTTTATCTTTCCCGCACTGCTGGCCATCGCATTCGGTGTTGTTGGCATGATGATGGGTGAAGACAGCCCCGAATCCTATGGCCTAGGTACTGCTGAAGAACTCTTTAATGAAGAGATCAGTGAAGAAGATCAGGCGGCTGCGGACAATAACATGTCCAAGATGGAAATCTTCAAAAAGTACGTTTTGTTTAACAAGGTTATCCTGCTGCTCTGCTTCGCAAATATCTTCCTGTACGTTGTTCGTATTGGTATCGACCAGTGGTCTACGGTTTATGGTTATACCGTTCTGGGCTTCGATAAAGAAACGGCAATTTCTGGCTTTACCATGTTTGAAACCGGCGCATTGATTGGCACCTGTCTGTGGGGCTTCTTCTCAGACCTTGCCAATGGACGCCGTGGTTTGATGGCCTGTATTGCTCTGATCGGTATTATGATGACCCTGAGCTTCTATCAGCACGCTGACACAATCTTCACCTACAAAGCTTCCCTGTTTGCCCTGGGTTTCCTGGTGTTTGGCCCTCAGTTGTTGATTGGTGTTGCCGCTGTTGGCTTTGTGCCCAAACAGGGTGTTGCGGTTGCCGATGGTATCAAGGGTACCTTTGCTTATCTGGTGGGTGATTCCTTTGCCAAAATCGGTCTGGGCCTGATTGCTGACGGTACGCCTATCTTCGGTCAAACTGGCTGGGCTGGTACTTTTACAGCTCTGAACTTCTCAGCGGCCGCCTGCCTTGTCATCATGGCCTGTGTTGCTGCGGCAGAAGAGATGAAAATCCGTAAGAACCAGCCAAAAGCGAAAGTCGCTTACGCAGGATAATCTCCCAAGCTGAATTCTTTCAGTCCTCTGCTGGTAACATCGGCCAGTCAGAGGACTTTTCAGTTCTGTTCAAAATAAGACAATTACTAATAATTTTTGTTTCATTCTGCATTTAGAATTTGAGCTTCGTGTCTATTTCTCCTGCCCCGGAACATTTCATGATCAGAGTTGTACTTGTTGATGACCATCGGGTTGTCCGCTCCGGTTTTGCACAGTTATTGTCTTTTGAAAGTGATATTCAGGTTGTGGGGGAGTTTGAATCAGCGACCGAGGCTCGTGAAGGCTTAAAAATCTGCAAGCCCGATGTCTGTGTGCTTGATATCTCCATGCAAGATGAAAGCGGGCTGGATTTACTCCAGCAAATCAGTAAAACAACCGCCTGTATTATGCTTAGCGTTCACGACAGCCCAACTGTCGTTGAAAAATCTTTATCCCTGGGAGCCAAAAGTTATTTAAGTAAACGCTGCAGCCCTGATGAGTTTATTCATGCCATTAAACAGGTATCTTCTGGGGACATTTATCTCCCTCCCGATATTCAAAACGGAATGAAACAGGTCAATGTTTTCCAGCAACTGACCAAAAGAGAACGTCAAGTGGGTGAGCTACTCACTCAAGGCATGGAAGTAAAAGAGGTCGCGGAGCAGTTAAAATTAAGCCCCAAAACAGTTCATATCCATAGAGCCAACGCTATGGATAAATTAAATGTCGGTAACAATGTTGAGCTGGCGAATCTGTTTAAAAATGAACTGATCTGATGCGTAAATATCTTACCGACCTGGTTTGCCTGTCGATTTTCTATGCCTGCTGCTGGTTCTGCCTGTGGATCATATCCCTGCACTTTACCGAAGATCAGGAAGTGGCCAGCTTGCTGTTTCCCTTTGGTTTACGAATAGGATCCCTGCTTCACACGCCCAAGAAATACTGGCCTGCCATTATTGGTATGGAGTTAGTCCTGATTTCAGGAATCGCTATCGCGCTGCAACAATTATATTGGCTACCCGTTTTGTCATCCTGCCTGTTAAGCATTCCCGTGCTCTGGCACTTCCATAGCTATTACCAGGGAGGACAGTGGCAGCACCTCTGTATTATCGGGTTGCTGACACTGGTGGTTGCCGCATTAAATACTGTCTGCTTTTCATTATTTGGAAGCAATGAAGTATTGGTTTTTCTATCCAGTATTACAGGTGGATTAATTCTCATCCCGACCTGCTATTTGTTATCCACCTATTTAAGGCAGAACACCTGGACCCCTCTGACAGCCAGAGTCATAAAGCAAGATGTTAACCTGCGAAGCCACCATCTGGGGTTTTACCTTTTTATCTTTCTCGCCAGTGTTCTGGCACAAGCTGTGCTGCCCAAAGAGTTTGGCCAGTTTGCCCCGTTCTGTCTGGCCATTCCAATTATTCTTCTCGCTTATCAATACGGGTGGCAAGGTGCTCTTCTGGCAACTCTTTTTAACAGCATTTCCCTGATTATCATGCGTGACCCCAACCCGCAGGCAACCACAGACCTGCTGCTCTCACTCTCAACCCAGACATTGACCGGGATTTTGTTGGGTGCAGGTGTCCAGCGTCAACGGGACTTGAATAAAAAGCTGACCCGGGAACTCTGCCGCAATCGAAATCTTGCAAAAAGGTTGATTACCACGGAAGAGCAAGTCAAAACAGATATTGCCCGTGAACTCCATGATGAAATTGGCCAAAACATTACGGCCATTCGTATTCAAGCCAGTATGTTGCAGCGTATCGAGCGTTCCGATCCGGGCTATTCCATGGCATCCACTATTGAAAATCTGTCGCTCAATATCTACGACACAACACGGGGGCTTCTTAATCGTGTTCGTCCAAAATCCATTGATGACCTCGGCCTGGAAAAAGCCATCAGCCAATTGATCAATGAACTGGGTTTCAAGGCCAGTGGTATTCCTATCACATTCGACTTTGCCATTGAGGAAAGT
>CBDEWF010000104.1:0-6312 GCA_965243775.1 Sansalvadorimonas sp.
CCTGTGATGTTACTGTTGCATTTCCTGTAGTTTTGTCCTGAAGCAGCCATCATGCCTCAGAACTGCTCCTACAACAAGTAGATTAAGCAGTGCTTTAGTTGCACAGTGGCCGAGTGATTAGTGCATTGACCGGCGACACTGAGGTCATGAGTTTTTAGTCCCACAAGGGGCACAAGTTTGACCTCATGAAAGCAGTGCAATACTGCAGTTATCTAAAAAATGGTCAACTCTGAGAAGAAAAAAACTTGCACCAGTGTGTCCTTGAGCGAGACGCTTTGCCCCAATCGCTCTGTCGTTTGGATGAGACGTTAAACTGAGGCCCCATATTTAGCTGGCTTAATGAACCCCACCGGGGTCACTCGTTCATTGAACTCATCGTCATATCTGTGAAGTGCGTAGCTCATAAATACCTCATGGTGTTAAGGTATCCTTCTACTGTCTACACACATAGATTTCAAAGCCTACATAAAATGTAGCATAGCTCCTTGCCTGGGCATTTTGAAGACCACAGCTTGATTGCTGACTTTGAATAGAGGTGCAGTATGAGACAACTTTGCTTCTGATTTCATATTTATAGCTTTGAGCGTTTAAAAGAAAATGCAACAGTCTCATCATAGTCTTGATAGCATGTGTCTAAGCAAGCACATCAAGGAATATATAAAGGCATTCATTAAAGTTTTCTGTCTTACTTTAAAGGTACCAAAAGTTGCTTGATACACCCTCCACAATGAGCATTTGTTAGCGCACTTCTCTTCTCGTTTCTAGTGTTGGAAGTTCTCTTGACCTCTTTGGTGTCCACTGCGTGGTCTTCCAGTATTGCATGCCTCTTCAGTCCCAGGGGAAAAAATGCGTAGGAAGCACAAAGTTCCGAGCTTCATCTCATGCATAAGGATTCAAACTCGTTTTATCTAAGTAGGTTTGCGGTTCAAAATCGTAGTATTTTTTTTTCTTGCAGGCAAAATTCTTGGTGATGACCAGACCATCGCGGACTGCAAGATAGATGAAAAGGGCTTTGTTGTGGTGATGATAACAAAGGTAAATTTGAGACCATTCAAAAGTCAATGTTTGTCGAAGGTAATGTTATATTAATAGTATATACATTTGGAAAAGAGATCCTGTGTCTTTTCATCTGGGATGCTATTGCACAAACACGAATATTAATATGCTCTGTTCTGGGTTTCTAACTCTTTCAACAAAGCGGGCCTGCTCCACAATTTCCACCCTTCTGATCAAGTTAATTACGTTCATCACTCTTGTCCCATACATCTGAACCGGCCTTGTCGTCTACCCTCCCCACCCTCGATTCCCCACACGCTAAGGCGGCGGCTACTCCGGCCGCTACCCCTGCCGCTGCCCCGGCCGTCGCTCCGGCTGCCGCCCCAGCTGCTGCCCCAGCCCCAGCGGCAGCGGCGACCAGCGAGTCCAGCCGACCGGCTGAGACAAGTACTACAAGCACCGCCGGCGATCCGCCAGCGGCAGCCCCTGTGCAGCAAAGCAGTGGCTCTGCCGCGGACCCGACTCCCGCGGAGTCTGAGTCCAGCTCTGCCGGGTGTGTGTCCACCTCCCTAGACACGTGCTGATCTTCTGCTGTTCTAAGCGCTGCTTCAGCTTCAGGCGACTTTCAAAGCGAACACAACCTAGGCCAGAGAATATTGACTTGACTTGTACGGAATTTTGTAAAGCATGCTTTGAAGCTCGGTTTTATGTTACGGAATGTCAGGCCGAATGAATTCAACTAGTCTGTTCTTTCCTAAACTTCGTTCTGTGCTATGGCTTTAGCCGAGGTGATTGTTACCTAGCATCGTGCTTTTGGCATAGTAAGGATAGTCTGGTCACAAAGGCTAGCTGCCAGTTTTGTGTCAACGAAAATCTGTTGTCGTTGATGGAGGAAGTCTGCTGGGTTTGCTGTTTTTTCCACTTTCACCATATTTTTATAGCAGTAATTCCGTCGTGGATTTTTTTTTTTATTCTTCATTGATAGCATAGAGCCTTAACGGTGGGTGAATCAGTTATCAGTGAAGCTGGGCAGCTCATTTGTTCCTTTTGCCCAACTCAGATCTTGCTTACAGCCACTGGTCGTAGTTTTCCGCTTCTGTGTAAGCTCAACACCTTGCAGTGCGCTGTTGCGATGCTATTGCTGTCGCTGGGACATCTTATCGACTGTATTTCCCTGACTGGCCCTGTCTCTCAGACGTCTGCCGGCTGTTTCTGTCCTGCTGGCCTTGTCGGTTCGGCGTTTACTCTATCGGTCGTGCCGTTGCTGCGTTACTCATTTATTCTTTGCTCATGGCTGGCCTGTCGCAGCGGTGGGAGCCTGGAGTCAGCGCAAAGTGCGCTGTTGACGGGCGACCGACTCGAGTCCACCATCACCGAGATAATGAACATGGGCTTCGAGCGGGACCTGGTTCTCAGGGCCCTACGGGCATCATTTAACAACCCAGACCGCGCCGTCGAGTACCTGTTGTCCGTCAGTACCCCGCTGCCTGCTGTCCGTCAGTCACAGTACCTGCTGTCTTTAAGAGCTGCGGCCCGCTGGTTGCCAGTGACAGTACCTGCTGTCCGTCAGTGCTGCTGCTTGCTCTCTTTCAGTCGAAGTACCTACTTTCAGTCACAGTACCTGCTGTCCGTCAGTGCTGCTGCTTCCTCTTTGTCAGTCAAAGTACCTACTCTCAGTCACTGTACCTGCTCTCCGCCAGTGCGCCACTACTTGTTTGTCAGTCACAGTAGCTGCTGTCCGTCAGTGTTGCTGCTGCTTGTTGTTTGTCAGTCACAGTACTTGCTGTCCGCCAGTGCGCCGCTACTTGTTGTTTGTCAGTCACAGTACCTGACCCGCAAACTGCTGCTTGTTTGTCTCAGTGTCTGTGGCTGCCAACTTTCAGTTTCAATATTTGTCGTATTGTGTGCAAGTCGTACTGCAGTTTGTGCTGTACAGTATACATCATACCATGCCCGCTGTGTCGTCATTTCCAGGCTGTGTTTGAGCTGCGTGTACCATTTCCTATGTTGTGTTCAGGGAGACGTACCGCCCGTTGACGAGGGCCCCGCCGGCTCAGCCCCTGGCCAGAGTGGTCCAGGGGCCGGACAAGGCGCCCCAGCTGAAAGCCAGGGCGGCGATCAGCCGGCCGGCGAATCGGCAGTGGCGGGCAGCGGCTCGGCCGCCGGAGAAGGTCGGTCCGCCCGGTGGCGGTCCCAACTCCTCAACGGTCGGGTTGCTGCGAAGGGCAGTGGGCGAAGGGTAGTGTCGCCTTGGCGATCGGAATCTGCTATGAGCAGAATGCACCCTTTGGTGTATGTGTTATCTACAAACTGTGTTAGTCTTTGTGCTGTGCCTAGAGCATCCTCCGTGCGCATACTTGAATCTGCACTTCTCGGTAGGTTGCTGTGTCTATTCTTTGTTCAGCGCTGCGTATGTGCTGTGTTTAGTACTGCACCTATCTTTTGTTATATACCATTTAAGTATGTTTTACACTGTGCTCTGCATTTGTGTTGTGTGTGCTACGTACAGTGCCGCGGGTGTACAGTGACATAACCCACTCGACTGTGTACAGTGCCGTGTGTTTTTGCTGTACATCGGTGAGGTGTGGTATGGGTTCTGTGCGCAGGTGCTCTGGACTTCCTGCGCCAGTTGCTCCAGTTCCGACAGTTACGGCAGATGGTTCAAGCAGATAGGGCGTCGCTGCCGCAGCTGCTGCAGGAGCTCGGCCGCAGCAACCCGGATCTGCTTAGGGTGCGCTTTCCTTGCCCCCTTCCCCCATCCCTTCCTATATACGATCACTTCCTTTGCTTTCCAATCCCTCCCCCATCTGCCAATTGTCTCCTCTGCCTCATACCGTCCTCTTCCTCTATCAGCCCCACCTTTGCCCCTTCTTTCTCTATTCTCCATCCTTTTTGCGCCATCCTGTCCTCTAACCAGCTCCTCTTCCCCTTCCCTGGTGTCTCTATCCCTCCATTTACTCCCATCCCTCCACTTGCCTTCATCTCGTCCTCTGGCCGATCGGCATCCCTTCGCTTGTCCCACTTCGCTTTCTCTGCCCTATCCCCATTCCTTTGTCCCATATCCCTTCATCTACTCATACTGTTTTCCAGCTGGTTCCCACTTTCTGAAGGTGAACAGCTGCATCCAAATCAAAACTCTCGTACATGCCTCTGTGTTGAGTAGAGGAATACTGTTATCCATCGGTTTGAGCTGTGCTGTGTGTGCAGCTGATCAGCCAGCACCAGGAGTCCTTTATCCGACTACTGAATGAAGGCGAAACAGACGCACCGGCAGACATCGCAGCTGGGACTGGTGGTGCCGGCGGTGTTGGCGGAGCCGGTGGTCCTGATCCCGCTGGAGCTGGCGGCCCGGGGGTCATCCAAGTCACAGCAGAGGAAAAGGCTTCTATAGACAGGGCAAGTTGTTGGCGTAACAGAGGTAGCCTTCCAAGCAGACAAACCGTGTCATTGGCATGCATGTTTGAAACATGATGACAGCTAACATTTGCATTTTTGCGCAGCCTGAGCAATGAGCTTCCTTTTTACTCCGTGCCTGGCTTGTCACAGCTTTCATGGGCTTGAGGCGGGTATGGCTAGCGGGAAAATGTGCAATCAAGGCTTCCTAGTCTAATCCGTTTCCGCATCTGTCATGTTAGTTTCTGTGGGTTTTGCTCTGTGATTTGTTGCCCGTAGATGCCCTTGCTGGACGGGTTTACCTTGACAACAAGTGATCAGAGCTTTTCAGTGTTTCGCGTTGACAAGGATCTGTTTTAATGGTTCCCCAGTTTCGTATTGATGCTTGTTATCCAATGCCCCAATTCTTCCCGGACCCGGACAACTGTTGATCAATGCTGTTCCGTGTGTTGCCGTGACAACGTTTTATTAGCGCGGTTCCAACTATGTGCACAGCTCAAGGCCCTCGGGTTCTCCGAAGCTGAGGCGGTTCAGGCGTTCTTCGCGTGTGACAAGAACGAGAACTTGGCGGCCAACTTCCTGCTGAACGACAGGGACTGAGGGTGCCTCTTCCCATCTGCAGCAGCCTGTTCCCCCGGCGGGCCGGCCCGCCGCGCACAGCAGCTTATATCATACTGTGTGTAGAGAAACATGTCATCTGACGCCGTTAGAAGTCACACCTGCCGTGATTCGCTGCTCATCCGTGTCTGGTCTCAGCAGCGACATTAGCTCCCTTGCGAAGTCGAATGCTCATTCAGCTCAGGCCGTCGATGCACCGTCACCGAACTAATAGATGCAACTCTTCTTTCATGTAATCGAAGGCGTTATTCAATTTATTTTGCTAACAATCTCTCCTGATTTATTCCACCCTGATTTTATCGTTTCCTCTCAAGGCGTCTCTACTTGTATGGCAAACTTACAGAGGCCCGGGTTCTCCTGTGTTGGTTAGAAGACTGGCCTCTAGGGTGTCTCGGAGTCTCACTTTATCAGGGGTAAGATAGTGCTCGCATCAAGAAATAGTATTAACACTTGGTTAAATTGCTGCTTCATACTCTGGAAGTTTTAGCATTTGTATGTTGTGGTGACTGGCCTTAACTACGATGGATGCAAGCCATGTAAACTTGCTTGCATTTATGGAAGTGTTCCCCGCTCTGGCACTGACACAGCTATCTAGTGATTGCTCCGGATCATTCTCCTCCCAGTCTCTGACGTGTGGGGATCTCAATACGCTTTTGCGGCTGTTTCAATTCCACTTTCCTAGTTATGCGCTGGTGTTGAAATTGCAATTAAATTTGCTTTTTTTTTTGTTTGCCTGTGTAATAAGAAAGGGGGAGGCGAAATAGCTGGAGATTTCAGGAGGTACAGGAGTAGCAGCGTTGTGATCCTGCTCCACGAAGCAGTGGTCAGTCCGCCAAATTCGTGTCGCTGATGGATATTAGATTCCATGCAGGATCAAAAGATTCTCCTTAAGTGGACAGTATCTTGTAATATAGGCCGAGCGCACAGGTTTGTTTGGTCGGTCGAATGTGAATGAATATTTTGGAACCGAACATTTGCCACGCTATTGAATATTTTCAAGTTGTTTTCACACTGGTAAATACAGGTAACTACTGAAGTAATGTTTCTAGGTGTGATCTAACTCCTGTATGAGCAGCTGCGCATTTTCATGACCAGCCAGTGGCTACATGTAGACTGAACAAACACAGCGCTACGGTCGAGTAAGGAGGGAAATAAAGAACCTCCTGTATCAAAGGCTGATAGTAGATCATCTTGGACTTTGACAAAAGCTTTTCTTGTTATATTGCACTTTCGGTGTGCGATAAGGTCATTTTCCTAGACTTGCTGATGAGTAAAGTCGTTTTCAAGTTGCGTCTGAACAGAACG
>CBDEWF010000105.1:0-3910 GCA_965243775.1 Sansalvadorimonas sp.
ATCAAGGCATAAACAGGAAGAATAACGCCCATTAATGTCAGGGGGACATTCATAGTAGCCAGCAAGGAGCTGGCCAGCAGGAAACAACCCATGGGAACCCCTGCATTACCTACTGCTGCAATAGTTGCAATAAAAATCCATGCAACCAGCTCTGCTGTAGAAAAGCTCATACCGTTCAAAGAAGAGACAAACAGTACTGTAATCAAAATAAATCCGGCACAGGCATTCATATTGATAGTTGTACAAAGTGGAAAGCTGAATCGGGCTACCTTTCTGCTGACACCCAGCCTGTTACTGGCTGTCTCCATAGCTACAGGCAGGGCTGCACTGGAAGACTTGGCAAAGAATGCCACCGACAGGGCCGGAGTCATTCCCAGGAAAGTCTGTACCGGGGAGATACCTTTCCAAAGTAGAAGAAGAGGCAGAATCATTAAAGCCTGGATAAGGTTGGCCAGCAGTATGCTGGCAAAATAGAGAGCCAGGTTAGAGGCTATGGACTCTCCCCTGACCTCAATAATAAACAGAGTGATAAAGGCCCAGACTGCAAGAGGTAATAATTTCAGGATTCCCGTTGTCAGTTTCATAATGGCTGCAAACATATCTTCAAAAAGAATCTGCAGCCGGGAACGGCGTTTTTCCGGAAGAGTCAGAATAGCCAGACTCAAAAGAACAGCCAGAAACAGCACACTGATAACCTGCCCCTGGGTAAATGGCTCGATAAAGCTTGTGGGAACAATATCCACTAGATATTTCAGATACCCTGTCTGCTGATCTTGGACTACAAAGACAGTTTCATTGACACTCTGGACTTGGCTGGCAGGGTCAAGCACGAGAAAAAGTGAAAGTGCAATCATGGCTGCGATCAAGGTGGTCAGAAGAGTGTAACGAAATACCCGTCCCCCCAATGCCCCGGCTTCTTTCAGACTGCCCATTCCGGTCAGGGTAGAAAGAACCGAGAGGAAGATAATTGGTGTGCTGACCAGCTTAAGCAGGCGGATAAACAGATCACCTACGGTGGAAGCAACAGCGGTGATGACAGGGATATCTATCAGGCCACAGGCCATGCCGGCAATAGCTCCCGCCAGTATCATTATTCCAGTTCGTTGAATCAGCATAACGCCTCCTTCTGTTGACCTTGATCCATAGAAATTGAGACTGCCGGATAGCCACGGGGTTCATCAAAGGTAGTCATTCTGTTATGCCGTAATAAAACGAATTGGCTATTTCCTTATTTCATTTTTGATTGTTTTGGACAGTATCTGAGATATATAGCCCACCCAAGGCTGTTTAAGTCGGTGCCTGTTAACTGGAACAAAGTACCTGCTGCCCTGAAAATTTCTGCTACTTTTACCCTCTTTTCTCACAAGCAGGGGGAGCTATGCTGCATCGAAGATCAGGTCTGCAGATAGGGTGTATTTGGCTGATAGCATTTCTGGTATCAACGTTAGCCTGGGCAGCAGGGGAGCAAGAGGTGGGTACACGCAAGATTGTGATTATCCGGCACGCACAATCTTTGGGTAACGCTGAACGTCGATATACTACGAGCCCCGCTAATTCCGGCTACTTTCCTGCTCCTCTGACAGAGCTGGGTAAAGCTCAGGCCGTACAACTGGCCACAGACTTAATAAAAGCCGGATACAACAAGAGTAACGTCGCAGCAGTTATCTCGTCTTCCCTGCCCAGGGCTGTTGAAACAGCAGAAATTGTCGCTGATGGGCTCGGACTTGACTCTGAGGTCCTCCGCATAGATGACAGGATAATTGAACGAAATTTCGGGCAGAGGGATGGCATGAACTATACCCAGTTTGATGAGAAGGATTTATGGTATCCCGAAAACCCAGAGTCATTTCAAGGGGAAACCGATCAGCAGATCAGGGACCGTATGACAGCGGCATGGAAGGATATGGGCCGATGGGAAAAGCCGGGGCATATTCTCCTGATCAGCCATGGCCAGCCCATTCACTCATTAACTGAGCATCTGACCGGCCATGGTGAACGCCTCAGCAACGCAACTTTTATAGAGTTTCTGACTGATGGTACCCGGTATGAGGCACATGGTTCTGCCCTTCAGCTGGATGCTGCCAGCCCCAAGTAAAACTGGTGCAGCTGCTCTAGCAGGTTATGGAGTTGTTCCAGAGTTCCACTGTTATCAATCACATCATCTGCTGAGTTGAGGCGTTTCTTTCTGCTGGTTTGGGAAGAGAGAATCGCTTCAGCCTGTTCATGACTGATATTATCCCTGGCTATAGCTCTTTCTATCTGAACCTCTTCTGGAACATCAACGACCAGAACACGATCAGTGAGTTTGTGTTGGTTTGTTTCTATCAGAAGGGGGGAAACCAGAATGGCATAAGGAGAGCCGGCACTTTCCAGTTCATGTTGAAGCTGCTGAAATATTAGAGGGTGCAGAAGCTGTTCCAGCCAGTGTCGTTCCTGTGGGTTACTGAAGATAATATCCCTGAGTTCACGACGATTCAGCTGTCCGTTATTCTGGATCAGATGAGCACCAAAGTGTTCGGCAATCTTTTTCAGGGCCGGCTGCCCAGGAGTGACGACTACCCGTGAGGCCTGATCAGCATCGGCTATAACGATCTCCTTTTCGGCAAGGAAGTCGGTGACTGCTGTTTTTCCACTGCCTATACCTCCGGTTACACCTACTACAAACATCTGAATATTAAACTCCGGCAAAACCAAGATAGGCTGTGATTAGGTTTTGTCCCTGGAACAGGGCGATCAAACCAGCAGCAGCCAGGTAAGGGCCAAAGGGGATAGGAATACTGCGATCACGGCCCATAAACAGGATCATGCAGATTCCCACTACAGCACCCACAAGGGAGGAGAGCAGGATAATTACTGGCAAATACTGCCATCCCAGCCAGGCTCCCAGTGCTGCCAGAAGTTTGAAATCACCGTAACCCATTCCTTCTTTGCCGGTGACCAGTTTGAACAGCCAGTAGACTGACCAGAGAGAAAGGTATCCGGCTATAGCACCCCAGACGGCATCTTCCAGGGAGGTAAAAACTTCCTGAGTATTCAACAACAGCCCGAGCCAAAGCAGAGGAAGGGTCATATCATCGGGCAGTATCTGGTGATCAATATCGATCATGGACATGGTCAGCAGAGTCCAGCAGAGAATACAGACCATGGCAGAGGTGAAACCGGGCCCAAAAACCAGAGCACTCAGCATAGCCAGGAGCCCGGAAGCTATTTCTATGGTGGGGTAACGAATAGAGATACACTTTTTACACTGACTGCAGCGCCCCCGCAGGAACAGGTAGCTGACAACAGGAATATTTTCCCAGGGGCGTATTTTATGCTGACAGGAAGGGCAGGCTGATGCAGGAATAACAAGATTGAATGTTGGTTCTGGAGCCGGTTCGGGAGCTTCCGGGTCAAGAATAACCCGGCACTCATTTTTCCAGCTCCGCTCCAGCATGATCGGGAGGCGGTAAATAACGACATTTATAAAGCTGCCAACGATAAGGCCAAGAATCAGGCAGAACCAGATCCAGATGTATGGGTCATTCAGCAGGTAAATAATGACAGACAAGTCTGATGTCCTTTTCCAATGGCAACAGTCCTGATAAAGAGCGGAACAACATCCCGGTCGCTTATCCCTCTAAAAATTGTATGTGTTTAATGGTGGACTGCCAAGAATGGAGGAAGAATAAGGGTGAGCAAGCCCGTTTCACCCTTTATAACGGATATTGCAGATTACTGGTCAGGAACGAAGGTCTTTAATAACCAGACTGCTGTCTTTTAACTCACCGGCAGAAACCCTTTTTGCTTTGCCGGAAAGCTTGCAGACAATTCTGATGCTGGACTCAATAGCTGCCATATCCATGGAATCATCCCCTTCGCACAGTAAGGTCATACAGTCCCGGCTATCAATGGATTCAACAACCAGCCG
>CBDEWF010000106.1:0-13408 GCA_965243775.1 Sansalvadorimonas sp.
GGCGGTGGTGGTGGTATGTATGGAATGGGGGGAGGATCCCAGTCTGCTTACCTGGAGCCTCTACTGGATAGCTGGGGCATTGAAATGGTGCAGGGCAAGTTCGTGGCCGATGAAGAGCATGCCCTTGCTGTTGGCAGTGGTTCAGGGCGCTCGGTCAGACATCTTGGTATTCTTGGGTATGGTGCCGGGAATATGAATGGCAGTGATGCTGTAACCGGCAACCTGAAAACTGTGAACTTTGCCAGTGCCGGTGCTCTCCAGTTGAAAAGGGGAGCTACTGTCAGCTTTGAGCCCCTTGTCCAGTCCAGTAACCGCTCTGCTCTGCTTGATGCTGGTCAGCTGGCGATGATGTTTGATCCCAAGGCACTGTACAAGAATTTTCAGCCGACAGGTGACATGTACACTTTGGCTGCCAGAGTCACTGGATCTGTTAAGAGTGCATTTCCTGGTGGCAGACCTCAACCTGAACCGGACACTAGTCAGCAGGATAGTGAAGAGAGTACTGCCGATGAAAGTACCGATGAAAGTACCGATGAAAGTGCTGCCGTGGAAGAACAGGAAGAGGAAATGGATGCACCTGAAGAAAGGCCTCATCTACTGGAGTCAGAAAAACCAATTAATATTATCCTGGTTGCAGACACCGATGTGATTTCCAACCGGTTGTGGGTACAGGTTGCCAGCTTCTTTGGCCAGCAGGTGGCATCACCCTTTGCCAATAACGGTGACATGGTGGTGAACATGGTGGATAACCTGTCAGGCAATGCTGATCTGATCAGTATTCGGAGCCGTGGACAGTTCTCTCGTCCCTTTATCCGGGTTGATGAACTTGAGCGGCAGGCTCAGGCCCGCTTCCTGAAAACAGAAGAGGAGCTTAACCAGCAGCTGCAGACAACCGAGAGCCGCCTTATGCAGCTACAGATGAAGAAAGAGGGTAAGGATTCACTGGTATTAAGTGTTGAGCAGGCAGCTGAACTGAAAAAATTTCAGCAGGAGAAGTTGAAAATCAGAAAACAGCTGCGAGACGTACAACATCAGTTGAATCGTGATATTGATCGGTTAGGCAGTCAGCTAAAGGTAATAAATATACTATTGATTCCTGTTCTGCTGACCGTGTTAGCCCTGTTCTGGCGAATGCGTCGCAGAAGAGCCACTGTGTGATTTCCAGGCCTTCCCTATAAACACAAACCCTGAATTCAAGGGCTGCTTGATTTAGCGGCCCTTGATGCCGAATCAACCTTGAAACTAACTAATGTCAACAGAGCCTAAAGCAGCCCTTTGATCTTGAAGGTGTAATAAGTTCCCAGGCCACTCAGAACCATCAGGCTGATGGCAAAGGGATAACCAAGATCCCAACCCAGTTCCGGCATTATCTGAAAGTTCATGCCATAGCTGCTGGCAATCAGTGTTGGTGGCATGAAAACGGTTGCCATCACTGAGAAAGTTTTAATGATCTTGTTTTGCTCCAGATTGATAAAGCCCATTACTGCTTCCTGGAGGAAGTTGATTTTGTCGAACAGGAAGGCGGTATGGGGCAGCAGGGAATCAATATCCCGCAACATCTCCATAATTTCCTGCTGGTGGTAATCCGCCAGCCGAATACGGCGGTTACGAACCAGATATCTCAGGGAACGTTGGCTGTCCAACAGGCTCAGGCGAATTTTGCCGTTCAGGTCTTCCTGCTGGGCAATATCTTTCAGGGCCTGGTCACGGGTTTCATCATTGGTATCTTCCCGCAGGGTGACCTCACTGACGGCTTCCAGGCTTTCATATACTTCTTCCAGTAAGTCAGCAAGGTAATCTACCTTTGAGGTGAACAGGGCTGTCAAAACCACCATGGGGGAGTCCAGGTCAAAGTGCTGGCGCTTGAGGTAGTTTCTTACCAAGCGGAACAGCCCGACCTCTTCATCCCGCAGGGTAATCAACAGATGTGGGCGAAGGTTGAACGAAACACTGGTGTTTCTGACCTCTTTACCTGATCTGTGAGGAAAGAAACTGGTGATATGGAGGCCATCCTTATCCTGGTAAAAGCGGGAGGTTGCCTCAATCTCGTTCAGGTCTTCACTGTCCGGGACCTCTTCTACGTAATAGCTGTCCAGCCAGGTTCTCTCATCATCCGTCGGCTCCACCACATCCAGCCATACCGTATCCCCCGGCAAGGCATCATTCAGGCCAAGCTGGTTAATTTCGAGACGGTTATGCTGGAGACGGTAAGCTGTGATCATGCGAAAGGCTGCTCCCGTAATTGAGGTGTGAAATGAGGAGCCGGGATTCTAACACAGGATGGTGTGAAATCTGTGTAGATTAGTTACGGAAAATATCAGGTAAATGGCCTTCTTATTCGCTCCTGGCGATCATGCCCGAGAATAATGCCGGTCATATTTGAGCCGGAATTATCAATACCACTGCCCCAGTCACTGTCAATTCTGTCTGGTGGCTGGGTCGAAGTATCTTCAATAATAATATTTGGGTAGGTATTTATAAGTCGCTGACTAAGCTCAGGAAATGCATCAAACTTGGCTTTAATAGCCCGTCTCATAATTTCCTGCTTTTTAGCCTCCCATTTTCTGAGGTCGATGAGATCACCGAACCCACCACGTCTGCCACCATGGTAGGCAGCCCGCCCCCCAGATGGAGCGTCAACAACTGTTTGCCATGCTCTATGAAGATCATTCTGGTTTACACCATCCTTGGCGCATTCAGCAAACTTCCTGCTTTGGAAATAATGTTCAGCACTCTTATATGGAGTCGGATCGTTGCCAACGTAAAATGGAACAACATGCCCCCCAGGGCCACGATGCATATATGTATTGGTCAGATACTCATTTTTAAGGCCATTGTCGTTGTCATATTGGCCATCATAGAAGTTAACAGCGCCCTGCTGAGAACCTACGCCCTGCGGGTCATCATACTGATGGCGATATTGGGTCGGGTACCCCCCTCCTCTCAAACCATTTAATACTTGGTCATAGTTATCGTCTGTAACAACAGCTTCCCCGATAGAGCCGTTATCCAGCAGGGCAGGAACGGTATAGGTATATAGGCATTGACTGGGTTTATGCCCAGGGGCCGGGGGAAGCCTCAGAACTTGAGGTGCAGGAGGTCGGGGTGGCGCTGGGGGCACCGGGTTTGTTGCAGATCTGGGCGCGGGATTCATTCCGGTTGGGTGAGTATGCCGGTCCGGCTGTGACCTTCTTCCTCTGTGAGGGGGTGGTGCTGAAACAGAGGGGGAGGACACAGAATGGGGGGCTGGATGATGAGTAGCCGCTGGTGTTGGATTTGCGACTGGCTTTGTTACGGGGTTGGCTACGGAGGGAGCCGGCGGATTCGCAGTCGGAGGAGGCGCAGTGGTTGAAACCTGTGGAGCAGGGTTCAGCACAAGAGCTGGCTGAACCGGTGCTGCGGCAAGACCAACAGCGGCATTCCAGTGATCACAGGGCAGAAGATAGTTAGCCTGCCTCTGCTCCTGCATAAACTGGTTTAAAGCACGCCCCTGGGGCAAACCACAGTTGTCAAAAAAAGAGAGAACCCGGCTGATTCTAAGTTTGTTATGATCGTTATCATTCCCTCCAGGAGGCGGGAGCCAGCGATCATACAGGTTCCAGCCCCTTTCAATCAGCTGGAAGCTGTCTCCATTTCTCTTGATGCCCCAGTGCCTTAATACGCGGTCAAAGACTCGCAGAAGCTGCTCCCGGATAGCAGGATTGTTCTGAACCATCTGCACTATGGCGGGTGTCAGCAAAGGAGTGTTAGAAGTATGGTGCAGTCCTTGCTGGGTGTTGGGAAACAAGAGCTGGAAAATACCATGATTATTTTCCAGCTCTTCTTCGCTCATGGCCAGTATCTGGTTGATGGACCAGGGGGTTCCCTCAAGGGGGGTGGATGGATCCAGGTAAAACCTGGCCCAGTTTTGATCAAGATTTGATGGTGCTGCTGGTGGCTGTGGGGCTGAAGCACCTGCTCCATAGTTTGACTGGGAAGGTGGTGGATGATGCGAAGGAACAGGATTGTCGTGTTGAGACAGGGATAGAGGCACAGAGGGATGCGCAGATTGTTCCTGCAATTCATCTGATGGAGTTGCAGAGGGAGCTGACTTCCGGGGAATATTTCTTGACGCAGAAGAGGCTGGTTTGACCGGACGGGTCAACAGATCTTTGTTTAGAATCGAGTCGGCTAGGGGCGTGCAGCTCTCCTGTATATACTGTTTGCTTCTAAAATCGCCAATAGAGCAGAGATAGGCTTTTGCTTCCTGGCCATCTGTATCAAGCCTGCTCCAGATAATTTCACCTGCACGGGTTTCCAGCCATTTTCTGTCATTTGCCTGGTCATGAATAACTTGGTAATCATCAGGATTCTGCTCGATATCACGTATTAGAAAACTCAATGGTTGTCCATTTATTCTCCGTCCAATATCCATGGCAGCTCTGTGTCGTTGTGAAGACTATTTTTTCATATTAGTTAAATCTGGCTTCTCATCACCTAACAAACTGGTAAGCTGAACTAATCACTTTATGGAGTATGGTGATGACACTTAATAACAACAACTCAGGGATGTATGAATGCTATGAACAGTACTGATATCACCCGGGAGGCGACTGATTTGACTGTGGATGATCGAATCGTCAGTCTCCAGAGTGAAATTGCTGAACTGAAAGCCCGTCTTGCCAATTATGAATTTCAACTTGATAAAGGTGAGAGCCAGATTAAAGGCGCGGGAACCGGCCTGTTTACCAAGAACTTTATTCCTGCCGGGCGGGTGGTCGGAGAATATACCGGTATGAGGTCATACCGGCTTCTGGTTCCGGCTACAGGGCGTTATGTTATGTGGCAGAAGGATGAACAGGGGTTCCCCCGCTTTTTGAATCAGGATACCTATATTCTCTGGCTGGTTGATGAGGAAGATGATGACCATCCCTGGCAGGGGGATTATCCGGATCTGGAGGTGGGTATTGATGGAGCTTACTGCTCTTCATTTATGCGTTATGCCAATAGTAATGATGATCCTAACCTGGAAATGTTTGTCACCGATGATCAGCATGTTATAGCACTGTCGGTAAGGGATATTGAGCCGGGTGAAGAGTTGTTCTGGGATTACCACCCGGGTCGCGATAAAGATTTCTCTACTCATCCCGATCATATTGAGCCGGATCTTGAGCGTTATGTGGTTGTCAATGAGGAAGGCTGGGTTAAGTTGACCCAGGAAGCTTTGCATGTTCAGCCCAAGCGGGGCAGAAGGCGTAATCGAAAGAAGAAAAAAAGGTAGGTTTTAAACGGCCATGAGAGGGCTTTATGCTTGCTGCTACAAGATTGAAGCTGATCATGTGAGGTCAGCTTTAATCACTTTCCAACACCCGTTTAGTATCCGCTCACATGAGATCATATATTTCTGACTCAATCTCCAGGCTGCCCGGCAACTGCTCCTGCACTGCGACCCAGCTGAGCTCTCTGTTTAATTGAAAACGTTCCCCTGGCCTTGTTGATTTTTTCCGTGCATGTTTTCACTTTGCGTTAATACTTCGGTGCTGAGCTGCTGTTTTCTGGAGACTTGGTATGCTGAGGCAGATGTTTGATGTGACTTCATCAACCTATACCTATCTTGTAGCCGATGAAAAAAAACATGAGGCATTGATTATTGACCCTGTTCGAGACCATGTCGGAACCTATCTGACTTTACTGGATGAGCTGAATCTTGATCTGGTTTCAGCTTTTGATACCCACACCCATGCTGACCATATAACCGGTACAGGCACTTTAAGAGATGTGACGGGCTGTGACATAGCGGGCAGTCACAAGAGTGATGCAAAAGGGATAACCCGGCCGATGCATAATGGAGATCAGCTGCAGGCGGGTGATTACCGGTTACGTTATCTGGATACTCCCGGGCATACAGATGATTCGGGATGCCTGTACCGGGAAGGGCGTCCAGGGTGGCTGTTCAGTGGGGATACGCTGATGATCCGCAGTTCAGGCCGAACGGATTTTCAGAATGGTGACTCACGTGAAGAGTACCACAGCCTGTTTGATATTCTACTGAACCTGCCGGAAAGCACTAAAGTTTATCCAGCTCACGATTACCGGGGAATGACAGAATCAACCATCGGTGAAGAGAAACGCTATAATCCCCGGCTGCAGGTGAAAAGTGAAGACGGTTTTGTCAACTTGCTGGACCAGCTGAACCTAGCAAAGCCGAAAAAAATGGAGCATGCCATTCCTGTGAACTTAAGGTGTGGAAGAGATAAATAACAGGCATCAATAGTATAAGTTTTGCCATGACGCTCTGGTAAAGCTTTTGATTCCTGTAGTTTTAGGGCCTGTAGTTTTGGCTTCTGTAGAGAGAAGAAGTCTACCCAATGTCTGTCAGAGTGTGGTCGTGGCTGATTTCAAATGATGAGAAAACAAAGCCGGTTAACATCGGGTAGTAAACAGGTTGCTACAGCATCAAGCCGTCTTCACAGTTCAGTTCCGGGTACTTACCATTGCCAGACTTGATCGTAGTTATCAAATAACTGCACCAGCTCTTTCCCGGCCACAATAGATAGACCCTGCGCTAGAGAGTCTGAAGTAATACCCAGGTGAAAAAGTGAATCACCGCAGACGTAAACTTTGCGTCCTTTCTCTATCAGGTCACTGATATCCCGGTTAATATCCGGTGGTTGTGTCTGGGAGAGCTGACCGAATGACAGACCTTTGGCATCCATTCCCGTTACGGCGTAGCCGGCCGCTTCTCCAGTAAAGACCACATCAATCTCTGCACCGGCTCCCACCATAGCGTGAGTCAGCCAGATAATAGTGTCATCCTGCTCCTCAATAGTGGCCCGCCAGGGGGTGCTGATAATATTGAGAACCTTCACAGTTATCTCCTAGCTTGTGGGAATTACCAAGGTATTGTCGGTTGTGCTGGCGAAGCTCCAGAAATCGGCTGGTGTTCCCCTACGGGTACATTCAACCGCCTTGTCGACACCGCGTTCGTCTACACACAAACCACAGTTCATCCATTCTATGCTGCCACCGTGGCTGGCAGCCGTTTCGTGCAGACTTTCAACCCACTTATGGGGCAGGGGGTGATTCTCCTCTTCCACAGTCCGGCCATGGATAGTGTTTGGGTGGGCTTTCTGTTCACGGAAAGCAAGGGCAACGGCCCCCTCATAGGCAAAGACTTTCAGGTGATAACCGCGGCGGGCAGCAATATCCAGCAACCTGAAAGCGGTGACTGTTCTGGAGTTTTCATAAGGGGCATCCATTAGGGTGAATGTCAGGGATTTACTCATGGGAAATACCTACTGCCAGAGAACTTTGTGGCCAGCAGCCAGGCTGTCGATAACGCAGTCCAGAGATGCTGGAGTGATTTCCGGGGCCAGCTGGCTGTTTTGAATACCTCTTTCCCTGAGGGAAAAGTCATCAGCCAGAACCAGTACTCCCTGGCGGGTTAACTCTCTGACTGATTCACCAGCCGGTGACTGGCGGGCTGCGAGGGCCGCATTTTGAACCAGAAAAAGGGTGGTTTTGTGACCTTGTTCCCGTAACTGGCGGGCTATGTTACCTGCCTGATGAAAGCGGTTGTCTGTGGGGCCGCTGGATAGAATCAACATATAGTTGGACATGCTACTCCTCCTCACTCACTGCGGTGGGAAGTGTAGGTGGTTTCAGGAATAAATCAGACTGAGCAGGCAGATGGCAATACCGAACAGCAGAGTAGGAATGGCCATGATGGAAATTGTGTTTGATTTTATCCTGCCCTGTTTTTTCAGAGCCTGCAGCATCATGACTGGGAGGATGATCGACAGAACGGCCAGAGCCAGTGCAGCATAGCTGAGGGCAATAACAAAGGCTCCGGGCAGGAGGATGGCAATGACTGTGGGAGGAAGGTAGACCGCAAATGCTGTTCTCAGGCGCGATGTGGAGGCTATGGCTGAATGAAGAAAATCAAACAGTCCCAAAGCGACACCCAGAAACGATGTCACCAGGGCCAGGTCTGTAAAGATGTGGAGGGCGAAAGTCACCAGAGATGAGTTGTCATCGCTGGCCAGGGCATTGACCAGATCAGGTATGGCTCCTGATTGTGAAATGATTTTAAGCTCGTTTTCTTCCAGTTGGCCAAGGGTTGTTGCCAGCCAGAGCAGGTATATGACCAGAGGGAAAAAACTGCCAATTACAAACACTCGCCGCAATACCTCTCGCTTTGGACCAACGTAGGCGATCAGGCTGGGAATACTGCCGTGATAACCAAAAGAGGTAAAAATCACGGGCAGTACAGCCACACCCAGCCAGGGATCGGTTGGACGGGAGATCAGTCTGGGTGGTTGAATGTTTGCTGACAGAAGCCCCAGAATCACAATAAAAGCGGCCAGCATAAAGAGGAATAGCAGGCGGTTGCAAATATCAACCCGGTGTACACCGGCAGAAGCCAGGGAACCAAAAATCAAGGTAAATAGAATCATTCCAGCAGCGTCAGAGCGTATCGGAAGTGTCTTGAGACCTGGAATGTACTGGGCCAGCTGACTACCCCCGCCGGCAATATAGGCTGACAGCAGGGCATAAAACAGAAACAGCATAGAACTGACAGCCAGAAAGCGCCCCCGGGCATGCAGGGTTTCACTCGCCATAATAAAAAGACTGCAGCCTGGTTTGACTGTAAGGTTTACTTCCAGGATTAACAGTGCTGCCATCGCCATTAGCCCCCACGTCAACAGTATCAGGCCAGACATCAGGGGAAAGCCAAGTCCGTGGGCAATAATAGGCAGCGCAAGCATACCGGCACCTATAGTGGTACCGGCCACAATCAGGGCCGCGCCAACGGGAGAAGAAGGTTGTTTCATATGCCAACCAGAATAGATCAGGTTGGTGGGGTTTCACCAATGGTGATCGGTGGACCAAGAACCCGGGCACCGGTTCTCAGGATATAGGTTTCAATCAAGGCCAGAACCCGGGCCAGGGCTTCCCGAATCCGATTATTGTAATCACTTTGGATTAGGGTTCCCCTGGCATTGAAACCTATTGCAGGTATGCCATTGGCCTGTGCCAAAAATATTGCCCGTTCATTGTGATATCGCTGGGTGATAACAGTGAAGGCATCCAGTCCAAAAACCTCCCTGGCTCGGAGTATTGAGTCCAGGGTTCTGAACCCGGCGTAATCCCGGTAGATAATTTCCGGAGTGATGCCCATGGCAATAAGATCCCTGCGCATTCGGGTCGGTTCGTCGTACCAGGGTGTACCGTTATCCCCGCTTACCAGGACGTAGCGGATCTTTCCCGCCTTTACCAGAGAAACAACCGCTTCCAGTCGACGCCTGTAGTGGCCATTGGGATTGCCCTCTGAGGTATAGCGACTGGTCCCAAGAACGATACCTACCCGGTTGGCTGGCAAATTCTGAATATTATCGTAGAGGTAAGGAGTTGCACGTTGTGAGATAAAAAGGCTGCTTAAGGCGATAGTCAGCCCTGTCCCGGCAATTAGCAGGGTAACCAGTACCAGTAATGTACGTCTGCTGATCCAGTCAGACATAAGCACCCTTGGGTAAAAGACTGCATTTTTCATTATCTAAAGTGATAAAGCTAACGTCATGGTAAAAAACGGTTAGCAGGGGCGGCAGTGATTGAGTGCTATCCGCAGAGTAATGAACCATAGGAGTAGCCTACGTTCCCGGGCTATTTCAGTAAAGTCGTAGTCGCACTAAATATTATCGGCTGGTTTCTTCCAGGTAATTCAGTTGTGGTGGACGGCTGACCGGATCTTTTATTCTCTGTTCTAATAAGCTGGAGATACGGGGCAGGTCGTGGATTCTTGCAGGAGCAGAATGCCGGGGAAGCTGGTCCAGATTTTTATGGACGGCATTAAGCAGGCTGGAACTGCTGTTGACGACCTTGATAAGACCCAGCATCCCGGGTTCCGCTTCCGGCCTGACAAACAGTGACGGAATGCCCAGCTGGGATGTCAGCCAGCTTACCGTGGACTTGTAACTGATAACCAGATCTGCGATAGCCGCCAGCCTGATGGAAGGTTCATTGTTAATGATCTGAAATGGTGGAGGGTTATCTTCCTCAAGTAATACCTGCTCCTGCTCTCCGCGATAACGAGGGTGTGGGGCAATAAGCCACTGTATATCTGGACGCAGGGAAGCTGCTTCGGCCATGAGCTCCAGGCTTTCGCTGTAACCTTCCCCATAACCACCAGCAATAAGAATGATTGGACTGTTATTCAGCCCCAGAGACTCTCTTAGCAGTTTTGGTTCGCTTCTGCTTATGGATTCATGCCACTCCAGCAGAACCGGGTGAGCAACAGCGGATACTCCTTTTGAGCGGGTGTAACCCTGGGGAAAGCTCTCAGTCAGCCGGATGGACGGCACAAAAATTTCTTCAACCGGTGGCTGCGCTTCCAGCCATGAATGTATCCAGTCTTGCCCGGTGGGTGTTTCAAAAGAGTCGTAAAAGGCAATGGTCCATGCGCCCTTTTGCCACCAAAGAGTGATAAGTTCAGCCTGAATCCTATGGGCCATGCCGGCGATTAAAACCCGGGGGTTCCATGATCTGACTAATGTGTGGGTGAGCTTTTCAGACAGCAGGGCCTTTCGGTTTTCTTTCCATATCCAGGCTTCTTTTGGTTGGACTTTATGGTTGAGGATGGTGATGTGGCTGGATGGTTCAAACAGGTCTGCTGCGGGGCCAAATGCAATCAGGTGCCAGTTGATATTACGGTTGGTCAGCTCCGGTAACAAATTGCGGAAAGCCCGGCCATCACCGTTATCGTACGCGATGAGCAGTACATCAACCGATCTGGTTTCGAATGACTCAACCTGTGTTGTTTTGCGGATGATGCACCCGCCTAGCAGGAGTAAAACAAAGGCAATGATCAGGCAGTTGAACTGGGGCATGAGTACATTTTTATTAATAATTTGCCCCAGTTTAGACAGGATTGAGCAGGAAAGTGCCGAACTGTTATGACAGCTTGGTCAGTAGCACGCCACTCTCGATATGATCGGTGTAAGGGAACTGATCGAATAGGGCCAGCTTTTCAATTCTGTGGGTTTTGCTCAGGGTTTCCAGGTTGCTTTTCAGAGTCACCGGGTTGCAGGAGATATAAACGATCCGGTCAAAGCGCTGTACCAGAGCTTCAGTCGCCGGATCAAGGCCTGCCCGGGGCGGATCGATAAATATAGTGGTGAAGTTGTAACTGTCCAGATCCACATGGGCCAGACGGCGGAAAGGGCGCTCCCGGTTCAGGGCCTGGGTAAACTCTTCACTGGACATACGGGCGATAGTGACATTATCCACCGCATTCATCTCAAAGTTCTTATGGGCTGAGTTAACAGAGGATTTGGAGATTTCTGTTGCCAGTATCTGGTCGAAGTTTTGGGCCAGAATACAGGTGAAGTTGCCGTTTCCGCAGTAAAGTTCAACCAGGTCACCTTCGCAGCCTGAAGTCGCTTCCTGTGCCCAGCTCAGCATCTTCTCGTTAATACCGGCATTAGGTTGGGTAAAACTGTTCTCAACCTGATTGTAACGCCACAGGCGGCCACAGACATTCAGCTCTTCGGTGACATAGTCACGATCCAGTACCAGCTTTTGTTTGCGGGCCCGACCAACAATCTCGATACCAAATTGATCCCGCAGAGGACGAATGGCCTCTTCCCAGGTCTGATCCAGTTGCTTGTGGTAGATAAGGGAGACAACGGCATCGCCGGTCTGGGTAGTCAGGAATTCTACCTGGAACAGCTTGCGGCGCAGGGTCTCCTGCCCGCACAGGGCATCCATCAGCGGGCGCATCAGTTCATTGATACGGGTGGAACCCACAGGAAATTCGCTGACCCGAACCTTCTCCCGGGTCTCCTTATCAAACATGATGTAGTGAGTCTGGTCGCCTTCATGCCAGACCCGGAACTCCGCACGCATACGAAAGTGCTCGGGAGCGGAGGAAAATACCTCCGGCTGCGGAATTCGAAAATCGCTGAGAAGCTGCTGCAGGTGCTCAACCTTTTCCGACAGCAGAGCTTCATAGCGCTCAGGAAATGTAGTACCAGTGGACATCCGGTTTAATTACCCGTTCGGTATGCTGGAAATGGCGACGGATAATACGTCTAACGGGTATTGAAGACCACCACGGTTTTTCCTTTAACGGAGATCATGCCCTCATCTACCAGATTTTTCAGAACCCGGCCAGCGGTTTCCCGGGAACAGCCGACAATGCGACCTATCTCCTGCCGGGTGACACTGATCTGCATACCATCAGGATGGGTCATGGCGTCGGGCTGCTGACACAGGTCGAGCAGGGTGCGGGCGATACGTCCGGTCACATCCAGGAAGGTTAAGTCACTGACCTTGCGGGTGGTGAGCTGCAGGCGTTGGGCAATCTGGCGGCTGATGTCGTAAAGGATGTCGGGCATGTCCCGGGTCAGCTCCCGGGCCTTGGTATAATTGATCTCGGCAATGACGCTTTTGGTGCGGGTTTTCACCCAGACGGGCCGGTTGTTGTAACACTCTGTGGCAAACAAGCCCAGCTCTCCAAAGAAATCCCCCCGGTTCAGGTAGTTGATAATGACCTCCCGGCCATCATCTTCGATGAAGACTGTCACTGAACCATCAACAATAAAGTACAGGGTATCGGAAGAATCACCACCACTGACAATACTGGTATGGGGCAGGTAGTGTTTGATCTGGCAGTGATTCAGGAAGCGCTCAGTACGCTCCTTCCTCTCTTGGGGAATATGGCGGGTGAAAACTTCCATACTCTTTGTCCACGACTTGTCCAGGCCTATCCCGGTTTCTTTTTCTTATCAACAGGGTACACTTCTGCAACTTTCTTATCAGAACCCTGCCGGCCCTATTTATCTGTGTAATACCGGTATGGACTCATTTTTTCAAGGAAATTGCAATGAAAGCTCAGGTTAAATGGGTTGATGGCATGCGTTTTGTCGGTCGCTCTGCCAGCGGTCACAGTATCACTATGGATACCTCCGAACAACACGGTGGTTCCGGTTCTGCTCCCAGCCCCATGGAAATGGTGCTGATGGCTGCTGGTGGCTGCTCTTCCATTGATGTGGTGAGTATGCTGAAAAAAGCCCGTCAGGACGTTATTGACTGTGAAGTGGAGTTGAGCAGTGAGCGGGTCGATGCAATCCCCGCTATCTTTACCAAGATTCATATGCACTTTGTGGTAACCGGCCGAGAGTTGAAAGAAACTCAGGTCAAGCGGGCGGTGGAACTGTCTGCCGACAAGTATTGCTCTGTGTCCATTATGCTGGGAAAGGGCGATGTGGAAGTGACTCACAGCTATGAAGTGAAAGAACTGTAAGACATTTAACAGGTTTTCGTCAATTCGGTATTCAGGTTCCGGGGGCAGCTGATCCTGTGGCTGCCCTGCCGATGAAGCTGGATATGGAAAACGGGCAACCCTCCTCCCCGGTCGTTATTGGTTATA
>CBDEWF010000107.1:0-4899 GCA_965243775.1 Sansalvadorimonas sp.
CTGTTCGCACGGGGTTCGCTGCTGCTGCTGCTGCTGCTGCTCACCCCCAGGGCTCTTTGCCATTAAGAAATGATCCCTAATTTGCGGAAAGCGGTTTATTTAAGCCGCTTGTTTATTTAAAAGAGAAAAATAAACTACAAAAAAAAAAAAAAAAAAAAAGGCATCCCGTGGCTATCCATCATCTGGTTTATGGGCCGGCGGAAGGCAGCTTAATTACCACGGAGATCTCCACCAGGGCGCTAATTGCGGAGCCGCTCCGCAGCAATTAGCGCGCCGCTCCCCGCGCCGTCCCCGCGGGCCGAGCCGGGAGGGGCGGGGCTTGAAGAGGGACCGCCCCCTCCCGGCGGGTGGGCGTGGCCTCGTCGGCCCCGCCCCCGGCGCGGAACGGAGCGGAAGTGCTCGAGTTGCCGCCCGCCGCCGTCGCGCGCGCTGAGCAAGTTGCGCTCCGTCAGGGCGGCTCCGCGCTCCGTCTTCCTCCCTTCCTCACGGCGGCGGCGGCGGCTCCGATGCGGCGGAAGCAGAAGCGCTTGCTGCAGGCGGTGGGGCTGGCGCTGGCCGCCCTCGTCTTCTTGCCCAACGTGGGGCTCTGGTCCCTGTACCGCGAGCGGCAGCTGGAGGGCGGCGGGGCGAGCGGCGGGGAGGGGGCGGCCGTGGGGCCGCCGGGGGCAGCGGCCGGAGAGGCGGCGGTGAGTGAGTGGGGGCGGTGTCCCGAGGGGGTCCTGGCGGTGCGAGGGGCTGCGTGGGGCGGGAGGCGAGCGCTGAGGTGTGGTGCGGTCCTGCGTGCGCGGGGCGAGGGGGGGCGGTGGGCTGAGCGCTCCCCTTTGCCTGAGGGCGCCCGGCCGTGTGTAAGTGCCCGGGGCGCTCAGCCCGCCCCTCCGTGCGCGGGGAGGGCCGGGGGAGGTCGTGCCCGGCTGAGCGGGCTGCGCTGGGGAGCGTCGTTGCTCTCCGTGGGGAACGCGAGGGCTGCCTTTACGTAAGGTGCGGGATGAGGGTTTTGCACGGGGATGGGCTGCGGGTGGGACGCCGGTACTTCCCGTGGATCCAGAGAGCAGAGATCCGCTCGTGGGTCCGGAGGTCTGCTTGCCTTTTGGCTGAGCACGGGGAGGGAGCGGAGCGAGCTCTTTGCTCTGGGGGAAAAGGAAGGGTTGTCCCATCCTTGCAAAGGATTCTGCCTCCCAAAGGGCTGCCGTCCGCTCCATTTCTCCTCACCTGCCTCAGGTGCAGGCAGCGAGCAGCTCCTTTCACACCCGGTGCCCCCAGGCCCTGTGGCAAAGACTTGCAGAGCGCGGTGTCTGTGCCCAGCCCTCCCTGAGCATTGGAGCGGCTCGGGGCTGTCCCTGAGCTCTTCCCACTGAGTGCCCACTGCTCAGTGACATTGCAGCGAGTGGCTGCGTTCCTTTCTCGTCCCAGTGGTGTAGCTGCAGATCTCACAGACAAACCCTTCTGCTCTGTGTGAGAGACAGCAGTGCTAGATCACCCAAATCAGACATTTGTAAGCTCAGCTTAGCGGTTTTACTTCTGGCAATGTAATTGCTTTATCCAATTCTTGGTTTGGCTCCATACCATTAAGAATGATGGGGACATGAAAGCTTGAAATGTCAGCATGTAACTATCATTTCAGCTGCTGCTTCACAAGACTCTCCTGATTCAGAACCACTTAAAACTCTTGGTTGTCTAAATCTTTCCCTCCTTGGAGACTTGCCATTACGATTGCACCGTAAAGGTAGAGAAACTTACTGTGGCAATTGCTCTTGGAACAAGGCATAGCCAAGCTGGGCTTGGCTTCCTTCCTTCCCAAAGAAGTGCTTTCCAGGTGTGACCATTGTCATCTCCTGCTTGTGCCCCAGGCTGATGGGGGAAGAGATTGTTGTGTGCCGTATAGTGGTTGTGCAGCTGACTCTCAAAACTGTACAGAAATCCTTTTAATGCACGCAGTGCTTGTAGCAAGCCTAACAGTACTGCCTTATGCTTGGGCTTGTGTTATGTGCAGGCAGTCTATTTTGCATGACTGACAAAACCCAGCCCTGCAGGCCACTGCTGCACAGCTTTGCATAGTTGGTGTTTTGGCGAGGTGAAGACCAATGTAAAATCACAGCTTCTAGGCGTTACGAAGGCGGAAGCTGGTAATTATCCTTGGGAGGCTTCAAAGTTCCTTGCTGTGGAGGTAGCAGTTAATTTTGGTTGGATCTAGAAGAGCAGAAAAGATGGCAACAGGCTGACTTCTTATTTTTGGTCTTCCAAAATGGTCCCTGAGCTGTGGGCTTTGGCTAAGAGGAGCTGTAAGCCTGGCAGTTTCTACAGTGCAGTGCATCACTGCTGATTTCAGTATATGTTCAGTCATCTCAGAAGTAAGGTATGTCATATCGCCTGGGCTATGCAGAATGTTCATTCTATTTTTCTTTATCCTATAGCTGTTTGAAGCGTGACAGCTGTCCATAAATTTTGAGGTCTGTTTTGTTTCGAGGGTGCGTTGAACTGGGCTGGAAATATTTGTGCTGATTGCAGGAGAATTTGAAATGAAAGCTCCTGTGCTTGTGCAAACCAGAGCTGCTGGGTGTAGCGTGGAGGCTCGACCTTCCCTTCTCATTAATGTGGAGCTGTGGGCCGCAGTGGGTCCGATAGCAAAGATGTCTGTGTATTGGATGCGTGTGTTTTTCAAGGACTGGGCCCTGAAATGATAGTTGCAGTTACACTGAGCAATGGAAAACATACCCCAAAGGACAGCTGGCTGCTGCGGTGAAAATAATTTCAGATGAAGCAGAATAAAGATAAAACAAATGGTTTTTTTTTTTTTTTTTTTTTTACTGTTGTCATAGAGTTATCTGCCAGCTGACTGCAGAGAGTTTGTCGGGCACCCTCAGTGCTGATGATTCCAATGGTCCTGACAGCCATTCGCAGTTCTGTACAGCTCATCACCTTCCAGCTTGTAATGAATATGCTGTTTGTCTGCTTGCTCGTGGAGCCCTACAGAAGGGCTGACTTCTTAACACTGAAACTAGTAAGACCATAGGAGGCTGTATCATAAAAATCAACATTTGTAGCAGTCAGAAAGAGATTTTTTTGTCTATTTCTGGCTTTAATTTACCTTCTTGTGCAGGCTCATGTCTGTATTGGAGGCATTTTAGATGTGATACAAAATGAGGTTTTCAATGAAATCTCTGTTTGTGCTCATTCTTTCTCTCAAATACTGCTTGCTGTTCAGTAATGTTATCTTTTGGAGTTACTGCAAAAGGAGAGGCAAGTTTTAAGTAGCAGCTGGATTAAAATGGTTAAAAAAAAAAAAAGAATTCCTAGAGTATACAGTTGCAATGCTAAGATTTGGGTGTTTAAACCATGCAAACAGTTTGTGTAGCTGTGCACCTGTGCTGTATGTTACTATCACAAGGACAGTGTATCCATACAGGCTATCTTTGCCTCCTTTAATCTTTCTAGTGCCTGAAACAAAGCTGTCAGGAAGTTAAGCAACCAGGAGCCATGTGAATATATTCCTGAGAAGGTTATGGTGGGTTGCTTCTGCAGAAGTTCCTGGGCAGCTTGTTGTTTCTGTAGTTCAGGGGAAGCATTATGGTGGCTGAAATTAATGGAGTGCTTCAACACCATGGGTCAGCTTTGGGTTCTTTCTTTCTGCCCTTGGGTTTCTTCTTCTGGAGCTTTGCTGGTTGGATCTCGCCCTGCAGAGAAAGGATGGCTTCAAGCTGTGACAGACCTGCCCCAAGGTCGTGCTGCAGATGTCAATATTGCATTGACTTGCTTCAACTACAACTGCATGTGCAGAAGCATCCTTTATCATAATGGATTTACGATTACTCATCAGGCAATATGAACTGGGAAGTCCTTTTTTCATGGCGTGTGCAACAGTATTGGTGGGGGTGGTGGCTCTTGGTAGGGGCGACAGGATGGAGGTACTGAAATGTTCTGCTGATAACAAAAGTATTGGCTTAGCTTCCTGTACTCAATATATTTTTTTCCGTACTAGTGTGCGTATATCAGCATGCTAATGTAATAAAGATTGACTTTGGTGTAGTTTTATCTTTCTCTCTCTTTTTTTTTTTTTTAACAGGTATTCAGTAGGTAAAAACACATGATCTGCAGGTGTGGAGGATTTCAAGAGAAATCAGCCTGTTCCTTTTGTCTCTTGAATCTCAGCTCTCCGCCTCGGAGGCTGCTGGGCATCTCCAGCCCAAACATTTAATTGCTGTCTGGTCCTGCGGTGTGTAAAACACAGATGAGTTGGTCTGTGGGCTGGTGGTTTGTGCTCGGGCTGATGTGATAGCTGCATGATTCCTAATCCTCTGCAGAGATTCCCCTCAGTACCTGTCTGGCCACGCTGGAGATCCGTGCTGTGTGGTGTGTGCTGTTATGGGAACGTGGAGTCTGAACTCCAGGAGAGATTAAGCTTGAACATCTCATTCTCTGAATTGCTGGATAAAAGCACTGTGGCAAATTAGCAGCCTTTCATTTTATGCATTTCATTTGATATGATGCATGCTTTATAAAGTCACCCTGTAGCTTGTTGTAGTAGTAATTTGTGCTCTATAAAATCACTTGTGAGCATGATGGAAGTATATAAATCACAAAGCTGATTGTGTGGTGCCCTCTGCTGCCAGCTCTACCTGGCTGCTCTGGGCTGTGAATGAGACACAAGCTTCAAATGTGATTGAAGATTTTTGAGAACACAGCTCTTGGGTAGTTTGAGGTTGTGAACTTTGGCTTTGGTGCAGTTAAGATCCAAGTGTCTGGGCTGTACTGTTGAAAAAGCAGCCCTGGTTACCACCTGAGCAGGGAGCGGCACAATGCTGCTTCCAGTACGCTGCTGCTCACCTCTTCTTCACCAGAAGAAGTTGATCAGCTTTGCCATACTAACCTCAGGGCAGCTATGAAACTGTCTCTAGCTGTCAG
>CBDEWF010000108.1:0-12578 GCA_965243775.1 Sansalvadorimonas sp.
AGTGTCAAATGAACGCTAGGGAAGACAATGGATTCGACTATTCTATTGACCATTATATCTACTGGTTTGGAATTACTAATTGACTGTTACTTTTACTGTGTTGACAGAAATGCCTACTAGCTAGAAGCATTTCATATTTCCAACTGGTTTTACATATCAAAGCTAGATGACGCTTTATTGTGCTTTTTCTCCAGCGCTGTAGTGTTCTCTTGGTGTAGCCTGAATAAGATAAGAAAAATAGATTTAGGGGCATCATTCATTCAAGAACAGCTCAGCCATCCCATCCAAACGGGTCTTTACCTCCTTCCAGTGCGGCATTACCTGAGTCAGTAGCCGCCAGAACCGCTCACTGTGGTTATGCTCGGCTATATGGCAAAGCTCATGCAGAATTACATAATCAATGCACTCCTTGGGAGCTTTCACCAGATGGGGGTTAAGCATCAGGGTTCCCTTGGCAGAGCAGCTTCCCCACTGTTTTTGCATGGGAAGGATGCGGAAGCTGGGTATTCCTTTCACCCAAGTGGCTTGAGGTAACAGATATTGCAGCCGTTCATGGAAAATATGCTCGGCCCGGAATTTGTACCACTGGTTGATAAGCCCTTTAACCAAGGCAGTCTTGCGCTTATCGAAGCGAGGCAGTGTGACCAGCAATTTCCCTCTATTCATTTTAACGGAGGCTGATGCTTCCCTGTCTTCCACCACCTTCAGAACATATCGCCTGCCGAGATAAAACTGCATCTCGCCGCTAACGTAATTCTTGGTTTGCACATATTTCTGATGGTTACGAAATTCGATTATGGCATCCCAAATCCACTTCGCTCGTTTCATAACGGCTTCATGGATATCAGCGTTATCAGCATCTTCCGGGGCTGTTACCACGACTTCACTGTCTGGGTGAACCCGGATAGTGATTTTTCTCGGCTTCCCTGAAGAATTGTCTTCTGACTTATTTTTTCGAACCACTTGGTAGGATACAGCTTCGTCTCCATAGACGAAGCTGTACTCTTCTTTTGTGTGTTCGCTTGAACTCACTGAGGCCATTAGTGATTCAGTCCTGCAAGGCCAAGACGGGTAATCTGAACAACATCAGTAATCAACGCCTGAGCCTTATCAATTCCCAAATCGGCAAATAAAAGAGGCAATAGCCCAATAGTAATCTGGTTTTCAATTTCCTGAGGGTTGATGGAGAACTCGGCAACCGACTTCCTCACTACTTCATCAATTTTAATAGCGAACTCAAAGCACTGATCTTGAGTTGGCGAACTTTGCCCCTCGGGAGGAAGCTGCTCTCCCAAATGTTTCAGGAATAGACCGTAGTAGGCTTGAACATGTTGCCGAGACTTTGCATCAAGCTCATCAAAGCGTTCCGTAGGAATACCTTCAACTTTACGATCCTTCACCTGCTGCTCAAAGTCAGCAAATAGCATGTACTGCTTAACTGGCGCATCAAACATCTCTTTGGTTTGTTCAATAGCCTTCTTCAGTAGCTTGGAGAAGTACTCCTGAGCGTAAGGGTCATCAGCCAGTTCCTGTTCAATCATTTTGGTGATACGCCCTGTAATCTGATCTTTCTTGTTACGGGCCTCATCATCGCTCATCTCTTCGGGTTTGGTTCCCTTACCCATATTGCCTACAAGATAAGCTCCCTCAGCCTCCTTAATCTCCACACCACCAATATGCTTGTCCAGAAGAGCACGGATGTCATCGGTGTACTTGTCGTAATCAACAGTCTCTTCAGCATCCTCCCTTACTTGCAGGCGAAGCTGGGACATCATCTTGAGAGTGTCCTTATAGTGCTGACGAGTGCTGACACGGGTGCCGGGAAATGGAACATCAAAACTCTTATCTTCAAAGTAGGTAGCTGATTGCAGGGCAACCTTCAGACAGTTGGCAAATGCAGTCAGGGCAGCATAAAACTCATCCCGCTTTTTCAGATTTGTATCAGTAAGCTGACCATCAATTGTATCAATTTTAGGTGCGAGTACCTGCCGTAGTGCCTGACCATCTTGCTTGTTCTTCACACCTTCAAAAATTGCCCAAAGGTCAGCATAAAGGCTGGGCAGCTTTTTATATTCCGTATCCATACGGCTATAGAGACCTTTCAGGTCATCAATATCAAAGCCGCCTTGGGTACGTTCTGCCAAATCTTGGTACTTCTCAATGGTGGCATCCAGCTCTTTCAGAATACCCCGGTAGTCAATCAGGTAGCCAAACTGTTTCTTGCTATGCAGTCGGTTCACCCTTGCAATGGCTTGAATCAGGTTGTGCTGCTTCAGGGGCTTGTCGATATAGAGCACTGTATTTTTCGGCTCATCAAACCCGGTCAGGAGCTTATCCACAACAATCATCAGGTCTGGGCCATCTTCCTTACCGTATTCAGCGATTATCTGCTTGGTGTAAGCTTTTTCATCCTGATTGCCAACGTTTTCCTTCCACCAGTTCTGAACTAAGTCAGTACTTTCCTTGTCCACCCTGTCGTGACCTTCACGGGTATCAGGTGGCGACATAGCGACAACAGAAGAGATTTTGCCAATTTCATCCAACAGCTTTTTGTACTGAATGGCAGAAGCCTTGGAGTCACAAGCTAGTTGCCCCTTCAAGCCTTGTTGTTTGAAGTTCTGAAAGTGGTCAGAGATATCATGGGCAATCAGCTCTAGACGCCCTTCTGCCTGATAAACCTGCCCCTTCTGGGCGAACTTTTTCTTCAGGTCAGTCCGTTGCTTTTCAGAGAGTCTTTCCGTGATCCGGTCAAACCAAGCATCTATGGCTTTATCATTTGTGCTCAGTTCAGGAATACGTTCTTCGTAAAGAAGAGGGGTAACTGTTTTATCCTCCACTGCCTGCTGCATGGTGTAGGAGTGGATAATCTTGCCAAACTTGTTTTCCGTCTTGTCGTCTTGTAGCAGCGGCGTACCCGTAAAGGCAATAAATGCTGCCTTGGGCAGAGTTTGCCGCATACGGATATTGTTCTCTCCATTCTGGCTACGGTGCCCCTCATCAACCAGCACGATCATATCGGGGCTGTCGTTGTGGCATTCCGGCAGGTTTACCGCCGTACCAAACTTATTGATGATCGAGAAAATTATCCGCTCATTACCCTTACCAATCTGTTCGGCAAGGCGTTTGCCAGTGGTTGCCATGGCATCTTTTTTGTCCTTGCTGGACAGTGCTCCGCCAGAAGCAAAAGTACGGGCTAGCTGATCTTCCAAATCAACCCGGTCTGTCACCACTACAACCCGGCACTTGGCGAGTTCTCTTAACCAGATCAGGGCTTTGGACAGGAACACCATGGTAAAAGACTTACCGGAACCAGTGGTATGCCAGATCACACCACCATTACGAGCACCCTTATCATCAAAGGATGTAATCCGTTCAACCAGTGCTTTAATACCAAACACCTGCTGGTAACGAGCAACAATCTTGCCTGCTTTTTTATCGAACAGGGTAAACAGGCGAGTCATATCCAGCAGGCGATCATGGCGAAGTAAGGAAGCCAGCAAGCGATCTTGATCTGTCACCACCAAGTCACCGCCAGCAATCAGAGACTGGTACTCTTTCCGAATCTTTTTGGGGCGATGGTCGAAAATGGCATCCAACTGAGTATTGGTTAGTGGCTTGTTCTTGAGCAGGGCGAACTCAGCTTCAGTAATCTCTTCCTCTTTCCACTTAGCCCAGAACTTTACAGGTGTACCGCAAGTACCATAAAGCCCGTCATGCCCGTTTACCGACAGCAAAAGCTGGCTGTAGGCAAACAAATGGGGGATTTCATCCACCTTCTGGTTGCGAATATTCTGTGAGATGCCTTCAGAAACCGTAGGCTTGCCCTCAGTGGAAGAGTCTGGACGTTTGGCTTCAATTACCACCCAAGGCAAACCATTTACAAAACAAACAATATCTGGAATCCGCTTGCCTGTACCTTGGCTGTTCTCCACCTCTAGCTCTTCAGTAAAGTGGTAGACGTTATTCTCAGGGTGTTCCCAGTCAATAATCTGGATTGTGGGGCTGGCTTTTTTGCCATCTACAAATTCAGTTACGCCAATACCGTAAGTCAGGGCGTTATAGAATTTTTCATTGGCGGCTTTTAAGCCTTCGTTCATGGCTGGGGTTGATAGCTCATGAACAATTTTATCGATTGCGGCTGCTGACAGATGATGCTCTTTCCCCATAAAGGTGAAGGTTTTCTCTGTCAGTAGAGTGCGTAATACTTGGGGTAGAATAACGGTGGAAAGGCTGCCTCGCTCTACCAAACAATTACTTGGTGAAACAAACTGGTAGCCCAAATTGGTAAGTAGAGTTAGCGCGGGAATTTTTGCGCTTTGCTCTTCCTTAAAATTTGCTAGGTTCTGACACATTAAAAAATCACATAATTCAATTATTAAGGCTTAAGGTATGGATAACATCCCTTACGATATCAGTCCGATATCCTCTCTTTGGTGAACCTCCACCTCTTGCGAATGTGGAGTGAAATATTTTCTCCCACTCAGAACTGTGCTGCCCTTCATCTGGCTCGAAGAGTTCTGAGTTCAATAAACACTCTTGCCCGAGCATTGTGAGAGCAACTTGATGCCCATTAATATCAACTCGCCCCCCTTTAAGAGGTACAATTTTTTCTTCCCCAAAAAAATCAGCAAGCTGCTTCGCATCAGCTTTTCTGTGTGTAATTGAGTGTGCAATATTGGGAGCAAGACAAAATAAAATTACCCCTACAAACCTCAGCATTTTGTAGCCGAAGTTAACTCTTCCTAGAGCACTCTTGTTGCTTAAAGCCTGATAGATCTCTAAGTGCCTTACTAAAGTCTCGACCTCTCTCAATGAAACTGATTGCACTCGCATGATATGAATAATAAGATCCAAAAAAGTATGAGTATCTAGCTCCGAATCTTTAAGAAGAGTGCTTTCCTGTACCAAATTTATATAGTGAATAGATGATGCTAAGGTTTCTCCATCATTCATTTGGGGTAAAGCAAATGTAAACTTTAGAAACTTATCCAAATACCTCTGAGCATCTACAGTAGCTCCATAACAATGATTAATTGAAGCTTTAAGCTGCTGAGTATTGGTCACCATTACAAATTGCACCCCATTCACAGAAAAATTATGTTTAATAATTTCTAACATACTTATTGCAAAATCAGGGCGACAACGATCAAGCTCATCGACAAACAGGATGATTGGTTTTTCTTCTGCAAGTTCTCTCAATGTTGTCTGGAGTGCAACGAGACTGTCGCCTGCTTTGACATGGTCTTTGAGTAATGCTTCTACAGAAGCATCAATTGCTTTATCAGCAGCCTGCTGAATATCTCTATCAAAATTGTCTACAACACTAGTTGCATCCTGTCTTAGCAAATGTGAAACGCCAGCCTTTACCAAGGTTTTCAAACCATAACGCACTGTAGGTATAACCTTTGAAAGGAAATCGTCGCGTTTTTCTCCTTCAGGAATTAGCTTTAACACCTCTGCAAGCACAGTAAGCAATGGTTCATCTGCATGGTCAGCCTGAAATGCGTCTATATAAATCAGGTGATGAGTATCATCCTCTCTCATCAGGTGGATGAGTTTATGGCAAAACTCAGTTTTACCAGTGCCCCAACTGCCATCAATCACCATAGGTGACACATCGACATCAGAACATAGTAATGTTTTAGCCCTCTCGGCTATAGCCTTTCGCTGAAATTCATCACGAACTTCAAAAGTTAAATCACCAACATGGCTAGTCATTTTCTCCCCCTTAAAAATTGAGGTATTTCAATTTTCTTGTTGATTATTCTTTGGGATTTTCACTATCACCTTCGGTTGCTGTCACTTCTTGCCATTCATCAGCTATTTCCTGCCAATTTACATGTCGTTCTACTGGTAGATGGAATTCATCCATTCGAGTCCAAACATTCCAAAAATCTGGGTCATCAGACGCAGGGCGCAATTTCTCTGAGAGTGAAAGCATCTTCGTCAAAACTGGAAGTTCTGTTGCCCAACCCACTAGATAAGCATGCTGTGAAGGCAATGCTGGAATTTCTCTGATTAACCCACGCAGTCCATCCGGTAGTAGTCTTGCGACCATCTCTTGGTCTCGGTCGTTGCTGATCCTATGAAGCAGGAATGTGTTGCACTGAGATAAAACTGTTGGCGAAAGCTCTGATGGCCTCTGTGAAGAAAGAACTAACCCTAAGCCAAATTTCCTGCCTTCTCGGGCTATTTTTTCGAAGACCTGACAGCACATTGATGAAGCAGTGGCTTCTTCTGAGTCATCCCGATACCGCTTTATAAAGTTATGGGCTTCTTCCATAACCAATGATGTTGGCAAGACTCGGCTCTGTGGGTGCTGCCTTCTGTAGCGCTGTAAAGCTTCAAAGGTCAGTCTGGAAATAACCGCAGTAACGATATGAAGAATTTCCTGAGGCACCAAAGAGAGGTCGATAACCGATATAGTTCCATTCTCAGCCTCATTACTGCCAATATAATCTTCTAACCACTGATGAAGTGATATCTGACCTTTATCTCCCGCAATAGATATCATGCGAGGGTCAGATAGCATTGTTCTGATTCGCATTATCAGGTAGTCAAAAAACTGTGGGCTATTTTCTGCTTGAGCTAAATGTTCTAGGTGATCTGCAAGAATTAATGGGTCAAACTGGGCTGGTGTATCTTCTCCAAAGCCGCTATCAATAGAAGCTCCACCTAGCTGTTCCAGTATGGCCTCAGCCTCTCGAATTACATTTTTTACTGGCTCTTGAGAGAATGGTTTGTAGTAAACAATCGTCTCACCACCTTTTACAAAGGATGCATAACTGGAGTTTGCAACTGTTGAAACAGTTAAAGCGAAATTTCTAAGAAGTGTGCTTAGCTCTGCAAAATTGTCTGCTGCGGAATTAATATCTTGGCTTATGGTGGCTAACTTATAACCAAATTTGGTGGCATCATTTTTTTCAGCTTGCTCTCTCAAGTCTGCTTTTAGAGCTATTACAACTGATGAAAAATACCGTCTTAACCCCGTCTTGGTCTGGGATTCATCATCAAACCTTTGCCCACTACGAACCTCACGTAGCGCTCTTCGTAGTAAGGGTTTTTGTGCCTTACCACTAGCTTGGGTAAAAGCTGACCATTCAGCACTGTTCCACATCCAAGCAGGCACATTCAACAGTAGCTCTTTGGCTTTATCGTTGTGTTCAACCTTAAAAACACGAGCTTTGTGGTCATCAAACGAGTTGGAATATTCACCATTAGGATCAAGCACTATAAAGCGAGCATTCGGATTCTTGTCGCCGGTAAATTTCTTGGCAGTATTTAGAGACCAATGTATCAGTCCTGCCACAGAGCACGACTTACCACTACCGGTGTTGCCCAATACTGCGAGATGGCGACCAAACAGCTTGTCTGGGTCAACTCTTACCTCTGCATTATCAGCTAGGGGACAGTGGCCGATGAGTACTTTCCCATCAGTTCCTGATTCAACGATTGCCTTTAGCTGGGTGGCATCAGGAATAACAACCGGATCGCCAAGCCCCGGAAAGGTGTGTACCCCTCGTTTGAACTTATATTTTGTGTTTTCGCCTGAACTTTCATTCTTAAGCGTTCCAAGTAGTCCGATGCTCATTTTGCGCAGAGGAAAAGGCAGATCGATTAGTCCAAAGTCCTGCATTCCCTTCCGCTTCGGAAAAGACGAATGTTCTATAGCCAACCAAGTAACTTGGCCGACGATAAAACCATTTTCTGTGGGGATAAGAACAAAACCATTGATTCTTGGAAACGGTCTCGGAATACCCGCATTCATCGCCACTGACTGAGGTGCATCAAGATCCAGAAGGACTTTGATCTCATCAGGGGCAACGAAGTCTACAGCTCCGATCTGAAGACGAGCCAAATTTTCCATAGGGGAGATCATGATTCATCTCCCTGAGCAAAACCAAAAGTTGTGGAATCAGGGAAAGTGCCATATGGAGGTTCTGATGGCTGCTCGTCTGGTTTTGATACATGCTTGTCCCAGCCTCTAGAGGTGATGATTTCCTGAACCTTCTGGGTCGTCAGATCGATGGCAGGTTTTGGTAGGAAGTTATCGACCAAGCTGGTCAGCTCAGCAAATGGATAGCCAATAAGTAGGGAAATCTGGTCTGACCTACCCACACGGTTGTAGAAGCTCGAAATACGGCTCCCCAAATCATCTACAGACATGATGACAAGATGTGTGGAAGGTATCGTCAGCATATCTTCAATCACACGGTTGATATGCTCATCACCAAACCCGTAGCCATAGCAAACCAGTACAGTATTGGGGCGACAGGTCGCAGCAGCAAAATCCCTGAACAGCTCAACGTAGGGGAATTCAGAGGTTTCTCTGTCCTTCGCTGAATTTGGAAAAATCATGCAGCCTGAAGGGTCTTGCATATATGGCTCAAATGAATCAGCACCAAAAGGAACTGAAGCCTTTCGCACGTATCGATTCTGGTAACTCCAATCAAGTGAACCATGCAACTTTGTATACCGGGCTAAACCCTCAAGGTATCGAGGCTCACCTCGAATGCCGGGAGGGTTGTAGTGCATATCCAGCTCAAGTCTTGAAGAACGGAAAATGGGGTTCAGTGAGCCGACAAAACGATCCATCAGGCGGATGCCTGCCATATCTGCTGCCCACTCAATAACCCGGTCATAATTGGTTGTGAAGATGTGCAGTCTGTCTCTGCTGGCAGTCCTACTGGCAAAGCTTAATAGGAATGACATAAGGTATTTTGCAGCATCTTCATGTCGTTTTTGGGGTGAAGGTACTGACTCAATGAGCCTCTCTGTGCCTAGAACACTGTTCATTAGATTGGCGAGAATCTTTTTAAGGTCTGACTTTAGGGCGTTAGAACCGTGGTCAGTATTGTCATGCTCCAGAATCTCCAGTCCTTCTATAAGCTTATTGGCTGTACGAATCTGGTCTTCCAAGTTTGGTTCGTTTCTACCAGCCGCTTTGGATGAAGAAGCTATCGCATTGGTCAGAACATCATTTTTGGGGTATTCGCTGAATTCTGCTTGTCCCATATCTGCCCCTGTAGTCTTGGAGGCAAGATAACTAGTGGCACAAGTCAGTCCGCTACCTGCAAGTAGATTTAGGTGCTCATTTTGGAAGAGAGCCGTTAGCCAAGGCTCAACAGATTGGCGAAAACTGTCAATTTCTACACCTTCAGCATTGTCAGAGCCAACCTCAATCAACCTTCCTTCATTCTGAGTGAAGTGTCTTGGGGCTTTATCTTCAAAAACCTTCAGCACTACCTGCCAAGGAGTGCTCCCAATGTTTTGAATACTATCTTCCATAACTCACACCTCGGTTATAAATCTGTTTTGTTACCACCAGTCAGAAACTGCTGAATTAGGCGGGGCGTCAGGCAGCTTCCTACGAATCTACTTTTACCCTGCGCCTGCCTGTCAGCAACTGCTGCATTTGTGCTTTTTTCTCTTTTCTCAGATATGCGAGCTTGTCTTCAAGAACGTCAATTTCTTTGTCTGAGCACTTTAGTGCTGAAGATATACGCTTCTGTTCATCTAATGAGGGAAGTGGGATGAAACACTTCTTCATATGTGACGGACCAAAGTTCAATTGTGCGGAGCCAGTGATTTGCCTTCTGATCTGGTTTTTGAACAGTGGAGACATCATGAAGTAGTGCAAGTAGTTCAAGCAGACCTGCGCACCCTCTTTGACTTTAAAACGCATAGTGCTGGTATTCATACACAGAGGCAGGTGCTGTTCTTCGAGGAAAGCAATTTTTTCATCAAACCGGTCTACAGATATGCCCGAGCATGCTATTACTAAATCGCCTTCGTCCGCCAGAAAATGACTATACGGGCCTGTTGCTTCTTCCTTAGAAATGAAGGTTTTCGTGTTGGATAGGTTGATTCGGGAACGTTGTATGTTCGTTCCATTGAATAACTTTATGCCGCTTTTTGTGAACTGATGATTTCTTACTCCCGGCCCTTCCTGAAACCAGTAAAAATCAGAGATCAAAGAGACATTCCAGTCGTCAGGTAATACTCCTAACTTCCGTTTAGCAAAACCATCTCTCACGGAGTAACTGCTTGTACTGCTAACTAAGCGCTTCTTCCCTGTCAGCAACTGCTGCATTAGGGCTTTTTTCTGCTGTTTGCAGGCATCAATCAGCTTTTCTGTGGTCGCAATGGCTTTATCCCAAGTGCTGAGGATTTTGGCGATTTTGTTTTCTTCTTCCTTGGATGATGCGGTCATTAAGGGAAGTTCTGAAAGTATTGCAGTGTTCATATTTGGCATTGTTTGCCCAACTGCATTTTGTTCCAGCCACCGCTTTACAGCATCTTTCTGTAGAAAGTACGCTAGAAATAAGGGGGAATGCTCAGTATTTGGCGTAGCTTTCAGGCATCCAGTACCACACAAGCTTTTGGGAGTGTCTGAGTCTATCAAGGCAAATCGGGAAACATCTCCACGGCGACTAAATATCAAATCTCCTTCAGTTAGGAAATGCTTTTTTAAGTCATCCGCACGATCTGGTGGAATCTTGGCCGCAGTAGGCGTATTTGCCCTAAAATTTATAAGGTCTTTAGGCATTAAAACAGGTATGCCCTCAATGGTGTACTCATCTGCATGAAGCTGGCTACCGAAAGGCCCTGTTTGCAACTGTCCCGAACATACCTTCCCGAGTGAGGTGAGTTTCCAACCTTCAGGCACCATAACCTAACTCCTTCAGGTAGCCAGCCATTTCCACTTCCAGATAAGCCAGTTCACTTTGCAGTGCCAGACGTTCACTACGCACCTCCATCAGATCAATCTCTTCTTCCTCTTCAAAGGTATCCACATAACGGGGAATATTCAGGTTGTAATCGTTCTCCTGAATTTCTTCCAAGGTGGCAAGGTAGGAGTATTTATCTATGGTCTGACGATCTTGGAAGGTATCAACGATCTTCTGGATATTGTCGGTGGTGAGCTGGTTCTGGTTTTTGCCAGACTGGAAATCACGTGAGGCATCAATAAACAGTACCTTGTCGTCAGCTTTCTGTTTACGGAAGATCAGGATGGCAGCAGGAATACCTGTACCGAAGAACAGTTTTTCCGGCAGGCCAATTACAGTATCCAGCAGGTTTTCATCAATCAGTTGCTTGCGAATTTTGCCTTCAGAGGATGCCCGGAACAGTACGCCGTGGGGAACAACCACACCCATACGCCCTGTTTGCGGCTTCAGGGTTTCAATCATATGGGAGATAAAGGCGTAATCCCCTTTGGTTTTGGGTGGGATGCCTCGGCGGAAACGACTGAATGGGTCGTTCTCAGCATCTTCATGTCCCCACTTATCCAGTGAGAACGGAGGATTCGCTGTCACCACATCAAAGTGCAGTAGGCCACCGTTTTTATCTTGCAGCTTGGGGTTGCGGATAGTGTCGCCCCACTCGATACGGTGGTTATCTTCACCGTGCAGGAACATATTCATCTTTGCCAGTGACCATGTGGAGCCAATGGCTTCCTGACCAAACAGGGCGTACTTTTTGGAACCGTTATGGTTCTTCTTCACCTGCTTGCCACACTTCATCAGCAGAGAGCCGGAACCACAGGCCGGATCACAAATCTGGTCGCCTTCCTCAGGTTCAAGCAGAATGGAGAGCAGGTCAGACACTTCTGGCGGGGTATAAAATTCCCCAGCGGATTTACCACTGCCTGCGGCAAAATGCTTGATCAGGTATTCATAGGCGTTACCAATAACATCCAGTGAGCCGACACGGCTGGGGCGCAGGTTCAGGGTTTCCTTGCCAAAGTCTTCCAGCAGGTGACGCAGAATATCATTCTTCTGCTTTTCGTCACCCAGCTTGTCAGTGTTAAAGCTGATGTCCTGAAACACATTCTTCAGCTTGGTGCCGTTGGCTTCTTCGATGGCATGCAGGGCTTGGTCGATACGACTACCGTTACCCGCTTCATGGCGGTGCTCGTATAGATCCCAGAAGGTGCTGCCAGTTGGAATTTTAAAGGACTGGCTCGCCATCATCGCTTCAATCATGGCCGGGTTATCACCAAACTGCTTTGTGAGTTCATCTACCTTGTCCTGATGCACATCGGAGATGTACTTCAGGAACAGCATGGTGAGAATAAAATCTTTATAGATAGATGGATCAACGGTTCCACGGAAGGTATCGCATGCCTTCCAAACAGTGGTGTTGATCTCTTGTTGGTTAATGGGGGAGTGAGGCATTTCTGTACTTAATCCCGGCTCTATCAAGAAGAGCGTATAGAAGATGAAATTAAATCGTGAGCAATAGCGTTAAGCTGCTGCTGTCTGTTTGCTATAAGCTTTTCAAGCAGCGCATTCTCTCTAATGCTGGCAGCATAGAGCTTGGCAATGCTGTTCTGTGTTCGAATATCTGGTAGTGCTACAGGTGCTGCGGCAAGCACTGGCTTGCGAATGCTTATCTGATGACTGCCTTCAGCACTGTTCTTGAAATAGCGCTGAACAGGTAGTTGGTTAATCTGCCAAGTTAAAAATTCCGGGTTTAGCTTATCTTGGTATTCCGGCTTCACCCGCAACAGGAACAGGCTGGGAGCCAAGGTGGTTTGAGACATGCCTTCTGCTATGTGACAGGCAATATGTCTT
>CBDEWF010000109.1:0-5512 GCA_965243775.1 Sansalvadorimonas sp.
AAGCCGGGTGCTCAGAAAGGCCACGCTGGTTGCACTCTGAAGCAGGTGGATGATCCGGAGCATACCCAGTACCACCGGGTCAATGACTGTGAGCAGTGCCGAAAATCTCTTCGTGACCAACCAGCAGAACAATGGGTAGAGCGGCAGGTCTTCGAGCCCCGGGCGTTTGGGCATTTTGAAGTGACCTCCCATGTAGCCGAAGTGAAACCCCTGTTCATGCGGCCACACCAACCCATGCAAGCTTTCCGGAAGGTATCACTTCACAGGTTCAGTATGGCCCGGTCACTCAGGCCATAGGCGTTTATCTGCACCAGTATCAGTTCATCCCTTACAAACGGATATCTGAGTTTTTTCTCGATATCTTTGGTCTTGAGGTGAGTCCCGGCTCTATCTGTACTTTCCAGAAAAAATGCCTACGAGCGGTTGGAGTCAACAGAAGGCGTTATATCTGGAGCGCTCAGGGAATCCGACGTGTTGGGAGCCGATGAAACGGGTATGAAAGTGGCTGGGGCATTATGGTGGATGCATGTGCTGCGAAACGATCGGTGGACGTTGTACCACATCGACCCGAGCAAGGGGCATTCTGCCATAGAAGCCATGGGCGTCTTGCTGATCTTTACCGGTGTTCTGATGCATGATCACTACAAAGTCTATTTCCGCTATGCGGCCATACACGTTCTTTGCAATGCCCACCACTTAAGAGAGTTGCAGGGTGTTGTCGATAGAGACTGCAACTACCTGGCCGCAAGACTTCAACGCTTGCTCAGACTTGGCTGCCACCTGGCCAAAGGATTCGAGAAGGCCGGAATGCAGGCAATGCCTGAAGTGATCAGAAAGCGGATTGAATCCCTCTTCGAACGTACTGCCCAGAAAAGCCCAGGCCAAGGAAGCAGAGTACATGGAGCGTAGGCGACGAAGGCTCCGCCAGGACAAGGTGAAAAATACCAAGGCGTTCAACCTGTTCAAGAGGCTGGTGAATTTCAAAGACGAAACCTTGAGGTTCATGAAGGATTTTTCCATTCCTTTCGACAACAACGGCAGCGAGCAGGATGTTCGCAATGGCAAGGTTCAGCAGAAGGTCTCCGGGTGCTTCAGGAGTGGCAAGGGAGCAAGGATGTATGCCCGGATTCGCAGTTATGTCTCATCGGCGAGGAAGCAGGGCCTGAATGCTTTCGAGGCCCTGCTTATAGCGCTGAAGAATTACAGCAATGCTCCTTTGCTGGAGGCTGAATAGCTACCAGTTTTATTTTGTCTGTTTTTTGAATTGGGATTGTTAATAACATTGTTTTCAGGTTCAAAAAAATCAAGCAGATATTGAAACAATTGGGTGTAAGTCTCATACTGACCCCTTCTATAGACCTTCAGCACCAAGCTTCCCCATGCGCAGGCGATTTTTCCTAAGCAGCTGGAAAGTTTGAATACCGATGTTACCGGGAAGCCTGAAGACACTGGGTCTGCCTGCTTCGGGAGGTTTTGTCTCTGGAGGCTGATTTTGGATATCCATGCTCATGCTAAAAATACCCGCAGCCCTTATATTGCAGTAGATACAGAGAGATTTGGCACTGGTCAGTATGAGACTTTCACCCAAACAATTTCTGTACATCCTATTACTTTAAATAATGACAATACAAATTGTTCTATATTGATGTGAGCCATTGCCATGCAGAATTTTGAGCAAGTAGGCACAAGGGCAGCAATTCCCGCTCAAACAGAAACCCCTTGGTTTTAAATGGCTGTAGAGGATTTTTTTAGAATAAAAGTCGCAGACTTTTTCATTTACAGTTTGTATGTTGTTTGAGCAAGTCTCGACAATACCCAGTTCTCAAGGGCTGTAGAGTCCTCTTAAATCAGCTTGAAAAACATACAATTAAACTGAGCGGGAATTGCTGGCACAAGGGAATCAATGGTTTTGTCAGAGTAGATTATCCCTGCATAGGTTGGTATGCCATCAATACTATTCGCATACAAATTCATCCAGTTCGTGGCTTCGCTACCCCTCCTTCGGCGGCGACTGAACAAACGTTAGCCTGACCGTATTCCATAAAATTAAGCGCACTGCTGGAATAAAAAAAAAAACTGCATGGCAGTTTTTTTCTGCTAATTTTCCTGCAAAGAGAAGTTTATACAAAGCTGATTTATGAATCTGACAAAATTACAGATGATACTGACTTTATCACTTCTGGCATCCTCCACTTAGAGCATGGCATCTACTCGATACAGACCCGCTTTGGATAACGGTTGAGGTATTGTCAGATTCTTTGGAGGTCAGTAAAGGTGCCTTGCTACTTGACCAGAATAATATTCTTGCAGCCACACGTTATAGTGCTACTCCTTTCATCTTTTCCCCTAAATCCAACTCAAAGGTTGAGCTTAATTTATCTCAAAGGTATTCAGAAGTCATCATTTTATTCCCTGTTACAATAGTCCCAACGGATAAAAAAACGCCACCAGAAAAATCTGCAGGCAAAAAAAATTATTTTACTCAATACGCCTCAGAGAGGTTATCACGTTCATATTCCACAAGCTGCCCTTTGGCGAAACTATACATGTCCCTCTCTCTCCAGCAGATGACTCTGATTTTATCACGGTTAACGTATCTGTTGATGGCAATATCGTTGAGATTATGCAGCCAATGTCGGATGAAATGATAGAAGTAGACGATGACGATGCAGCTGCTGAGAATTATTTTACTAATTACGGTCGCACGAATGCGCCTCTAATATATATAAATAATGAATCAAATACCCGTTATCATATAAACTCAAAAGACTAATATTTCAGGCGAAGTAAGTCAACTGCAGGAAGAAATCAAGGAGACTACTAGCACAGTTCGATTCGTTTTTTCCCGGACAAGTCCGGAGGGAAAAAGAGAGACGATGACCCAGAATCAGGTAGTGGAGCATGTAACTATTGATTGTCTTGCCAATGGCCTGCTAACCCATCCTCTGCCGGATTTAATTGCTGAACAATTTTTATTCAGGCACAGTGATAAACTAGCTTCAAACCCGCGAAGGCATAAAGACGAAGCGACGAGTCATAGCCTTAGCTACTTGTGCCTGCGAGTATGGCGAGGAGCTTCAACGCAGAATTTGCCTCCAGATAGCCAGCGCAATAGGGGATTTAGAAAATGCGATTGGTATTATTGCTTTATGGATAAGTTCTAACGAGGACGATACCTTTTCGAATTTCAGGGTAACACTAAGAGATATCTGAAGTATTGACTGGCTCTGAATGTTATATTATAACAATTGCATAAATATTCAGCATCCCTTTCATACCAGTAAGCCTAATGGTAAGTAAGTGACTACCGACTCTATGATAATGACCGATTTTAACAGCGTAAATTCTTCAATGAGGTGATACACTGTCAGGCTGTAACCTGACCTGCAAAGTCAGTTGTACGCAAATAATACGAGTAAACACCGCTTGGCGACCAGCCTCTGTATTTAGTTTTATTGGATATTTCTCCCGGGCTTAAGAGCAACAACGAATGGCATCGATAAAGTATTTCTGTCTAAAGAACCGTAAACCTGTCCTATTAAACGGCGCTACTGGCTTCAACAACAGCAATACTCTGGCCCTCAGGTGATTCTACTCGGGAAGTACAGGTCCCCCTGGACGCATTCTCCATCACAGAGGCAGCAACTGCTGGCCCAGTGGGTGTCCATCCAGCAGGAACAAGTACAAAGAATCGGTTACACCATAAAAAGTAATGACACCCTGAGCTCCATCTTTACCAGTCTCAGCCTTCCCCAAGCCACCATGTACAAGCTTCTTGAAGCCGATCAGGATTTTCTCCAGCTCGACAACCTGATGCCCGGACAGGAGTTACGTTTTACCAGAGAAGGCGATAATCACCTGGTAACCCGAATGGAAATGGTTATAGACAGCGTCAATACGCTGGTCTTTATTAGGGACGGGGACGACTATGAAGGTGAAATGCAGTCTCATGTAACCAATGTCGTTGAACGTTCCGTTGATGGCGCTATCAACAACAGCTTGTACCAGAGCGCCTCCCGTGCCGGCCTGACTCCTGGGGAAATCGAGCAGATTTCCAGACTGTTTGAAGACAAAATCAACTTCGCCAGAGATCTCCGGGCAGGCGACAGCTTCCAGATGCTGTACGACGATATTTATGTTGGCGATACTCATACTGGTCGCTCAACACTAAAAGCCGTGGTGTTCAACCTTCGAAATAAACAGCTGGCTGCCTTTTTGCACGACGACGGTCAGTATTATGATGAAACCGGACAGAGCCTGAACCGGGCGTTCCTGAAAAGCCCTGTTCCCGGTGCTTTCAGAATCAGTTCACACTTCAATCTCAAACGCCTGCACCCGATTACCAAACGTATTTCCCCGCATCGTGGCACTGACTATGCAACACCTATAGGAACAAAAGCCCTTGCGATCAGTGACGGTGTCGTTACCCGAGTTGGTGATCACCCGGTTGCCGGCCGCCACATTACCATTCAGCACACTGATACTTACAGCACCCGATATCTGCACCTGAACCGTATCCTGGTAAAACAGGGGCAGCGGGTATCCATTGGCGATGTGGTTGCAGAGACCGGCAACACCGGCCGCAGCACCGGCCCGCACTTGCATTTTGAACTGCACACCAATGGTACTGCTGTTAACTTCATCACCTACAGGCTGCCTGAAGGAAGACAGTTGGACCCAAACCAGATGGTCGCTTTCAGGGAACTGGTGGGGCAGTATCTTGCCAAACTGAAAGTCGAACCTGAAAGCAAGATTGCTGCCAAAGCGACTGGCAAACCGGGTCAGGCTTAAACCCGAAAATTCCCGCTCGAAAAAGCTGGAGGATGGATCGGAGTCACTATCCATCCAATTATCTGTGCCTGTTGATATTTAGTTAGCAAAACTAATAGAATAACCAGAATGAAGATAGAACAATCATTGATGACCATCGACCGCTATATCAGCCGTTGCTGGCGCGAACAATCGGGTGAGCCTTCCAGCCTGACTTATACAGAATATGACTATCTGGAAACCCTCGGTGAGATGGGCGCTATGCGCTTGTCCGAGCTGGCCGCATTAATGCAGGTCAGCAAGCCTACGGCAAGTAACATGGTATCTGCGTCTGGAAACCAAGAGGCTGGTGCTGCGCAAACCATGCCCTGAAGACGGAAGAGCCATTATTGTGACTCTAAGTCACAAAGAGTCAGAAGATGTTAGACAACGACCGTCTTTTGTATAGCAAGCTGATTTCTGAACTGCTGAATACATTGCCGAAACAAGATCAGACACAGCTGAGACTATTGCTGGAAAAGGTCGCCTTAAAGACTATCCAGTCCGGCATTTTGTAATCACAGAGTATTCCTAAGTAATTCAAAACCCCTGCCGATGATTGAGCAGGCATTATTTTTTACCTTTTTAGTTAGCACTTCTAACAATTATTGAGAACGACATGTCCACCACAAAGGAACAGAAGAAGCTGCCAGGCGTTAATAAACAGTTCTGGAGCTATGTACTACCCACTATAGCCGCTATG
>CBDEWF010000110.1:0-1790 GCA_965243775.1 Sansalvadorimonas sp.
GTTTCTTGGTGCGAATAGGTTTCTCCTCATTCACCCACTCGCCGGTCTTGTAACACCAGACAAAAGCGATAGCCAGAATGCCCAGTAGCTTTGAGGCTCTATCCAACTTGGTGAGGTGTGTTTCCTCCATGTTAAACCCGCGTCCTTTCAGAGACTGGAACATGGTTTCTATCTGCCACCTTTCCAGGTAGTCCTGAACAGCACGTTCAGGGTCCTGCCTGACAAATGAGAGCCATAAGACCTTTCTCAGACCGAGCAGCAGCAAGATAAACTGTATACCCCCACACCTTACGAGGCTTGCGTATCACCATGTGTTCACCAACCTTTATGGTGAAGATGGCGCCGAACAGGCAGCAGGCGGTTTTGATGCTTGTTGGGTATCTGGGTATTCACTGGAATCCGAAGGCAGAACGGCCAGTTATATTCGACCAGGTAACCCAGCCATTTCTTTCCTTTGAACTCCCTGTCTGCCATAAGGCGCTCTACTTTCTGGTCAGGGAAGATGTCCAGAAACAAGTTCAGTAGATCAATGCGCTCCTGAGTATTCGAGTTGCCCTTCTTGTCGAGCATGACCCACAACAGGGGTATAGCCATACCTTTGTAGTTAATGGCCAGATAAAGAATGTTGAACTTGGATCGTCCCAGCATCCATGTTGTTCGATCCATGCTGAGCTTCCAAGGCCCTTCGGGGCCGAACAAACAGGCTATAAGTTTGGCGAGAGTGACTGTATCGAGGGAGACCTTCTGGAAAAAATTCTGTATACGGCGATAGCAGGACTCTGTTTGAGCAAAACCCGGGAAGTTTGCGGCAAGGCGGGTAAGATTTCACTGTTCGCAACTGAATAATGCTGATGACCAAGATGGAAATAAGCTCAAGCCGCGGCTTGCTTAGAGCGAGATATGGCTTAATCTGCTGGGAGAGTGAGCTGGCAATGTCCATGGCTGCTTCCGATGGCTCTTTTTTCACAGCCTTTCATAGCAGCTTTGCTACGTTGCCAGCTCACTTTTTTGTCGTGTACAGAGAGAAGTAACCCAATTATCAGTCTCATCAAATTGCTGTGAACTCTTAAGAGAAACTGATATGCAACTTCTACACACCATGATCCGTGTTGGCGACCTTGATAAGTCCATTGCCTTCTATACCGAAGTGTTGGGTATGAAGCTGCTGCGCAAGTCGGTTAACGAAGAGTACAAGTACACCCTGGCCTTTGTCGGTTATGGTGATGAAAAAGACCACTCTTGTGATCGAACTGACCTACAACTGGGATACGGAAACCTATTGATCACGGCAATGCCTTTGGTCATCTGGCCATTGGCGCAGAAGATATTTATGCGACCTGTGAAGAAATCCGCAAAACTGGAGCCAAAATCATCCGTGAACCGGGTCCGGTAAAAGGCGGAACCACTCATATCGCTTTTATCACTGATCCTGATGGCTACAAAATCGAGTTAATACAGACTAATACTGTGACTGACGACGAATCTGTATAAAGCTGCATACGGGCAGAGGATGTTAATCCTCTGCCTCCTATATCATTACCAATAGACCACGTTCAGCACTTTGGATTTTACGAGCAATAGTACATAAATAAGTTATTAACCTTGAAGATAGGTAACGATGTTATTGTCTTTTTTTAAGGCTAATGGCAGCAGTAATAATGCACCACAAAAGAGAATACAGGCAGAAGCAACCCATACCGTAGCAATACTCATACTTCTGCACCGTAACCCGCTATAACATGAATACTATACCGCCTGTTGTAATACACAATGAGTGCATTGATAAGACT
>CBDEWF010000111.1:0-23784 GCA_965243775.1 Sansalvadorimonas sp.
TCCCGGGTGAGAGCCCAGAGAATAATAGTGGGTTCAGTTCCTTCTGTATTCAGGCCATTGAAAATGCGCAGGCTGTGACGCACATCACCGGACAGAACAGCTTCGGCCAGTCCGAAAACATCATAGCGGGCATTGTCTGCCACAACGTTCTGTACCATATCGACGGTCACAGTCTCAGAACCTGACAGAAGCTTCAGGTGTTCAATCTCTTGGGCGGCCGCCAGAAGATTTCCTTCCAGAAGATCGGCAAGCAGAATGACCGCATCCTGTTCTGCCACCAAGCCGGCTTTTTTCAAACGATTAGCAATCCAGCCCTGCATCTGGCTGGGTTCGATGGGCCAGATCTGGACAAAACAGCCAACCTTTTCAAGGGCTGCAAACCACTTGATCTTTTCCTGTTTCTTGGTAATCCGGGTGGTAATGATAAGCAGCAGAGTATCCTGGGGAAGATTTTTGGCATACTCTTCCAGTATTTTCTTACCATCACCCACCTTATCAAAAGGAACCCGCAACTCTATCAGCTGTTTAGTCGCGAACAGTGACAGACTGTTGGCTTCTGCCAGCACTTCCTGCCAGGAAAAACTGGGTTCTACATGATGAACGATGCGCTCAGTAAAACCACTGTTTCTGGCTGCGAGCCGGATCGTGTCACAGGCTTCCTCAATCTGCAGAGGTTCGTCACCTGCGACAATGTAAACCGGAGCCAGCCCTTTGCGCAGCTGGCCTGTTAATTGATCCAGGCGGATTTTCATGGTGTCCGCGGCCTGACTTTGGTATGTCTGGCTGCAGCTGACTGGGCTGCCTGCTCAGCTTTCTGCTCCAGGGCTTCCAGCTGTTCATTGCTGATTGCTGCAATCTGGCGGGCAAGAGTGGTGGCAAGATTCTGTTGCAGCTCATTCCAGATACCATTCATCTCACTTCGGGATGCATTGTATTGATCATCCCGCCGTTGATAAGAGCTGCTCTGGCGAATTTCTGTAGTCGGAATCAGTGTCAGACCTTCCCGGTTCTCCAGTTTCCAGACCAGAGTCGCTGTCACCTCGTAATCGGTGACAATACTGCCGCCAGAGGTACTGACAGCCTGTTCCTGGCGATTCAGGTTGACGATGCTGACCTGATAGGGCGCTCCGGCATCCATCCTGATTCCCGTCTGCATAAGGGTTTTGCTGAGCAGGGTCTGGAAGTCTCTGACCGTACTTTGAATCGTGAGGCTTTCAAGCTCAGAGGCTATATGGGCAGTTCCCCGAAGATGAAATCCACAGGCCGTGGTCATCAGGGCAATAAAAGTTAACAGGACCGGCGAGAACATCCTTTGAATTCTGGTCATTTTGCACTTTCGCTTATGGCTGGATCATACCTGACAGCTGATTATAACCCCGTGGGGTAGGGAAGACGATGGAAGGATGTTATCTCGTTGTTTACCGCCAGAACATGAGACGATTGATAAACCTTTGAGCTGGGTTCGCTGGAGAACCTGGTTGAGCAGATGCTGATTGGCAGAATCCAGCAAAAAACGGGTGATTGGCAATCTCTTCAGGAGATATTCTCTGTTTGGGATCAGGGTGTAGCATTCTCATAAGGATATCGACAGCATCATTAATCTGTCCGGCAGTAGCACCTGGCATGGCATTTCTCATTCGTGTCCTGAAGTAACTGTCTTTATGCTGCTGGCTGATTCTGTTTATCAATTCTACCCATTGCTGGGCTTTTGAACCCGCACCAACTGGCAGGTACAGCCTCCCTGTAATCATTTCATACAGGACGCAGCCCGTTGAGAATATATCTGCAGATGTTGTAATTGATGGTGCGTTGCGATTCAGGCTTTTTAGCATAACTTCCGGAGCCATATAGCCAGCAGTGCCTCCGAGCATATCTGTTGTACCAAGTACTCCAGTTTTTTCGGCAAGTCCAAAGTCTGCCAGCAGGATGTTTCCTGTATTGGGGTTCAGGAGGATGTTTGCTGGTTTGATATCAAAATGAATAACTTTCTGGCCTTTCAGATAGACAAGTGCGTCAACCAGTTGTCCAACTGACTGTTTAACCAAAGAAACAGTACGGCTGCGTTTGAGTTCATTGAGCGTGACGCCTCCATACTCCATATGCAGGGGCTGTCCACTGTTAAAGTGTTTGTTTCTTAGAGGCTGTGCTGGTTTTACGATGTTGGGGTGTTCAAATTGGGCGAGCAGTTTTTGCTCTTTTTTAAGATAACTTCCGGCATTCCCATGGGCTTTCTTAGTGACAGAGATTGGTCCTGCAAGATCTGGAAAAACGGTTTCAACACTGCCGAATGCACCTTTTCCAAGGGTTTGAAACTTGGTCATACTCTGGGAGATTTCCGGCCTTCTATCTCCGACTCTTTGGCGTTCCAGCAGGCGCTGGGCAGCTTCAGGGTTAGTTACATGGGTGATCTCCCTGTCATAGAGAGAGGTGTTTGCCTCTCCTTTATTTTTTAAAGCCTCTTCGAGCAGATTTCTTCCGGTAAGAACAGGCTTGGGTTTGATAACCAGCCGTACCAGCCACTGCCCCCAGCTCCAACGGCGGGGGTCGTAAAAGTGGTATTGTTTCCCGGGCGTTTGGGCCGGTAATGGATCAGCAGGTTTCGAGGGCTTGATAGGGTTTGCCATAACGGGATCCGCATCCTTGCGTGAACTCTGTTAATGATAGCTGCTGCAGAAGTCAGGTAAGCTCCGCCCATTCCTCAATTTCGGGTTCTAGCCAGGCATTTTCCAGGGTGTCGGCAGCCCAGCTCTGGGACTCTGACAGCTCCCGAAGAATGCGCAGAGACACTACCTTGGCTGCAGGCAGTTCACTCCAGATAGCTTTGGTGAGGCAGCGCCAGTGATCAGGCTGGCGATGTTTGTGATCTGCCAGAAGGGATTTGCACTCCTGGCAAAGCAACAGGCATTTATCCATATCCGGGACATCCGGCTCGGGAGGCACTTCGAAGATCTCCAGCCTGACACCAGCAGCCTCGCACAGTTCGCATTTACTGCTGGCCCGCCGGGCCAGATTTTTTCCCAGCATGCTGAGTGCCTGCTGGCGCTCTTGATATTTGATTAATCCTTTAGCCATAGTCAGATTCCCTTATCCGGTGGCAGATGGTTGAAGAATATTCCAGGCTCTCTGCCAAGTGAATATCATGATGTTATCAATGCTGATGCAGGGAGTTGCCTATCTTATAGACGACGTGAACAGCTTTTAGCATGGGCTTTGAAAAACTGTGTACTAGACTTCCCCGCGTTTTGCCTGAATGCAGCTTGGTGGATGATCAAATGTCGGTACAAACTGTACGAAGCCTGTTGGCAAAGGCTCTGCTAACACTCAGCCTGCTTTTAAGCTTTTCTGCTTTTGCCGGGCTGGCAGTCAATAAACACTTTCCTCTTGGTGTGCGCTCTGGAGATCCTTCTGAATCGGGTGTGATTCTCTGGACCCAGGTTGCCCCCCAATACTCCCATGCTGGAGATGTGGTGCAGCTGGAAGTGTGTAAGGATAACAGTTTTACACATCTGGTTCTTCGGGATAACTTTCCCGTTGATCCCACGGCTGATAATACTGTCCATGTTGACCTGGAAGGGAGGCTGGAGGCTGATACGGTTTATTATTTCCGTTTTATCCATGGCAGTGAAACCAGTATCACCGGTCGAACCCGAACACTTCCTCACCGGGATCATGTCAGAGCTATGCGAATAGCTGTTTTGACGTGCCAGGACTACACCACCGGATATTTCAATGCCCACCAGGTTCTGAGTGATATGGCGGAGCGTGGAGAGATAGATCTGGCTTTCTTCGATGGTGATTTTACCTATGAATACTCTACATATGACTCCAGTACTGCTGAAGTCCTGCGGCCTTTAAGGTTTCCCAGCCGCAGCCCTTCCGCTATGAATGCGGAAGATTTTCGTTTTCTGTACCAAACCTACCTGAGTGACCCCCAGCTTCAGAAATCAATGGCATCCATGCCCTTTATTGTGATCCCGGATGACCATGAAGTGGCTGATAACCAGTTCTGGGACAGGAAGAGAGATCATGCAGGGTTACCCGGAAAACGATATCAATATCTGTCCGGTCTGGAGAAAAGCCGGTTGATGCTGGATTCCAGAAAAAACTGGGTGAATTACACACCTGCCCGGGTACAGGTTAATCCGGCTACAGAGCACCCCCAGAAGTTTGTGACGCTCTATCGCTCATTCCGTCTGGGGAAAATGGCAGATTTCTTTATCACTGATTCCCGCAGTTATCGTGATGGAGAACAAATCCCTGTAGATACACCGGACAAAACCATGCTGGGCAGGGAGCAGGTTGAGTGGTTAAGAAAACAGCTAGCGGAGAGTGATGCCCTTTGGCGCCTCTGGGGTAACCAGACTATGTTCTCCCGTTTCATTGCCTATGGCGGACATCTGGATATTCTACCGGATAAACTGGTAAATACAGACCAGTGGAATGGTTTCCTGGCTGAGCGGGCCATGCTTAAGGAGCAGCTTGATCAATCTGGCATTAACAATCTCCTGATTCTGACCGGGGATATGCATACCTCTCTGGTATCCCGGGTAAAACCATTTGAACAGCCCGATGCTTCTGAGCACCTGGCGATTGAGTTTATGACACCGTCGATAACCTCTCCCAATATGAGAGATGAAATGGGCTTTGTGGGGCGCTTTGACCGGATAATGGACCTGATCCGTTACTATCTGCAGGATCAGAATCACCATCTGGAACACTTCAACAGCGAAATTCATGGGTTTGCAATTATGACTCTGAAGGCAGATGAAGTGGTATGGGATGTATTCAGTGTTCCCACCAGGGAGCCCCTTGACCACCCCGAAGCCTTGCCGGTAACGCAGGTTGTTTATCGGAATGGGACTTTGAGAGTTGTCTTTGACCGAACCTGATTTTTGATTTAGAGGTTTGTGATATGAAGCAAATGTTCGGCTCTATCCTGGCAATACTTACCCTCTGCCTTTCCTGCTCTTTGGCATATGGCAATATCCACAACCAGGTTAGAACACTATTGTTTCATGATCTTCCGTTCTTTCTTGAAGAAAATAATGTTCACTACTCACAATTGGTTTTAACTAATATCGTTGATGCCCTGCTAGAGAAGTTCAAGAGACAATTAGAATTATTAGATAGTGATAATTCTGAGCCACTAAGTGTTTTTTTCTGTTTTGAGGAGGGAGGGTCATCAATTCAGGCACATATCAGTTTGGATTGTACTGATATTGCTTCTGCAGAAGTATTTCCCGTAGCAGTACAGTGTCAATAGAGCATAACATGCTATTAATGGCTGGGTACTTCAAATAATAGTTATAAAAAAGGCAGGTATGGCTGATATTGATGTAATCAATCCTTTAACGGGAAAGCACCTGTACTCAGTTCACAGTGCTGAAGAACAGGAAACCAGGGCGGCATTTGATGCAGCTCTGGAGGCCTGCGATCTCCTCAGGCAGACGACAGCGGAAGAGCGGGCTGCTGAAGTTCACCTGGTGCTCGACTGGCTTCAGGCCAATGAAGAGCGATTACTTGATCGTATCGTTGAAGAGTCCGGGCGCTGTCGAGGAGATGCGATGCTCTCTGATATTGTCCAGATGGTGGAGGACTGTCACTGGCTGGTTGAGAACCTGGCTCGGGTTCTGGCCGATGAAAAGGTACCCACACCCCTGACTCTGCTGGGTAAGAAATCCCGGATTTATCATGAACCCCGTGGGTTAGTACTGGTTATCTCGCCCTGGAATCTGCCACTGGCTATTGCCGGGACAGCAGCCATGTTCGCCTTTTCTGCAGGGAACGCCGTAATTATTAAACCCTCCGAGCAGACTCCCATGCAGGATGTGTTTGAAGAGTTGCGCAATCTTTCCCCTCTTCTATCTAAAGCGATAACCATAGTGCATGGTGGTGATACTGCCCGGCATTTGATTGACTGTCGGCCGGATCTGATCGCTTTCACTGGCAGTATGCGTACGGGTAAGAAAATTCTGGCCCAGGCGGCACCCATGGTTATTCCCGTTGTAGCTGAACTGGGATCGAAGGATGCCATGATTGTCTGTCAGGATGCTGATATTGATAGAGCTGTTGGTGCAGCGGCCTGGGGCAATATGCATAACAGTGGGCAGAGTTGCACTTCAGTTGAGCGTTTATATGTGCAGGAGGAGATTTATCAGGATTTTGTTGCCCGCCTGAAGACCTGTTTCAGTAAAGTCACCCTTGGGACAGGGCCTGATGCTGATATGGGAGGAATTACCACGCCCTTCCAGATGGAAATTATTGAGAGCCAGGTACGGGATGCCTTGGAAAAAGGGGCTGAAATTATCTGTGGCGGAGAGCCGGCAGGCAATGGTCTGTATAAACCCACCATTATTCTCAATGTCATTGAGGATATGAAGCTGGCGAAAGAAGAGACCTTTGGTCCAGTTGTTCCTGTTTACAGGTTTTCAACTGATGATGAGGTCATCCGTCTGCATAATGCCGGGAATTATGGACTCAGCACCAGTATCTGGACAGCTGACAGTGACCGGGCTGATCGCATGGCAAGGGCAGTGGTCACCGGTTGTGTGAATATAAATAACATTATGTTGACTGAAGGAAATGCCGGTTTGCCATTCGGCGGGGTCAAATTATCAGGTTATGGTCGTATGAAAGGGGCAGAAGGCCTGTTGGGGATGACCCGCTCCAAGGCGGTGCTTATTGACCCGGCCAAAGGTAAGCCGGAACCGAACTGGTATCCCTATTCCAGAAAAAAACTGTCGTTAATGAGTCGTCTGATAAGAGCTGTGACCCGCCCGTCTGGACCGGGAAAACTGTTTACCCTGGCCCGGATAGGTCTGGCTCTGGACATTCTGGTCAGAAGAAAACGTTGATGAATTATTACCGTCCCTGTTCCCGAAACTGCCCCAAAAAACAAAGAGCATAATCACAGTGGGTGCCTTATGAAATTGTTGATTCTGATTATCATTATTGGTGTGGTTATTCACTGGCGCCGTGATAAAGGTAAACCCCATAGTCCCTACTTTTTGCGCCTGCAGGAGCTGCTGCAGAAAAACCAGGTCTCTCACCCACGGCTGGTGATAGATCTGGATCGGCTTGACCTGAATATTAACCGGGTCAAACAGCATGTCGGTGATACTTCCTGTATTCGTATTGTGGCTAAATCACTACCCTGTTTTCAGCTTTTGCAGTATCTGCAGGAGCAGCTTAATACCAATCGTTTAATGGTATTTCATCAGCCATTTCTGGTGCAGCAACTAGCCAGGTTTCCAGAGGCCGATATTTTGATTGGTAAACCTCTGCCGGTTGCAGCTGTACGCAAAACCCTGGAATTGTCTCCGCAATATATGAAGTGGGGATCTGAAAGGTTGAAATGGCTGGTCGATAGTGTTCACCGGCTGGAACAGTATCTGGAACTGGCCAGGGAGAAGCAGATCCAGTTACGGGTTTCCTGTGAAATTGATATTGGCCTTCACCGTGGCGGACTGGAAAGCTGCGAAGATCTCAGGCAAATGCTTCAGCTGATCTCCGACCATGAAGAGAATCTGGCATTTACCGGATTCGTTGGGTATGAGCCCCATATTGGCAAGATTCCCGGAGTACTGAAATTCCAACGTGCTCCCGTCCGGGATCAAGCACTTAGCCAGTATCAGAGTTTTGTGGAGCTGGTCAGAGAGGAGTTTCCTGCCCTGTGGCACCAGGGGCTATGTCTTAATGCCGGTGGTAGTATGACCTACCAGCTCTATCCAGAAACCGACCGGGGTGCGATCAACGAACTGGCTCTGGGGTCAGCATTTATGCAGCCCAGTGATTTCGACCTCTATGGGTTGCAGGACCACCTCCCGGCTGCCTATATTACTGCCCCGGTTTTAAAAGTCATGAACCGGGTTCAGTTTCCGGCTCTTGAGTTTCTTAATGGTGTCTGGGAAAAGCTGACTCCTAATCTGGCACGCAGTTTTTGTATTTATGGTGGCTGGTGGCGGGCCTTGCCGGTTTCTCCAAAAGGACTGTCTACCAATTTTGTATTTGGGAGAAGTGCGAATCAGGAGCTGTTTACTGGTGCCGCTTCAACAGGTTTGGAGGTCGATGATTTCGTTTTCCTGCGCCCCACCCAGAGTGAAGCTGTATTGCTGCAATTTGGTCGTATCCTGATAGTGCGCAGGGATAGAATTATTGATGAGTGGGATACTTTTCGTCAGGACTACTGACCATCAGAACTACTGACCATCAGAACTACTGGAGCCCAATCACATCAGTTACCATCACGAACTCAAGTTCACTGACCGGCTCAGCCTTTACTCGCACTGCCCCAAGTTCCTTCAGACTGCGGGCGTGGCTCCCTCCGCATGGAATAATGGCCTGTCCATCTTCACCCAGATCGCAGTGCCAGAACCTTCTATCGGTGAGTGTTTTACCTTCACATTGAATGGTTATTGGGCTACCCAGAGCCAGCCAGTTGTTTACTTGCTGCTCAGTTGCCGCCATCAGTTGGGGCAGGTCTTGCATAAACTCATCAGAACGCAGACCTTTCTTGCAAATGGATTTGCCCAGGCGGTAATGGTCACGGGAACCTCCTGCCAGAATTTGAGAGGAGAAAATAGCCATCTGGTCGAAGTCAGGGCTATCAAGAACATCCCGGCGGGACGGCTGTTTGCGCCAGAAAGGGCTGGCAGCCCTGTTCAAAGCCATGGCACTCAGGTGGCAGGCTGTATGCCCAAGACTGAGTTGCTGCTGGTAGTGGGCATCAACAGTCAGGGTGATTTCGGCTCCAGGCTGGAACAGCTGCAGGTGGTTAACACTCTTAAGGATATGAACGGCAACAAACTGCCAGCCCTCTTCTCCTTTCCTGACAGGTATTTCCTGATCTATATGCAGTTTGCCCGACTCAACATCTATTGCACCGGTCAGGCAGTCTGATACATCCAAAGTCTGGTCGCCGATACTTAATGTCCCGCGATCTGCGGGCTGATCCGGCCAGATAAAATCAAGAGGGTGAAAAGGTGTTGACTCGGTCATCACGGCCAGAGCATCTGGTGCGACAGCTTCGGCCCGGACAATAGCCGTATTTACGGTGATATCCCGCTGAGGAAAGGTGACCCTGAGTGCAGAATCTGTTGCCATTGGCCGCGTTACACCTGTATTTGAAAGATAGCTGGAACAACTCAAGTTTCAGGGAGCGTTCTATTGACAAGTTTGTCTTAAGCGGGCAGCTCCTCAAAGGGCACTTATGTCGTTATTTATTTGCTTGTGTACTTAACATCCGGGTATCGTTTTTTTAGTAAGACATCCCGTAGAACCGCATCTAGAACGGGTAGCTCATGGTCAAAGCTCATATCATCCCGTAAAGCAATAGTGTACCTGCCTGACATTATACTTTTGTCCATAAACTCTTTATACCAATGTTCTCTTCCACTCAATATAACTTGAGTGAGTGCAGGTAAAGAGTTTAAATGTGATATAATCTCATCAATCAATACTGAGCACCTGTCTTTCGGTAAGTAGCTAAATGACAAATCGATTTTTTTAACCTCTCCAACTTCAAGTTGTTCAGATATACTGCGGACTAATAACCAGGGTGTTGCTGACATACTCATATCCACAACATCCCCCATATAATTCATAATGTTGTTTCTACAATTCTCGAAAAAAGAGTCGAGATAAGCGGCACCAACTGGTCTGCGCAGTACTAAAGCAGGTATGTAAATATCACTTGCTATTTTATTCTCTGGATAATAGATCATAAGGGGATAGGCTATCCATCCAGCAGCCTGGGCCATGCGTGCATTGACCAGAGGTGCGGCCTGACCACTTATCACTACCAGATCGGCAATGCCTTCCTGCAGAAGCTCCTGAAGGACAGCAAGTCCTGCTTCTGTTCCAGGTAGCACATATCTTGTCAAAAAACTTTCTGCCAGAACGATGACTGGAGACTCAGGTGTTAAAGAGTTGGCTTTTATGGCTTTGGCTATCTCAACAGCGGGATGACTTGCATCTGTATTTATAAAATTTAAATGAGGATACTGTAGTTTCGCTTTTTCTACAAGTGAAGAATAAATTTCCAGCCCATATCCTGTATTGTGTACGCCCTCTTCTTTCAGTTTTTCTGACATTGAATTAAGATCACAACCAGAGCCACAACCTAATGCAAATAAATATGCTCCATGCTTCTGGGCATTTTGCAAAAGGGTCGGTTCATTATTTAAAGCATCTACAAGAATTTTTGCCACAATAGGCCTGTGCCAGTCATTGAACTGCTTTTCCTTATCAGTATAAAAATCCTCCATGATAACAGGGATGATACCTTCACTAACAATAGTGGGAAGAAGATGAAAATGCCTTTCCTGTATTAATTGTGGTGCTTTACCCATAGTCGGAAAATAAAAGACATTATCAAGAACTGCCCCATATTTAGGAAGCAGGCGCCTACTTCTTTTCCACCTTTCAAGGTGTTTATGATCAGGCTTATACAAATCGCATCCAGCTTCATGGGACAGGGCAATATATAGACCTCCTGACCTTTTTTGGGCGTGCTTCATGTTAGGAGGGTAAGCATACTCAATGAGTCTGAGTAAACTGACACGTTTGCCGTCTGGAGCTTTCAAAGTTTCTTCGGCGGGAATTGACAGCGACAGGGTTCTCACATTTGCTTTTGTTGAAGGAGGATCATCAGGAGCCATCACTCTATTGAGGTTATTGATATCTTCCTGTAATGATGGGGCAAGTATAGGCCACTGGCCAAGAGATTGATTAACGGGTGTCTGGAGGCCCCCATGGGCTATACAAACATAAAATACTGTATGAACCACGCATGCGCATCTGAACATCTTCACTCCTCACAAAGCGCAATAAGGTAGCGAGAAGGTAGTAGCGATTCTCATGCCTGCAAGTCAGTGATGGCAGTTTGGGATTGGTTTATGTAGTCTCATGTTATTCTGTTTATGTAGATATAACGTGAGTTCGACGGATAGTCTCTTGAGCCCCAAGGAGTATAGCTGACCTAGGAGCCTGTCGGACTTAACGCTAACCTACTGCGAAAAAGCCGGATTTGACCATTTTTTAGAACCACTTTCGTCAAATAGAACCACTATTCTCCTCAAGTGTTTCTAAAAACTGGCTCAAACCGGACTTTTTCTCGCTACGGTTGGTTAAGTCCGACAGGCTCCTAGGTACGTTATTATCCGATAAAATCGCCATTTTTTATGAAGTTTGAAGTAAAAGGCATATTTTGAGCTAGGCCAACTAACTTACAAACCTGTCTGAAGCTTTGAGCAGTAAGACATAGAGCCATTTTTATTTCATCGAACTCACGTTAGATATAGATACAGACGGTTATCTGATATTGTTAAACGGCGGAGGACAGGTACAAGCCAGAGAGGAGGAATATGGTGCAGAAGAGTGTAAAAATTTGGCAATTGCACAGGTTACTGAAATGAGAGATCTGATCCCAGTGCCCAAACACCGGAATCAGAATAATACCAGCCTTTAGAAACGACTGTTGCGATTGTTGCCGGCCGGACGACGTGGGCGCTCAGTAGCAATGCTGACACGCATATCGCGTCCGCTTACAGCTGTACCATCCAGGGCCAGAGCATCTTTGGCAGAAGCGGTATCAGTGTAGGTTACGAAAGCAAAACCACGGGAGCGGCCGGTTTCCCGATCCATGATGATCTTTACTTCTTCCAGTTCGCCATACTGGCCAAATACTTCTTGCAGTTCGTCTTCAGTTGCGCGGAAAGCCAGGTTACCAACGAACAGTTTGTTCTGTTGCATGAAATGCTCCGATGATGTTGCCTTTTCTGCCATGAACGTTTCATTTTTTCTCCTGGAAGTGAAAATGAAATATCTTCGCTCATAGCTGCTTCTACCATGGAAAATACCGCTATATACCTATTTATGTAGACGGTATTAATCGACCATGGTTGCCTGTTTCTGGATCTTCGTTCAGTTCACACCACCAGAGCGAAAGTCTGTGGAGTATAACTATTAACACTGTCCTCGAAGGCGCAAGTTAACCATATTGGAAATCGAATTTAAAACAACAGACTGGCGGAAATTACGGAAATTAATAAATATTAGGCTTGGGTCAATACATTAGATGCAAATAAAATATTCCGGTAAACCGCACCTGCATGTCATATGCGGTCTATGTTAGCCTGCTGCCCGTTGTTCATACCTAAATTTATTCCTGCCGAGAGTCCCTCTCTCAAGAGATTTTACAGGTGAAACTGTGATGCAGTACCGCACGGAAGAAGATCTTCTGGGTTCCATGGATGTACCCGCTGAAGCTTATTACGGTATCCATACGCATCGTGCGCTGGAAAATTTCCAGATTAGCCGAGAACGTATTGGTGATAATCAAGAGTTTGTCAGAGGTATGGTTTATGCCAAGAAGGCAGCCGCTCTGGCCAACAGTGAACTGGGAACCATTGACCCGGCCATTGGCGATTATATTGTCAAAGCCTGTGACCAGATGCTGGATGCCGACAGATGTATGGATCAGTTCCCGGTTGATGTCTTTCAGGGGGGCGCTGGTACCTCAGTCAACATGAATACCAATGAGGTTCTTGCGAATCTGGCTCTGGAACTGATGGGTCATGAAAAGGGACGCTATGACATCGTTAATCCCAATGACCATGTAAACAAGTGCCAGTCCACTAACGATGCTTACCCCACAGGGTTCCGTGTGGCTCTGTTTAACAGCACTGGCAATTTGCTGTGGGTTTTGGAACAGCTGATTATTGCTATTGAAGCCAAGTCAGAAGAGTTTGCCGATATTCTGAAAATGGGCCGTACACAGCTGCAGGATGCGGTACCCATGACTTTGGGGCAGGAGTTCCGGGCTTACGCAGTCACTCTGCGTGAAGAGGTGAAAAATATCCACCGCTGCCGCGAACTGCTTCTGGAGGTCAACCTGGGAGCCACAGCGATCGGCACTGGCATCAATACTCCTTCCGAATACTCTGCCCTGGCAGTTCGAAAACTGGCGGAAATTACCAGTCAGCCCTATGTGCAGGCCGCTGACCTGGTTGAAGCAACATCTGACTGTGGTGCTTATGTCATGCTGTCTGGCGCGCTTAAGCGCATGGCGGTGAAGATGTCCAAGATCTGTAATGACCTGCGCCTGCTCTCATCTGGTCCACGGGCTGGCCTGAATGAGATCAATCTGCCCGAGCGTCAGGCGGGATCTTCCATTATGCCTGCCAAGGTTAATCCGGTTATACCAGAGGTGGTTAATCAGATCTGTTTCAAGGTTGTGGGTAATGATGTCACCGTCACCATGGCGGCTGAATCTGGACAGCTGCAGCTGAATGTGATGGAGCCCGTGATTTCCCAGAGCCTGTTTGAATCTCTCAACTTGCTGTCCCGGGCCTGTAAAACACTGCAGAACAAGTGTATTACCGGAATCACGGCTAATCGGGATGTCTGCGAGAAGCAGGTTTTTGACTCCATAGGCATTGTCACTTTCCTGAACCCTTTTATCGGTCACCATGAAGGCGATATCGTCGGTCAGATTTGTGCCCAGAGCGGTCGTAATGTTCGGGATGTCGTGCTGGAGAGAGAGTTGCTGACTAAAGATGAGCTGGATGAGATTTTCTCTGTGGAGAATATGCGAGCTCCCCAGTACCGTGGAAAGCGCTTTGAGGTGACGGTTCCAGTTTCGCAGTGATAGATTAAGAAATAACTGTCTGAATAAAAATGCCGTCCCTGATGTTTAATCAGGGGCGGCATTTGTGTTTTTCAGGAGTGGGAGGGAAAGATTACTTGTCTTTTGCCCGCGAGGATCTTCTTGATCTGGTTGAGATATCCAGAACATCGTCGACAATGGCAAGAGTTCCACTGATCACTCCGGCGGTTGTGGCAACATACCAGGCAACCGTGTTGCCGGCCGCTTGTGCCAGGCGATCCTTGATTCCCATGGGCTTCTTCCCTGAATTCATTTCGACACTCCTCTTGAGTATAGGAGGGCTATCGGTCATTGATCGGTAAACTCGATTGAATGTTTTTTAGAAGGGAAGAATTTCTTTTACTGGCCGATATGACTCGCAGGATTAAGGAGGATGCTATGTGGATTACCAGGAAACTGGGGCTGATAATTCTGGCTGCTGCCCAGATTGGGCTGGCCAGGGCTGAAATGCTCTCTTTAGAAAGAGACGGCTCAATCCAGATAGTGGCAAAGGTCAGAAGTGTTAATGCCCAGCAGTATGCAACAGGTGAGAGCATTGCCTCGGTTCAGTTCAGTTATAACGGAACCATTGGCCCTCAGATTGCCAGTATTGGTGAACGTCTGCCTCTAACGGTGAAAGAAGAAGGTTTCCCTGTTGATATTGCCCTGCATCTCGGTTTGGTCGATGGACACCCGGCTGTAATGACTCTGGACAATGGTACTATTCGGATCAGCTACTCAAGGGCAAGTGGTAAGCAGGGAGAGCGGATTCATACGGTTCTGGATGGGAATCAGGTCAGTGAGTGGGAGTGGAAAAACGAAACCCGCCATACAGAAGAGCCTCTTCCTATAGATACCGAGTTAGAGACACCTTTTGAGTTCCGGGAAAACGAAGACGGATTTGATACATCCCGCTACAGCGAGCAGCCAATAACTATCTTTGTGTTCAAACATAATGATGTGAGAGAGAATGTGCCCAAGTTAACCCAGGAGTTGTTCTCTTGGTGGGTCAAACAGATGGATGAAGTGAACAAGCGCCATATATCCAAAGGGGGAGGCTCGTTGTTTGGGGAACTGGTTGTTGATTATCGCAGCGATCGTCAGATTCAGGAGTTTGACTATCAGGGTATTCCTACTGACCGGCTCAGGGCTTTGGCCAAGGAATTCCAGCGCTACAAAAGAGAGAGTGGTATCTATGGCTCTTACCGGCGCAACAAGTTTCTGCTTTTAACGGAAAAGATGATGGACCGGACGACCCTGGGCATTGCTTATGTTGGTGGCCAATATGGCATGGCTTCAGATGATGATGATCAGGTGGCAGCCCATGAGATTGGCCATATGTTCAACGGTCTGCATGAGCATGCTGATATCCGTTACAATGGCTGGTGGTGTGAAACCATTCTGTACTGGCAGCATGTTCCGCCCAGAACCAGCTGCCATAGCTATACCGATAAAAATATGGATGTCATCGCAGACTATCTGGATTAATTTCCTATTGACAGTACAGGCGCTGTTGGACGCTTGTACTGGTAAGGATTGTTGTTTTACCCCTCCTTCTTCATACTGATAAGAGCGCCATAAACGAAGAAAGATACTGTTTGCTATCTTGGTAGATGGCAAGCCTTGTCATGGTGAAATAAGAGTAGAAAAAAAAATGACGCTGGCAGTCCTCGCAGTTTTTGTTCCGACTTTTATATTTGTTTCTGCCACTCCGGGCATGTGTATGACTTTATCACTGACCCTGGGAATGACAGTGGGAGTTCATCGTGCCCTGTGGATGATGGCGGGTGAACTGATTGGTGTTGCAATGCAGGTGCTTCTGGTGCTGGCCGGTGGTGCTGCGGTGATGCTGAATTATCCGGCCTTGTTTACGGTTTTTAAAACTGCTGGAGGGGCTTACCTGTTCTGGCTGGGGATCCAGTTGTGGCAATCCCGGGGACGAATGGCTGTTCAGGATTTGAATCGTCAGTCATCATCAATCCGCAGAGAAGAGTTAATCATTCAGGGTTTCTTGACTGCCATTGCGAACCCCAAGGGCTGGGCGTTTTTTATTTCCCTGCTGCCGCCATTTATTTATCCGGAACAGTCTCTTCCTGAACAGATGGTGGTTTTGACATCCATCATTCTGCTGATTGAATTTATATTTCTGGTTATTTACGCCAGTGGCGGCAGAACCCTAAGGCAATTTCTACAGAAAGCTAATAATGTTCGCCTGATGAACAGGGTGGCAGGTATCTTAATGATGGGCGTTGGCATCTGGCTTGTCCTGTTCTGAAGGAGATATCCGGGTTAAGCAATCAGATAGTCTGGAACAGGACAGTTGGGTTTCATCCCGATATTTTTGGCGATATCCAGAGAAAAATCCCGCAGCCATCTGTGGGCTGAATCCTGGTGGTTTCTCTCATGCCAGTAGAGCTCATAAGAAATTGGCTCAACAGGAATGGGAATAGGTAGGGCGGTGACAGCAAATTTCTCTTGAGCATAGTGAGCCCATACCTGGGATGAAATAACCGCCAGATCAGTATTCTCACACACATCTGTCGCACTGTGAAAACTGTCTACGGCTGAAACAACCATTCTCGAACGATCCAGTTTGGCCAGTGCCTGATCCACGAGAAGCGGGCCGCTGGTTATGGTGCCGATACCGACATGGTTCAGCTTGAGCCAGTTATCAAGATTCCACTCTTCTTCCAGACAAGGGTGACCCTGTCTGACCAGGCAGACCAGTTTGTCCTTATGTAACTTGCGGCAGTGCAGCCCGGCCATTTTGTTCTGTCCGCAATCCAGGTCATGGGGTATCAAAACAAAATCCAGTCTGCCTGAGGCAAGATCATGAAGATTATCCAGAGTCAGGTTCTGAATTTTCATTTTTACATGGGGAGCCTTGTTCAGGATGGCTGGAAGGCACCACTTGAAATAGGCATGGGATACCGTTTCTGGTAACGCGATACGGAAGTATCTGTCGCATACTGCCGGAGAAAACTGCTCTGGCTGTATGATTTCAAGCATGCTGTCGAGCAGGGGAGCCAGTTCCTGCTGGATTTTCAGAGCACGCTCTGTGGGGGTCAATCCATGGGCGGTCCGGGTAAAGAGAGGGTCGCTGGTCATCTGGCGCAGCTGAGCCAGATATTTGCTGACGGCAGATGGGCTGACGCAGAGTCTACGGGCAGCCTTGCTGACATTTCTTTCCTCAAGAAGAGCCTGCAGGCAGACCAGAAGGTTCAGATTGAGGCGGGACAGTTTAAGTAGCGTCATATTGTACTGAACCTAAGATATTCTGCAGTGGAAAAATGGAAATGCCATATTGTCACTTCTCTTTGGCAGGGGGCAGATTCATAATACTTACAGAGCTTGATTCTAAAGGAAGTCAAACATGCCAAAGGATTGGCGCTCTGCTCTCCCAGTCGTTTTCCTGCTAGTTATACTTAGCCCCCTGGCGATCGACATATACCTTCCTTCCCTTCCGGAAATGGCGAGAACCCTGAGTGTGGGTGATAGTGCCATACAGTTCACTATTTCTCTATTCATGGTTTGCGTGGGAGTTGGGCAACTTATTGCGGGGCCTGTGTCGGACAGGTTTGGTCGCCGCACTTCAGGGCTGCTGGGTGCCAGCCTGTATATCGCTGGCAGTCTGATTGGAGCCGGTGCTGCAAACATATCTACTCTCTACCTTGCCCGTGCCCTTCAGGGAATTGGTGCAGCCAGCTGTACGGTTACAGCTTTTGCCTGGGTCAGGGATCATTTTAACCCTATCGAGTCAGGTCGGTGGATCACCTATATGGGTGGAATGATTGGTGCTGTACCAACTCTGGCACCCATGCTGGGTGGAGTTCTCGCCACACGCTGGGGCTGGTCTGCGAACTTTCTGTTTATGGCCTGTTTTGCCTCGCTGGTTCTTGTCGGTGTTGCCTCCAGGATTCATCCAGAGAAAACAAGTTCTGCTACCAAAGGTAAGGCTGGCGACTATAGCTTTAAGGGACATCTCTTGGAGATACTGGGCTGTCGGCAATTTCTGCTCTATAGCCTGACCGGAATGCTGATCATGGGAGGAATCCTCAGCTATGTAGCCCATGCTCCAGTTGTTGCCATGACTATGGGTGGTATGGATGAATTCGGTTTTGCCATGGTTTTTGGTGGGCTGGGAGTGGTCAAACTGCTGATCAGCTTTATGGCTCCGAGTGTTGTCAGCAGAGTGGGGCGGCGCCGAACCATTCTGGCAGGAATAGTGATTTCCCTTGTAGGTGCACTCTGGCTGTTGTTTATTTCAGAAAACGATCCCCTGATGTTCTTTATCCCTGCAGCTGTCAGTTTTATTGGGTTTAACCTGGCTTTTGGTACTGCATCAGGATTGACCCTTGAGCCCTTTAAACACTGTTCCGGTGCTGCTACAGCCATAGATGGCTGTCTGCGTATGGCCGGGGGGGGACTGGTTGCAGCCTTGACCAGACAAATGGGATTGGGAGTGTTTAACACCGTTGCTTTCACTTTCGGTCTGCTTCTTGTTCCCTTGTACTTTGTCATAAATGATACTTTGGCCAGAAGCAGGATTAGAAAAAATAGAGTACCTCTGAAGTCTCTGGATGATGTTGCCTGATAAAAGGATGGAGAATCGGAGTATACTGGTCGCTCCTGTTAGAAAATACGAATGGTGTCGTGTTGATGAAGTCCGACCCGGATACTCTGTTGGAAAAGCATAAGAACCTTGTTCATTCCGAGATGCAGAAAGTGCTCTCCCATGTACAGAGGGATGAGGGAGAGTGGTTTATCAACACGTTGATGATTGAAGGCTGCAGTGTGCCATTTCGCTATAAGCGGAAGAAAAAGTATAAAAGCCTGAAGGGAGCCCGGGTTAATCTGACCTACTATCCCGATACAGACACAGTGGCAGGTATGGACTTTGAGGTCATGCATGTTGTGCGGATTCGCACAAGTTAAACAGGTACAAGGACATGACTTCCATGAATCTGACTTGTGCCAGGTGGTAACTTGCTGTTTCCCGAGCCGTTGTGCAGGGACTGGCCAACGGCGCTAGTCGGCCATCCATGGCCTTTGGAAACATCAAGCCACCACCCGTCAGAATGAGTGCAATGATGTACTAGTGCTCGAAAACAATTTGTTTGTCTGGTCGCAATCATACAGCTTGCTTATATTTCATAGGTTACAAGCCAAAGCCTCAGGACAAACAATTTGGAACGTTGTACTAGCCTGGATCAGGGAAAACCTGTTGCAAAACGATGACAATTGCAGTGTTTTATCTTTCATACTTGCTTTTTGTTAATGAAGAAAATTGTTGTAACCACCCAGAATCGTCGCACCATTACAGGGTATGCTGCCCGTTGTCGCAACCACCTGGTTTTTGTCGTTCAGCCGGAACGACGCCGGATAATCAGCAAGGAAGTCTACGAACTGTTCAAGCATGAAACCTGGTTTGTGACTGAGCCCGGCCAGCCTCATCCTTTTGATGAAATGGATGTCCTGATTACTGCAGGGATGGGCAGTGGTCTTCAGGCCGAACTGGCATGCCGGGGTATTAAAGGCCTGGTAACCCATGAGAAAGATCCGGTGGCAGCTGTAAAAATGTATCTTCGTAATGAGCTGCCTTTGGAACCCATTGAAGAGTTCCATGATACCGATGACTATATTGAGGATCTGAGTCGGCTTCCCAATGAGATTCGTAATAAGTGTTGTGGCAACACCGATGTTAGCGGTGGTTGCTGTGGCAGGGGACTAAAAGGTCTTGTCTGATGACTGGTTTCCTGTCTGGACAGGTCTGATACCCCGGCACATAGGGTAACGGCTGCAGCCCCAGAAGTGGCGGCCTGCATTTTTGCCCTGTCTAGCCAGTTGCAGCACCATGATGGCTGCACAACGAGGGCATCGTGGTGGTGTCCTGTTGTCGGTTATGATCCTTTGTCCTTAATCTCTGCCCTGAAATAAGCTGAACTAATATTTGATAGGTTAGAGGGCTGTTAGAAAAACAGATAGCCTGAGAGCCTGACCGAGAACAGGTAAATCAGCGTGCCCTCGCTACAGGCGCTATTCTCAGTCAGGCTCCTGCTATCAAGCTCTGGTCTTTGATCTGTTTTTGCGGTTTGACCGATCTGTTTTCTTCTCCTGCTCTTCTGCTCTCCTGGCTTCCATGATGACTTTCTGTGCTTCGATCATAGCAGGTGTTTCCAGGGTCAGGCGACCCAGTGCACCATTGCGGAAGTCATTAATCAAAATTTCTGAAACCTTGTGGGTGTCGGCAAAACCACCTTTGCGCATGTATCCCCGGCGGCGACCAATTTCATCAAATATTTCAATGGCTGAAGCCGGTAGTACATCCAGGTTATAACGCTTTTGTAGAATATCGGGGTGGGCTTCCATCAGGAACTCCAGCAGGAATATCCCGACATCTTCAAACTCGAGAACTGTATTCTTGATCGCTCCTGTCACAGCCAGACGATAGCCGCACTCTTCCGGTTCCAGCTTGGGCCAGAGGAATCCGGGAGTATCATGCAGAACAATATTGTTAGGCAATTTAATACGCTGTTGGGCTTTAGTCACTGCTGGCTCGTTACCTGTCTTGGCAATAATACGATTGGCCAGGTTATTTATGGTTGTGGATTTTCCTACATTAGGAATACCCAGAATCAAGGCACGAAGGGGTGTTCCCTCAAAGTTACGGTGCGGCAGCATTTGCGGACATATCGTTAAAAGTTCCCGCACTTTCTGTGGTTCATGCTGGGTCATTGGTATTGCCCGTATACCCTGCTCTTTCTCCATAGTTTCCTGCCACTTTCGTGTGATTTCTGGATCGGCCAGATCGGCCTTGTTCAAAATCTTTATGCAGGGAGTATCTTTGCGCAGTGATGGAACCAAGGGGTTCTCACTGCTAAAGGGGATGCGGGCATCCAGCACCTCGATAATAAGATCTACCTGAGGCATAAGCTCACGGATCTCTTTACGAGCCTTGTGCATATGTCCCGGATACCAGTTGATCGCCATGCGGGGATTCTCTGAAGCAAAACTTCTATTCTAACGAGTGAAGCACAGGCTGTCTTTGGGTACAGAGATCTTACCTATCCTTATTATCAGGATTTATGGTTGAGCATTACCTGCAGCAAATTGTCTGCGGTAAATAGCAGCCGACAAGAGTTTCTTTAAGCTTCGTTTTTCTGTTCTTCCTGCTGCAACTTCTCCTGTTCCCTGGCTTCTCTCTCTATTTTCGCCAGCCGGGCTTTTTCCCCCAGACTAATCTGGCCACTGGTGCCGGAGGGAATACGGCTGATTTCTCCGCCAGCTTTCAGAAAGGCAGCTGTCTGTTCTGCAATAGACATGCTGGTTTCAGAGGCTGCAGGTCCGCTTGTTTTCAGGCTGATTGTGTTGATGTTCTTTTTCGACATAAAGAAGTGCCCTCTTCAAATGTGCAGGGGTGAAGAGTATAGGTCAGCTGACAAAAATCGGGTTGGCCTCTTTGTAACAGTAACCAGGCGTTGTGTTGGTGTCTTTTGTTAATGAACAGGATTTTATAATTGAGTGTCTAATTTGGAAAAGGCTGCTCAAGCTGAATAACTTATTATTTCCATTTGGAATTCATTAATTCACTTTTATTAACTTGATTCCTGTGACAGTTAAAGCTGGATTCAAGCAATACTCGTTTCTAACTCTATTTTCTGGTCGGTTTTGTTCTTTATTTTTCAGGTCTTCAGCAGGGTAAAGCCGCTCAACGGGGCCAGATAGATTCCGGGTGCCCAAGGCAGTTCTACCAGCTCTACCAGGTAGAGAGATCCGTGGCGCTGAGCCAACAAAAGTTGATTTTTTTCTACAAAATTCTCTGCTTTGCTTGCTCAGAGTCATAACCAGAAAGGGGTATCACTATTAGGATGTTGCGTTACATTCTGACCACTCTGCGCAGAAATCCGATAAGGAGTCTTCGCAGGCAAATCTGGCAAATCGCCATGAAAGGATAGAAACCGGTAACGTTATTTGCGCTTAACAGCGCTCACTGGCAGATTCCTTTCGTGGAAACCATAGGAGCGATCATTATGGCTATCAAAATGAACATGGAAGTGATGGAACTCATGTTTTACTACTGGCAGGCCACCAGTGAGCGGGAGAAGGTGGGTGAGGCCTATCTGGCTACCATCGCAGGTCATGCCGAGATGGAAAAGATTTACACCACCGAGTTTACCGCAGAGTCTGTTCGCCGTGCCCTGAGTGCTATCACTAACCGTGAAATCTTCAGCGCAGAGAGCAAAAAAGAGTCCCGCTTCTGGAATAACAACATGTGGGCCATGGAAGATATGGACCTGATGGAAGCGATGATGGCTCCCTTGAAAGTTATGAATCTGGATGATGTCAAGGTGAGCGGTGACCTGGAGGTTGTGATCCTGCCTATGCACATGGATACTTTCTACAAAAAGGACGGCCAGCTGTTTATCAACTTCTTCCGTATCCAGGCTGATATTGTGGAAGATGGCCCACTCAAAATCGAAAACACTGAATTTAAAGAGTGGATTGAGAAAACCGCAGCATAACCTGCCGGTTTTCTGATTTCCTGAGGGTGCAGAGTTTTCCCGAATATTTCTGGAGTTTGCATCCTCATCCCGCTATTATCAGCCCGATTGGCCTACTTGATATCTTGAGTAAGGCTCTGATCCCCCTTAACAAATCCTGCCACGTAACTTTAACTCTAACAAAACTACTGGTGTTCTGAAAATGCTCATCTTTGTGAAAAGTTTGCCCTGAGTGAGGCAATTTTTTTCAGATCCGGAAATTAGGGCTAGTATCTAAGCGTTCCGGCAGAGAAGCCATGATGTAATTAGGGACTTTAAAGTGGGGAAAACAGAAGTGTCCGGGAAGGATGAGGTCGATCAACGATACAAATACTGGCGCTTACATGTTTTTATTGGAATTTACGTAGGCTATGCAACCTATTACATTACAAGGAAGTCATTTACCTACGTTACACCGGCACTTATCCAGGATCTTGGTTTTGAAAAAGCCGACATCGGCCTGATCGGAAGTCTGTTTTATTTCACTTACGGAGCCAGCAAGTTCATCAGTGGTATATTGAGTGACCACTCAAATCCTCGCTACTTTATGACTATCGGGCTGTTTGCTACAGGATTGATCAATATCTGTTTTGGCCTGAGCTCTTCATTTCTTGCTTTTGCCTGCCTGTGGACTGCCAATGCTTTCTTTCAGGGGTGGGGCTGGCCGCCCTGCTCAAAGATTCTGACCTCATGGTATTCAAGAAATGAGAGAGGCTCCTGGTGGGGAATCTGGAATACGACCCACAACGTAGGTGGTGCGATTGCACCAATATTGCTGGGTTGGCTGGTTGTTCATCTCGGCTGGCAGTATGGTATGCAGGCTGCGGGTATCCTTGCGCTGATAATGACTGTCATACTCTTTATTGAGTTACGGGATAAACCTCAAACCATGGGTCTTCCCTCAGTCGGTCAGTGGCGAGAGGATGACCAGGAAATTGCGCATGAACAAGAAGGGAAGGGACTGGGCAGCAAAGAGATTTTATTTCACTACGTGTTGAATAACAGAAAACTTTGGTTGCTGGCACTGACTTATGTGTTGATATATATCGTCAGAGTTTCCATCAGTGACTGGGGAAACCTCTATCTGACTGAAGAACATGGTTATTCACTTGTGATGGCTAACTCTGCGCTGTCTGCCACTGAAATTGGTGGTTTTCTTGGGTGTATTGTTGCAGGTTGGGGGTCTGACTGGTGGTTCAGGGGCAACAGGGCTCCCATGAGCTTTATTTTTAGTATAGGGGTTGTTATTGCAGTTATCGGGCTTTGGGCGATACCCGAGGCCGGATACTTTATGCAGCTGGTTCTGTTCTTTTTGATTGGCTTCTTTATCTATGGCCCGCAGCTGCTAATAGGTATGGCTGCCGTTGAGTGCTCCCACAAAAATGCTGCCGGAGCTGCAAATGGTTTTGTCAGCTTATTTGCCTATGTTGGGGCTGCCCTGGCTGGTTATCCGGTTGCCAAGGTGATGGAAACCTTTGGTTGGGATGGTTTTTTCGTCACTTTGGCTGTGTGCTCCTCCATGGTGATCATTTTGTTTATCCCGTTTCTTTTACCGGGGGGACGTTTCAATTCATCTACCCATGGGGCCGGCAATCTTTA
>CBDEWF010000112.1:0-180822 GCA_965243775.1 Sansalvadorimonas sp.
TGTTTTCAGGAAGCGGGCCTGAGCCTGCCGCTCAAGTTCATCAACCCGGATAAAGGGACGAGAGAACTGTCCACGGCTCCGAATACTGATCAGATCAGCATTGCCTGACAGGTTATCCACCATGTTCACCACCATGTCACCGTTATTGGCAAAGGGTGATGCCACCTGCTGGCCAAAGAAGCTGGCAACCTGTACCCACAACCGGTTGGAAATCACATCGGTGTCTGCAACCAGGATAATATTAATTGGTTTTTCTGACTCCAGTAGATGAGGCCTTTCTTCAGGTGCATCCATTTCCTCTTCCTGTTCTTCCACGGCAGCACTTTCATCGGTACTTTCATCGGTACTTTCATCGGCAGTACTCTCTTCACTATCCTGCTGACTAGTGTCCGGTTCAGGTTGAGGTCTGCCACCAGGAAATGCACTCTTAACAGATCCAGTGACTCTGGCAGCCAAAGTGTACATGTCACCTGTCGGCTGAAAATTCTTGTACAGTGCCTTGGGATCAAACATCATCGCCAGCTGACCAGCATCAAGCAGAGCAGAGCGGTTACTGGACTGGACAAGGGGCTCAAAGCTGACAGTAGCTCCCCTTTTCAACTGGAGAGCACCGGCACTGGCAAAGTTCACAGTTTTCAGGTTGCCGGTTACAGCATCACTGCCATTCATATTCCCGGCACCATACCCAAGAATACCAAGATGTCTGACCGAGCGCCCTGAACCACTGCCAACAGCAAGGGCATGCTCTTCATCGGCCACGAACTTGCCCTGCACCATTTCAATGCCCCAGCTATCCAGTAGAGGCTCCAGGTAAGCAGACTGGGATCCTCCCCCCATTCCATACATACCACCACCGCCGGCAGCTTCTGCATGTGGATCGAGGAAAATCAATGCATGACCACCCCGCAGAATATACTGATCAACAGCATACTGAGTTTCGGTGATAACACAGGAAGCACCAGAACCAGCAGGCTGACATCATCGGGAATACTGGAAGTCGCTACCGGCAGGTGTTGAACCTGATAGAGTTTGTCCAGCTGGGAAATACTCATCCAGGGTGGAGAGGGTTGGCGGGTCGCCATATCAAAGCCACCACCAGAGACAGGAATAGTACTCAATACAGCCAGCCTAGGCTTGTTTGCCTGGCTGACACTGTATATAAGATGGCTGATATCATACTCGAGAAATTTCTCTTTTTCGGGAGAGAAGAAAGTGATTAACTCACGCTTCTGCTGACTGGTACTCTTGTGACCAGTACCACCCTCTGTACTGTCAGATGGTTCAGATGAAGAGTGTCCAGCCAAAGCAACCAGCCCCAAGAAGACTTCCTTACCTCCCATAGCCAGAGGAACTGCCTGCAAACCATAACCTGAAGCCTCATCTTCCTGTTCTGAAAATGGCTCAGGATCAATAATTTCCAGCTGGATATTGCCCCCGGAAATCTGTGCATACTCCTGCAACAGCTCCTGTATGCGACCGGCATAGTTCCTGATCTGAGGAATGCCCTCTGTCTGTTTCCTGGAGAAATAGAACTTTAGAGTGACTGGCTGTTTCAGCTGGGCAACCAGATTGTGAGTCCCCTCAGACAGGGTGTAAAGATGATCTTCTGTCAGATCGATACGAGCTCCCCGGAACAGAGTCTGGATCATGGCAGTCAAGGCCAAAGTCAGAAGAATCAGGCCAATAAGTCCAGCTTTGGAAAAAGCTTTGGAAAAAAATGTGCTGCTCATAGTTTTTTCCCCCTTAATCGGCTTTCTTCATATCAATGACCACTGCTGTAGCCAGCAGCCAGGCTCCGATCATTATCAGGAAATAGAGAAGATCCCGGATATCCAGAACACCTTTACTGACAGCTTCAAAATGGGTAAGAAAACTGAGTCCGGCAACCGCATCAACCAGCCAGGGAGGAGCCCAAGCCTGAAACGATTCCAACACCAGGGGAAAACCTGCCACCACAAACAGAAAGCAGAACACTACGGTGAGGATAAAGGCGATGACCTGATTATTGGTAGATGCCGACATGCAGGACCCTACAGCCAGGAAACCACCAGCCATCAGCCAGCTGCCGATATACCCGGCCAGAATCACACCATTATCAGGATTACCCAGATAATTCACGGTCATCCACATGGGAAAAGTCAACAGCAGTGCAATCCCGGTAAACACCCAGGCAGCCATGAATTTACCAATGACAACAGTTTTCAGGGATACCGGCAGGGTCAACAGCAACTCCAGAGTTCCCGTTTTCCTCTCTTCTGCCCAAAGCCGCATGCTGACTGCAGGAATCAAAAACAGGTACAACCAGGGGTGGAACATGAAAAATGGCATCAAATCAGCCTGCCTACGTTCATAGAAACCACCGAGATAAAAGGTAAAGACTCCTGTCAACATCAGAAATATAACAATAAAAACATAAGCCAGAGGGGTGGAGAAATAACTGTTCAACTCCCTGCGGAAAATTACTCCGGTCTGGTTCATCAGGCTGCCCCCCTGCTCTGCACGACTTCAGGACAGCAGGTCGTTAACTGCCGAAACACATCATCCAAACGTCCTCGTTCCATAAACAGTTCACCCACCGGCCACTGTCTGGACCTGGCTAATTCATGAACAGGGTTTAGAAGGTTATAACCCGGCTCAGGGACAATGGTGTAAAGCCCGGCACTGTCCAGGCTGGCCTCTACATCCTTAACACCATTGACAGATTTCAATGCCTCTACAGCCTCTTCTTCAGACACACCCGGCAGTTCAATGTTAACTGCGCGGTGGTAACGGGAGCGTGTTTCCAGCTCAGAAGGTGTGGCATCAGCCAATACCCGACCATTGGCAATCACAATCGCTCTGCTGCAGACAGCTGTAACCTCTTCCAGAATATGGGTCGATACAATGACGATTTTTTCCTTTGCCAGACCTTTGATCAGTTCTCGCACCTGATGTTTCTGATTAGGATCAAGGCCATCGGTCGGCTCATCAAGAATCAGAATGCGCGGATCATGCAGGATGGCCTGGGCTATTCCAACCCGCCTTTTAAAACCCTTGGAAAGAGTATCAATGTGACGATGGCAGACAGCACCCAGCTCAAGCTGATGGACAACCTGCTCAATTCTGTTTTCTTTCTCTTCCCGGGACAGGCCCCGAATGTCACCAATAAAGGAGAGCAGCTGGCCTGGAGTCATATCACCATAAGCCGGCGCTCCTTCGGGAAGGTAACCTACCAGCTCTTTGGCTGCCACGGAGTTCTTCAAAACATCATAACCACACAGTGATACCGTACCGCTATCTGGCGTAATAAAACCCGTCAGCATTTTCATTGTGGTTGATTTGCCCGCTCCATTTGGCCCCAGAAAACCGAGAACCTCTCCCGGCATAACATTAAAAGTGATTCCATCAACAGCCAGAACCCCTTTAAAAGCTTTTTTCAGATTATCAATTCTTATCATTTTCAGACGAACCCAATTACTTTTTTGCGACCCTGCCAGCAGGAAAAAGTAGTTATTATTTTTCACCCTGCAAGTCCCATAAGGGCAGAAATAGACTCCAGATAGCATTCAAAGTTCCAGTTTGATTTTTTCCATTTCTTTCCCAGGGTTTTCACATATGAAGCTATTAACTCCGAGGCCGCCTCGCAATCTTTTTGTTGCCCTGCCATGGCTGTATGCTTTGGAAAGCCTGCAACTTGGTGAGAAAGAGCGTAGTATTCTGAATCAGGAGCTGAAAGAAACCTGTATTCCTGAAGCACAGGGGCTCAAACGAATCCCCCCGTTACACTTAATGCTCTTTGCCAAAACACTCTATTCTGGTACAGATTTACCAGATTTTGATTTCCACCATCCGGCCCTATGGTGCACAGGAGATGATGGGAACCAACACACAGGGAATAACACATTAATGTCCACAGCAGTCAATAAAACCAGAGTTCCAGCCACCCAGCTGACTGCCCGACAGCCCGTCAAGGAGCTGGGCTTTAAATCCACTGAAGAGCTGAAACCCTTTGCCGGCATTCTGGGACAGGAGCGTGCCGTCACCGCCATGCGCTTTGGCGTAGCCATGCACCGCTCCGGATACAATATGTACGTTATGGGGCAGTCTGGAACAGGAAGAACCTCCTACACCCGCTACTACCTGCAAGACGAAGCTGTTGATATGGTAACTCCCAGCGACTGGGCCTATGTCAACAACTTTGACAACAACCGCGAGCCCATGGCCATCAAGCTGCCAGCAGGCACAGGCGCAAGACTGCAGGCAGATTTCAACTACCTGATTGATGAGCTTCTGGATACTTTCCCGGCAGCTTTTGAAAGCCCGTCTTACCAGCAAAAGAAAAGCCTGATTGAGCGCAAGTTCAACAAGAGCTATGACAAGGCGATTGAAACCGTTGAACAGGAGGGGCTGAAACATCATATCTGCCTGTTCCGGGAGCAGGGGTCACTGACTTTCGCCCCCATGCATGATGGCAAACCCATGGATGAAACTGAGTTTGCCCAACTGCCAGACCGCAAGCGCAACAAATTCAACAAAGATATTGCCGCCCTGGAAACCCTGCTCAATGAAGAGCTGTCAGAACTCCCCCAGTGGAAACGAGAATCCAGTGAAGAACTGCGCAAACTGAATCACCAGACTATCGACAAGGCCCTTGAGCCACTGTTAAAAACCCTGCAGAAGACCTATGGCAAGTTTGATGGGGTTCCCATCTATCTGGATGCCCTCAAGGAAGATCTGCACAAAACCGTAGTGGAACATCTGGCCGATGAACGGGGAATTGAGTTCAAGGAAGATGCTGGCAAACGTAACCTGCTGCGGGATATGTATGTGCCCAATGTCATTGTCAGCCACGAGGACAAGGCTCCCGCTCCGGTGGTTTTTGAAACTCACCCCAGTTACCGCAATCTGTTTGGCCGGGTTGAGTACACCACTGAAATGGGCGCCTTGCTGACCAGCTACCGACAGATTTGCCCTGGCAGTCTGCATCAGGCCAACGGTGGTTTCCTGGTACTGGAAGCCGCAAAATTGCTGGAAGAACCTTTCGTCTGGGAAGCACTGAAGCGGGCTCTAAAAGAGAAACAACTGAAGATAGAGTCACCGGCTAATGAAATGGGTCTGGTCAACACCATTACTCTCAACCCGGAAATTATCCCACTGAACGTCAAAATTGTTCTGCTGGGTTCACGACAGATCTACTACCTTCTACAGGAGCTGGATGCTGATTTCCACGAGATGTTCCGGGTTCTGGTCGATTTTGATGGTCATCTGGAGCGGACTCTGGAAACCACCAATTCATTCGCCCGTCTGTTGCACACCCGGGCAACAGATGAAGGATATCCAGCCCTAACCTCTCAGGCCGTTGCCCGCATGGTAGAACACAGCTCCCGCCTTGCTGAACATAAACGGCATTTGACGGCTCATATTGGCGATCTCTTTGATCTGCTGGCAGAAGCGGATTATGTGCGCAGGGCATCCCGTGGCCGCAAGATATCCCACAACCATGTTGACCAGGCACTGGCTAACAAGGCTGAGCGCACCAGCCGGGTCAGCAAGGAAATTCTCAAAGAGATGCTGGAAGGGAGTATTCTGATTGATACCGAGGGTGAAGCTGTCGGCAAGATCAACGGCCTGACCGTACTCTCCATCGGCGACACCAGCTTTGGATCTCCGGCTCGCATAACTGCAGCGGTTTACCCTGGTTCCCAGGGCATTGTTGATATTGAACGGGAAGTTCAGCTGGGTCAGGCCATACACTCCAAGGGGGTTATGATCCTTACCGGTTATCTGGGAGCCAAGTATGCCCAGAAGTTCCCCCTAGCTATTTCTGCCAGTCTGGCCATGGAACAGTCTTACGGATATATCGATGGCGACAGCGCCTCTTTGGCAGAACTGTGTTGTCTGATTTCAGCCCTGACCAATGTTCCCATCAAACAGTCCTGGGCTCTGACCGGCTCCATGAACCAGCATGGCGAGGTGCAGGCTATCGGCGGCGTTAACGAAAAAATTGAAGGTTTCTTCGAACTTTGTGAAGCCCGGGGTCTGACCGGTGAACAGGGTGCCATTATTCCTGAGGCCAATGTCCGTAACCTGATGCTGAACGAAAAAGTGCTGGCTGCAGTCAAGAAAGGCCTGTTTTCAGTTCATGCGGTTTCCCATGTTGAACAGGCACTGGAAATCATCACCGGAATGAAACCGGGCAACCTTAACAGTCGGGGTAAGTATCCGAAGGGCAGCCTGAACGAAAGAGTACTTAAGCGCCTGATGGAAATAGCTGAACTGGCAAAAGATAATAATTAGCCTCTCATTTATGACTTATAGGGCTGGATCCTTTTGTTCCGGCCCATACTCTCAACTGCAAATATCCATAAGTGGAGCTATGTGGCTCACGGGTAAAAAGCAGGAGACACTTAGCGTCAAGGCTAATGTAAAGAATGACTAACATTCTCTCTATGAACTCTTGGCTGCAGTTCGACTCATAGATTTCTCATGAGGTAGTCAAATGAGATTTTATGATTAATGAACCCAGCTAAACAGACCTTTCCTATTGCGTTAGCCCCTGACATACAGCAAGAGCAAATGCCTTATGACCCTGATGAATTATCAGAAAAGAGCGTGCAGATGTGGACGTCAGAGGAACTCAAGCTTTTGCTTAGGAGTTGCAAAAACATAAATTCTCTCAATCGTGGTTCACTGGCAAACATGGCGCAGCATTTGTCGCAGCAAGATTTGTGGATGCAATCAGGGCATTCGGCAAACGGCATTCGTAACCAACTGAAAACTCTTGGTGTTAAAATCTGGTGTTCTAATGATGACCTTGATAACCTCCTTGAGTCATCGAGTCATTTAAAAAGCAAACAATCTATGTGTGGTGGACGGGTAGTATCAACTACTTTAGATCCCATACTGAAGATATTGCTGTCAAAAGAAGAAAGCGGGATTCAGTCAGAGGAGTGTGAGTCTATCTCTCTTCCCCATCGCGATCTAAAAACAATGAAGGAGTGGGTTCAGAAAGAGAAAAACCGATCACAGATACAGCTACATTGGCTACAGGAACTACAAGAGTGGCTACAGCAAGAGCGGGCTCAATTGGTAAAAGGAGACCCATTATCAAGTTACGCACCTAACAGGCCAATTGTTTATAGCTTAACCTCTAGTCAACAGTGCCCCTCTTCCTTCGCTTATCAAAATGCGGAAGCTGTTTTTAAATTTCATGACAGCATGCTTCCTGCAGTTAGGGATCATATTTGCGCTATGTGGCAGCATGTCCCAGATAATTTAAGTAACCTTTCTCAGCGATTAGACCACTTCTGCGAAATAACCCCATACACAAAAGAAAGCATGTGCATGTTGCTTACAGATAGAGCACAGACTTATCAAAAAAAGCTGGAAGAAAGAGTGTGATGACCAATGTTAATAACCTCTGCAAACGACCATTTCACAACTGTGGCCAGGAAGGCAGTATGCTGATTGTCAGCATCACTGGTACTACTATTGCTACCAGCTGACTCTGCAGGCAACCCCAGAAAGAAAAACTCCAGCCCGGGGGAACGGACTGGAGTTAAATTAATGGCTCTGCCACACACTAACAAAGCCAAGACACCAAACACACAAGGAGCAAGAGGCGATAAAGGGTTACCGCCCTCTCATTACTTCTGACAATAAGATTCGAAGAAAGTTCCGTAAAAATAAGAAAAAATTTCTTTTTGCAAAATGCATACAGACCTGTAACACAAAGCAACAGGAATAAACGGCTTTATCCCACCATTCGTACGGGGAGTCTGCGGGGGCCCCAGCATCCTGCCTTTGGTTCAAAACGTCCGGGAATCTGGTAACCACAACCGGAACACGCACCCTGTTCATTCACGCCCCACTCTCCCAGCTGATACCAATCCCGCTCAATGAGAAGCTTGTTACAGTCTGGGCACCATGTACTTCCACCAGCACTGTCATGAATATTACCGGTATAAACAAAGTGCATACCGTTTTTCATTGCGATGGATCTGGCACGGGTCAAGGTTCGAAGAAAGCTGCCGGAGTATTAGGATGTTCCATCATTTTCCAGTCAGGATGAAAGGCGGTGAAATGCAGAGGAACATCAGGCCCCAGATGCTCCACAATCCATCCACTCATCTCATCCAGTTCTTTATCACTGTCGTTCTCACCCGGGATCAACAGGGCGGTCAATTCAAACCAGACATTTGTCTCATGTTTAAGGTATTCAAGGGTTTCCAGTACTGGAGCCAGGGAGCCACCACAGATTTTCTTATAAAACCTCTCGGTAAAAGCCTTTAGGTCAACATTGGCGGCATCCATATAACTGAAAAACTCATTTCTGGGTTCCGGGCAGATATATCCAGCGGTTACCGCAACGGAACGAACATTTTTCTCCCGGGCAGCTATGGCAACATCTCTGGCATACTCAAGAAAAATCACGGGATCATTATAGGTAAAGGCCAGGCTGCGACAGCCATGTTCCTCAGCCTTATCTGCAAGGGCTTCCGGCATAGCCTGATCGGCCAGGGTATCCATCTGTCTGGACTTGCTCATATCCCAGTTCTGACAGAATTTGCAGGCCAGGTTGCAACCTGCGGTGCCAAATGACAGCACAGGTGTGCCGGGAAGAAAGTGATTCAGGGGCTTTTTCTCGATAGGATCAATACAGAAACCACTTGAGCGACCATAACTGGTCAGCACCACAGCATCATTTCTACGTTCTCTGACAAAGCAGAGCCCCTGCTGCCCTTCCCGTAAATGGCAGGCCCGGGGACAGGCATCACACTGAACCCGACCATCTTCCATCATGTGCCAGTATTTTGTTGGAAAGGAAGCGGGCGGTTGCTGTAAGACTGATTTATCCATAATTTACCCTAAAAATGCCATTTCCCGCTCATGGCTGTTTGATTCCTACTGGTTCTGCGAACCACGGATTCCTATAATTATAACGCTTAGGAAGAAAGAGGGTCATGGTTATGACCGTACGCCAACCCGCCGTTGCCGGCTCGTTCTACCCTGCCAACCCCGCAACCTTAAAGGGGTCCATTGCCCAGTTTCTCAATGAGGCAGACTACCGGAGCCTGCCAGCCAAGGTTCTGATTGTGCCCCATGCGGGTTATATCTATTCAGGCCCTGTTGCAGCCAGCGCTTATAAGTTACTGGAGCAGAGACAGAGCAATATCTCCCGGGTTGTGCTGCTCGGACCGTCCCATCGCACCCTGTTCAAAGGACTGGCACTGCCAAACTGTGACACGTTTAATACACCTCTCGGACCTGTTACTCTTGACCTTGAAACCATGGCTAGTCTGCAATCCCTGAACCAGGTACATACTCTGGAGGCTGCCCATGAACTGGAGCACTCTCTTGAAGTACAGTTGCCGTTTTTGCAGATGTGTTTACCCAGCTTCACTCTGGTGCCTCTGGTGGTCGGCGAAGCTTCACCACTTGCTGTTGCAGAAGTTTTGGAAGCACTCTGGGGCGGCCCGGAAACCCTGATCGTAATCAGTACAGATCTCAGCCATTACCACAGTTACGATGAAGCCAGAGCCAGAGATGCCGTCACAGTCAGAGCAATCGAACGCTGTGACAGTAACCTGACCGGTGGCCAGGCCTGTGGCTGCCATCCACTTAATGGTCTGCTGCAAGTTGCCCTGCAGAAAGGCATGAAAATGACCACTCTGGATGTCCGCAACTCGGGCGATACTGCCGGGGATACTGAGCGAGTGGTGGGGTATGGAGCCTTTGCCGCACAGTAGCTGTACTCCCATAAGAGCCGTGCAACAGCGGCGCTAGAACGGCACAACAGATGGAGGTACACGTGTACTCGGACAGTGAACGCCAAACCCTTCTGGATATGGCCCGTAAGACAATTACTTTAGGCAGTCAGGGATTACCTTTGGAAGAGGTGTTCCCGCAGGTGGAGTGCCAGAACCCGCCAGTTTCTTTCGAAGAAGTCCGGGCCTGTTTCGTCTCCCTGCATCAGGGAGGAGAGCTGCGAGGGTGCATCGGTTCACTGGAACCACATCAGAAACTTAAGAATGATGTTATTGCCAATGCCTGGTCGGCAGCGTTTCGTGATCCACGGTTTTCCCCGGTTACAGAAAACGAGGTAGATAAACTGGAGTTGGAAATTTCAGTGCTCAGCCCGGTAGAACCTTTCCCGGTAAAAGATGAGCAGGATCTTCTTCACAAACTGCAGCCGCACCATGACGGACTCATTATTGATGATGGGCATGGCCACAGAGCGACCTTTCTCCCCCAAGTCTGGGAAAAACTGCCTCAACCACAAACCTTTCTGGCGCATTTAAAGCGTAAGGCCGGGCTCGGCCATGATGAGTGGCCGGAAAGCCTCAAGTGTTTTCGTTACCACTGTGAGGCTTTCTCTGAGCAATATTAGATCTGAATAGATCAAATGCTCTTGTTAACAGGTGTCCACTGACCTTTGGTAACCACAGGCCCCATATCGAAGCCATTCGGTGCACCCTGTATACCTTCCAGAGTAATAACCAGTGGCGAGTTTCTCACGGCTTCACGCCACTCCGGGCGGATCGGTATACGGTTGATACCGTTCTTGGGCAACAGCCCCAGAGAAACCGGTTCCTGCCCGGCCACCATCAACCACAGCTCACAGGCTTTGCCTTCTGGTAACTCATCGGGCTGTACAGCTTCCACATACACCATACCCTGTTCCAGAGAAGCGTTGACGATCCACTCCGGCTGGCTGCTCTTGCCATGAACGATATAGACATAATCCATGTTCGGGCTGGAACCCGGCAGTGTCACCCAGAACGTCACCGCCAGAACCATCGCTGCAGCGAAACCACTGGCTCCAATGCCTTGCCAAAAACGAAGGCTGCTCCAAAAACTTCCTGCTTTCTCTGGTTTGGTTATCCGGGAAATTTTCTCCCAGACCCTGACCGGAGGCTGGATCGGCTCCAGCTGCTCATTGAGAAGATTAAGATGTTCCCGCCATTGCTGAACATCACTTTGAGCATCATGACTCATCGCCAGCAGTGCTTCAAACCTCCCTTTTTCGGTCTTGTCGAGAAGACCGAGTACATATTCGGCGGCAGCATCACTGCGTTGGTCAGGATCGCTCAGATTCCACTCAGACATTCCTTTAACCTCGCAAGTCCACGTCGCACCCAGGTTTTCACACTACCCAGCGGGTATTGCAGTTGATCAGACATTTCCTGATGAGTTAATCCGTCAAAATACGCCAACTCAATACAGCAGCGCTGCTGCTCTGGCAGCCCTCTCAGGCAGCGATGAATATTATCGCTGCTGCGGGATAGTATCAGCTGATATTCCTGACCGGGACCATCATCAGCTATATATTGCAAACTTTCATCACTCACTTCCTGCACACGTTTACGCCGAAGCATATCCAGGGCCTGGTTGCGAACGATAGTGTTCATCCAGGTCATGGGTTTGGCTTTTTGCACATCATAACCTCCTGCATGCTTCCAAATCTTGATGTAAGCATTCTGCAGGCAATCTTCTGCCTGCTCTCTGTCTTTGAGAATACGCAGGGAAACGGCAAATAGATTCGCTGATGTCAGGCTGTAGAGTTTCTGCAGGGAGCGGTGCTGCTCTTGCGCACAACCTTGCAGGCATATCTCCAGCTCCTCGTCTCGTCTGATATCAGAACTCATTCTTTGTAATCTGATCCTGTAAATGGCGAAGCAATAATATCATGCAGCCGCAGGGTTCACTGTAAGACTATGTAAGAACGTAGGTACTGGTCACAGACAGCCATGAGCAGGATTTATACCCTATGGGTACTTTGTGCTTTATGGATAAAATGCCCACCCGCAAAATGCAAATATGGAGGGCATTTTCATAGTGAACAGTTAGAGAGATCGGATGGTGTCAATAACCTGCTGAAAGGCGGTTGTCATTTTTTCGGCAAGACTCGAGTAGTTACCAGTACAGTCCCTACGACCATCAGTTTCCAGGGAAGCTGCTATTTCAGCCAGTGCAGTCGCACCAATAACGAAGCAAGAGCCTTTGATACGATGGGCAAGATTGGCCACATCCCGAGAGTTACCAGCAGCAATGGCATCCTGGAGATTGGTCAAATCAGCCTGAGTAGTTTCTACGAACTGCTGTAGCATCTCTTTCAACAGGTCGGGATCATCTCCGATAATCTCTTTCAGGCCATCCAGGTTCAGCATCCGTTCCTCACTGGTCAACTCGCTGCTAAAAAGTGCTGTAAGACCAAATATAGCCTTCAAAAACTGTTTCATATGAGAGAGCGATAACGCAACCAGTCAAAAGCCTTGCCTGGGTCAGTTTTCCGACCAGGAGCAATATCTGAATGGCCGGTAATATTCTCGACTGTCAACTTTGGATAAGTCCGCAGCAGAGCTTTTGTGACTTCAGCCAGAGTTGCATACTGCCGATCATCGAAAGGCACATCATCAGTCCCCTCCAGCTCAATGCCTATGGAATAATCATTGCAGCCGGTTCGGTTATTCCAACAGGACATTCCCGCATGCCAGGCTCTGTCATCAAATGAGACAAACTGAGTGCAGGTTCCATCCCGTGCAATAAGCAGATGGGCGGACACTTCTATATCTGCAATACCTTGAAAGTAAGGATGCTCTTCAGAATTAAGGCAGTTGGTGAAAAGCTGACAGATATAAGGGCCACCAAACTGCCCAGGGGGAAGACTGATATTGTGGATAACCAACAATTCAACCTCGCATCCTTCCGGACGGGAGTTAGAATTGGGGCTTGGATAAATAACAACTCCACTCAGCCAGCCATCGATAATTTTCATATAGTAGACATTTTCTGGTTGTTACTTTTTCTGAGAATATCGCAAGTCTTCCTAACAGTAACCTGCAAACTATCGAACTTTTACCGGTCGGTTCTGCCAAATACTACAAAGGAAAGGGGCAAGGATCGAAGGATATGCAACATAGAGCGTCTTCAACAAATAATTTACCTCAGCGACGGACTCGCACTTCTACCGAAACAGATACGGGTCTCCAACAGACTGTTTTCCCCATTAAACGGGCAAAGGTAGAGTCAGTTAATATCTCTACTGATCAACACGAATCCAGCCAGGCCACAGAAGGCGGCCCCCTCCACCAGAGAACGATTCAGCATTTATCAGCCCCCCCTGTCCTTGACCGTCGGATCCTGGAAGATATGGAGATCCCCATAAAAACCTGTTTACTGCAACCCTACCAGCCCAGCAGCTACCAGCCAGATACCCTAGCCATTGCCCGTCCTGTTCACGGGGTACAACATGCCTGCCGAACTGCCATCTGGGCTCTGGCACTGTTGCAACTACGCAGACAACTGGGGGATCAATCAGCTCTTGATTTCCCTGACACTATGATTCCTCTCCTGCTCAAGACCTGCCTGTTCCATGATTCCGGCAGAGAAGGCGACGGAGAGGATAAGCCAGAATGGGAAAGAGCTAGCGGTAACAATCTGGCAGAACATCTGCGCAATAGCGGCGCAGGACAGGTTTTAGCCTGGCAGTGCGGCAAAGCTATCCAGCTCAAGGATAAACCCAACCAATGCCAGCATCTGCCTGCACATATTCAGACATTGCGAAGCCTGCTTTGTGAAGCAGACACCCTGGATGTGATGCGGGTCAGGCAATTTTTTTATATGGACGGACTGGAGTGTTTTAAGGCCTGTCAGACAGACGAAGAAAGAGACGCAATCCGAACTCTGGCTATTGAGGCATGCAAGATAATCGCTAATCAGGGAGACCTTCGTTTTGCCACGCACCTGCAGGCCAGTGAAAATGCACCTCCCTTTTACCATATCGCGGCTAACCTGAACGAAAACACCCGGAAAAACTGGGAGCATCACCCTCATCCCCTATGTCTGCAGCTACAGGCGATTAGCAGCCAGTCAAACTTTATCCAGCTTTTGCTACAACCTTTTACTGGCAATTTAAAACCGGACAAACCACCATTTTCCTTTAAGAACCTCACCAAGACAGCAGCTCCAACAGGTAGCTGTAACAAAGGAAAAAGTGGCGTATATCGCGAAAACGGCAATGGACAACGCTATTACATCAAGGAGGCCACCTGCCGGGATGACGCCTGTAACCAGGTATTGATGGCTAATATCGCTCGCCTTTTGGGCCTGAAGGTACCAGACACCCTGGTACACGAAGAGGAGGGCAAGTTCTTTGTCGTCAGTAGCTGGATGGATGGCCTTCAGGGAGGCCAGGAGGCGTTGAACAAACTTCCTCAGGAGCAATGGGCAAAACTGCTGATTATCAATGTTATTGTCGGTAACGAAGATATCACCAATAGTTCGTGGCAGAATATTGAACTGACTTCTGTTGGTGAACCTGTGATGTTTGACTGGGATCACGCAGGGGTTGCCAGCCGTTATATACCACTAACACAGCATCAGGCCAGAGAAGATGATTTTTCTTCTATGCCGGTACTGCTAAAAATACTGCGTGATCCAAACAGCCCCGCTTTAAATTCAAGTCATCTCTCTGTCGCCTGCAAGCCGCTGCTGGCACAACTAACTGATGAGCAGCTGTCCCAGGCGTTGGCTGATATCCTGTCCAGTTTCGAGGCTGACACGCTCAACCAGCTGATTGAACACAGTGGTTTTCGGGCCGGCGACAGAACCTGGCTGCGGCAGACTCTCTGGGACCGTATGGCCTGGCTGAGTACTCGGTTTCCACAGTCCCGGGGCAAGCAGACTACTTCCTCTGCTGAATACAGAGCCATAGAGGCCTCCGGAACCCGAGGAGGCTGGTTACTGGTCAAAAACAGTGATATTCCTGCCGGTCAGGTCTGTATTGAGGAATACCTGGACCATCATTCCAGACCACAGACTCGCATGACTCTCCGGCTCTCCCGGAAAGCCAGCAACCGTCTTTCCGATAACCTTGCCATTGAACGCACGTTTCACCGCCTGCAGAGTCAGATTAGATATCTTAACTGCAGATCAAAAGAAGAATACAAAGACTGGCGGAGTGATCTGTTACAACTCTCCCATGAGTGTGGCTACCTGGCCGAACAACTGCGACATGACAAGAAACGCTGGGCTTCTGAACACCATCAACAGATCGAAAAGGTTGCCGAACAACTGGCAGCCATAGCCGAGAGCAGTCTGACATCAGCGAAAGCCACGCAATACCAGGATACTGAACAGTTTCCTGTGATTCCAGACACACTGCCAGCCCCTGCCTTTCCGGCACGGGTCACATCTCGATCAGGTGAAAACAGTGAAGCAGAAAGAGAACTGGCGGAGCACCACTATGGTTTTAGCCGCCTGACCGGCAAGTATACCCATTACTCTGATGTTGATTCCAAAGGAGAATCAAGGGCCACTGTCAGAGTGATACTCCTTCCAGCCATTGAAAATGAGTCTGGCTCTATTCAGTTCTACGCAGAAAACTTGCCCGAAGCAAAAACCTTTGAACACAAGCTGATCATAACCATGCCAGGCCACAGTCAATGTGTTGTGGAAACCCTGTTCAGGGAGTTGCATGGGCTCGGTATTCAGGCCTCACGCCCTGATGTTTCAGATCTGGAACAGCAGTGGCTTGATGCTCTGGCTAATTACCATGGCTGCTTTGGCGAAATGTCTGATGCTGTTACCCAAGACATTTCTGAAAGCGAAAAGAACACAGCTTTAAACCTAAAGAAAAGAGAATACCTTGCTAAAAAATTGAACCTGCAAATGAGTTTGCTCGACTGGGAGTGCCACTGCCGTATTCGTACCGGGCGCCTGGTATTTTATCGCCCAGGTTACCCCCACGGGGTCGCTCAGATGCCTTCTTCCTCCTATTGTCCCTCCCATAATATAAGTTATGCAACCAACCAGAGAAGCTTGCCTCAAGTGATGGATACGATGCTTCACAATGAAGCTGCACTGACCTCTTTTGAACGGCGGGCTGATATTGGCTTGGACGTATCATCCCTTCCCTATTTTGTTAAACTCGGGGCAGGAGCTGCCACATTTGTCCGTATTTGTGCCCGCGGAAATAACGACCTCAGTGCAGCTTCCAGGCTGCTGGCCATAGAGTTCAAACCATCAACTCTCGGCAGGCTTGACGCCTCTATTTTTACGGAAGAGGCAAGCTTTAAAGACTCTTATGGCCCACTAACTGCCCACTGCCGTAATAAAAGAAAGGTGTTGAATACCCAACAGGATTATCAGAACCTGGTGAAAGGGCGAAATACCCAGGAAACCCTGTACACCATGCCCCTCTCTATGCTGGATGAACTGAGTACAGTGACTATAGGAGATGCCAGGGTGCAGCGGCAATTACTGCACACATTAAAAAGGCGGTACAACCATTGGCCAGACGGCCGCCCGGTTGAAGACATTTTCCAGCACTCCCGGCATATCTGGTTTTATGAGCTTACTGATATTAATAGCACTGTTCCTTGCTATATCCGTGAATTCATTAAAGAGTGCGGCATTGACTATTTTGAACATTTAATAAATAACAACCCTGATTTTAAAAATGGTAAATTAATCAACCTTGACAATCTGACGATCTCCCCAGATAGAAAGACATATATTAGCAATATTGACTTCAGGCACTGCTCTATGAACAATGTACGACTGAGCAATGTGGAATTTCACCAATGCCATTTTACTGCTGAACAGTTTGAAACTATAGAAGTCAAAAACATAACGTTCAAAAAATGTATTTTTACCATGAAAATAGGCACTGAACGGGCAAAAAGAACCCGCCTCGCCGACAGGCAAGGTTAGTCAATCTGCATGGCCTGATATCTTGTCAGGCTTTCTGTAACCCCGGCAGGTACTCGAACTTCTCCAGCATTTTCAGCCATCGTGGTGCGTTCTTGTGTACCATCAAAGCCTCATAATCAATATCCGGATCATGGTATGGCTGGAGCTTGCTCAGCAGGCAATGTATTACCCTGAGCATCTTATGAGCTATCGCAATAATGCTGCGCTTATGACCTCGCCGTATCACCAGGCTCTGGTATTTGCCTTTAAACTGGCTATTGGTTTTGATCGCAGCATTGGCCACTTCACAGAGCAGCCTCCTGAGCGACTGATTGCCCTTACGAGTTTTGCCACTCTTTCTTTTTCCGGCACTTTCATTATTTCCCGGACACAGCCCCGCCCAAGAGGATAATGACTCCCGACTGTTGAAGGCTGACATATCTGGGCCAATCTCCGCAATAACCCCTGCTGCTGCAATTTGATCGATCCCCGGCAAAGTTTGTAAAACTTGCCAAGGCTCCCGGTAGTCAGAACGCACCATCTGGAGGATGGCTTCGTCCAGCGCAGCTATCCGCATATCCAGATACTCAACGTGCTCTCTGATATCCTTGAGAACTGTGCGATGGGCTGGGGATAGCTCACCGTCCAGGCTTTTGAACAGTACGTCGATTTTACTCTTCATACGACCACGAGCCATCTTTGCCAGTTCGGCAGGATGTTTGCCATCAATCAACCCCTGGATCATGTCCTGGGCTGATTTCCCGTGAATATCACTGACTACACCGCCGAGGCGAATACCTGCATCATCCAGAATCTTGTGCAGACGGTTCTTTTCGGATGAACGCTGACTGATCAGTTTCTGACGACGGCGGAACAACAACCGAAGCTGCTGGATGTCAGGTGGAGGGACAAAGCTGGGGCGAAGCAACCCGCAACGTCCGAGGGAGGCCAGCCACTGACTGTCGAGTACATCCGTCTTGCGACCAGGGACATTCTTGACGTGGCGGGCATTCACAACCCAGACATTCAGCCCGGCCCGGGCAAGGATGTCATGAATGCATTGCCAGTAGTTGCCCGTACTTTCCATCACCACAAGCTCCACAGCCTGTTCCACCAGAAAGTCCCTGAGGGCTTTGCGATCTCGGCGAAAAGTTTTGAAGGTCCGGGTCTGTTCGTTGACGCTGCCATCATCATCTTCGACCTGTACGGTCACCATGACCATCATTTTGTGAACATCAAGGCCAGCACAAGACTTCAAAATGGACTGCATCGGGCTATTCTCTCTCACTCAAGGATGAGGGCAGAGCCTGATGGAAGAATCGAAGGCCATAAGCTGACAGGTCAGCAGAGGTCTTTTTACCATGCGTTCACCGTCGTGAGACGGGAAACAATTTGGGGTACGAGCGATTCATCCGGGTCAGTTTGAGTTCAGGGTTTATGCCGCTGAAAAATTTGTCGACCATAGTCAGGCTCTGCCAACACCCTTGATTAAGGCGCATGACTTCACCATTTTCATGGTTCGGGGTGGCCAAAGCTTGGCCATGACTGTTTGATGGAAAAAGGCTTCCGAAGCACTTGTTGCAGGAGTCTCTATTCTATGAAGAAACACATACTTTGAATTGGAATTCATTAGCAGCAGGAAAAATTGAAGAATTCATCAAAATTATACATCGGTCTTGCACTCTGAATTCCGATTCGGACGATATTTTTATAGACTTGGATCTAAATCTTTGGCTTGAAGTAATGATCAGAAATCAATTTCTACGGAAAAATTACAGTCTATTTAAAGCCAAACTAGACAAGACTTCTGTTGAAGTTCTTGAGCGGTACCAAACAGTTATAATAAATCAGCATACTGAATTATTGCCCGAACTGATCAGCTCGGTTTTAGGAATTATAATCTGCACGGGGGTAGAAGAGGCCCAGAATTTTGCAAACAACAACCCAAAATGGTTCAGGCACAAAATTAACACATTAGGTGACTTAACAATGGAACAGAGTGATTCAAATATATTTGGAGAGAACATCCCTAACAATATAAGAAACCTTACCGATGAAGGTGTAATTTTACAGTGGTTAATGCTCTACCCTGATTATGCTCTGGACAGCTTTAATCTCACAAATTCCTGGAGTACTGATGGAGGTTATCAATATAAATTCCAATATCTTAAAGAGAATTATCCTGAACAGGCCATGATTTGTGCCATTGATATTGAGAGGAGAATTCATAAAATACCGCACAGATATCGAAACTTTCATTCACTCTGTTTCGAGGTATTGATTTACCTCGCTCAAAACAATCATTTCAGTGAGGATGATGAGTACTTCTGGTTGACAGCTTTGGCTGCTGATGTCAAAGATGACAATAATCTTTTCCCAAGTCATAAGGCATATTGGAATCTTAGAGAAAAGTTTTTCACCTTTTGGAAAAACTGCCGGTCAAGTTCTGCCAAACGAAAAGCCGCAATATATTTATTGAATAGCAGTAACAGTATTGTTCACTTCAGTACTACGATAGAGATGTACCAATTCATTGTCGAGCAGGGAGAGGGCAAAACAAATATAGATAGTTTACTGAAAAATTTGCAGACTCATGTAGAAACGGGACATTATATTCTGAATAACTCCGACTCATATTCAGGGTATACAGTTCTACGGCAGCATTTAGAAAAGCTCACCCAATATCTTGAGCAGCACGACTCCGACCTTTATAACATCTGGAAAACGAAAGCAGCCCCTTTTCTGGAAACCATACAATAATCCTGCGCAAACCCACAGCCACCGGAAAATACAACATAAAAAAATTTCACCCGCGTCAGCATTGATGATAAGTACCCAGTCACATGAAATCATATATTTCTGACTCAATCTCCAGACCCGCTCAGCCGTGCCGCAGCTCCGATCACATAGCGGGCTATGCTTTCTGCGCTGCAACCCAGCTGAGCAACCTGTTTATTGGCCAGAAATATATGATTCCATATGCCCGGGTACTTAAAGGCAACGCAATACCGGTAAAACCTGAAGAACTCTCTTGATCACCCCTCGAAGTTCTTCTTCATTTCCTCTGTCATCTCCTTGGAACGCTCCATAAACTGCCGGACAGACTGCTCAGACATAATCTTGCGGAGTTCTTCTTCGCCGGTCAGCTCTTCAGTAGCCTCCTCTGCACCAGTTTCGTCTTTTGCTTTGACGGCTTTTTCAAATGCTCCGGCATCCTCTTCAGCCGCATTTCCTTTTGGAGTCACCTTGGGATCCTGACCTGGAACTGGTCCAGCACCCTGTCCTGGCTGTACTCCTGGATTAATATTGGGCATACGGCCTCCTTTGTTTCTAAATGCCATAAAATTTACGGGTTACATAGTATTTCGATATGAGCGAGTTACTATGTACCTTTCTTCAGGTTAGTCTGTTGATTCAGGATACTTATGCGCCTAATTCACACCCTTATTTTCTCGTTTTTGTTAGCGATACCGGTCACTGGTTTCTCGAAGCCGGAACCAGACCATTTGATACGAGCCAATGCCGCTGAACCCGAATCTCTGGACCCCCAGCTGGTCCACTCTTTACCAGGCATTCGCATTACCGCCGATCTGTTCGACGGACTGGTAGAAAGAGCGCCCTCTGGCAAGATTGTGCCCGCCCAGGCTGAAAGCTGGAGCACATCTGCGGACGGCAAAACCTGGACCTTTACTCTGCGTCAAAGCCAGTGGTCTGACGGTAGCCCCGTAACTGCTGATGATTTTGTCCAGGCCTGGCGCCGGGCCGCCGATCCGGAAACCGGGTCGTCCTATGCCTGGTATCTGGAAATGATGTCAATCGTCAATGCCAGGGACATTATCAAAAGTAAAAAGGCTCCAGAAACTCTCGGGGTATCTGCTCAGGGCTCAGACAAGCTGGTGGTTAACCTTGAGCACCCGGTGCCATGGCTGCTGGAAATGATGATTATGCCGGTACTCTACCCAATTCCTGCGGCAACTGTTAAGAAGTACGGCCAGCACTGGACCGCTCCCGGCCATATCGTCACTAATGGCCCGTACCTGATGAAAGAGTGGGTTGTTAATGAAAAAATCACCCTGAGAGCCAACCCTCGACATCCCGACATATCCAGTCTCAAGGTCAAGAGTGTCTCTTTTCTGCCTCTGTCATCAGATATGGCAGCCTACAACCGGTATCGGGCGGGAGATATTGATATGACCCTCAATATCCCTGTCAACTATTACTCATCACTTGTTAACGAGCGTCCAGACGAACTGCATGTCACCCACACGCTCGGCACTGAGTACTACGCCTTCAATATCCACAGGGCACCGTTTGATAATCCCAAACTGAGGAAAGCACTCTCTCTGGCAATAGAACGGGAGAGGATTACCGGGAAGGTTCTGGGTGAAGGGCAGGTTCCGGCATACGGTTTCACGCCGCCTTACACCAGTCATATGCCTCCTTACCAGCCTGAAGCAGCCAGGCTATCCAGAGAACAGAGACTGGCTGAAGCTCGTCGCCTGTATAAAGAAGCTGGATACAGCCAGGATAAACCGCTGAAGTTCACCCTGCTCTTCAACACAAGTGAATCACGAAAAAATGTGGCCATCGCTGCAGCCAATATGTGGAAAGAGAACCTGGGGGTAGAAGTCACGCTGGAAAATATGGAGTGGAAATCTGTTGTTTCACAGATCCGGGCAAGGGATTTTGATGTGGCCCGGGCCAGCTGGGTAGCCGATTTCAACAGCCCGGTCAGCTTTCTGTCAATCTTTGACAGTAACAGCAGCAGCAACAAAGCTGGCTACCAAAATCCGTCCTATGACCAGCTCCTTGGTCAGATGAATATTTCTGGTGCTGACCGCCAGCAACTGTTTCAAAATCTGGAAGATCTTCTTGGCCAGGATATGCCAATTATTCCGCTTTATTACTATGTAACACCCCAGCTAATCAGTCCTCGTGTCGAAGGCTGGTACGACAATCCCAGAGATATAGTTATGACTCGCTACCTCTCTTTAAAAGGTAAGGAGAAAAAGTAAACTTTCAATAAAGCAGCCTGCCGCCATGCCGACAAATCTGGATAGGAAAGAACAGAGGCGAATGGCCATGAGCGGCGAGCAATTTACCCTGACAATCAGCCAGAGCACGTCAGACAACGGCGACTTTGCCATTCACTTTAATGAGCAGGGCAAGCGCAGAGAAAAGATACTTGTCCAGCTGCAGTTCATCGATCAGAAGTTGTTCGATGACGCCTTTATGGATGAAGTGGTTGCCATAGTTGCCCGTAAGCTGGCGCGCAAAATTATTGAGCAAAAAGCGAATCCGGAAGAAGCCAGAAAAGATCGTCTGGCTCACGAAAAAAATGCCAGAAAAATCGTCAAGGACATGCTGGATAAGATGCGCAAACAGTCCTGATATTTTTTCAGACTGCTTATCATCGCTGTTTGAACCCTCCAAAGAGAACCCCGGTTATGCACAGGGGTTTTCAGCATTAATCCATATAGGCTGTAAAGCAAATTGGGAGTAGTTTTCTCAGCCTGATTCCCCCACCCTTTTTCCAATAACTTTGTTATACGGAATACTTTTCGCTAAAGGGGGAAACGAAAAAGTATTTCCTCGCTGATGGCTATCTATGGATCTTACCCGCTACGTCAATACATTTGGTCGTTACCTGCAAGCCAAGTATGGGGAACGTATTCACAAGCTATCGGTTAACGCGGCTTTTACCTGCCCAAATCGTGACGGTGCCAAAGGTATTGGTGGCTGCACTTTCTGCAATAACCGGTCTTTCAGTCCTGGCAGTACCAACAGCAGTAATGAAGTCAGTGCCCAGCTGGCTGCCGCCCGGGAAAAAGTGACCAAAGTGCGCAAGGCACGTAAGTTTCTGGCTTACTTCCAGTCTTACTCCAATACCTATGGTGATCTGGTTCAATTAAAGAAGCTGTATGACGAAGCTCTGGCGGAACCGGATGTCATCGGCCTGTGTGTCGGCACACGCCCAGATTGTGTACCCGATCCGGTTCTGGAGCTTCTGGCAGGTTATCAGCAACAGGGAAAAGAGATCTGGCTGGAGTTAGGGCTGCAATCCAGTTTTGACAGTTCGCTGGAGCGAATCAACCGGGGACACACCTCTGCAGATTATGAAGATGCGGTAAAGCGATCCCACCGTTTTGACCTGAACCTGTGTACTCACCTGATTATGGGTTTGCCGGGTGAGCAAGCCAGGGATACCCTGACCAGCTACCGTAAGGTTCTTGACTTAGGTGTACGAGCTATCAAGGTTCACCCCCTTCACATCGTCAAAGGCACCCAGATGGCCCGGGAGTGGAAGCAGGGGCTGGTTCCCGAGTTATCCATGGAAGATTACGTGGACACTTTAACAGAAATTATTCTGACCGCACCCGATGACCTGCTCTTTCATCGTCTAACGGGTTCAGGTGTTCATCAATACCTGCTGGCACCAGAATGGGTGAAGCACAAGTGGGATATTCTTGGTGCCGTTTATAAACGTTTGGAAGTAGCCTGTCAGACATCCAATTAAGTAGGGAATTTTTATAATTATATTGGGAATTTTTAATATTTAGTTGGAAATTCATGCAATTAAGGGTAGTGGGTCAGATGTGTGTTTCAGGGACAACACGGATAGCAAATTGAATACGCATACCAATTATGTAAAGTATGGTATGTCTCACAGAAGTCAGCTGCGCGAGCTGCAGCAGTACAAATATTGGAAAATGCGGCTTCAGCCGCCGTGGCGTGCAACATTATCTCTGCCAAAATCCAGACTGCATCACCAAAAGCTTTATGCTGGAGTATCGGTACAAAGCGTGTGCTTCTGGCGTTCATAAGCAGGTTGTCGATATGGCTATTAACGGTAGTGGCATTCGGGATACCAGCCGGGTTCTCCAGATCAGTAAAACGACAACTATCAATATTATACGACGCAAAGAAAGTCACCTCGTGCAGGTCAACCCCAATATCCGTGCCTTGGGACCCGCCCTTTCGTGGTGTGGCGCAAGGCGTGGCTGTTCAGCAACAGCCAGAAAGGGGCCGATGCCAGTGCCAATCTGTACAGCCTGATTGAAACCGCCAAAGCTTGTGGTGTGGAACCCTATGCTTACCTGAAAGAGGTTTTTACCCAGTTGCCTTCCGTGAAATCTGTTGAAGATATTAAGCAGTTGCGTCCTTGGAATGTTCAGAGCATAGAAATCAACCGGGTTTAAAATGACCCCTAACTGTTCTGCTAACCTTTAAGGCCGGTTTGGTTCAGGGAAGCTGACTTGTTTTCTGGATTGTTAAAGCCAATATACTTTTGCCTTGTCTTGGTCATTGCCACAGTTCAACCTGCCAGTTCAGGTACAAATAAGCAGGAGAGCTGCACTCTCGTTTTACCCGCAGGCGAAGGGGAGACAGAGATTCTCTCAACAGGAGCCATACGCACTCACGCCCCAGTGGCCCACCCACTGGATGATACTTACTGTGTGCCTGTTTCAGGTGAAGGTTTCGAATGTCGGGGCATTGAAAGTGCATCCCGAATAAGGGTGCCACACCTGGATGATGACACCCTCAAATTGAGTGCTCCAGGATCAGCTTGCACAGCAACGTCCCGTTCAGGCACCCCGCCACCTGAAACAGATGAGGTGATCATTGAAAAAGAATCATGGGGTCCACTTAGGATGTCTCTCAATCCTGAGCTACTGACCTGGGAAATTCATTGCCAGAGGGTGGTTAAAAAAGAACCCTCTGTTACCACTTCCGTTGAAAGTTATCCAGGTTACGACAGTCCTCTCACTCTAGAAGTGGAAATAGTGACGCAAAGTGAACAAGCTGCAGTATTCAGGAAGAAGCGCAACACCACCTGTGGCTGCGACCTGTCCTTTGATTCGGTGGGCCTTCTTGAATCCCACCGCCGGGGCAGCACGGATGCGCGCTGCAAGGGCAAGCGCAACACCACCTGTGGCTGCGGCCTGTCCTTTGATTCGGTGAATCTTCTTACCTTCCACCGCCGGGGCAGCACGGATGCGCGCTGCAAGGGCAAGCGCAACACCACCTGTGGCTGCGGCCTGTCCTTTGATTCGGCGAGGCTTCTTGAATCCCACCGCCAGGGCAGCACGGATGCGCGTTGCAAGGGCAAGCTGAACACCACCTGTGGCTGCGGCCTGTCCTTTGATTCGGCCAGCCTTCTTAAATCCCACCGCCGGGGCAGCACGGATGCGCGTTGCAAGGGCAAGCGCAACACCACCTGTGGCTGCGGCCTGTCCTTTGATTCGGCCAGCCTTCTTGAATCCCACCGCCAGGGCAGCACGGATGCGCATTGCAAGGGCAAGCTGAACACCACCTGTGGCTGCGGCCTGTCCTTTGATTCGGTGAGGCTTCTTAAATCCCACCGCCAGGGCAGCACGGATGCGCGTTGCAAGGGCAAGCTGAACACCACCTGTGGCTGCGGCCTGTCCTTTGATTCGGCCAGCCTTCTTAAATCCCACCGCCGGGGCAGCACGGATGCGCGCTGCAAGGGCAAGCGCAACACCACCTGTGGCTGCGGCCTGTCCTTTGATTCGGCCAGCCTTCTTGAATCCCACCGCCAGGGCAGCACGGATGCGCGCTGCAAGGGCAAGCGCAACACCACCTGTGGCTGCGGCCTGTCTTTTGATTCGGCCAGCCTTCTTAAATCCCACCGCCAGGGCAGCACGGATGCGCATTGCAAGGGCAAGCTGAACACCACCTGTGGCTGCGGCCTGTCCTTTGATTCGGCCAGCCTTCTTGAATCCCACCGCCAGGGCAGCACGGATGCGCATTGCAAGGGCAAGCTGAACACCACCTGTGGCTGCGGCCTGTCCTTTGATTCGGTGAGGCTTCTTAAATCCCACCGCCAGGGCAGCACAGATGCGCGTTGCAAGGGCAAGCTGAACACCACCTGTGGCTGCGGCCTGTCCTTTGATTCGGTGAGGCTTCTTAAATCCCACCGCCAGGGCAGCACGGATGCGCGCTGCAAGGGCAAGCGCAACACCACCTGTGGCTGCGGCCTGTCCTTTGATTCGGTGAGCCTTCTTGAATCCCACCGCCAGGGCAGCACGGATGCGCGCTGCAAGGGCAAGCGCAACACCACCTGTGGCTGCGGCCTGTCCTTTGATTCGGTGAGCCTTCTTGAATCCCACCGCCGGGGCAGCACGGATGCGCGCTGCAAGGGCAAGCGGAACACCACCTGTGGCTGCGGCCTGTCCTTTGATTCGGTGAGCCTTCTTGAATCCCACCGCCGGGGCAGCACAGATGGGCGCTGCAAGGGCAAGCGGAACACCACCTGTGGCTGCGGCCTGTCCTTTGATTCGGCCAGCCTTCTTACCTCCCACCGCCGGGGCAGCACGGATGCGCGTTGCAAGAGCAAGCTGAACACCACCTGTGGCTGCGGCCTGTCCTTTGATTCGGCCAGCCTTCTTGAATTCCACCGCCAGGGCAGCACAGATGCGCGCTGCAAGAGCAAGCGCAACACCACCTGTGGCTGCGGCCTGTCCTTTGATTCGGTGAGGCTTCTTGAATCCCACCGCCGGGGCAGCACGGATGCGCGCTGCAAGGGCAAGCGGAACAAAAGAGGGGGGGAGACATAAAAGACTGTATCTATTCCTACAAAAAGGTGATCACAATTTCTCTTTTCAGCTATAACAAATATTAATATACGAAGAGTGTCAAATATTTTTGTGGACATAGCGATACTTAGAAGTACCGTCTGAGGTTCATATCAGAGTCAACTTTAGCGCAATGGTTGAGAACAGCAAAACAGGCAAGGCCCATATGGGGCTGGCTTATATCCAGAAGCTGTACCGGGTAGAGCGCACCCTCACGGAGAAAACAGCCGCAGAGAAGAAAAGCATCCGCCAGGAACAGAGTCTGCCGATACTGGAGCAGTTACGACAGTGGCTCGATAAATCCCTGCCCCAGGTACCCCCGAAAACCTTACTGGACAAAGCCCTGCACTACCTTCACAACCAGTGGGACAAACTCATCCGTTACTGTGATGAGGGCTACCTGCGTATGGATAACAACCTGGCAGAAAACGCGATCCGCCCTTTCGTGGTGGGGCGCAAGGCATGGCTGTTCAGCAACAGCCAAAAGGGAGCTGATGCCAGTGCCAATCTGTACAGCCTGATTGAAATCGCCAAAGCTTGTGGTGTGGAGTCCTATGCTTACCTGAAAGAGGTTTTTACCCAGTTGCCTTCCGTCAAATCTGTTGAAGATATTGAGCAGTTGCTTCCCTGGAATGTTCAGAGCATAGAAATCAACCGGGTTTAAAATGACCCCTGACTGTTCTGCTAACCTTTAAGGCCGGTTTGGTTCAGGGAAGCTGACTTGTTTTCTGGATTGTTAAAGCCAACATACTTTTGCCTTGTCCTGGTCATTGCCACAGTTCAACCTGCCAGTTCAGGTACAAATAAGCAGGAGAGCTGCACTCTCGTTTTACCCGCAGGCGAAGGGGATACAGAGATTCTCTCAACAGGAGCCATACGCACTCACGCCTCAGCGGCCCACCCACTGGATGATACTTACTGTGTGCCTGTTTCAGGTGAAGGTTTCGAATGTCGGGGCATTGAAAGTGTATCCCGAATAAGGGTGCCACACCTGGATGATGACACCCTCAAATTGAGTGCTCCAGGATCAGCTTGCACAGCAACGTCCCGTTCAGGCACCCCGCCACCTGAAACAGATGAGGTGATCATTGAAAAAGAATCATGGGATCCACTTATGGTGTCTCTCAATCCTGAGCTACTGGCCTGGGAAATTCATTGCCAGAGGGTGGTTAAAAAAGAACCCTCTGTTACCTCTTCCGTTGAAAGTTATCCAGGTTACGACAGTCCTCTCACTCTGGAAGTGGAAATAGTGACGCAAAGTGAACAAGCTGCAGTATTCAGGAAGAAGCGCAACACCACCTGTGGCTGCGGCCTGTCCTTTGATTCGGCGAGCCTTCTTGAATCCCACCGCCGGGGCAGCACGGATGCGCGCTGCAAGGGCAAGCTGAACACCACCTGTGGCTGCGGCCTGTCCTTTGATTCGGTGAACCTTCTTACCTCCCACCGCCGGGGCAGCACGGATGCGCACTGCAAGGGCAGGCGCAATACCACCTGTGGCTGCGGCCTGTCCTTTGATTCGGTGAACCTTCTTAACTCCCACCGCCTGGGCAGCACGGATGCGCGTTGCAAGGGCAAGCTGAACACCATCTGTGGCTGCGGCCTGTCCTTTGATTCGGCGAGGCTTCTTGAATCCCACTGCCAGGGCAGCACGGATGCGCGCTGCAAGGGCAAGCGCAACACCACCTGTGGCTGCGGCCTGTCCTTTGATTCGGCCAGCCTTCTTAACTCCCACCGCCAGGGCAGCACGGATGCGCGCTGCAAGGGCAAGCGCAACACCACCTGTGTCTGCGGCCTGTCCTTTGATTCGGCGAGGCTTCTTAACTCCCACTGCCAGGGCAGCACGGATGCGCGCTGCAAGAGCAAGCAGAACACCACCTGTGGCTGCGGCCTGTCCTTTGATTCGGCGAGGCTTCTTAACTCCCACTGCCAAGGCAGCACGGATGCGCGCTGCAAGGGCAAGCGCAACACCACCTGTGGCTGCGGCCTGTCCTTTGATTCGGTGAGGCTTCTTAACTCCCACCGCTTGGGCAGCACGGATGCGCGTTGCAAGGGCAAGCGCAACACCACCTGTGGCTGCGGCCTGTCCTTTGATTCGGTGAACCTTCTTACCTCCCACCGCCGGGGCAGCACGGATGCGCGCTGCAAGAGCAAGCGAAACAAAAGAGGGGGGAGGACATAAAAGACTGTATCTATTCCTACAAAAAGGTGATCACAATTTCTGGTCATGCTTCAAACAAGTTGATACCACATTCTTGAGATGAACTCGCCAATGACCTTGTCGTGCAATTCTTCTGAGCAAGAGAAGCAGCTTGTTCTGCGAGTTAACCGTTTGAGTCGCGTTCGAAGTGTTAGGTTGGCTCTCTCGATGCTCTGTGTCAGCTTCTTGCTGATAACATGGATACTCTCAGTAGCTCTGAACCATAGGGCTTCCAGTCATCAGTACAGTAAAACTTGAACTTGTAAGGCTTTACCAACTTTATCAGCTTCTTCAGGGTTTTCTTTGTTCTGCGGCCGAAGACATGGGCAATGACCCTCTGGTAGCGGGGTTCCCATGCGTAGAACAGCCAACGCTGATTCTTTTTGTTGCCAACATAGGACCATTGCTCATCCATCTGGCAGATCAGTACCAAATCTTCATTATCAAAGGGAAGTGGTGTCACCTGCGGCGGGGCAAATTTTTTAGATGTCTGATGACTGTAGTGGGGCTAATTTTCAGGACTCGCCCCGTATCTCTGACTCCAGACCCGTTCATAGCCATATCCACTATGCGCTCATGGGTACCGGGCTTGTTGGCGTTGTAGATGAATTCGAGCTGGAAGCTGCGTTTGCAGTTCCGACACAGGTAGCGAGCCGTATTATCATGGATTTTGCCCCTCCAGGGGGTGCTCAGCCCGAACCATGTGAGCTAACTTCGTGGCAATCCATGTAAATACTGCTTATCGGAAGTCGTTGGTAAGAATGGATACGAAATTTAGCACTGCCAATCAGAGAAAGAATTCTTGAAATTCCCCAAAATGTCACTTTGTTCACCCGTTTTGCCTTAAAATATGCGCTTACAACACCATTTATTACCGATATTCCAGAGTTACAGAAATTTTAAAGGCGATCCTGAGTCTGAATTTTAAGGTATTTTGCAAACATTTCGCTGCAATAACACCTCAAATTACTCAGTCACATCAATCAGGCTAAGCACCCCCTCCAGGAACAATTCCAATGCAGAGAAGGGTCTATCACTGGCATACTGTTTATTCGAAAAAAGAAGACAAAATAAAAGCCATGCTTGATGAATTTCACAGGGATCTCAAGTCTTGGTATGCCAAAAAGTCCACACAACACCCACCTTCGCATACCAAGTTTATATACTTCGAGAATGTCATTTACGCGAAATCGTTCCAAGAGATTGAGCATTGGTACGGTGTTGACCCAGATCGCAATATTGGATTCACACTTGAGAGTGCCAGCAACCGGGATCGCATACCTGCGCTGATATTAGGCACTCTCATGGGAGCCAGCACGGATTACGGGTACATAATTATTTCCCCTGGCCCTGTGAGACACTTATGCGTCCCTATAGCTGGTCTTCAGGAATCACCACCAACTGTGGCAAATACTCCAAAGAGAACCAGAAACGGATTATTGAGCACCTGGTGCAGATTTATCAGTAGATCAAGCCCACGATGGTTGCGGCTCTTCGCAAGTGCCATAGATCAGCAGGTAATCTCACAGGTTATATTCAAAATTGCAGTCAGCTGCCAATTCTCAGACTAACCCCACCCACTCCTCCGCCGATACATACCCTGTAAATTAAGCATGGGTATTTTTTGGCTATGGACCAGCCTATTGGCAATGGATTTGTTATCAGGCATTTCTTATATGGCGATGCCTCAGGGCTGTCCCGCAATGGTGACAACCCCAACATAGCCATTAACCAGCGCGAATGTTTTCCCAGTCCTTATACCATTGAGCTGGCCCGTAACTGGATTCAGTTTGTCAGGGATAATGAATCAGATACCCGCTTTGTCATTGCCAATGAAAAAGAAGCTATTGGCGAAATTGGTATTGTTATTCAGCCGGACGTGCATCGTTACAGTGCAGAAATAGGTTTCTGGATTGGTGAACCCTATTGGGGTAATGGCATAATGACCAAAGCAGTTACCTGGATGATCGATTACTGTTTTAATGATCTTGGGTTAAAAAGAATATTTGCTGATGTCATGGAGTATAATATCGCCTCTCAGAAAGTTTTACAGAAATGCGGTTTTGAGCTCGAAGGTGTTTTCCGAAAAAACATATTTAAAAACGATGCATTCTATGATCAATTTGTTTACGCCATCCTGAACGACAAAAACACTCCGGCAAACTAATCTACAACAACTTCCATATCCCACATACAAGCATAATTTTATGAACCGGCCATATTCAGGCATTATCTATAAATTACAAAAAAAACTTTAATGTAATAATAATTTTCCTTTAAAACAAAACTGAACCCATCCCTTGAACAATTCTGTTCACCAATCATTACTCAAATTCAAAAAATGAATTTCATTTTTTCGTTTATCAATGTCAGATAAATTTTTCCTTGTTGTTTGGCAGTGTTAACTATTGATCCGTTATCAAAAAAACAAAAAAAAATCGCTTATCTCTTTAGAGGTATCGAATTGGTATTTGATTTAAATCAATGGAATTTAAATGGTATCAAAGCAGTGTAATTACATCGATTTTAAGTTGTTCACAGCGCTTGATAAGAGGTGGAATGTAATGTCTAAATCCAAAGCTGCCAAATCTTCTGCAGAAACTAACAAGCAAGAATTGAACAAGTCCGAACTCAGCCATGTTGATGAGCTGATGCTTCGTGCCGTTGAAGCCCGTAAGGCTTTCTCCGAACTCGACCAGGAAGCGGTCGACAACATTGTTAAAGCCATGGCTCTGGCTGGCCAGAAGCATCACATGGAACTGGCTCGCATGGCGGTTGAAGAAACCGGCCGCGGCATCCTCGAAGATAAAGTGACCAAAAACATCTTCGCGACCGAATACATCTATCACTCCATCAAGTATGACCGTACCGTTGGTGTGATCGAAGACAACGAACATGAAGACTACCAGCTGATCGCTGACCCTGTGGGCGTCGTTTGCGGTGTAACTCCGGTTACCAACCCAACCTCCACCACCATGTTCAAGTCCATCATCTCTGCAAAAACCCGTAACCCTATCGTTTTTGCGTTCCATCCTTCTGCCCAGAAATGCTCTTCCGAGTCTGCCCGCATCCTGCGTGACGCCGCTGTTGCTGCCGGCGCTCCTGAGAACTGCATCCAGTGGATTGAATACCCATCCATCGATAACACTGGCGCCCTGATGAACCACCCTGAGATTGCCGTCGTTCTGGCAACCGGTGGTGCAGGCATGGTTCGCGCGGCCTACTCCACTGGTAAACCTGCCCTGGGTGTAGGTGCTGGTAACGTTCCAGCTTACGTTGATGCCAGCGCCAATGTTGAACAGGCTGTTCACGATATCGTACTGTCCAAGGCCTTCGATAACGGCATGATCTGCGCCTCCGAACAGGCTGCCATCATCCATAAGGATGTCTATAAGCAGGCTGTTACCAAGATGAAGGAGCTGGGCTGCTACTTCACCACTCCGGTTGAAACCGAGCGCCTGTCCAAGGTTGTTATCACCGAGAAGGGCTGCGTAAACAGTGCCATCGTTGGTATGCCTGCTGCTCATATCGCAGCTCTGGCCGATATTAAGGTGCCTGAAAACACCAAGATCCTGTGTGCTGAGCTGGAAGGTGTTGGCGCTGAATTCCCACTGTCCCGCGAAAAGCTGTCTCCGGTTCTGGCCATTATCAAGGCTGAAACTACTGAAGCTGGCATCCAGCGCTCTGTAGAAATGCTGAAGCTGGGTGGTATGGGTCATTCCGCAGCTGTTCACGCTCTGGATGATGAAGTCGCGAACGCTTTCTCCATCGCCATGCCTGTAGGCCGTGTACTGACCAACTCTCCAAGTACTCACGGTGCTATCGGTAACATCTACAACACTAACCTGCCTTCCCTGACTCTGGGCTGCGGCACCTACGGCGGTAACTCCACCACCGCTAACGTATCTGCTGCCAACCTGATCAACGTGAAGCGTGTGGCCAAACGTCGTACCAATATGCAGTGGTTCAAACTGCCTGAGAAGATCTACTTCGAAGAGAACTCCATCCAGTATCTGGAAAAGATGCCAGATATCAGCCGCGTATTTATCGTGACTGACGAAACCATCGACAAGCTGGGTTACGTTGACCGCATCCGCTACCAGCTGATGAAGCGTCCTCATCCGGTACAGATCCGCATCTTCAACAAGGTTGAAGCTGATCCAAGCCTGGAAACCATCAAGGAAGGTGCCGAAGATATGGCCGCCTTTAACCCTGACGTGATTATCGCTCTGGGTGGTGGTTCTCCAATCGACGCAGCCAAGGGCATGTGGATGTTCTACGAGCAGCCAGAAGCTGATTTCGAGAAGCTGGCTGAGAAGTTCCTGGATATCCGTAAGCGTGTTTACAAGTTCCCGAAACTGGGTCGCAAGGCCAAGCTGGTTGCTATCCCAACCACTTCCGGTACTGGCTCCGAGGTCACTTCCTTCGCGGTTATCACCGACAAGGAAACCGGCACCAAGTACCCGCTGGCTGACTACGAGCTGACTCCAGACGTAGCCATCCTGGACCCGACTCTGGTTCTGAGTGTACCCAAGAAGGTCACCGCAGATACCGGCCTGGACGTGCTGACTCACGCTATCGAAGCTTATGTGTCCGTTATGGCTTCCGATTACACCGACGCTCTGGCTCTGAAGGCGATCGAACTGGTCTTCGATTACCTGCCAGCTTCTTACGAAACCGCAGACCGCGTTGCCCGCGAGAAGATGCACAACGCTTCCTGCATCGCCGGTATGGCCTTCGCTAACGTGTTCCTGGGTATCAACCACTCCATTGCTCACAAGCTGGGCGCTGAGTTCCATATTCCTCACGGTATGGCCAACGCGGTTCTGCTGCCATGGGTTATCGAGTACAACGGTGAAAGCAATCCAACCAAACTCACTGCTTTCCCCAAATACAGCTCTTATCAGGCACCTGAGAAGTTCCAGCAGATTGCCCGCCACATGGGTCTGAAGGCTGACACCACTGATATTGCAGTCAAGTCTCTGGCTGACCATGTTCGCAAGCTGATGAAGACCGTTGGCATGCCTGCCACGCTGAAGGAAGCTGGTGTTCCTGAAGATGCGTTCAAGGCCAAGATCAGTGAACTGGCTGAGATGGCATTCCGTGACCAGTGCACCACTGCCAATCCTCGCCTGCCTCTGATCTCAGAATTAGAAGGTCTTCTGAGTGAAGCTTACTACGGCAAGTAACCTGACAGCGACTCCTGAGTGAATCAACTCTCCGCCCTGATCCAACCCTTTGGATCAGGGCATTTTTTCAAGAATATGATCCATAACAAGCTATTGGTACCATCTTATAGTTTTCCCCAATAAGTCAGAGTAATATCTGCTTTTTCAAGTCGTAAATAGTCAAACAATTGCTTTCATATATTGACCACCCAAACTGCGTACGAAAGTACTATTAATCAGGATGCTATATTTTCACAGCTGCTGTACAGAGTCTGTCGTTATGAAAAAAATTGTCAGTACCATCACCGATAGTGCCATTATCCATACCCTGAAGTGTGCCATGCGCAATGGCCCTTTGCCCTGCGTAAGGGAACGTGCTCATGCGATACTTCTCAGCAATAAGGGATATTCTCTAGCTCAGATAGCTGATGTCTTCGATGTTCAATACCAGACAATATTCCGGTGGATTGATGACTGGGAGCTTTCAGGTATACACGGCTTATATAAAGATCACAAAGGTGGAAAACCATCAATTTACAATGATCAGGAAAGACAACGCTTCGCAGACCTGATTGCAGAAGAGCCACGGCGGATGTCCTATGCTCAGGCAAAACTTGAAGATGAAACCGGTAAATCAGCCTCATTGAAAACGCTGCAGCGGATGGCAAAAAAATTGGATTGGTCTACAAACGTGTGCGGAAATCCTGCCGGCATAAACGCGCCCAGGCATCCTTTGAGCGTTGCCATCAAACACTGAAAGTCGCTCAGGAAGCCGAACGGAAAGGCCTTATAAACCTGTTCTATTTTGATGAGTCAGGCTTTTCCCAGCAGCCCTGTGTTCCTTATGCCTGGCAGCCAAAAGGGGAGCAGCTGAGAATTCCCTCCATCAACGGCCAGCGTATAAATATTCTTGGATTCATGAATCGCGATAATGACCTGTCTTATTACCCTGTTTGCGGATCAGTAACTGGTGATGAAGTTATCCGCGTTTTTGAAGATTTTGCTGAGCAGATGCAAGACCCGAAATACAGCACAGGCGACCGTTACACTTTAGTTGTGGTAGATAATGCCAGCATCCACACTTGCAAGAAGTTCAGAGAAAAGCTGGATGGCTGGATGATCGAAAAGAAACTGATTGTCTGCTATCTGCCCACATATTCCCCGGAGTTAAACCTGATTGAGATCTTGTGGGGCAAGGTGAAGTATGAATGGCTGAACCTTATGAAGGTTATGGACTTCGATGAATTCCAAAAAGAGTTAAAACGTGTTTTTGATATGTTCGTTCAAGAATATATGATTTCATTTGTCTGAGTACTTATAGAGCTTAAATTGGGCGAATCTGCTTTCATTCCTTATTCTGTAGACGAGTATGGCTATCAGGGGCAAGGGAGGTTTGTTCGGGCTTATAACTGCAGTTAGTTAAGGGTTATACGGCCAAGGGGTTGTACAGTAATTTCTTCTGTTAGTTCCTGATGTGATAACACTGCCAGTTCATACACTTCTGCTTCGAGCAGCTTCCTGACATAGCGGCGGATATCCATAGAGGTGATCATAACCGGCTTATGATCCAGATGCCCGATTTTGCCTACTGTGGCTTTTACCTTTTCAACAAAATTTGCGGTTACTGTCGGGTCAAGAGCCAGATAGGCACCTGCCGATGTCTGCCTGATACCACTTCGAATCGTGTCCTCAAGATCCTGATCAAGCAAATAAACAGGAAGTATGTTTTGTCCGTTACTGTACTTATAACTGATATAACGCTTCAAGCTGCTGCGCACATATTCAGTTAACTGGACAACTTCCTTTTCCTTATGCCCCCAGATAACCAGGGACTGAAGAATTGTCCTCAGGTTTCTGATGGAGATATCCTCAGAGACAAGGCGCTGAAATATTTCAGCTATTTTATTAACTGGAATCAGTCGCTGAACTTCTTTAATCAATTCACCGAAGGAGTCTTCCATTTTCTCAAGAAGGAAACGGGTTTCCTGAATGCCGATAAAATCTTCAGCGTATTTCTTCAGAACAAAAGCCAGGTGGTTGGTCAGAATCTGTGAGTCACTCATATAGCTCACACCAGCATTCTCCAACTGATACTTATTGGAATCCTTGACCCATAGAGTATCAAGGTTAGGAATAAACTGATCTCCAGTTTCATAGGGAACTTTAAGCATATCCAGATGTTCAGCCTGTTCCCGGGCAAATACATAACCAGCCCTGAAATGACCATGGGCCACAGGAACTTCATTCAGCATGACTGAGTAATGATCTTCTTCCAGGGAATCATTAAAACGAAGATGGATGCCAGGAAATGGTACACCAAGATCCATATAAAGAGCTTTTCTGACTTTCAGAAGCTCTTCATTCAACTCTGTAGTATCCAGCCTTTCCTGTAAAGATGTGGGCACATCGATAATCAGAGGCAGGGTCTGGGTAAACTCTTCCTGCTGATCCAGACGCTGATTCTTGTCAGGCTTTCCGGAAGCAGCAGCCTGCATGGCCGGTATTCCGCCTTCTTCCTTGGCTTCTCCTTTTTCGAGCTTACGCAGCTTATAAAAACCACCTCCGCCAATCAGTCCTGCCAGTACAAGGAAAGTTAAGGTTGGAAAACCAGGTACCAGTGAGAAGCCCAGCAGCAAACCTCCCCCTACCATCAGAGCCTTCGGTTTATCCAGTAACTGACTACCGATTTCGTTACCGAGGTCAGTGGCTTCCTCAGTCGAAACCCGGGTAACAATAATACCGGCTGTAATAGAGATCAGCAGAGCCGGAATCTGGGAAATCAGGCCATCACCTATGGTCAGGATTGAATAAAGCTGAAGAGCCTCTCCGGCAGGCAGACCTTTGTTAAATACTCCGATACTGACTCCGGCGGCAATATTCACGAAGATGATGATCAGGCCCGCTATTGCATCACCTTTAACAAACTTCATGGCACCATCCATGGAACCATAAAGCTGAGATTCTTTTTCAACCAGACCTCGGCGACGCTGGGCTTCTTCCATATCAATGGCGCCACCACGCATATCTGCGTCGATACTCATCTGCTTGCCAGGCATACCATCAAGAGAGAAACGGGCAGATACTTCCGCTACCCGCTCGGAACCTTTGGTGATAACCAAAAACTGGACAATTGTTATGATCAGGAAGATAACGATACCCACAGTGAGGTTACCGCCAACCACAAAGTTTCCAAATGTGTATACGATCTGGCCAGCATCTCCCTCCAGAAGAATCAATCGGGTCGTGGTTATGGATAGCGAGAGCCGGAAGAGTGTTGTAATCAGCAGAACCGAAGGGAAGGTTGAGAATTCAAGGGGACCTTTCAGATAAATCGCAGTCATCAGTAGAATGGCTGAGATTCCCATATTTGTTGCTATCAGCAAATCCACCAGCACCGTAGGCATTGGCAGAATAATCAGCACAATTATGGAAACCAGCAAAACAGCAAGCATAAGGTCATTACGCTTGCCAATGCCCACCAGGACTGATTTCACGCTAAGAGTGCTCATTATGTTCGGTATCGCAGCCTGATAAGGGAGGCCGGCCGCAGATTACTGTTCCGGGGCAGGGTCTCCGGGTTGCTCTTTCGCCTTGTCAAGACGAATTCTGGCCCGCCCCTGAATCCATGATATTTCTGTGGTATCCGTATCAGGCGGGATGCACTGTATGTACCTATCGGCCATAGCAAGGCTCTCTTCAGGCTGGTCATCGACCAGAAGAACATAACTGAGCATCCGGTAAACCTCCGGGTCTTCTGGAGCCAGAACTTTCAGCCCTTTCAGCAGTTTAAGGCAATCCTTAAACTGTCTTTGCTGAAGTCGGGTATAAGCTTGGGTTAGCACCCAGTCTTTCTGGGCTTCCTGCAGGCTTTTTTCCTGAAGAGCTTTTGTTTCAGGGGAATCTGATGCTTCACTCATGGCTTCAGGCAGGGATCAGAAGGTTTCGAGCCATCTGAGCCATCATTTCCAGCTCAGAATCTTGCTGCAATAAAGCGATCATTTCCTTTAAATCAGCTTTATCCGCATCGCTTAGTTCCATTACGAGGGTAGCTGCTGACAACTCCAGAACGCCACTGCGAAGATCACGGTTATCCTGAGGGGTGTAGGACTGTAGGCGCTCCCCCCGGACAAACTTCATCAGTTGATTGGTAGAATCCTCTTTGGCAAGGGCTTGGTCTGTATGTACAGTTATGGTACTTCCGGCAGGTTTAATTGCCGATTTAGAAGGCAGAGCAGCATATTCACTGCCTGTAGTATGACTGACGCCCACCAGACCACTGCTGATATCCCCTATTGCTGAAGCCATTTCCTGTTATCTCCAAAAATCACTCCTCCTTTAATTGAAGCCTGAAAAACCTATCCATGCAGAACATGCAGAATTCCAGATGGTTGTATAAACTTGCCTTATTGACAACGATTTTTCATAAGGGGCGTTTCCGCCCGGATGCATGCATGGACGCAATCGCACGGATTTGGCTATCCCGTAAGCTGTTATCCCCTGAAAATGGGGCTCAATGGGTGAAACCTTTAATTTTCATTCTTTCCCTGATGGCTTGCCCTCTGGCCTACTCTGGTGCAGAGAATACCGACGCATGGCCGCGAGAATATGATTTTTCAATTCAGGAGGAAGGTCAAAAACATATTGTACAACCCGGCGAAACCCTCTCCGAAATTGCTGAAATGTACGATGTTCCGACAGCTTTGCTGGCTCATCACAATGGGATTCCAGATCCAGAAAACCTGATAGTTGGCCAAGTTCTACGCCTGCCCGGTGAAAACTATCCTGAAGATATTCTCCTTCCAGAAGAGCCTACAGCAGCAGGAGAAATGCCTTCAGCCAATACTGCGGCAGATATGGCAAACATTACTATGGACACTGGCATGCCCATTGAGAGTGTGCCTGTATCCGATATGTCCATACCTGACACCATAGCGCCGGAAATGACGATGATGCCAGAAATTCCTGGCATGCACATGCAAAGTTCAGAGCCATCAGCACAGGAGGGTGACTTTGGTAGCCGTCCTTATGCTTACTTCGGAAACAGTGATCCGGTAGCCGATGTTCTCCATAACTTTGCCAGCAACTATGCCATCCCAACCATAATCAGTGAGGGCGTGGGTGGTGTCGTGAATGGACGCATAGGCCCCCTTTCTGCCGTAGAATTCCTGGATAAGATTGCCCAACTTAATAATTTGATCTGGTATTTCGATGGTAATACTCTCTACGTCTACAACAGTAATGAAATTGAAAAGCAGATCATCAACCTGCAGTTTCTCAGTGCTGAAGAATTCCAGAAAACCTTGATGGACATTGGTATCTGGGACAGTCGCTTCTACTGGCGCTCCCGACCTGAAGAGGGAATCATCTACCTATCCGGCCCTCCCCGATATATGGAGCTGGTTACCCAGACCGCCAGTCTGCTGGACGCGAAAGCTGGCCAGCGCCAGAAAAGCCGACTAACGGTCAAAGTTTTCCCCCTGCGGTATGCTTGGGCCGATGACCGTGCCTTCAATTTCCGTAATCAGAATGTGACAGTGCCCGGTGTAGCAACCATTTTGCGCCAGATAGTACAGGGTGGAGGTATTAGCGCCCCGGCTCCAGCTCAGGGAAGGTCATTACCAGGGCTTGAAGGAGCAACTCCTGCGGGGCAGGAGGCATCGAACCCAGCAGTCTCCAAAGCCACCGCTGACAAGGTCTTTATAAATGCAGATCGGCGTTTAAACGCCGTGATTATTCATGATCTTGAAACCAAAATGCCTATGTATGAGAGCCTGATAAACACTCTCGATAAGCCTCTAGCCCAGGTTGAAATTAATGTTTCAATCATCGACATCAACACCAACAATCTGGATCAACTGGGTGTGAACTGGAGGCTGGATAAGAACGACTCGGACTATATCCGCTTCAACCCTTTTGGTGGCCAGTCAGACACGGATATCTCAAACACCTTTAGCACCATTATCAATGTCACGTCGGGCAAGCTGATGGCAAAGGTGAATCTTCTTTCAGAGTCTGGTAATGCCAAGATACTGGCCAGACCATCAGTACTTACTCTGGATAATATGGAGGCTGTTCTGGATAACAGCCAGACATTCTATGTCAAAGTGGCCGGACAGGAGTCAGCTGAGCTCTTTCCTGTCACTTATGGTTCGGTCTTGAAAGTCACCCCTCGAATTGTTGATGAAACTACTGGGCGCAAACTCCACCTGAGCGTCAACATTCAGGATGGAGCCCAGGCTTCTGACGCACAGGGAGCGGATAACATTCCTGTAGTAAAAAACAGTTCTATCAGTACCCAGGCTGTTATTGATGAAAATGAAAGTCTGCTTGTGGGTGGTTATTACTACGAAGAAACAAGAGAAGGCGTTGAGAAAATCCCTCTTCTTGGCGATATGCCTATTGTCGGTGCCGCTTTTAGAAACAAGACTGATGACAGGAAAAAGAATGTTCGGTTTGTTCCTGATCACCCCCAGAATCGTCAGCCTTATGTGAACCAGGACTCTTCATCATTTTCCGCATCATCTGAGTTATCAGATGATGCGGAATCATTCTGATGATCTGGAGCTGATTCTGACTGTACAGGAGTTTCAGCCCAATCAGGAGAACTTTCCTTACGGACAGTCTCCAGTGAATTCTCAGTCAGCTTACTAAAACGCTTTCTAAGAGCTTCCAGTTGAATATCAATACTGGCATCAACTACACCTATCTTGCTTTCCAGAATGCAGCTGCCAGCTTTCAGCCGAGGGTCTGATACGGGGTTGAGAAGCCCTACCCCTTTATAACCAGATAAAATGTCAGCCACCTGTTCTTTCACATAACTGTAATGAGATGGTGGTACTCTGACCGTAACCTGGCGCTCATTTCTCACATGCTGCAGTCCACTTTTGATAAGTCCCACAGTCAGCGCCCGGTCATCATATCCATCAATGATTTTATTCACCGCTGTCATCAGGATTTCGGCCAGAGAAGCTTCAACATCAGCCAGATAACTTATTGAACGGTCAACCATTTTCAGCATCTGCTCAGACTGCTCCAGGCGGCTTTGCATCATACCATCCTGATAACCTCTCTCCTTTTCCTGTTCATAAGCCTGTTTTGCCTCTTCGACGATCTGGGCAGCATTTTCTCGGGCTCTTTCAACAAGCAGTGTGGATTTTTCAATTACAGAATAGTCTGCGGCACTGATCACTTTCTGGCCTGGAGCCAAAGTGAAATCCTGTTTTTTTATCGTAACAATTTTCAGGCTCATCTTATAAACTCTTTCATTAACTTGCGCAGCATTACACCTCCCAAGTGCTGCACATCAGATGGGTAACTGGCAGCACCGCCAGCATAGAAATAATCTTTGCTCGGCATGGGAAGCTTGAACAGTAATCTTTTTTTAAAGCCTTCTGGTTCTTTTGAAAAAACGGCTCCCAGCAGTCGGACACCTGTTCTAAAAATATGTTTTTTCAATTCATCAGGAGTGTTCCAGTCAATGGAGAACTCCGATTTAAAGCTCTCAGGCAATTTTCCGGCTAGAAAAGGTCCCTTCTTGATAGCGTAAGTGATAGCTTTCTTTACCTATGCAGGCTTCAACTGCGGCCCTTTCTTCTCTTTTTAATATGCCTTTGAGAAGCGGCGCATTTAAAGCAAGCCCCGCATGATAAACGATGGGAGTAAGGTACTTTCTACTGGAAAGAGCCATCTGTTTCTCTAGCCGGGAAAAATCGAGGTCAACCTTATCAACTAGATCGTAAGACCTGAGAATATGACGGGAAGCCCAATGGGCAGTAACGGCACTGCCGGTAAGAGTTTCGATAATATTACTGTTTGGCAGAGACTCCAGCCAGGATGCATCAATATACCCAGCCGGAGCAAAGTTGAATTCAATGATTGGTGACAGCTGATTCAGGTCCATCATTAATCCCCAACACGATCGACCTCAACAGTACTAACTTCAGCAAAACCTTCCTCATTAAAGTCGTCACGACCACTCCACCAGAGCCAGAACAAGACACTACAACCAGCCAGCGCAAGAATAAAGAGTGTCAGCAGAGCACCAAACAGCAGTAAAAGCCTGGAGCTTGACTCTGGTGTTACATCAATGGAAAGAACCGTCTCCAGCTCTTGGGGCAACATAACGCTGTCACCACTCACCTGGCTGGATGGAAAAAGTGAAACTGTAATCTTGTCCAATGAAAGCCCTTCAATACTGTTGGCAACCAGCGTTTTCACTTTAGGGACAAAACCAGCCAGCTCAAGCTCTGGGGTATACTTAATGAATATCGAAGCGGATGAAGGAAAAGAGTCTTCATGACCTGCCCCTTGATCCTGGGGTAGTACTACATGAACCCTTGCAGTCAATACTCCATCAATCATGCGAAAGAGTTGCTGCTGAGAGCTCTTGAGACATAGAATAGGTATAACGTGCTTTCTCTTCAACAGGGGACGAGATCAAGCTGTCTTTTGGAAAAATATCACTGACTGAGGAAAACCGGTCTTTGGGGAAACCGTTAACTCTAAGTAGGCGGATAGAACGGGATACATCTTCTGTGGCAACAGTCAGGGTGACATTACCATCTTTATCCATGGTTTTTTCTGCAGAAATCTGATTATCCAGCAAAATGGCAAGCATATCATTGCCTTCTTTCTCTGTAAGGCCCGTATAAAGCTGAACCTTACAGCCTGACAGCAGCAACAGGCCAAGAAGGCAAAGAGCAACTCTTATTTTTCGCACAATGCTGTCCCTAGCATTTATGGATGTTATCCCGCTAACTAAAGCAGTTACTGCTGTTTCATCAAGGTTTCTACTGTCTGGGTTGCTTTACCAACCACTTTACCAATCAGGTCTTCAGTCATCATCAGGTTAGTCATGGCCTTTTGGGTTTTGAACATATCCTGCATGGACAATATCTCATCCGAACCAAGCATGTTATCGATCTTCTGATGGCGAGTATCAATATTCTCTTTCATCCCCTGAAAAGCATTGAGAATTTTATCTCCAAGATTTTCAGGAGCTTCTTTTAGGGGAACTTCTCCCCCCTGAATATTTGTTGTACTTTCATTCTTTATTCCCTCCTGCTCAAGGAGGGCACTGAAGTTATCAGCATCTTTGTCATCGGGGCGATCAACCAACTTATCTAGTTGCTGTTGATCCTGTTTCGTTAACGCCTTCTCGGTAGCAGTACCGATATTGTTAACACCTGGACTGGGCATGACCGCCACTCCTTTTTTGCCATACTCGACAGCTAAATCGGCTTAATATTCAAAGTCTAGACAAGCCTGTTCATCAGTAAAAAGCTGTCTTGGTGGAACAATAGGAAATGAAAACTCTTTTTTGAGTGCTTATCGTTATGAAGGGTTAGCTGTATCCTGTAATTTCATCAAATATTGCAATATGGACTCAATTTGTGGCCCACCCAATCTTTCTGGAGTCACAAATACTAAGAAAACCAACTGGTTAGAATCTACAAGAGCACATTGAGTGTCAAATTTCTGACTCTGGTTTGAGTGACACAATATCAGCGCTTTTTCAGCTGAAGTCTCAATTCCAAAATCAGGAAGCTCTCTTACCAGATAAAAGAGAACACCGCCCTCGCATGGTTCAATGTAAAAGGTACCCCCCTGTTCAAAAGAAAACTGTAGAGGTCCAGACTCTGGCAAGGGCATATTTTTTATCCCCAAAGTCTGATTAAAATCCTGAATGGCTGCTTCTACAAGTTCCTGCATTGTCAGACACCTTAGATATCGAAATCCATTTCAAAATCATCATCGTCATCATCGTCGTACTCTTCTTCCTCTTCTTCCTCTTCAATAAGATCATCGAGAGCTTCCTGAACGGCTTCGAGAATATTCTCCCTGTGTTCAGGATCCTTGAAGTACTGGTCGGGCACTTTTCTGTATGTTTCAAGTATCTGATTCAATACAAAGATTTTAACACCAAGATTATCACCAGGAACCCCCATTTTTCCTGGAATGCCTTCAATATCTGTTGCTGATATCCAACGTTGATTCAACAGACGAAGAATCTCTTCTACCAACACTCCCTTGGTAATAGCGGGTTCAGTCATTTACTCAGCCCCGCTAATCAACAGTCTGATAACAGCTCTCTCCAGCTCCTGACTGCTTTTAATTGTTGTATTCAAACTAAAAATAACTTCAAGTCTCCTGCGGACATGGGTTAAATGGGTTGTATCAACTGATTTTGTCATGGCTGTCAGTTCAGTCGAGAGAGCTTTTCTTAACCAGTCAATTCCAGCATCAACATCATCAATACCAAACTTCTCTTTGACATGCCTATAAGCTTCTATTGGAGAAGTAAAATCTGGAACATCCAGACCTTCCCGCCATGAATCACGAAGCTCCTGGGTGGTAAAGCTGCTTTCCTCAGCAAAGGCTGCAGCTTCAACGGAAACATTGATCCCTGACTGAATATCTTTCTTGTTTTCTTCATAAAAACGGGTGTTATATTCTTCCAGCTGATCAATAAGCTCCTGATGATCACCCTCAGAAGCTTGCAGGTGCTCGATCAATGCTTCCAGAGCTAGGTATTGGTGGGAAGAGTCGCCGGAATATTCTTGGGTAAACCGTTTGATCTGGTCATCATTCAGTTCACCATTTTTCTTGGATTCCTGAAGCTGTTTTAATAGGTGGGTTGTTTTATCCGTACTCGGCATATCGGGTACGGTTTTTAAAATTTTCTCTAGTTGTTTCTTAAGATCTTTCTCTTTCTTATCACCTTTTCGAGTCTTGGTTTTCGTGGTGGAAATAAAGATGGAAGCTTCTTCCAGGAAACTGGCATCGGCAGGGCCAACAGACACGGAAAGAAACTGGACATGTTGCCCATCAACCTTTTGGGAAGTTGATGCTTCAGAGCCTCCCCTTGGAACAGCTTCAGCTGAGACAGGTCCAGCAACACCACCAGCGCCATTCATGGCGATCTCCCAAGCAACCTAATCAGATATTTCTGGTTATATTTTGTTGTGTCTGGAGATACTGATTCCAAACTTGAGAGAAAGTATCTCTGGCTTTTGAAGAAAGCTCTTGAGCTACCTGCATCTGATCCTGTTCAGTCTGCTTAACAAATCTCGCTTGTTCTTCTTCCGCCCTTAGCTCTGTGCCACGAGCCTCATGCAGAGCTGCTTTGTATTGCACCGTAGATGAAGCAGCCTCGCCCAGACCTTCAAACATCTGCCCCATAGCCTGATACTGACGGGAAATCATATCCCCCGGGCGAGCATTAGAACCTGCCTGAGCAGCTGCCTGGTCAGCTTTCATACCTTTCATCGATCCTGCCATAGTCATGGAGGCCGATGCAATTTTCACTGATCCTGACACCACCCCAGCAACGAGTTTTGCGGATGCAGCACTTCTTTGCTCTTGAGCCTGTGCCTTAATCTTTTCGACAACAGCTTTGTTTGCCATATTTCTTGCCTGGCGACTCATCTGCCTCTGCTCTACACCCATTTCATGAAACAGGGCCATCAGCATAAAGAACTGACTGTAGGTTGAGGTTTCATCCTGACCAAAAGGAAATTGAGCACCATTCAATGTGCCGGTCATGGAACCATCGGGATTGAAGTTCAACGTCATTTCATTGCCGCCGATGTTCATATTCATGGTGTTCTTGGAAAAGTCCGCGCTATAAGAATTCTCTCCAGCTTTACCTGTGAAGCCATTCTCTGTCTCTAGAACTGTCATTTCTCCGACATCAACACCTGGAGACATACTGTGTTGAGGTTTTCCCGCATTCTGTAACTGTTGCATCAAGCTGTTTTTTCCAGCTTCTCCAGCTGTATCACCCCGTGCTGCCTGCATGTTCTTCAGAACATCACGCATTTTTGAACCATCCACCTCTCCATTTTTCAGCATATTTTTCAGCTGATCCATAGATTCCTGCATGCGCTCACCAGCTTTAGGGTTGTCTGCAGCGTCACGACTAAGTTGTCTTAACTGATTTGATAAATCCTTGGCCTGCTCTTTATCGGTATTCTTCAAACGCACCTCACGAGCTAAAACATTAACCCGTCTTAATTTGGATTTACCATTCTTGGTTCCGATAACAACACCACCTTCGTCACCACCACCTTCTTCGCCAGCTTCCTCCAGCGCATCGGCCAAGTCACTTAAGTCCCCTGCCAGCGTCTCTGACTGGGATTGAGCCACAACCTGATCAAGTCCTCCCAACGCAGCCTGGTAGGATGCAACCGTAGGATCCTGGTTTGGTGGGTTTAACACTGGCTTGGGAATCCCCTGAGTGTTCCCACCTTTAGCTGCCTGCCCACCATGGTGGCGGCCAACATTCAAATTACCACCAGAAAGGTGCCCTGCCTTGGCTCCTTGTGCAACTTGAGTCTGATGTGCATGATCCGTAGATCTGGGCTGTTCCAGAGGTACCGGATTTTGTCCCTGATTAATTTTCATTACTTTCTACTCCCTGAAAACTCCAACCTGAATGCCGGCTTTAACTCAAATGTTCCGGGTAATAGTGAATTTATTCTGCTGAGCTTGAGACAACATATCTGAAGCTATTTGCTGACCTTCCTGTATTTCCTGAAGAGCCCGGGTAACTGCTTCCATCCAGTCTTCCATCTGTAGCTGAAGCTTTATCAATCGAGCATAATCCTCAGTGGCGGCTGCCTGGTACATCTCCCCCTCATACCGGGTAATCGTTGAGTCAATCTGAGCTCCACCTTCTGCTCCGGTTGCGGCCCCCTGGGTAAACCTTCCAATATGAGCAGCTTTGCGAAAGTACATTTCCTTCTTGGAAATTTCTGCCAATTGCTTAGTTGTTTCCTTGGTGGCTTCCTTTGTTGCATCCGCAGATGTCTTGGCTGTCTCTTTAGCAGACTGCTGAGCTGATTTAACAGCGACCTTTGTTGCCTGATCTGCAGCATCATCAGCAACATCTGTTGCAGCTTTAGCAGCTGCCTTGGAGGTTTGCTGGACAGCTGTTGCACTTTGTTGAGCAGTTTGTTGAGCAGTCTGAGCAGTTGCATTGGCACTTTGCTGAGCAACCTGGGCTGAAGCATTGGCACTTTGCTGGGCGGTCTGAGCTGATGCATGGGCAGTTTGTTGTACTGTTGTTGTAGCCGTATCAGCTGCAGCTTTTGAACTTCCACCAGCAAAGCCAGCTCCAAAGGATAGTGCCGCCGCCAAAACTGCCCAACTTATACCTATGGCCAGCTGTGCTTTATCATCCTTGATAGCCCCACCAAAGTTTGTCATCCAATCTCCAGTATTCTGAGATACCGTCATGGTCACCATGATGGTTGCAGCCATGATCAACATCAGGCCAGCTTTGGCACCTACACCTGTTGCAATTGTTACGGCTGCAACGGCAACCATCAGGGCTGTGGCTATTCCTCCAAAAATTTTACCGATCAGAGCTTTTTTCTTGGCTTCTTTCATTTTTTTAAGAGCCTTTGACAGCTTTTGAATTCTTTCCTGACTAATCATCTGCCTTTTTAGTCGGCTGGTTCGAATAGCCTGTTCATCGAACTTGATTCGAGTATCCTGAAGTTTGGTTTGGATTTCTGACAGCATTCTCGCGATATCTTCGATATCTCCATTCAGCACAGCTTTCGATAACTGATGACTTGCGGCCTTTAGCTCCTCCATCACCTCAGGAGGAGCACTTTTGATAGCGAGAATTTTGTCAAAAACTTCTGTCGTCTCTTGCTGTAGTGCAACAAGTCCGTTTGTCTCTTCTACTCCCGCTGTTGCTCCTGACTTCCCGGCAGAAGCAACAGAAGAAGCCAACTCCTGCTGCTGTTGACCTGATTGCTGACCTGAGGAATCCCCTCCAGAGCGTCCCCCCTGCTTTTGACGGGTGGAACCGAAGAGCCCTGCCGTCGAAGAGCCGCTATCAGAAGCTTCCTCAGAAGAAAGCTCTGTCAAAATATCATCAAAAGTAAATGCCAACTCCGTGGTATCAGAAGACTGGCTAATTTGAGCAATGAGTTCAGGGGTCGCAACCTGAGCTGGATCAACCCTGGGTGGGGGGAGCTTGACAACTCTGTCACGGTTCGCTGAAGCATGAGCCAGCCCCCCCCCTTTTTGGTGGGATATCGAGTTTTTACTGGAAAAACCACGTCCAACATGTTCAGCTGACTGAGTCTGACCTGCTTTTCCGGGAGCTTGGGAAGGAGGTAAATTATGAACCGCGCTCCCTTGGTCGGCTCTGACTCCACCAGTACCACTCATAAGCCCTATCCTTCTTCGTCAATGACAGCTTTGGCACTTGTTGCCATGTTTTCTGCCCGGAGTTTTTCTTCCTTATATTCCTCTTGATCTCCAGCCCATTCAGCAGCTGTTTCGTATGCCACTTTGGCGGCACCTGCTTTCCCAAGAGCCATATGGCAATCCCCTATGTAAAGCATTGCCCGAGGATCATCGGTATCCAGTGCACTGGCAAAACTGAACAGCTCAATGGCTGTTTCAAAGTCTTGTTCCATCATTTGGCAGGCACCTAAACCGAGGAAATACTTCTTGTTGTAGTGATCGTAAAAACAGAGGAACTGGAAGACTTTTTTGGATTCATCATAACGCCCGCCCTGATACAGATTGAACGCTACGCTATAGATAGCCTCCATAGACTCATCGCTGAGGTTCTTCAGTTCCTTGAAAGTCCCCCCACGGCTGAAATAATCAGCCAGCAGGTCATCCACTTTCTCCTGAGACCAGTCTATATCCTGAGTATCCACTGACAGCCCTCCTTTGCCGTACAAGCTTCAAATATTTTTAATGATGTTGTCGCCGCTTCTGTAGTATTTGGAAATAAACTGCGACATCATTTCAAAAGTTTGGTTGAATTTGCCCGATGTTGATTGCAGTTTGGTCATATCCAGCTGGGATGTACTGGTTAGACTCTCTGTCCAACCTTTCAAATTCTCAATGGCCAGATCCCACTCACCAGAATTCAGTGAATAGCTGCCAGTCAGACTAATATTCCCACCACTTCCCCAGGGAATATCATTCTTCGCAAAGAAGTCCCTGACTTCTGCTGGCATACCTGTTTTTTTACTTTCTTTTGATCCTTTCTTGGCTGATCGTGCCTTTGCCAAAATTTGGTTGGCTTGTTTCAACTTGTTGTTCTTGGATCGAACTTCCTGAACCTGCTCTCGCAGAGCTTCTTCAAGAATCTCCGCACGCTCACTCATAATGGCCAACATCAAAGCATCAAGATTGGTTTTATCGATGAAGTCACTGTTCATAGGGGCACCCGCAGCAGAATTGATCATCCTGATGGTTTTCTTCATCATCTGCTTACCAGACATTGGCCCGTCCTGGCCTTTGCGGATCCTATCCTGCTGTATCTGCTGGGCTGATTGGGGCCCGCCTGTTTTGATGCTCACGACCTACTCCCAACTATTTCTCTGTATTTTCTGTCATACCAGGCAGAAACAGCACCCTGTGAACTTGGCTCCAGATAGTGATTAATCGGTACATTGCCTTGAGCCAACCCGTTTAATCCCAGAGCCTGGGTTGACAGATTAAACAATTGTTTTTTATCTCTACCGAGTTTGGGGGGGATAGACTGGCCGCTTTTTGTAGGGTTGCCAGCCTGACTGCGTTCAGCTTCTGCTAGCAAGTTTATCGCTGTTCTGGTTAGCAGATTTTTAACCAACCTCAACTCTCTTGGACTGGCAGAAACCCCAGCAGCTTCAAACTGATCTAGCTGGTATTCAGCCGTTAAAAATGCCAAGTGCCTTCTGATATTATTTTTTTGCCCGTCGCTCAAATCACTTAAATCCATGGTGCCTTCCAGACCATGACCAACTGCACCTGTTTGACCGGCTCCATCTAAGTAATTATCTACAGAGAAAGCCAAAGCTTCCTGCTGTTTTGCAATTCTGAATTGGGCTTCTGCAAATGCTCCTGCTTGCCTAAGTGCATCTTGATCATCCTGGGCATCAATTACTGCATGGGTCACCGGTTGATTATCAGGTGTAGATCCGCCATTTTGTGCAGCCAGCCTTCTATCTAAGTCATCTCTCAAATTATTGCCTTGACTTCCATTAGGCAATGAGCCTGGTTGTGGCACTGTGGTTGATGGCTGAGGTGCGGCACTTCCATTACTCCCTGCCCCTGATGCCGGGTTGGTTGGGCTAGATGCTGGATTCGTTGAGCTAGACGCTGTTGTCCCATTATTTCCAGCCTGTCCCTGATTATTCGCCGCATTATTTGAACCAGACCCCTGTTGTTGGGGGGGGGGAGTCTCCGTGAGCATGGGGTTATCAATAAACCCATTGGCAAACATGATAATGAACGGCCCTGTCGCCACGAGAGCAACCGGGAATACACAGCCAACACCAACGCAGGTCAAGATTCCTATAAATCCTGCAGCCGCCTGGAAGTCCTTATTGTTCTTGACAAAACTCATGGCCGCCGCAGTCACCTTCGCAACTTTGGATAACCAGCTCTTCTTGGCTGCCTCCATATCCCCGTTATGCTCTTTCTTGAGAATGTCTGCTACACGAGGGTCAAGATCGGTAGGCCCTTTTCCATCATTCCCACGCTCCAGAAATACTTCAGCTCCATTTGGAAGCCTCATGGAGAAATCATCTGGCAGCGTGGAATGGTTCGAGGAAGCCCCTCCAACTTGAGGCAATCCTGGATCGGTGGCCTGAATACTTCTGTCTCCCAATGCTGTTCCAGTAGAAGAAGAGTCAGCATCTGACCTTTGGACATTCACCCTGGGAGTTGCATTAGCATTAGCCCTGACTGATCCGGAGCTCGCCACGCGGCCACGTGAACCGCTAGTGTCCATCCTGCCAGCACCAGCTGCCGCTTGCTGTTGATCAAATCTCTGCTGCTGATGACCACCTGGTGTTAAGGATGGTCTTGAAACAGATCCCGACGAGGAGGCCATATTTAACTCCCTGTTAATCCGGCAGGCACAATCTGCCAGCCTCTGACTCCTTGACATTAGCTTAGATGATTCCGGCACCTGTCTGGTGCGTAAACGCTAGAAATTAAAGGCAATTCTTTGACGAGGAAGATATTTATTTGATCTGTTATACAGCTACCCTGACTATTTTCTTGCAAAGAATTCATTGCAGCAGTAAGTCAAAGGAGCACCTCAATAATAACTGCGCCTAGCTCCTCCATAGAGAAGGCCTTATAATCCTGCGGCATTCAGCACAAAAATAAGGGTTTATTCCAATGAGCTTTAATTCTATCTCTCCTGGCAAGGATATCCCCAACGATATCAATGTGATTATTGAGATCCCTGCAAACAGTGACCCTATAAAGTATGAAATTGATAAGGATTCCGACGCTGTCTTTGTAGACCGCTTTATGGCTACTCCCATGTTTTATCCTGCCAACTATGGTTACGTGCCCCAGACTCTGGCTGATGATGGCGACCCTCTGGACGTACTGGTGATCACCCCCTATCCGGTTGTGCCCGGCTCAGTGATCCGCTGCAGGCCCGTAGGGATGCTGAACATGTCAGATGAGAGTGGTCAGGATGAGAAGGTCATTGCTGTTCCCCACGACAAACTAACTCCCCTGTACAGGGATGTTAAAGAGTACACAGATCTTCCCCAGCTGCTGATCAAGCAAATTGAGCACTTCTTTGAAAATTACAAAGATCTTGAAGAGGGTAAATGGGTGAAAATCGACTGCTGGCAGAATGCTGATGCAGCTCGTGAAGTCATTATGAAATCTGTTCAGGCTGGTGCCAAATAACCATAAGCGGGCCTTGTGCTCTACGGATATTTTATGTCCTATGGGTAAAGTGCCTTTTTAATGGTAAATAATACGTCCTCTCAGGCGGTGTTTTGACTGCCGCCTGACTTCCCCATCATTATTACCAACAGCAATGTCATTGCAGTTCAGATCATGAACGGCAAAAATATGTACCAGCCTATTGAGATCTGAGCCAATGCAACCATTTTCACTTGTATTCCTGCGGGCATTTGCCCTTAAGCTGCTTTTTGCTCTCTGCCTGTCTGTTACAGCTCATGCATCCTTACTGGACTCCCTGACAGGTGGTTTTTCTGAAGAGGCAGAATTTCTGCCCGTTGAAGAAGCCTTTCAAGTCTCGGGCACCATTAATGATCGACAGGTCACTATCAAATTCACCGTGACTCCTGGGCACTATCTCTATCGCCACATGATGGGTTTTGAGGCAGTAAACCCATCTTTAACCCGCTTAGGCTCTCCCCTATACCCCAAAGGCATCACCAAATATGACAAGTTTCTGAAAAAGGAACTGGAGACCTACCCAGAGGATCTGGAAGTCATTCTCCCAGTAGAAACAGATGAGGAATTCCCTGAAGTCAGAGTTAAATTTCAGGGCTGTGCTGATGCCGGACTCTGCTATCCGCCAACAAGTCAGATCATAATCCCCATTAGCAACAGTTCGGTTGGTTCCGCTTTACCTTCCAGCACTTCCTTGAATGAGCAGATTCCTGAACCTGCTGGAGAGCAAAGTGAATTTCTGGCCTCGCTGCTCAATAACCAGAGCCTATTCAGAACACTGGTTCTCTTTTTTCTGGGGGGACTTGCACTGACCTTTACCCCCTGTGTTCTGCCTATGATTCCCATAATTTCCTCAATGGTAGCTGGCAGCCGGGGCTCAAAAGGCCATGCCATTACCCTGACCTGCTGTTATGTATTGGCTATGTCTGTTACCTATGCTCTGGCAGGTATGCTGATGGGTTATTTTGGTGCCAGTCTCAACCTCCAGGCCCGTCTCCAGTCTCCCTGGCTGTTAATTCCTTTTTCTGTTCTATTCGTGGTTTTAGCTCTCTCCATGTTCGGGCTCTATGAACTGCAACTCCCGGAAAAGCTCAGGGACAAACTGTCACAGGCAGACCAGAAAACCACGGAAAAACACAGGGGCACCAAGGGTGGAGCGGTACTTATGGGCATCTTCTCGACCCTGCTGGTTTCACCCTGTGTTTCCGCCCCTCTGGCCGGAGCTCTGGTATTTATCAGCAGTACTGAAAATGTACTTATGGGGGGGCTGGCTCTGTTCTGTCTTGGGCTCGGGATGGGGACACCACTGTTTATTATCGGTGCCGGAGGAGCCACTCTGCTTCCCAAGGCTGGTGCCTGGATGGATAGCATCAAAGCCACCTTTGGCGTGATGATGCTCGGAGTTGCCATATGGCTGATCGAGAGATTGATTCCTGCTCCGGTTACTTTGCTGCTATGGGGAACACTGGCTATTGGTAGTGCTGTATTCATGGGGGCTCTGGATTTCAGCCGACGTAGGAGCTGGAAAGCATTACAACAGGTTACAGGCATCTTACTGCTCGTTTACGGTATTACCCTGATCGTTGGAGGAATAAAGGGTAATGATGACCCCCTTCGTCCGCTAGCTTCACTTAACCATCCAGCACCTCAAAAGGTCACCAGCAGTCATTCCGGATTTATTGCCATTACTACCAGCAGCGAACTGGAGAGTTATCTCGACAGAGCGCGGCAGCAGAGCTCTCCGGTTGTTCTCGACTTCTACGCAGACTGGTGCATCTCCTGCAAGATCTTCGAACGTCAAGTACTTCCAAAGCCGGAAGTAGTTGAAGCCCTTAAAGATTTTACTACTCTTAAGCTCGATCTTACGGAGAACTCCGCCGATCAGAGAGCGATCTTGTCGAAATACAATCTTTTTGGCCCTCCGGCGTTTATTTTCTTCAATAAAAGCGGTGAAGAGCTGAAAAACCTGCGAGCACAAGGTGAAATTGATGAAAAAATCTTCAAATTACTGCTTAAAAAGGCAGGCGAAAGCTAACTTTTTCTGAAAAAAAACGGCGAAAGTAACGTAACATGCAGATAACGTGCTGTAACATGCATAATGTAGACTCCTGATTATGCATAGGGCACAATGCCCATTAAAATTGAGAGATACTCAAAATGGCCACTATTCTCGTTCTGCATGGACCAAACCTGAACCTGCTTGGTACTCGTGAACCTGAAGTTTATGGCTCAACCACCCTGGACGATATCAACCAGTTGCTGACAGAACAGGCTCTGGCCGCCGGTCATCACCTGCAGTTTCTCCAGAGTAACGCTGAGTACGAACTGATAGAGCGTATCCATGATGCCGCCCGTCAGGGCATTGATTTCATCATTTTCAACCCCGCTGCATTTACCCATACGAGCATTGCTCTGCGGGACGCCCTGCTGGGAGTTGATATTCCGTTCATAGAAGTTCACCTCTCTAACGTACATAGCCGGGAAGCTTTCCGGCACCACTCCTACTTTTCTGATATCGCGGTAGGAGTCATCTGCGGACTGGGTGCCGCTGGCTATGAATATGCCCTGCTGGCCGCCTTGCACAGCCTTGAGCAAAGCAGCTTGGAGCAAAACAGTAGCCTTCAACCAGGCCAGACGCCCTAAGCCCAAATCTCCGTAGCAAGAAAACCGAACAACCCGGGATTGATCATGGACATCCGTAAAGTAAAAAAGCTGATTGAGCTGCTTGAAGAATCCGGCATTGACGAGCTGGAGATTCATGAAGGTGAAGAGTCTGTTCGTATCAGCCGCCACTCCAGCCAGCCGGCTCCTGTTCCACAGGCCGTTTACAACGCCCCTGTTCAGGCTGCAGCCCCTGCAGCTGCACATGTTGCCGAAGCCCCTGTTGCTGAGACCCCCGCAGCTGAAGCCCCCAAGGGTCACCAGTTACAATCTCCCATGGTTGGCACTTTTTACCGCTCCCCTTCCCCCAGCTCTGCTCCTTTCGTAGAAGTTGGTCAACACGTTAAAGAAGGCGACATACTCTGCATTGTTGAAGCCATGAAGATGATGAACCAGATCAAGGCTGACAAAGCCGGTATGATCGAAGCGGTTCTGATCGAGAACGGCTCCCCTGTTGAGTTTGATCAGCCCCTGTTCACTATTGTCTGAGCGGTTGGGGAATCAAGCCATGCTGGAAAAAGTCCTCATTGCCAACCGGGGTGAAATCGCCCTGAGAATTCTTCGCGCCTGCAAGGAGATGGGCATTAAGACTGTCGCGGTCCACTCCAAGGCCGATGAGAATTTGATGCATGTCCGCCTGGCAGACGAAACCGTCTGTATTGGTCCCAACAGCCCAACGGAAAGCTATCTGAACATTCCTGCAATTATCAGTGCTGCTGAAGTCACAGACGCCGTTGCCATTCATCCCGGATACGGTTTTCTGGCTGAAAACGCCGACTTCGCCGAGCAGGTTGAGCGCAGTGGTTTCACCTTTATCGGTCCGACTCCCGAGAGCATCCGCCTGATGGGTGACAAGGTGTCAGCCATCAAGGCCATGAAGAAAGCCGGTGTACCAACAGTTCCAGGCTCCGATGGGCCACTGAATGATGATCACGAACGCAACCTGCGTCTGGCTCGTGAAATCGGCTACCCGGTGATTATCAAGGCTGCTGGCGGTGGTGGCGGTCGTGGCATGCGTACCGTACACCGGGAACAGGGCCTGCTGAATGCTATCAGCGTGACCCGTACCGAAGCAGGCGCAGCTTTCAACAACGACATTGTGTACATGGAAAAATTCCTGGAAACACCTCGTCATGTTGAAGTACAGGTTCTGTCTGATGGCCAGGGCAACGCTATCCATCTGGGTGACCGTGACTGCTCCCTACAGCGTCGTCACCAGAAGGTGATCGAAGAAGCCCCTGCTCCCGGCATCCCCCAGGAAAAGCGTGACCAAATCGCCAAGGCCTGTACTGATGCCTGCATCGAGATCAGTTACCGTGGTGCCGGCACTTTTGAGTTCCTGTACCAGGATGGTGAGTTCTACTTCATCGAGATGAACACCCGGGTTCAGGTAGAACACCCGGTTTCTGAAGAGATCACCGGTGTTGATATCATCAAGGAACAACTGCGCATTGCCAGTGGCGAACCTCTGTCTCTTCGCCAGGAAGATATCAAGTTCGAGGGGCATGCGATCGAGTGCCGCATTAACGCGGAAGATCCGAAAACCTTTATGCCCTCTCCCGGCAAGCTGACTCAGCTGCATATGCCCGGCGGCAACGGTGTTCGTGTTGACTCCCATCTATACAGCGGTTACACGGTTCCTCCCTTCTACGACTCTCTGATCGCCAAGCTGATAGCCTACGGCCCTGATCGTGCAACAGCCATGGCGCGAATGCGTAATGCTTTGGATGAACTGGTTATTGATGGTATCCGTACCAACACTCCTCTTCATCAGGAGCTTGTCAGGGATGCCGGTTTTCTTGAGGGTGGTGTCAGCATTCACTACCTGACCAAAAAACTGGAAGGTTAACCTCTTCTCCAGAAAGCCAGCCAGCTCTCAAAGAGCAGGCTGGCGTCTTTTACCTGCATAAGTTTTCAACCTTGTTTGGACCGAAAGCCTTTTCGTTTTCTGCAAACAGGTTATGAAGAAGGGACTCTTACTTCAGGGTGCCGCTTACCCAGCAGAACCGACCTTAGTTCAGCATTCAAAACTGGCAGCTCATTCTCATAACCAATATCCTTTCTTAAAGCGATTTCAAAATTGCGAACACTTTTATGGCGACGGATCTTCTTGGCAAATGCCTTATACCAATGCTCCCGGCCACTAAGAATAACCTGCTGAAGCCCTGAAAAAGAGCCCAGATTTTTAATAATAGAGTCCAGCTTCGCAGAATATTGCTCCCGGGGCATATAACTAAAACTAAGATCAATTTTGCAAACCTGATTGATATCACCAAGTTTTTTACGAATATGTTTTAGCAACAGCCAAGGCTTGGCAGACATGCTTAAATCAATCACACCTTCCGGGTCGTCTTCCAACGACTTTTCAAAATCCTCCACCAAACCGTCAAGATAGTCTGACTCAGATGGCCTGTTTAATACCAGCGCCGGGTTATATTCAGCAGTGGTATTAAGACCTGCAAAGTTATCAGGGTAGTGAATCATCAAGGGCGTTGCTTCCCAGCCTGCCGCCCTGGCTATATGCTCGTTGACGAGGGGGGCAGCCAGCCCACTTATCACAACAACATCGGCAACGCCGTCCTGAATAAGTTCTTGCAAAACTTCCAGCCCTTCCTGAGCTCCGGAAAGCACCTGCCTTGTCAAAAAGCCCTCTGCCACTACTATCGTAGGCTTTCTCATTGCTGTTTTTTTTGCTTTTTTTATAGCTTCTTTTTTTGTTTTTATAATAATTTCAGCAGGAGAAGCTGCATCGCCTTGAATAAAGTGAAGATGGGGATATTTTTTCTTCCCCTCTTTAATCAGGCATTTATAAATCTCGATACCATAACTACGGGATCGTATTCCTTCTTTCTCCAAGGCTTTGTCCACAATATCTAGATCATCCCCAGAACCCGTTCCAAGAGCGAATAAAAATACACCTCTCTGTTTCGCAACTTTGTGAAGATTTGGCAGACTTTTTACTGCATTAAGCAAAATATCGCTAACAATTGGCCTGTGCCATTCATAAAACATTTTGGCCTTTTCTTTAGCAAAATAAGTCTTTTCCGACATAACAGGATGAATTTTAGCCTCCTTGACAATTTTCTTTACTCTTCCTAATTCACTTTCATCTATTAATACCGGAGAGTGACCCATCATCGGCGTGTAAAAAACGTTATCCTGAGTGGCACCGTACCTGGGCCAAACATTTCTGGCCTTTACCCATTTTTCAGAATCGCTGACCGGACACTTATACAATTTATGTCCTGATTTATGTTTCAGTAAAACATACATCCACCCGTTTCTTTTTCCTTCACCCTTGCTCCGAGGTGGATAAGCATAGTCAATAAGCTTTAACTCATGGACAAACTTCCCTGTCGGGGAATATAATTTTTTCCTCCTTGGAAGAGAGAGGGTCATTACTCTCACATGAGCTCTTTTGGTCGGGGGGGCATCGGGTTTCCGAACACTTTCAAGATTATCAATTCCTTTTTGCAGATCTGGCAGGAAATCCTTCCATACTCCTGAAGCCTGATTCACCGGCGTCTTAATCCCCGCGAATACTGCTCCTGAGGAGAAACCCAGAAAAACACCTGGGAGAATCATAACGAATGCGATAACTTTAACCACTTCTCACTAACCTAATGCAGGAACAGCAGACCCATCACCCGATTTTTCAGACGACACAGTCAGTAATATATTTACCAGCTCCGTGCTCTATTCCATATAATTAGCCTCTAAAACGTCTTCTTACCACTACTTATATTTATATGCCCAGATAAGTTTGACAGCGCATACCTCTCTCTCTAACCTCCTCCGGTCATTTATTAAAGCGTGCAACAGGAAAACTACCGTTTTCAGCCTGATCGCTCTTCTGCAAACAAAACACCTTAGGCGCAACTCGAGATCCCATGTCCTGGATTCAAATCAAGCTTGATACAACTCCCAATAAATCCACTGAGCTGGAAGATCTTCTGCTGGAATGCGGTGCCTGCGCCGTAACCTTTCAGGACGGCAGCGACCAGCCACTCTATGAGCCGGACTTGGGAACAACTCCCCTTTGGGATAATTTGCGCCTGATAGGCCTGTTCTCAGCAGATGCCGATATGGATGAGGTTGTTGAACAGCTTAATCAGTCAGTACCGGATTCCTACTCCGCCCACAGGGTCGAGATTGTTGAAGACAAGGACTGGGAGCGGGAGTGGATGGAACATTTCCACCCCATGCAGTTTGGCAAGCGCCTGTGGGTCTGCCCCAGCTGGAAAAACGTACCCGACGAAAACGCTGTCAATCTCATGCTGGATCCAGGCCTGGCTTTTGGTACCGGAACCCACCCGACAACTGCACTCTGTCTCAAGTGGCTTGATGCCCAGGAAATGGAAGGCAGACAGGTGATTGATTACGGCTGCGGCTCAGGAATTCTTGGCATCGCCGCATTACTGCTTGGCGCTGAAAAGGTTTTGGGTGTTGATACCGACCCCCAGGCCTTGGAAGCCACTCTGGATAATGCTGGTCGCAACAAGATTGACACCAGCAGGATAAAGATCTGCTACCCGAGGGAAACTCCTGAGGTTCAGGCAGATATCATGGTTGCCAATATTCTTGCCGGACCCTTGATCAGCCTGGCAGAAACCCTTGCGACCCATACAAAACCCGGGGGGAAATTAGCCCTCTCTGGCATTCTTGCTGAACAGTCTGAAGATGTAGCAGCCGCTTACACACCGTGGTTTGATATGGACCCCGTTGTTGAGCAGGATGGTTGGGTTCGCCTGTCCGGAAAACGCAAAAACAACACCTGAGCCTTTCACAGGGTTAGAGTTTACTGCCCAAAACTGGCAGAATGAGGCTGATGCAAAAATATTGGTCTTTCTCTGCCAGCAGTAATCAATTGCCCTTGTAAACCCATGCATGCAGCCAACCAAAATACTAACCAGGAAACCTGGATAACACGTTGCCCCGAATGCAGCACAGCGTTTCGGCTTAACAAGAATCATCTCCAGGCTGCCAAAGGCACCGTGCGCTGCGGCTCATGTCTGCATATATTCAAGGCTATGGATTTTTTGGTTGGAGAAAACAGGCCCGATACTCCATCCACTCACGCCCAGGAACCCATCCCCCCCAGAGACAACATCCAGTCCTCACCAAAGAAAAGCCCGAATATACCTGTTGATTCAGAAGAACATGATGAGACTTGGGCTTTGAATATGCTGAAAGAGCTGGAACTGGATCAGAATCCGGATACTTCAAAAACGTCAGCAGCACGATCAGAAGCTCCTCTTTCCAGGGAAAACCCCGCAGATAAGCCCAAGCAGTCTCTGGAAAAACTGAACGATGCCCCTTTAGAGCTGCACTACCGAAAAAAAAGTAGACAGCATCCTGTCTTCTGGACTTTCGCATCCGTGCTGGCCCTCGCACTGCTGCTTGGTCAGTATATCCAGAGCAATTTCCAGAAAATCGCTTTTGACCAAAAGCTGCGTCCAGCACTTATCACCCTCTGTGGATATACAGGCTGCCAGGTTCCCGCACTGAGTGCCCCATCACTGGTGAAGGCCAGCCAGATCATTGTCCGTCCTGATCAAGAGTATCAAAACACTCTGGCTATCAATGCCATCATTACCAACACAGCTCAGTTCAGCCAGCCCTATCCGACACTATTGGTCACTGCCAACGGTTCAGATGGCAGTCCTGATGCGGTTCGATCCATCACTCCAAATACTTATCTGTCCGGGCAGGTTGCTGGTGCCAGACTTATGACCCCAGGCCAGCCTGTGCATATATCCCTCAGAATGATCAGCCCAACGCCGGATATTCGTTCTGTGACTCTTGATTTTCATTAACCGTTTACCTCTGACTCAGATCAAAATACAGTCAGATAGTTATTCAGCAAACCTTGTCATTTCCCGGAATTGCTTCAACATAGGGCCGCCTGATATTTAGACAGTAGACTGTCGACTGGCCCTGAAAGCTGTTATCAGAAAGCCTTGTGCCTGATCTGTTTTCGGCTTTATCCAAGGGGAACTACGGGTTATGATACCCAACCCCGACAGATCATTTTTTGATCAGCCAGTTCCCGAAAAATATCGAGTGTGAAATCAAGTTGCTGAATGTTGGTTCTTACCAGATAGACCCGCCGGTGGTTCTGGCTCCCATGGCCGGAGTAACCGATCTCCCCTTTCGCAGGCTGTGCCTGAAACAGGGAGCCGGGCTGGTTGTATCCGAGATGGTGACCAGTGATGTTCGTTTATGGAATACCCGCAAGTCCCGCCTGCGGCTTGATCATACAGGTGAACCGGAGCCCCGCTCCGTACAGATAACCGGTGGCGATCCCGAGATGATGGCTCAGGCCGCCCGCTGCAACACAGACATGGGTGCCCAGATTATTGATATCAATATGGGCTGCCCGGCCAAGAAAGTCTGCAACAAAGCAGCCGGCTCAGCTCTTCTCAAGGATGAAAAACTGGTCAGGGAGATCCTGGAAGCCGTTGTCTCAGCGGTAGATATACCAGTAACCCTGAAAATCCGTACCGGATGGAACCCCGATCACCGAAACGGTGTTACCATAGCCAGGATTGCCGAAGATAGTGGCATTCAAGCTCTCGCAGTGCACGGACGAACCCGAGCCTGTATGTACCGTGGTGAGGCAGAGTACGACACCATCGCCGACATCTGCTCCACTGTTGACATACCAGTGATTGCCAATGGTGATATCGACTCACCGGCCAAAGCCCGACAAGTTCTGGACCATACTGGAGCCCAGGGAGTCATGGTTGGCCGGGCAGCCCAGGGACGCCCCTGGATTTTTCGGGAAATATCCCACTATCTGGAATACGGCGAACACCTTCCAGCACCGTCGCTGAATAAAATTCGCGACACATTACTGGATCACCTGCAGGATCTACACAGATTCTACGGAGAAGTTATGGGTGTGCGCATTGCCCGCAAACATGTTGGCTGGTATCTCCAGGCCAGTGCCGATAAGGAAGAATTTCGCAGGGCCTTTAACCGGCTGGAAACTTCGTCAGACCAGGTTGCCGGGATCAGGGAACATTTTGCGCATTTCATCAAAGGAAAGGAGTTTGCGGCATGACGGTCACCGATATAACCGTTCAGGAATCCAGTGTTGCGGGTACGACCCCTCAACACCTGACCAGCCCCGTGGCACAGGAAACTCAAACATTGCGAGACAGTGTTGAGAAAGCCATGAACAACTATTTTGCCCACCTTGACGGACACGATGTCACCAACGTCTACAATATGGTGCTGTCCGAAGTCGAAGCCCCACTGCTGGAAAGCGTTATGACCTACGTCAAGGGTAATCAGACCCGCGCGTCAGTCATGCTCGGCCTGAACCGGGGCACTCTGCGCAAGAAGCTCAAGCAGTATGGTTTGCTGTAAAGGTATCCGGTAAAACAGGCGAACTCCCTTCGCCTGTTTTACCATAGAAATACCATTTCCATCACCTTATGGTGACTAAAACGACATTAGCCCATGGGGGCCAAACACCCATATGGCATAAAATACCCGTAGGGCACAAGGCCCGCTCATGACTATTTTACTTCTGATACCAACCTGACAATAAACCTGCGATAATTGCGGACGCTTGTTCTGCAAGACTGACTCTGAAGCACAAGCACCGGTAACAATAATAACAACTCTGGACAAGAGACCCCTTTGAGCGAAAAGAACTGCCAGAACGGCACTTAACTCTATGATTGCTCGATCAACCCATCAGGTAACTATTTGTGAGTGAAACTGTAATGGCTGACAACACAGGCGTTCGAGCCGTTCGCAGAGCGCTGATCAGTGTGTCTGATAAGCAGGGAGTCGTGGAGTTCTCCCGACGACTAACGGCTCTGGACATTGAGATCCTCTCCACCGGTGGCACTTTCCGTCTTCTTCAGGACAACAATATTTCGGTCACCGAGGTTTCTGACTACACAGGCTTTCCCGAAATGATGGATGGCCGGGTAAAAACCCTGCATCCAAAAATTCACGGCGGTATTCTTGCCCGCAGAGGGCAGGACGATGAGGCTATGGACAGCCACGGTATCAAACCAATTGATATGGTGGTGGTTAACCTCTATCCATTTGAGCAGACTGTCGCCGACCCGGAGTGCACACTGGCCGACGCCATTGAGCATATCGATATTGGTGGCCCAACCATGGTTCGAGCCACTGCAAAAAACCATAAGTATACGGCTATCGTTGTTAATGCCCGGCACTACGACAAAATTGCCAGCACCCTGGAAACCCAAGGCGGACTGAATGATAGCCTGCGCTTCCAGCTGGCTGTTGAAGCCTTCGAACACACCGCAGCCTATGATGCTGCCATTGCCAATCATCTGGGTCTTCGCAACCCTGAGCAGCCAGAGCAAAAAGCAGCTTTCCCCAAAACCTTCAACACTCAGTTCATCAAAAACTCTGAGATGCGTTATGGAGAAAACTGGCACCAGAGCGCGGCCTTTTATACGGAGCACTTCCCCAAAGAAGCCAGTGTATCTACCGCCCAGGTGATCCAGGGCAAAGCCCTTTCCTACAACAACATTGCCGATACGGATGCCGCACTGGAGTGCGTGAAAAGTTTCCAGCAACCAGCCTGTGTAATTATTAAACACGCCAACCCCTGTGGAGTCGCTATCGGGACTGACAGCCTCGATGCTTACAACAAGGCTTATGCAACCGACCCCACTTCAGCATTTGGCGGGGTGATTGCATTTAACAAACCTCTGGATACAGAGACTGCCCGCACGATTATTGACCGCCAGTTTGTCGAAGTGATTATCGCCCCAGCCCTCAGCGACGGTTGCCGGGAAGTGTTTGAAACCAAACCCAACGTCAGGGTTCTGGTATGCGGAGAACTACCGGAAAAACCAGCCCCTTTCCTGGATTTCAAGCGAGTTAACGGTGGCCTGCTGGTTCAGGATGCTGATATTGCCAGGGTCAGCCCAGAAGAGTTGAAAGTTGTTACCGAGCGTCTTCCCTCGGACGAAGAAATGCGGGATCTGCAATTTGCCTGGAAGGTGGCTCGCTTTGTCAAGTCCAATGCCATTGTCTATTGCCGGAACAATCAGACTATCGGTGTGGGAGCCGGCCAGATGAGCCGGGTTTACAGCGCCAGAATCGCAGGTATAAAAGCCGAAGATGAAGGTCTGGAAGTGGCAGGTTCTGTCATGGCTTCAGATGCTTTCTTCCCCTTCCGGGACGGTATTGATGCTGCAGCTGCGGCTGGCATTACCGCTGTTATTCAGCCCGGCGGCTCCATGCGTGACCAAGAGGTGATTGAAGCAGCTAATGAAGCGGGCATGGCCATGATCTTTACCGGCATACGCCATTTCCGTCATTAAAAAGAACTGCAAACAGTCATGAGCGTGCTGTGTGCCCTACGGGTAAAATGCCCACCTTGAAAAATGAAAATACAGAGGGCGTTTCCATGGTAAAAAACCAATAACAATGAAATCGTTCGCTATCGGCGGCCCTGACTGCCGCCATCACCCAAAGGATTTACTGGTATGAATATTCTGGTAGTAGGCGGCGGTGGCCGTGAACATGCACTGGCCTGGAAAGCCGCCCAGTCTCTACTCACTACAGAGGTTTTTGTTGCTCCAGGCAATGCTGGAACAGACAGGGAACCCAATGTTACCAATGTAGCCATAGAGGCTACAGATATTGACCGTCTGATTGAGTTTGCCAAAGATACCGGAATTGACCTCACAATTATCGGACCAGAAGCTCCACTGGTATCTGGAATTGTCGACCGTTTCCGCCAGGAAGGCCTGACCATATTTGGTCCTGACCGGGGCTCCGCCCAACTTGAGGGTTCAAAAGCTTTTACCAAGGATTTCCTGGCCCGGCACAAGATTCCCACAGCGGCTTATACCAACTTCACTGAAATAGAACCGGCCGTCGAATATATCAAACAGCAGGGAGCTCCTATCGTAGTCAAGGCTGATGGTCTGGCGGCCGGCAAAGGGGTGATTCTTGCGCAAACCGAAGAAGAGGCTATTTCCGCCGTTGAAGATATGCTGGCAGGGAATGCCTTTGGAGCAGCCGGCCACCGGGTTGTTATTGAAGAATTTCTGACTGGAGAAGAGGCCAGCTTTATTGTCATGGTGGATGGAGAGAATATTCTCCCCCTTGCCACCAGCCAGGATCACAAGGCCCGTGATAATGGCGATACCGGCCCCAATACCGGAGGCATGGGTGCCTACTCTCCGGCCCCTGTGGTCACCCAGAAGATGCATGAACGTATTATGGCGGAGGTGATTCACCCAACAGTACAGGGCATGGCCAAAGAGGGTTATCGCTACGTCGGTTTTCTTTATGCTGGCATTATGATTACTCCAGACGGCACACCCAAGGTACTGGAGTACAACTGTCGTTTTGGCGACCCTGAAACACAGCCTATTCTCATGCGCATGAAATCCGACCTGGTTGAACTCTGCCTGGCAGGAGCTAATGGAGAACTGGGTGATAAAGTCTGCCACTGGGACCCACAAGCTTCTCTGGGTGTGGTAATGGCAGCAGGCGGTTACCCGGAAAAGTACAACAAGGGTGACGAAGTCATCGGGCTGGAAACTGAAATGCAGGCCATAGTCTTCCATGCCGGAACGACTCTTGATGAAGGAAAAGTAACCACCAGTGGTGGTCGTGTTCTCTGTGTAACCGCCCTTGGCAAGACAGTCGCAGCTGCCCAGCAGACAGCCTATAAAGCGGTCAATCAGATTAACTGGAAAGACTGCTACTACCGAACCGATATTGGTTACCGGGCTATTGCGCGGGAGCGGGAGCAGGAACAGGAGAAGTAAACGAAAACGGAAGTTGTTGGTTTTATGCCCTATGGGTACTTTATACTTTCATCAGAAAGAGTTGAGTTCCATAGGGCAATATTCGGCTTATAGGGAAAGCTGCTTCCGGTTTATTTGAAGCCCAACCAAACTACCTGCTCTAATTCTTGGCTGGCTTCATCATCGACAGGCTGGATATACGATTACTCAAGGCTTCTTGGCTTTGCTCAAGTTCATCAGAGCAAACCTGTTCACTATCTACCTTCGATTGGTCAGTGCTCATCCCAGAGAATTTTTCAGAGAGTAACGACACTGGAAATGAAGTAGGCCTCTTGAGCTGGCTTTTCTTTTTCTGGAAATGCGCTGATCTCTGTAGTAAGGGTCTGACAAGTGACGACTTGTTTCTTTGAAATTGCGCGGGTTTCTCGTATTTTGTAAGCCTCACAGCAGGGTATTCAGCTGTTGCCCTTTGACTATGTCGTTCATGTACAAGAAGCGAATATGGTGCTGGAAAATAAGTTTCTTCTGTTTTTTTCAGGATAGTTTGTAAAAAAGATATACATACAGGAATATTTGGAAGATAACTATTCTTATCATTGTTATTACTGTCTGGGAAAATATGAACCTGCTTTTCTTTGCATAAAGAATGAAGGCTTTTTTGATGTAATTCAATTTGATTATTCCAATCAATTAAAGTTGCTGACACTTTTCCAGACGTAACCGTAACGGTAAGGCTTGCAAGAGCCGTTATCGAAACGGGCTGTGACAATAGAATATCCTCTACCAGCTGCTGCATTTTCAATTCTGGATTTCCGGAAGGAGGCCAGTCAAAAGCCGTAGCAGCAAAAGAACATTGAGACCTAAGTTGAAAGTGAAATATTTTTCGGGAGTTCCCCTCAAGGTGAGGAAAATCACTGGAATCAAATAGACAGCCAAAGTAAGGGTTACACTTGGAGCGGGTAACAGTAACACTGTTTGTTAACAACTCATCAGCAGGACTTTTTAAATCAATGGTAATTTTTCCATTTTTCCATGTTGGGTAGAAGACCCTTCTCCCTCGCTCAAAAGACGATGTTAGATTGAGAGTACGATTAACTAACATGGCCTTATGAGCTAATCGAGTGACTTTAGGCCGCTCCATAGAAAGCCCGGCACTCTTTAGTGCCAGATATTCCATAACATGAAGCAGGTCCACATACTGAAATATCCTTGTTAAGTGAACCTTGGAAACTTCTCCAACATTACTGTACTTCGGGTCGTCCTTACTACTGGCATGAAAAACCACACCAGGAAAATGCAACACTAGAGATTCCTGCGGAGATTCCTCCGCCTTATGCTGCTGATAAAACGAAAAATGTTCTAACTGAAAAGCAAAGCGCTGCGGCGACTGTTCCTGAACCAGAAGATTAAAATAGTTACCATAAATTCTGCTCCCATTTTTCCTTAAATATTCAGAACCACAACCCTTAATAAAAACAGGACCAATTTTCATTATGGAATTATCATCACCTGCAAACTGCAAAGGGATGTATAGAGTATCTCCTCTGTTCCTGACAAGGATAAGCGACATTGGCCAGGAGAAAGCATAGGCTGAGTATAAAAAAGTAACGAATATAGCAATCATAATTGAAAATAAATTTGATTTCTGTTTCAACAACAAAAAAGCAAATGTAAGTCTGAGACTTAAAAGCATTGGACAGCATCAGCATAAATTCAACAGAAAAGAGTATAGATAGCCAAATAGACTGAACAAGTCCTCCCCAAAAATAATGCAGAGCAAATGCGATTGATGGCAAACAAGAAAAATACTTAACCCACACCTTGTTAATATTAGAAGAGTTGACAAAAATCAAGACTAAAAGAAATACATCTGTTAAATATGCAACCGCGTTATGGATAGACGAAATGGGTTACATCATTTTTTACTTACAAATAATCCCTTCATACAGGATGTATTTGGTAAACCGTTTTTCATCCATCACGTTATTCTCTCATTTAGTAGTGTAGTAATGTAAAAATGAAAAAAAAATTGATCGCTGTTGCAATAGCCTCTGCATTTGGTCTGGTCGGCTGTGGGGGAGGCGGAGGAGGCTCCTCAAGCTCTGAACCGACCCGCGTCACCGCGACATTTGTTGATAGCGCCGTGACCGGCCTGCATTTCTCCTGCGACAACAACGAAACTGGATTTACTGGTGAAGATGGTGTTGATGGCGAGTTCACAGTAGACAGTGGTGCTACCTGTAGTTTTGATATCAGCGGATTTGATATCGGCTCTATCGCTGTCACTTCAGATAATACAATTATCACCCCTTATGATACAGCGGCAAATGAAGGGGATGCGATCAAAATCGCCTCCATACTGCAGTCCATTGACAGCAATGGAATTGCTGAAGATGGCATCAGCCTGACCGACTTTAGTGGTAAGTACTCAGACAAATGAAATCATATATTCCTTACCGAACTGATCGAATACCCTTTTTAGTTCTTTTTCGAATTCATCAAAGCTCATCACCTTCATGATATTCAGCCATTCGTACTTGACCTTATTCCACAGAATCTCAATCAGATTCAGTTCTGGTGAATAGGTCGGCAAGTAGCAGACGATCAGCTTCTTTTCGAGCATCCAGTCATCCAGCTTTGCCCGGAACTTCTTACAGGTATGAATGCTGGCATTGTCAACGACAACCAGCGTATACCTGTCTCCAGCACTGTACTTCGGGTCTTGCATCTGCTCGGCAAAGTCTTCAAATACACGAATGACCTCATCCCCGGTCACAGAGCCGTTGACAGGGTAGTAAAATAAGTCGTTATCACGATTCATAAAGCCCATAACGTTTATACGCTGACTACTGGTGGCGGGCACCCTTAACTGCTCGCCCTTCTCTTGCCACGCATAAGGAATACAAGGCTGTTGGACAAAACCAGACTCGTCGAAATAGAAAAGGTTTAGCAAGCCTTCCCGTTCAGCCTCCTGAGCTTTTTTTGGGGCTTTCTCAGGTTGGCAGATGAAAGTGAGGGGTTGAAACAGAAATAGCCTTCAGGCAAAGGTTGATTTGAACGGATCAACATTTCTGAAGGATCAGGCATGTCTACAACGCCCTCACTGCGTCCTATGTTCTCATTTCCCGGCTGGGTAATCGACCACATTGATATTAATTGGGATGAATCTGTGGCTACAGTTTCCCTGCGCAGGGATGGTCGCATACAGCAGTTCAGATGCAGTCAGTGTCAGAACCCAATGGGTAAAATCCGTGAGAATGAGCGTACCGTGCTGGACTTGCCGCTGGGTACTCTGGATGTGCAATTATGCTTCACTGTTTACCAGGGACGGTGTTCCCACTGTGGGCACATTGAAACAGTCACGCCTCCCGGGTTGGCTCCCAAAGCGCAGGCTACTGAACGGCTGAAGCAACATGTCAGTCATCTCTGCCGCTATATGCCCTGCAACAAGATTCCTGAATTCATCTCTATCTCGCATCATACGGCCAGGCGCTGGGATAAAGAGATATTGATGAAAACTCTGCCAGCCCCTGACCTGGATAACATACGAGCCCTGTTGATTGATGAGAAATCCATTGGTAAAGGACACCATTACCTGACTGTTGTTCTGAATGCTGATACGGGCGAAACCCTGTTCCTTGGTGAAGGCAAGCGAAAAGCCACCCTGGACCAATTCCTCAGCCGCTTAACTCCGGAACAAAAGTCTCGCATTGAATGTGTGGGTATAGACCGTGGTGGTAGCTACAAAGCGTCGGTCAGGGAGCACCTTCCTGACGCCGATATCGTTTACGACAAGTTTCACATTATTGCCAATTACAACGATGTCATAGATAAAATCCGTCGTCGGGAATGGAGGCAGGCTGAAGTTGATGATAAGCCTTTCATCAAGGGGCAGCGCTTCAATTTGTTCAGGAACCCTGAGAACCTCACCCCCAAGGGAGAAAGCTGTCTGAAAGAACTGTTGGCTATGAACGAAGACCTGTACCAAGCCTACACCCTGAAGGATATGCTCAAGCAGCTCTGGACGTACACTTACAAAGGTTGTGCCAGTAAGTTTCTCGACAGGTGGATCGAGCTGGCCACAGAAACAGGCATTGGCGAACTCAGGCGGTTTGCCAAAGGGTTGGATCGGGCCAGAGAAGGACTCCTGTCATACTGTCAGCACCGAATAACCAGTGCAAAAATTGAGGCCTTTAACGGTGTGATCAAACGTATTGTCTACAAGGCTTGTGGCTATAACGACCTTGAATATCTGTATCTGAAAATCCGGCAGGAGGCTCAGATATGATCTGCCAACCTGAGAAAGCCCCCTTTTTTTAATGTCTGGTGGCAGCGCTCAAAGGCTTCCTGATCACGCTTGTGACGGCAAGACTTACGTACACGTTTATAAACTAACCCGAGTTTTTTTTACTACTCTCTGTAGGGTTTTCAGTGATGCAAGTTTCCCTGTTTCCTCTTCAAGCTTGGCCTGAGTATAGGAAAGGCGGCGTGGTTCTTCGGAAACCAGCTCAGCAATACGCTGGACATCCTGAGGAGTGTAGATAGGTGATGCGCCACCTCCATGGTCTTTGTACAAACCACGTATACCCGAACACTCCCAGTCATCGATCCACCGGGAAATTGTCTGATACTGCACATCAAAGACATCAGCTAACTGAGTCAGTGAGTATCCCTTTGAGCTGAGCAATACAGCATGGGCACGTTCTCTTACACAAGGCTGGGGGCCATTACGCATTGCGCACTTTAGAGTATCAATGATGGCGGTGTCAGTGATGGCGTGGACTGTCTTCTTCATCGGTGGCAGGCTCAAAACAGCGGAATGGTGAAAATATAGCACTCTGGTAAATGGCACTATCGTACGCTGCTTATGCGGTCAATATATGAAAACGGTTGGTCGGGTACTTAACCTTCCCTCACCAACAACACTACTTGCAGCAGACGAAAACGAGTTCAGAGAAGCTCTGAAGGATGCAGGCATCCAAGAGAGCAACATAGTCAGCTTTACCGATGCAAAGCGTCATATGGACAGAAGTGTTGCTGAAAGCAGGGGTTACCACAGCCAGGCCGTACAAGAGATTTTCGATGATGTTAGAAAGATCCTGCCTGAGATTGAAACAGTAAACCTTGCGGACAAGCTGTCTGAATATCAGCAGCGGCTGGATAGCGATGATGGTAGCAATGGAGCAGATCAAGAGACACTGAAGGCCGTTCTGGCCATTGCTGAAGTTCTGAATGATCCGCTTGTCTCTGAACGCGTGAGCATTGATGGTGAATTCCTGCATGGCAAATACAATACTTTTCTCCCCCAAGTATTGGAGCTTTTCATCAATGATAATCTGAACAGTGAAGTTGCTGACGACCTGGCTACAACTGATGATGTCGCCGAAATACTCTACCAGTTCTCAGAAAAACTGGTTGATGCCAGTGACAAGCTGGGTGACAGCTTCGAGGATAGAACCTATGTAGCCATGTATGATCAGGAGGACGAATCCTTCTGGCTCAACTATGAGCAGGCCCAGGCTGTACGCTTTACCGCTCTGCTGGCTGCAAACCAGCTGAGCACCTATGCGGCTTACCAGCTAGGGTCTGATGAGTTCTACAGGACTCAATCCGAAGACGTTGAAATTGATGTATTTCTCAACAACAGTGATGAAGACGGCACCGTAGGCACCTTAAAAGTACAAGCCGAATACAATACCTCCAGTGCAGACCCTGTGGCCGTCGTCGCAAACCAGAGTTTCCTGAGACACCGTCAAAATCCCAAGTACCTGAATCTCGCCAGAACTGCTCTTCAGCAAGCCGGTCAAGTGGCCAGCCTGGTTGAGATCGACGAAAGCGATGCAGATCAGAAGGTCTTCAAGGATGTTATTGACAACCTGAATGCTCACCTGACAGCTCAAGATGGAGAGCAAACTCCATTTATCATTCAGGATGAGGGCGTCCCTCTCAAACTCAACCTTCAAGCTTTTTACAGTTTGGATAATGGCCTTGACTCAAGTGACTACACCTTAACTAACAACAGGATTGAATGCCAGTTTAGTGGTGATGTTTATTATGCAGAAGGGTCAAAAGTCCTAAATGCTCCAGCCTGCCACTCTGAAGATCACGATTCTGGCTTGCGTGAATGGTTAACCTGCATAGATGATACGTGCTACCAGCTGGACGGATATATTGGACGACATATTGTTGAAATGAATTTCAATCAAGAAGAGTTCAACAAAGTTGTCGTTGCTTACTCTAACGATGATGGACAGGATGTAGAATTCACTCTGCCAGACCCAATCATTATTAGATGATTAGATTAATATTACTTTTTTTATTCACTCTGCCTTCAATAGCTTCGGCTATTGAAGGCAGTATTGTAATAACTGATATTACTGAGAAATACTTCTCAGCCCTTCCCGACAAAAGTTCCAAAATCCTATATCAAGTCGAAGCTGATCAAAAGCACGAGACCATCAGCTCATTGACAGACCTATCCCAGATAATCCTTCAAAATCAGGCAAGAGCAAGAGATAGATTAAATTACCAGAATGGATTTTTCTCATCCTCAAACTGCGAAATAAAATTCAATTACGCCTACTATTTTCAAGGCAAGTTAATTATGGAGCAGGCATCAGGAAAGATTAAAGATAAAAAATTCTCTGCCAAAGTTATTATTTACAACCCAAATAATCTTTCCTTGAAATCTAACAGGATTTATTTCAAGGAAAAAGAGTTATTACGAGCAAAAAAGGACTATCAGACCTCTTTATAATCACGACGTAAATCCAATTACTTTTTATAATTTCAAATCATGCATTAACAAGATGAGACTTTTATGTGTTATTAGCTTTTCCAGGGTGGTGCTGTGAAATCACAGCACCATCCTATGAATTATTTTGAATGGAATATCTATCTACACAAGATTTTCATTATCTTTGAGACAACTCATGTACAGCATTAACAAATACACCAGCATGTTCAGGATCAACAAACTGGTGAATACCATGACCAAGATTAAAAACATGACCGGGGTTGGGGCCGAAGTCATCAAGGATACGCTTAACTTCTTCCCGAATGCGCCTGGGTGAGGCATACAGCACACAGGGATCCATATTTCCCTGCAGGGCCACCCTGCTTCCCACACGTTGCTGAGCCTGTTTGATATCAGTCGTCCAGTCCAGACCGAGGGCATCAACACAGGTGTTGGCCATATGCTCCAACCACTGGCCGCCATTCTTGGTGAACATAATAACGGGCACTCGCCGCCCTTCATACTCACGGATCAGGCCATTGACGATACGCTGCATATACTCAAGGGAGAACTCACGGTATTCTCTGCCACCCAGCACGCCCCCCCAGGTATCAAAGATCTGTACAGCCTGAGCGCCGTTTTTAATCTGGGCATTCAGGTAATCCGTCACAGTATCTGCCAGCCGGCCAAGCAGCGCATGGAGAACCTGCGGTTGATCAAACATCATACCCTTAACATGACGGAAGTCTTTACTGCTGCCTCCCTCAACCATGTAAGTTGCCAGAGTCCAAGGACTGCCGGAGAACCCGATCAGGGGGACACATCCATTCAGCGCACCACGAATAACCCGCACGGCGTTCATCACGTAATCCAGTTCATCATCCATACGTGGAGCGCCAAGGGCCTCAACATCCGCCATGGTACGGACTGTTTTCTTGAAGCGCGGACCTTCACCTGTTTCAAAGTAGAGACCAAGCCCCATTGCATCTGGCACTGTCAGAATATCTGAGAACAGAATGGCAGCGTCCAGTAGATATCGCTCAAGGGGCTGCAGCGTCACTTCGCAGGCAAAATCAGCATTTCTGCACAGACTGAGAAAATCTCCGGCCTTTGCCCGGCTTTCCCTGTATTCAGGCAGATAGCGTCCCGCCTGGCGCATCATCCACACCGGGGTATAGTCAACCGGCTCTCTCAGTAAAGCCTTGAGCAGCGTATCGTTTTTAAGCCCTGTCACAGTAAACTCCTATACATCCCAACGGGCACACCCTACCTTAATACAGACAACACCTACAGCCCAGTTCAACATTAATTGAAATTTTCGTAAGCATTTTAATTTATAAAATGATCTTTTGACTGATATCAACGCAGACGGACTATGATGGAGTAATATCCAGCCCCTTGTTTTGCCAATATCAGTGCGTATCCCCATGCCCCCCATAGAGGACACACTGAGAAAGCATCAGCGCCAGCATTCAAGTGGGCTTTTGCATCCACCGGGCGGCACTCCCGACAACGCACAGTTAAAGAATCACCACAATGGAACGAGTAATTGAAACTTCCGATGCTCCTGCAGCAATCGGTCCCTATTCTCAAGCAATTCAATTCAACGGCATGATTATCACCTCCGGTCAGTTGCCGATTGACCCGGAAACCGGAGATATGCCAGAAGAAGCCAAGTCCCAGGCTCGTCAGTCCCTGGAAAACGTCAAAGCCATCCTGGAAGCCGCCGGTTCCAGTATGAGCAAAGTACGCAAGACTACCATCTTTATCAAAGATATGAACGACTTCACTGATATCAACGAAGTCTACAAGCAGTACTTTACTCTGCCCTTCCCGGCCCGCAGCTGCATCGAAGTTGCCCGCCTGCCGAAGGATGCCAAGGTTGAGATCGAAGTAATTGCAACCTGCTGATCACCTGATCAGCCAAGAAAAGGAGAGCCAAGGCTCTCCTTTTTACCATAAAAATTCTAAAGCTACAGACCGTCTGCCTCTGGATTTCAAATCAGATATCCAGGTAATCCATGATTCCCTCAGCAGCCAGTCTGCCTTCCCAGATAGCAGTCACGACCAGATCAGAGCCACGAACCATATCCCCACCAGCAAACACCTTGGGATTAGAAGTCTGGAAAGGATATTCTGCCTGCTCCGGCGCAACCACGCGACCACCATCGTCTGTTTTAATGTTGTGTTCTCCAAACCAGTCTGCCGGGCTTGGGCGAAAACCGAAAGCAATCAGAACAGCATCAGCCGGTAATATTTCTTCACTGCCAGGAACAGGTTCTGGACGACGGCGTCCATTCTCATCAGATTCCCCCAGCTCCGTAGTGATAACCTTTATGCCTTCCACTTTACCATCGCCAACAATTTCCACTGGCTGACGGTTAAACAGGAAACTGACGCCCTCCTGCCTGGCATTTTCCACCTCACGACGGGAGCCTGGCATATTGGCTTCATCCCGGCGATAGGCACAGGTAACCGACTGAGCATTCTGGCGAATTGAGGTCCGGTTACAGTCCATGGCAGTGTCGCCGCCTCCGAGAACCACAACCTTTTTGCCCTTCAGATCAATAAAGTCTTCCGGGGATTTTTCAAAACCGAGATTGCGGTTCACATTGGAAATCAAGAAAGGCAGAGCATCATGGACGCCATCAAGATCTTCCCCGGGGAAGCCACCCTTCATATAGGAATAGGTACCCATTCCCATAAATACTGCGTCAAAATCTGTCAGCAGTTCCTCCATGGTGATATCTCTACCCACCTCAGTTTCCAGCCGGAACTCAATACCCATTTCAGTAAAGATTTCCCGGCGTTTTTCCATCACACCTTTTTCCAGCTTGAACTCCGGGATACCGAAGGTCAGCAGCCCACCGATCTCCGGGTAGCGGTCAAAAACAACTGGCTTCACGCCATGACGAACCAGGACATCAGCACAGGCTAAACCGGCAGGCCCAGCTCCAATCACGGCAACCTTCTTACCGGTCCATTGTACAGATGACATATCCGGACGCCAGCCCATGGACAGGGCCGTATCGGTGATATATTTCTCGGTCGCTCCAATGGTCACAGCACCGAAGCCATCATTCAGGGTACAGGCCCCTTCGCAGAGACGATCCTGTGGGCAGACCCGGCCACAGACTTCCGGCAGGGAGTTTGTCTGATGGGACAGTTCAGCGGCTTTGAACAGCTGCCCTTCACTGACCAGTTTCAGCCAGTCCGGAATATAGTTATGAACCGGACACTTCCACTCGCAGTAAGGGTTACCACACTCCAGACAGCGGTGCGCCTGACTGCGCACCTCTTTCTCCCGGAAAGGTTGGTAAATCTCGACAAACTCGTTCTGTCGTACAGAGAGTCTTTTCTTGGCAGGATCTTTTCTGTCAACCTGTACGAACTGGAAATTATTGCTCAGTCTTTCAGCCATACACACCTCTTCAATTCTTTTTGCCCTTACCTCCACGCTGCACTTACAGCAGCCTGTGGAGGCAGCGGTTCCTCAGAACCGCCCGGCTCGTTTTCAGACCTGTCGGCTGTTTACTCAGGCCGGCCCCGGGTATAGGCCAGCAAATTATCAAGACTGGCTGCCTTCGGCTTCACCAGCCAGAACAGCCCGGCATAATCTTCAAAGTTTTCAAGAATATTTCGACCCCAGGCACTGCCTGTTTCCTGAACAAATTCTTCAATAACACCATACAGATGGGTCTGGTGATCCTCCATCGACCCGGTATCAATCCGATGAATATCCACCAGCTCATGGTTATAGCGATCCACGAACAGGCGATCGAGATCCAGCACATAGGCAAAACCGCCAGTCATGCCAGCTCCGAAGTTACCACCGGTTGCCCCAAGCACTGTTACCAGTCCGCCGGTCATATATTCGCAACAGTGATCACCAGCACCCTCGACGACAACATGTGCCCCGGAGTTGCGGACAGCCAGTCGCTCACCGGTCCGCCCAGCCGCAAGTAACTTGCCGCCAGTTGCACCATAGAGGCAGGTATTGCCGATAATGGATGTTTTATGACTGTCAAAAGAGCTGCCTTGAGGAGGACTGATAACCAGCTTGCCACCAGTCATCCCTTTACCAACATAGTCATTGGCATCACCTTCCAGGTACATATCCAGTCCGCCGGCATTCCAGACACCAAAACTCTGGCCAGCACTTCCTTCCAGGCGAACAGTCATGGCAGAGCCACTCATTCCCTGATTGCCATGGCGTTTGGCGATTTCACCGGAAACTCTGGCACCAATGGAACGATCACAGTTACTGATGGTATATCTGTACTCACCACCGGAACTGTTTTCAATAGCTGGCAGCATGTCAGTCACCATGCGCTCAGCCATATCACCGGGATCAAATGGTGGGTTGCGCTCTACCTGACAGGTATTGGGCTTATCAGCCGGGATGGCTCTGTTTTGCAGTACAGGGGTCAGGTCAAGAGCGTTCTGGCGAGGCGTCAGCCCCTCTTTTACTTTGATCAGATCAGTACGTCCCACAAGCTCATCAATGCTGGTGTAACCCAGGCGTGCCAGCCACTCCCGCACTTCTTCTGCCAGGAAGGTAAAGAAGTTGGTCACCATTTCTACTGTGCCAATAAAGTGCTCATCTCGCAGATCTTTATCCTGGGTAACGACACCCGTTGCACAGTTATTTAAATGACAGATTCGCAGGTATTTACAGCCCATGGCGATCATCGGCGTGGTGCCGAAGCCAAAACTTTCCGCACCGAGCAGTGCCGCCTTAATCACATCAAGACCGGTTTTCAAACCACCATCTGTCTGCAGCCGAACCTTGCCACGCAGATCATTGGCCCGCAGCGCCTGCTGGGTTTCAGCAAGACCCAGCTCCCATGGCGAACCGGCATAACGAATAGACGTCAGAGGACTGGCTGCAGTGCCACCGTCATAACCGGATACAGTAATCAGATCAGCATAGGCCTTGGCCACACCGGCAGCAATTGTGCCAACACCCGGTTCAGAAACCAGCTTGACCGAAACAAGGGCTTCCGGATTGACTTGCTTGAGATCAAAAATCAACTGAGCCAGATCTTCGATGGAGTAGATGTCGTGATGGGGCGGTGGCGAAATCAGCGTAACGCCGGGCACCGAAAAGCGCAGGCGGGCAATCAGAGCATTAACCTTGCCGCCAGGCAGCTGACCACCTTCACCGGGCTTAGCCCCTTGGGCCACCTTAATCTGCAGCACATCCGCATTAACCAGATAGTGGGGGGTCACGCCAAAACGGCCAGAGGCGATCTGCTTGATTTTGGAAACCCGGCCGGTACCAAAACGGGCTGGATCTTCACCACCTTCACCAGAGTTGGATCGCCCTCCCAGATTGTTCATAGCCTGAGCCAGAGCCTCATGAGCTTCCGGAGAAAGGGCACCAAGGCTCATGGCTGCCGAGTCAAACCGTTTAACAATGGCAGAAACCGGTTCAACCTGATCCAGTGGAACAGGTTCACGGTCGCTTTCAAGTTCGAACAGATCTCGAATAACGGCCACAGGACGTTCATTGACCAGCGCTGCATAATCACGCCAGGCACTGTAGTCTCCATTCTTGACCGCTTTCTGCAGAGTCTGCACCACATCAGGATTAAAGGTGTGGTATTCACTACCGTGAACGAACTTGAGCATCCCTCCCTGCTGAATAGGCTTACGTTTCTTTCCAGCCTCTTTGACCAGTAGCGACTGATCATAATGGAAATCTGAGAACCGCGCCCCTTCAATCCGGCTTAGAACACCGTTAAAACAGAGCTCAATCACCTCTTTACTGACGCCGACAGCTTCAAACAGCTGGGCACCACGGTAAGAAGCTATAGTCGATATGCCCATCTTGGACATGATTTTCAGAAGCCCCTTGGAGATTCTCTACGGTAGGATTTGAAGGCACTTATCGTGTCACAGATAAGAGTACCACCGCGAATCATATCCCCAATAACTTCATAGGTAAGCCAAGGGTAAACGGCCGTGGCACCAAAACCCATCAGAACAGCAAAGTGGTGGGAGTCTCTGGCTGTCCCAGTCTCTACCAGAATATTGGCATCGGAGCGCAGGCTATTCTTAATCAGCCTGTGGTGAACAGCGCCTGTCGCAAATGCCGCATGCACAAGGTAATGCCCCTCAACCTGATTTTTATCCGTCAGGTGTAGAATCACCTTGCCATCCCGGACAGCCTGTTCAGCCTTGTCACAGAGAGCAGTGATAGCAGCTTCCAGTCCCAGATCAGGGTCATAGCCGAGGATCAATCCGCTCAACCGCCAGATCATCGTGATCATGATGGGCATTGATCAGGTTAAGGAATTTGGTCGTCGACAGTACCGGCGACTTCAAAATCACCCGCTTGGCATGCTCAGGCGTCTCTTTGAATATATTGCGCTCACGCCCCATACAGACTTCCAGGGACATCACCACTGCTTCACGCAGCGGATCAATAGGCGGATTGGTCACCTGGGCAAACTGCTGACGAAAATAGTCGTATACCGGACGCACTCGCTGGGACAGCACCGCCATCGGGGTATCATCCCCCATGGAGCCCACAGCTTCCTGGGCATTTTCCACCAGGGGACGGATAACCTGATCCCGCTCTTCGTTTGATACCTGAAACTGCTTCTGCAGAGCCAGCATCCGCTCAGGGGACAAGGGGTCAACCCGGTGTTCCTGCTCATTGAACCTTGACTGAATCCGATAGGCGTATTGCTTCAGCCATTTTTTGTAAGGCTGCCGGCTTTTCAGCTTCTGATCGATATCATGAGCCTGCAGAAATTCGCCAGTTCTCGTATCCAGAGCCAAAACCTGACCGGGCCCAACCCGACCTTTGGCAACCACATCTTCCGGTTTGTAATCGTACACACCAACTTCGGAAGCCACCGTCAGATAACCATCCCGGGTTTTTACCCAGCGGGAAGGACGCAGACCATTTCTGTCCAGGGCACAGACGGCGTAGCGACCATCGGAAATAACCAGACCGGCCGGACCATCCCAGGGCTCCATATGCATGGAGTTGTACTCGTAAAAGGCTCTCAGATCCGGGTCTATGGTATCCACATTTTGCCAGGCAGGTGGCACCAGCATCCGCACGGCGCGATAAAGCCCTACACCACCGGTAACCAGAATCTCCAGCATATTATCCAGAGATGAAGAGTCTGATCCAACCCGGTTAACCAGGGGACGAATCTGTTCCAGGTCTGGCAGAAGTTCTGACCGGAATTTGTTAGCTCTGGCTGCCGACCAGTTGCGGTTCCCCATAATAGTGTTGATCTCACCGTTATGGGCCAGCATGCGGAATGGCTGTGCCAGGGGCCAGCGCGGCATGGTATTAGGTGGAAAAACGTTGATGGAAAACGCAGATAGCCGTTTCAAACCGGCTATCTCCCAGATCTGGGTAGAAGCTGGCCAGATCTGCCGGCATCATCAGGCCTTTGTAGGTAATGACCTTGCTGGACAGGGAACAGATATAGAAATCAGGGTCATCTGCCAGCTCCTGACTGGCCTTACGGTGCGACATGAACAGTGCCGCTTCAAACTGGTGCTGATCCAGATCTTTGCCAGGTGTCACAAAAACCTGCTCTATAACTGGCAACTGTTCCAGAGCGATAGGTCCAAGATATTTCTGGTCAACAGGAACTGTTCTCCAACCGGCGACTTTCAGCCCTTGGTCGGAAAGCTCCTGTTCCAGAACAGAGCGGGCCTCACTGGCTTTGCGACTGTCTTGACTGAGGAAAACCATACCTACGGCATACAGTTCGGGGAAGCCGGACATTCAGCGTGTCACTGACAAGAGTACGGAAAAAGGTGTCGGGTAACTGAATCAGTAGTCCACAACCATCACCGGTTCGACCATCAGCGGCGATACCACCCCGGTGAGTCATGCAAGTTAGCGCTTCAATAGCTTTCTGGAGCAGATCGTGACTTTTTTCGGCCTTCCGTATGGGCGATGAGTCCGAAGCCACAATTGTCCCTAAACTCTCCGGGATGATACAAACCTGAACTCATATAAACTCTCTCAACTGCCATTCTGGTAATCATTATTTGGCGCCGGACTGTCTTGCCTGGAGCGGACATCCATCGACAGCTCTTCGACAATTACACTTCCCCCTCACGACTGGGGGTATCCGGTTACAGCTATCTATCTGCCATGACAATCCTTCTCCTTTTACCCGTAATGGTGGAAACAGGATTTCTTCCTCATGGCTGTTTTTCGCTTATGGCTACTCTCCGCTCATGGCTGCTTCAAGCCATTCCAGATATCACCTTAGCCGGGACAAATCAGTAGCAAGACCCGGCTAAGCGGCCGATCATTGTACATGGGCACAGAGCCCTTAACAAACCGGCCGGTAAACATCAACTCAACAAAGCAGCAATTAATACTATTCTTACAACAAATTTCAGGTTAATTTCTGCTAAAGAGCTGCCATCTTACAACTTTCCTGCAGATAGTCTTTTAACAATTCTGCCGGTGTCTCAGAAGTCACTACAGCCTGCCCCAATCCTTGAAGCAGCACCAGGCGCAGCTGACCATCCACCACCTTCTTGTCCCGGCTCATTAGACTAAGAAAGTCGTCTACTGTCATACCTTTCGGAGGAGAGGCAGGCAGGTTTGCCTTTTCCAGAATGGCAACAATGCGTGAAACCAGTGATTTATCGACCCAGCCAAGGCGCTGGGAAAGCTCTGCAGCCATAATCATGCCAGCCGCAACAGCCTCTCCATGAAGCCACGAACCATAACCTTCATGGGTCTCAATAGCATGACCAAACGTATGGCCAAGATTAAGAATGGCCCGGCGTCCACTCTCACGCTCATCTTCCGCAACAACCTCTGCCTTGTTCTCACAGGATCTCAGCACAGCTTCAACCAGGGCCTCTTCATTCCGTGCTACCAGCTTTTCAATATTGGCTTCCAGCCACTGGAAAAACGGTGCATCGCAGACCAAGCCATATTTGATCACCTCTGCCAGACCTGCAGATAGCTCCCGGTCTGGCAGGGTTTTAAATACGCTGATATCTGCAATCACACACTCAGGCTGATGGAAGGCACCAATCATATTTTTACCAAGAGCGTGATTGACGCCTGTTTTACCCCCAACCGAAGAGTCTACCTGGGCCAGCAGGGTTGTCGGCACCTGGATAAAGTTAACACCTCGCTGATAGCAGGCGGCAGCAAAGCCACACATATCACCGACAACCCCTCCGCCAAGAGCGACAAGTGTCGTTGTTCTTCCATGAGCGTCTTTCAGCAAAGCATCAAAAATAGAATTGAGTACCGCCAGATTCTTATATTGCTCACCATCAGGGAGAATAACTTCTGTGACTTTCACACCAGAAAGGCTTTTGCGGAGTGTTTCAAGATAAAGAGGGGCTACAGTTTCATTGGAAACAATAGCCACCTGACCGCCATTCAGAAAAGGCTGAAGCAGATCAGAATTTCCCAGAAGAGAAGAGCCGATAAAAATGGGATAGGAGCGTTCTCCGAGATCAACATTCAAAGTCTGCACACAATACTCCTGACTTATTCTTAGTCAGGTGATTATGACACGACTGGTGGCAACCAAGGCAACCGAAATGACTCGGTCATACTTCCAGGTATGCCCGTTTAATCTCCCGTATCACATAACGGGGACTACCCCGATCTGTGCATACAATAAGATCAGCAGCCTGCCGGTAGAGAGGTTCCCGTTTGGCGTAGAGATCAGCCAGAACCTGCTCCCGGTCTGACCGCTGTAGCAAAGGACGTTTCTTATCCTTGGCCGTACGCTGGATCTGTGTGGATACGGAAGCCTGCAGAAAAACGACAAAGCCGTTGGTAATCATCAGGCGACGATTGATTTCCCGGGTCACAATACCACCACCAGTTGCAATAACATGGGCAGGTTCATCTACCAGTGATTCAAGAACAGCAGTTTCACGCTGACGAAATCCTTCTTCCCCTTCCATATCAAATATCCAGGGTATATCGGCGCCACAACGCTCTTCCACCTCCTGATCGGTATCACGGAAGGGGAGGTTTAATTCTCTGGAAAGCATACGGCCGATGGTGCTCTTTCCTGCCCCCATTGGCCCGATTAAATATATTGTGCGTGACTGCATACGTCCTGTCAGCGCAAGGCTAATGACCCTGTCAGTATCTTAGGCGTGATAAAAATCAACACCTCACTCTTGGTTTCCTGCTTAGTATCCTTCCTGAAAAGGCGACCAATGCCGGGGAGATCTCCCAGAAGGGGAACCTTATCAACCCCCTCCTTGGTTGTATTCTTGAAGATACCACCAAGAACGATAGTCTGACCATCATCAATCAACACTTTTGTCTGAACTTCATTGGTATCAATGATAGGAACCCCGGTCGATGTGGAAGTCGTACTGTCATTATTGGTGATTTTTATATCCATAATGACCCGACCATCCGGGGTTATCTGCGGGGTGACTTCCAGGGAAAGAACAGCATCTTTGAAAGAGATAGAAGTTGCACCGCTGGAGCTGGCTTCCTGGTAGGGGATCTCCTTACCACTCTTGATAACGGCCTTCTGCTTGTCAGAAGTGATCACCTTGGGCTGGGAAACGACCTCACCGCCACCATCAGCCTCCATAGCAGAGAGTTCCAAGTTAATGACCGAGGAATCCGTGATCAAACCTATAGCCAGAGCAGCCCGTGTAGTGCCACTGACTGACAGATCGGTAAACAGTTGGTCATAGGTATAGGATCTTTCAGTCGCGCCATCTTCTACCGACGTAGTGACTGTCGCATCCTGTCCACCTAGGAAGTATTGCCGGTCAGCTTGGGTATGGGGTCCGTTGGGGTTGACATAACCACCCCACTTTACGCCGAGTTCTTTAACGAAACGGGTGTCAGCATTGACAATACGCGCTTCAATCATTACCTGACGAACCGGAATATCCACCTTCTCTATCAGGTTACGAATCTCATCCAGCTTGACCTGAGTTTCCTGTACCAGAAGACTGTTGGTCCGCTCAATAACCTGGACACTGCCTCGCTCGGACAAAATGCGGTTATCCTCACCTCCAACCAACACCGTTGAGATCTCTTTGGCATCAGCGTAATTGATCTGCATAAGCTCGGTATAAAGCGGTGCCAGCTCCCTGATCTGCTGTTCAGATTCAAGCTGCTCTCGCTCAAGAGCTGCCAGCTCAACAGCAGGGGCTACTATCAGAACATTATTTTCCTGCCTCTGCCCCAACCCCTTGGAGCGCAGAACAATATCGAGTGCCTGATCCCAGGGCACACTCTTCAGGCGCAAAGTTACCCTGCCTACTACAGTATCACTGGCCACCAGGTTGAGATCTTTAAAATCAGCCAAAATCTGCAGCACATCGCGTACTTCAATATCTTGGAAATTCAGAGACAGGCGATCGCCGCTATAAAGCTGCTTTTCACGGATATTTCGCTGGACTTGCCGGGACGAAAGTGCTTTGACACTGATAGTCAGCATATTATCTGTCTGCCAGGCCAGATAATCATATTCCCCCTTGGGTTCAATGATCACCATGGCATTGCCTTCTTCGATACGGGCATCCACATACTGCACGGGGGTAGCAAAGTCGATGACATCCAGGCGGTTTTTCAAACTGGCGGGGAGCCTGGCTCCTGGAAAAGTAAGGCGCAGGCGTCCACCCTGCTCTTCCAGATCCATGGCTACGGATTTGGAACTCAGACCAATAACAATGTTACCTTCCCCACCTTCACCGCGCTCAAAGTCAATACTGGTGATACCTTCAGGCTGATGGGATAACATCAGCCCGGAACCAGTGACCTTGGCTTTGGACTCAGCATCATTCCCCTGGGAACCTTGTTGATTATCTTTTGATCTGGCGAGCTGACCATCACTGACAGGTTCAGGCAGGTCACCGTCTCCCACAGTAATGATTAACTTATTATCTTCGGTAAAGTAGGTATACCCGGCCGGCTGCTCCAGATTGACAATCATCCGGGTACGATCCTTGGTTTCTATAACAGTAATACTCTGCGCATTGGAGAAGCCAACGTCGTTATATTTAGGCACTTTGCTGATAGTTGCTGGCAAGTCTATGGATATTCTGGCAGGTTGTTCAATCGCATAACTGCGAATATCAGGGGGCGGACCATCAAATGTCAGGGTAACTTCAACCCTGTCTCCCGGCAGTGAATTAACATCCAGATTTCTGAGCTCCCCGGCCATGACTATAGCTGGCCACAAGCCTACAGCACCAACCGCCAGGAGCCTGTAAATCCATTTACTGAAGCCACCCGCAATGTTCATTCCGGTGATACCCATACTAATAAATAGTTCCCTTCACCCTGTACTCACTTTTCCAGGTTTCACACTTCCTTGAGCGCCAATGTGCGCGGTCGCTCTACCCAGCGTTCGGTCCCGCTTTTAACTATCTCAATAACCTGTATCTCAGTCTCGGTAATACCCACAATCCGTCCATGGTTGCGGCCAAGATAATCACCAACCTGTACTCGATAGACACTGCCATTAGCAGACAGCAGAGCCCAGAAGCCGTTATCGTCACTCAGAGTGCCTACCATAGAGAAAGAGTCAAAGGAGTAATTCTCCAGAAACTGTTTCACCCTGTCTTTATCCGGCTTTATGTCGCTGACCACTCTGGTTTTGCGTACGATCTCCACCTTAATCGGAGCCTGGAAGGGGCTCCTATAGCCGGTAGCACTGTATGTATAAGCCTCGTATGTGGTGAACTGAGGCAATGGTTCTATAGCCCTGTTCGGCTGAGCCTTCACGTCTTCCAGAAAATCTTTCAGATCCTGGTGATGTTCAGCCGGCCCACAGCCTGTTAGAACAAGACTGCTTCCCACAAGCAAAATCAGAGCAACAGCTCTACCAATCATCCCCCTCGCTCCCTGCTGCCTTTTGCACTGGCATTATCGTTATAGCGATAGGTTTTAGCCTGAATCTCCATACTCAACCCCCCACTACCCCTTGATTCCTTAATATTGAAATCGTGCAGGGTCACGATTCGGGGAAGGGCAGCTACTCCACTTATAAAAGTGCCAATATCATGATAGTCACCCTTAACATTGATCTTAATCGGCAGTTCAATGTAGAACTCATGGGTTATTTCGGACTGGAGATTGATGGAATTGATAGTCAGGCCCGCCCCCAGGCCTGTATAAGTAATGTCTTCCAGCAAGCCAGGAACTTCTGTATCACTGGGAAGCTGGCGTACCAAGGCACTGAATGAAATCTCCATCTCCTGCATCTGGGAGCGGTAAGCATCGAGATTGGCAGCAAGAAATGCTTTGGTTCTAAATTCTTCTTTCAGATCCTGTTCACGACTCTCCTCCCGAAGCAGCTGCTCCCCCAGCCCTTTCAGGTGAAAGCTGTGACCAAAAAACACCACCAGTGCGAAAACGATAAGGAAAAAGACAGCCTTGACGGGCATGGGCCAGGAGCCAATATTCTCGAAATCGAGATCATTGAGGTCAAATTCCCTTAGCTTTTCCAGATACCCTTCAATGGCACTCATGCTTCGTCCTCCTCTGGAGTCGCCTGCATGACAGTCAAATCAAAGGTACTGCCGCCACTGGCCTGAGCCTTGACTGCAGTAAGATTCGGATTACTGAACCAGTCAGACTCATCCAACCGCCTCATAAGCTTGGATATGCGGTTATTGGATTCAGCAACACCCTCAATACTGATCTCCCCCTCCTTCATGGACATGCCGGTAAAGAAAACACCGTCCGGCATGATCCTGACCAGTTCATCAAACATTCTGACGATTACCGGTCTATTTCCCTGAAGATTAAGAATGACTTCCATACGGGCCAGAAGCTGTTTCTTCTTATTTTTAAGCTCCTGAATCTCTTCGATCTTGCTGTCCAGTGTGGCTATCTCATTAAGAAGAAAGTTATTTCTGGAAGTCTGGGCATCAATAGATGCTGACAGCATCAGGTTTCGCCCAAAAATCAGTAGAACCGCCAGAACTGCTGCAATAGCTAAAGCTACCAGAAACTGCTGCTGCCTTTCCTTACGCAGTTCCTCACGCCAGGGAAGAAGGTTAATTCTTGCCATTAGTCAAATCCTCGCATGGCCAGACCACAGGCAATCATCAGGGCCGGAGCATCATTTTCCAGAGCATTGCTGTTGACCCTTCTGCTGATGGACATGTTGGCAAAGGGGTTCGCAATCACACAGTAGCTGCCTACCTTTTTGGTAACCATGGAGTCTAACCCCGGTGTTGCAGCAGCACCTCCTGCCAGAACTATACAGTTGACATCGTTATGATCACTTGAGGAATAAAAGAACTGCAGGCTTCTGGACACCTGCTGCAGAGCGGCTTCTCGAAAGGGGGCCAGAACTTCTACTTCATAATCATTAGGAAGATCTCCTGATTTCTTGGCGAAATCAGCTTCTTCAGGAGACATATTGTACTTGCGCTGAATTTCCTCGGTCAGCTGCCTGCCTCCGAAGAGCTGTTCCCGAGTATAAATGGTTCTGCCATTTTCCAGCACACTCAGTGTAGTCATAGTCGAACCGATATCCACAATGGCGACGAGAGCGTCGTCCCCGGCAAACTCAAGATCAGGCTCTATAAGCTCAAAGGCCCGTTCCATGGCGTAGGCTTCAACATCAACAACTTTGACATGTAGCCCAGCAAGGTTCAGAGCGGCTTCCCGGTTATCTACATTATCCTTCCGGCAGGCGGCAACCAGCACATTAACTCGCTCAGGGTTGTTGTCACTGAATCCCAGCACCTCAAAATCCAGGGCAACTTCATCCAACGGATAAGGTATATACTGATCAGCTTCCACAGAAATCTGGCTCTCCATTTCATCTTCATTAAGAGAGGCATCCATATCCATGGTTTTGGTAATAACTGCCGAACCGGCCACTGCAACAGCAGCATTTCGCAGGGTGGTTCTGGATTTAGTCAGAAGCCTTTTGATACATTCACCGACAGCTTCCAGTTCATTGATATTCTTTTCAACAACAGCATTGGGTGGCAGGCTCTCTACAGCATAGGATTCCACCCGGTACAGGCCACCACGACTGCTTAGCTCAAGTAATTTAACCGAGGTGGAACTGATATCTATACCCAGCAAGGCACCGGATTTCTTTTTAAACAGTCCCATCCCTGTTTTTCGCCCCGCATCTTTGTATTTTTTACCATGGAAATGCCCACCGTATTTTCATTTTTAGGGGGGGCATTTCCCGCTCATGGCCGTTTGAATGAAAAACATCCCTATTCCATCATTAAATATCACGATGTGATATCTGGCAATTGTGCTCTCGACATCACTCTCGCGTATAATCGGCTTGTTAATAGCGTGGTACAGTCCCCTAGATAATGCTAACTGGTACATTTATTAATAATACTTATGAATAAATCGGTCAGAGTCGCCCGATTCGGGCTGTGGTGCGGTTTAGCTGCACTTTGTGGAGCTGTGCTGATCGGCAGCAGCGCGTTTCTCTATCTGAGTCCAAACCTTCCCTCAGTCGAGTCCTTGCGGGATGTAAGGCTTCAGACTCCTCTGAGAATTTATACCAGTGACGGCAGCCTGATCGCTGAATTCGGTGAAAAAAGGCGCTCTCCTGTTGATATCGAAGATGTCCCCAAAAAGCTGATCAATGCGTTTCTGGCCGCGGAGGATGATCGTTTTTTCTCCCACAGCGGTGTTGATATCAACGGCCTGCTGCGGGCGACAGTGCAACTGATTAATTCCGGTCGTATCCAGTCAGGCGGCAGCACCATTACCATGCAGGTGGCAAAAAACTTCTTCCTCTCCCGGGAGCGAGTGTTTTCCAGAAAATTCAACGAAATCCTGCTGGCACTGGAAATAGAAAGAAAACTGAGTAAAGAAGAGATTATTGAGCTTTATCTCAATAAAATTTATCTGGGCAACCGGGCTTATGGTGTCGAAGCTGCAGCCCAGGTCTACTATGGCAAGAGCATCAGGGAGCTGACCCTGGCCCAGGCTGCCATGATCGCCGGCCTGCCCAAGGCCCCATCCCGCTACAACCCTCTTGCCAATGCTCCTCGTTCATTAATCCGCCGGAACTGGATTCTCGAACGTATGCGCGATCTGGGTTATATTACAGCTGAAGAGTTCACTTCTGCAGTGAATGCGCCAGTTACAGCACGCTACCACAGCCTTCCCATTGATCTTGAAGCACCCTACGTCGCTGAAGCGGTACGTATGGAAGTTGCTGGCATGTATGGAGCCAGTGCCTACACCGATGGTTATGAGGTCTACACCACCATTGATGCGGAACAGCAGCGTGCAGCCAACCTTGCTATAGATAAAGGCCTGCAGGCCTATGATGAGCGCCATGGATACCGTGGGCCAGAGCAGGAGCTTGGTTCCAACCCTGCAGAATGGCAGCAGACCTTGAATACGACTTCCCGTATTGGCCAGCTCCATGCCTCTGTGGTTACAGAAGTTGGTGAAGATTATGCCAGCTTGCTGTTCCGGGACGGCAGCAGTGCCATTCTGGAGTGGAATGGCATGAAGTGGGCCAAGCCCTACATTGATGTCAACCGCCAGGGCCAGAGCCCAAAGAAACCCGAGGACATTCTCCAGCCAGGCTACCTTATCCGGGTCAGAAACAGTGACGAAGGCTGGAAGCTAAGCCAGATTCCCGAAGCCCAGGCGGCCATAATTTCCATGAAACCCCGGGATGGAGCCATAACCTCAATGGTCGGCGGCTTTAACTTCTATGACAGCAAGTACAACCGGGTAACCCAGGCCAACCGCCAGGTAGGCTCCGCATTCAAGCCTTTTGTCTACAGTGCCGCTGTGCAGAAAGGGGCAACTCCTGCCACCCTGATCAATGACGCTCCGGTGGTCTTTAATGATGACAAACTGGAGAGCCACTGGCGTCCACAAAACGACAACCAGAAATTTTATGGCCCTACCCGCATAAGAGAAGGCCTGTACCGCTCTCGAAACCTGGTTTCTATCCGTCTGCTGCAGCGTACCGGTGTTAACTACACCCTGGATTATATGGAAACCCTTGGCCTTCCACGGGATAAACTGCCAAAAAATCTATCGCTGTCCCTGGGTAGTGCCGGTCTGACCCCTTTTGAACTGGCCAAAGGTTACACAGTTATTGCCAACGGCGGGTTTATGGTTGAACCCTACATGATCAAGCGCATTGACCGGCTTGACACCACCATAATGGAAGCTGATCCACTGATTGCCTGTCGCGAATGCAATGAAGAAGATTTCCTCAAGGACAATGACACAGCTCTGGCTGAGGCTTTCCCAGTCCAGGAACCTGATGTTATTGATGCGAGTGATACGCTCAACCTTCTGGCTGATGCGGCTCCACCTGCCACTATCCCGCAGCAACCCCAGGTCAAACTGGCTCCGAGAGTTATGGATAAACGCACCAACTACATCATGTACGACATGATGCAGGATGTGGTTCAGAAGGGAACAGGTCGCCGGGCTAAAGCCCTTAACAGGAGTGACCTTGCCGGGAAAACCGGTACTACCAACGACCAGCGCGACGTCTGGTTCTCAGGCTTCAACCCTAACCTGCAGGCCACAGTCTGGCTGGGCTTTGACCAGCCCCGTACACTGGGTCGCTGGGAATATGGTGCCAATGCTGCCCTGCCCATCTGGATAGACTTTATGCGGGTTGCCCTGAAGGACCAGCCCAACATTACGGTTCCCCAGTACACTGGGTCCGAATGCTGGCCCATCTGATGAAGGACCAGCCCAACATTATCCCCAGCCCGAAGGTCTGATGAAGATTGATCCAAAGACAGGCCTGGCGGCAGCTCCGGGAGAATCGGATGCTATCTTTGAAATTTTCCGGTCAGAAAATGCCCCCAAAGCTGGCCCAAGGGGGAGTTCGGTAGCTTCAGATAGTCAGGATGAAGAGACTTTTGATCCAGGCGATATTTTCTAATCGATAGATAGAAAAAAGCCCTGCCAATCCTGACAGGGCTTTTTTCTATCCAGATTTAATTCCAGATACGGCTATCAGAAAACAATATCATCAGCAGAGTTCAGCGGATAGTGATCCGGATAAGCAACCCGGGCAACACCGGTGTCTACTGCCGCCCTGGCAACTGCTGCAGAGACAACCGTCAGCAGGCGGGGATCCAGTGGCTTGGGAATAATATAATCTGGACCAAATTCCATGGAGCTTACGCCATAAGCTTCAAGAACTTCCGGTAGAGCAGGTTCTTTCGCCAAGTCTTTGATGGCATAGGCTGCAGCCACTTTCATCTCCTCATTAATCGCAGTGGCACGAACATCCAGAGCACCACGGAAGATAAACGGAAAGCCCAGAACATTATTAACCTGGTTGGGATAGTCAGAACGCCCGGTAGCCATAATCACATCAGGACGGGCTTCTCTGGCCTTCTCCGGGCTGATCTCAGGATCAGGGTTGGAACAGGCGAAAACCACCGGGGTCTTGGCCATGCGCGTCAGTTGCTCAGGAGAAAGCAGGTTCGGACCAGACAGCCCCAGGAAAACATCAGCACCTTCAATGGCATCATCAAGGGTACGGCACTCTGTATCAACGGCAAATGCCGCCTTGTACTGATTCAAGTCCGTACGACCGGTATGAATAACACCCTTGCTGTCCAGCATAAGAATGTTTTCCGGCTTCATACCACAGCTAATCAGCAGTTTGGTGCACGCAATGGCTGCAGCACCAGCCCCCAGACAAACCATGCGGGCCTGATCAACTTCTTTACCGGCCAGTTCCAGCGCATTCAACATGCCTGCCACAGTAACAATGGCTGTACCATGCTGGTCATCGTGAAAAATTGGAATATCACATAATTCAATCAGGGCTCGCTCAATTTCGAAACATTCCGGAGCCTTGATATCCTCAAGGTTAATACCACCGTATGTACTGGCGATGCGCTTAACAGTATCAATAAATGCCTGGGGGCTTTCAGATTCCACTTCAACATCAATGGAATCAACGCCCGCAAAGCGTTTGAACAAGAGTGACTTGCCTTCCATAACCGGCTTACTCGCCAGCGCGCCCAGGTTACCCAGGCCAAGAATGGCAGAGCCATTACTGATAACAGCAACCAGGTTGCCCTTCGCCGTATATTTATAAGCCAGCTCAGGATCCCGTGCTATTTCCCGTACCGGCTCGGCGACACCTGGGCTGTATGCGAGGGAAAGATCACGGGAAGTCTCAGCGGGCTTGGTCAGTTCAACACTGATTTTTCCAGGTCTGGGATTCGCGTGATAATCAAGAGCAGCTTGTTTCATATCCTCAGCCATTATAATTGCTTCCGGTTTTATTATTGCCTGCTGGGAGGGATGAGAATATCGGAAAGGGATAATCCGCTCAACAGCTCTATCAAAAACTGCAAGCAATAAAAATAAGAAAATTACGAAGATTGACTGATGAATATCAGCCTAATAAAGAATTCATGATGAGAAAAGGCACCTGACGGTGCCTTTTCTCATGCTTCTCAGCGCTTGGAGCTGAGTGCGCCGAAACGCTTGTTGAAGCGCTCGATACGGCCACCAGTATCCATAACCTTCTGGGTACCAGTGTAGAACGGATGGCACTTGGCACATACGTCCAGGTGGATATCCTTGCACAGGGTGGACTTAACCTTGATCACATTGCCGCAGGAGCAGGTTGCAGTGATCTCTTCGTACTTAGGGTGGATACCTTCTTGCATCGCATCAGCCTCTAGCATATACACATGCCGCCACCAGCTCCCGTAGAACAGAGTTCTCCGCAGCTGGCACCGCATGCCAATTAATCCGGGAATCCCCGAACAGAAAGATCGCGAATATTAGCAGAGCCGGCAGGCTGAGCAAAGCTGGAAATAACCCGAATTTCACCGATATCAATCTCAGTCCTGTAAGCAGCCGGTCAAAATCTCAAACAGCCATGACCACCAGGGTAAAGTGTCTTTTCCGTCACTCTGGAGTAATGAAAAAGACATTTCCATGTAAAAAACACAATACATCCATCAATAGCAGTAATTATCATTATTGATTCAACACCCTGCAGTGCAGGTATCATGCCCCAAGTTGCAAATAACCCTTTGGAACATAAACTAAAAAATGCACCTGGAAACCAGCACCCAAGTCCCTAAAAAACACAGTGGGCTTATCGAACCACTCTGCCTGCTGGCTGGATTGGGCCTTTTTGGCGGATATATTGGTACCACTATGGGGGTTACCAATATGTTCAATACCCTGTTTGCCACAGCCCATGACCTGCTTCTGAATACCGTCTTTTATATCATGGGGATCACGGTCCTGGCCGGAGCCTTCAGCAAACTGTTGATGGAATTTGGCCTGATTACCCTGATGGAAAAAATGCTGGCTCCCCTGATGAAGCCCCTGTTTAACCTTCCTGGCCGTACTGCCCTGGCCGCGCTAATGACTTTTTTCTCCGACAACCCCGCTGTTATCAGCCTTGCTCATGACAGCCGTTTCAGCCGAGGCTTCAAAGCAACAGAACTCATCTCCCTGAGCAATTTCGGAACAGCCTTTGGCATGGGACTGATTGTTATCACTTTTATGTCTACGCTCGATATTGGCCATGGCAGTAGTTTTGCCCCTGCCATGATCGGCCTGGCGGGTGCAATCATCGGTGCTATTGTGTCCACCCACCTGATGCAGATGATGATCCGTCCAATTCTTGGTGAAAAACTGGTAGAAAGTGACAATGAAGAACTTGAGCAGAACCACGGACACAACCAGGAACAACCTTCTGCCTGGCTCCGCTTCCTGAACTCTCTTCTGGATGGAGGAAAATCCGGGGTACAGCTGGGAATGGCTATTATTCCCGGGGTCCTCATTATCAGTTCTCTGGTGATGCTGGTAACATTTGGTGCTCCAGCCGGTGGTTACAGCGGCGGAGCCTATGAAGGAGTCGCTCTGCTGCCAACTATTGCCAACCAGTTTTCCTGGCTGCTGTCAGGGCTGTTCGGTTTCCAGTCACCGGAACTGATCGCCTTTCCAGTGACATCTCTTGGTGCCGTTGGTGCTGCCATGTCTACCATGCAGCCGTTTATTGCCAAGGGTATTATTGGTGGCAACGAGATTGCCGTCTTTACCGCTATGGGCATGTGCTGGAGCGGTTTTCTCAGCACCCATACAGCCATGATGGATACTCTGCAGCACCGTGAGCTGACCTCCAAGGCGCTTTTAGCCCATACAGTTGGTGGTCTGGTAGCCGGCGTAGCAGCACACTACATCTACCTGCTCTGCTACGGTTTCTAAAGCAATAAGGGAATCTGCCCGTTCTGTTCTCAACTTCAGGTAGACTCTCTGCTCCTCACACTTGCAGTTATTCTCAAGTTATTGCCCACAGACGACAGGATCACCTTCTGGTAATCTGTGCCCGTTTGATCCACAGTTTGATAATCCATGCCTGAACACACAGCCGGTATCCTGAGAGTGGCCCTGCCAGTCAGCCTGCGACGCCAGTTTGATTATCTGCCGCCACGGAGCATGCCAGCAGGCACCTGTCTTGTGCCTGGAGTCAGGGTTCGGGTTCCTTTCCGCAACCGGGAAACCACAGGCATCCTGATGAGCCTGGAGATCAGCTCGGATGTTCCAGTCGGGAAATTACGCCCGGCCATCGAAGTCCTTGATCATGAGCCCATTCTATCTTCTTCGTTAATGAACCTGGGGTTATGGGCAGCAGACTACTATCACCATCCGGTAGGCGACACTCTGTTTCAGACCCTCCCGGCCCTGCTGCGCCAAGGCTATGATCTTGGCAAAGAGGTCCACGACTTCTGGCAGCCGGCTTCCAACCTGGACACTCAGACTGAAATCACCTTAGCCAAAGCGCGCGCGCCCAGACAGCAGGAAGCTTGGGAACTTATACGACAGCACCCGGATGGCATCAGTGCAGAGGCCCTGCGCAGTGTTGGGTATGACCGTCAACTGCTGAAAAACCTGGTGAAACGGGGACTGGTTGAAAGCCTGACAAAATCCCCTGAGTATCAGCTGTTCTATGAACACCACCCACTGCTGAAATCATCACCCTTGGTATTGAATGAGGAGCAAGCCCGGGCACTGGAAGCTGTTATCTGTGAAGATCACTGTTTCAGCACCACACTTCTGCACGGAGTGACGGGAAGTGGCAAAACAGAGGTTTACCTGCAGGCCATTGCCAATATTCTTGAAAAGCAGCGCCAGGCTCTGGTTCTGGTACCCGAAATAGGTTTGACACCCCAGACATTGGCCAGGTTTCGGGAACGGTTCAATGTTCCCGTCACAGTTTTACACTCGGGGCTGACAGACAGGGAACGACTAAATGGCTGGCTATCAGCTCGAAGGGGAGAGGCGGGAATCATTATTTCCACCCGCTCAGGAGTTTTCACCCCAATGCTGAAACCCGGCATTATTATCGTGGATGAAGAGCATGATCTGTCTTACAAGCAGCAGGACAGTGTCCGCTACTCATCGAGGGATATGGCCCTTTACCGGGGCAAGCTGGAGAATATTCCGGTTATCCTAGGCAGCGCAACGCCCAGCCTTGAAACCCTCCACAACAGCCTATCACATAAATACCGCTACCTGCGTCTGCAACAGCGGGCAGGCACTGCCATACAACCCCACCTTGCACTGGTTGATACCCGGGGACAAAATCTTCAGGGCGGTCTGGCTCCAGAAAGCCTGCAAGCAATGAGAGAAACCCTGAACAATAGTCATCAGGTTCTGGTATTTCTAAACCGGAGGGGCTATGCCCCTACACTGACCTGCGACCAGTGCGGCTGGTTGATTGACTGTCCCAACTGTGACGCCCATCTGACGCTGCATCGCATGCCGCCGCACCTGCACTGCCACCACTGTGACTATCACCAGAGCATTCCCCACCAATGCCCGAACTGCAACAGCATAGAGCTCAGTCCTGTCGGCCAGGGTACCGAGAGGACGGAAGAGATACTTGCCCAGCTATTCAAAAAGACAGAAGTACTCCGGATAGACCGGGACAGCATGCGGAAAAAACATGCATTCCAAGAAGTCATCAACAAGATTCACGGCGGAGACCCAGCCATTCTGGTTGGTACCCAGATGCTGGCCAAAGGTCATCACTTTCCTGCAGTCACCCTGGTCGTTATCGTCAATGCGGATACAGGTTTCTTCAGCGCCGATTTCCGGGGTGCAGAGAAAACCGGCCAGCTGATTCTACAGGTTGCTGGACGGGCCGGACGGGCTGAGCACTCTGGCCGTGTTCTGATACAAACAGGTAACCCCGAGAATGAGCAGCTGCAGTCTTTAATCAACAAAGGTTACGACGAGTTTTCCCGGGACATACTTAACCAGCGTCACACTATAGGCCTTCCGCCCTTCAGTTTTATGGCTATGATCAGCGCAGAAGCCCCTTACGCCCAACCTGCAGAAGAATTCCTGGCAGCAGCTGCCCAGCAAGCCAGACAGATTGTTGAAATCAACAACCTGGGTGGCCCAGAAGGTGTACTGATTCTTGGCCCAATTCCAGCACCTATGGAAAAGCGCCAAGGCCGTATGCGCTACCAGCTTCATATACAGGCCCGCAGCCGCAAACCTCTGCACAACATGCTCAGCCTCCTGCTACCAGTACTGGAACAGAATCCACTCAGCCGGAAGATACGCTGGTCTGTGGATATTGATCCTCAGGATATGAGCTGAACAAGTCATGCCTGAAAGGAACAGGCTTCTTGTTATAGGCCCTGGTTTAAACAATCAGTTAAAAAGCCTGCTTAACAAGACAGGCACTGCCGTTTCCACCCTGAGTATCCTTGGGCCCAGATGTACACATTCAAAGCCATATTCAACCAGGCGCTCAACTTCATAGGGAATAAAGCCACCTTCAGGTCCTATGGCCAGCACTGTTGGTTCACACCCTCCCGCCGGACAGATTTGATCCGCAACAGGATGAGCAACCAGCTTGCGCATCCCTTCTGACATAGTCGGCAGACGATCTTCCACAAACGGCTTGAAACGCTTTTCCAGAATCACCTCCGGTAAAACAGTGTCTCTGGCCTGTTCCAGCCCAAGGATTAACTGCTCATGTATAGCCTCCGGCTTAAGCCAGGGGGACTGCCAGAAGCTTTTCTCCACCCGGAAGGTGTTCATCAATACAATTTTTTTGACTCCCATGGCGGCCAGAGTCTGAAAGGTACGCTTCAGCATCTTGGGCCTGGGCAGTGCCAACAAAACAGTTACCGGCAGGGCAAAAGGAGGCTCTTTATCAAGAACATATTCCAGCTCCAGACCATCCTGCTCAAGACAAATAATCCGGGCCACCCCCATCAGTCCATTCAACTCACCGACCCTGAGGCTGTCACCAACCTGAGCTTTGTGAACATCCTGAACATGGGCCAGACGGCGCCCTTTCACTAACGCCCGACCCGGGGAAATAATATCTTCAGGTTCAAGTAAAAGCAGATTCATAGATTTCTATCCGCAGAATTACCAAACAAAAAAACCGCCCGTAATATTCGACGGCCGGTTTTTAGAAGCTAGTTTAACGATTGCCTACTCTGACTGATCAGCCTTTCTCCGCTCCTCTCCAGAACGTTCCACCATTTTCGAGAAGATAATACCGCCTTCAAACAGCAGCCACATGGGGAAAGCCAGCAGGGACTGGGAAATCACATCGGGAGGTGTCAACAACATACCAATAACAAAGCAGCCTACCACCACATAAGGTCTTTTACTCCTCAGCTCAGCAACTGTAGTCACACCGGAAGCCACCAGCAAAACCGTTGCTACGGGAATTTCAAAGGCTGCACCAAAGGCAAAGAACATCTTCAGAACAAAGTCCAGGTAGCGATTGATATCGGTCATAATCGCCACCCCCTCTGGCCCTACGCTGGTAAAGAAACCGAATACCAGTGGGAAGACCACATAATAGGCAAAGGCAATTCCCAGATAGAAAAGCAGAACACTGGATACCAGCAGGGGGATAGCCAGCCGCTTCTCATGGCGATAAAGCCCCGGGGAGATAAAAGCCCAGGCCTGGTGCAGAATAAACGGCACACTGAGAAAAATGGCCACCACCAGAGTCAGTTTAAAAGGCGTCAAAAAGGGCGAAGCCACTTCTGTGGCAATCATGGTTGCCCCTTCGGGCAGATAGGCCCTTAAGGGCTGGGAGACAAAAGCGTAAATTTCGTTAGCGAAATAAAACAGCCCAAGAAAAATAACAATAACGAAGGTCAGCGCTTTCAGAATACGGGAACGCAGTTCAAGCAGATGCTGAACCAGCGGCTGCTCTTTTTCCGCCTCCGCACTATTTCTTCCAGAACTACTGTTTCCTGAACTACTGGCCCCTGAATTGCCGGCCTCTGAATTACTTGAATGTTTACTCATCAGTCTGTCTATAAGGGAAAGCGTTCATCCAACCAGGTTTCTGATCAGCTGCTCTCAGGCGGTTTCTGCGGATACTCAGGAGAACGGTTCTCGGGTATACTGGAAGCCGCTGCCGAGTGAATATCTTCAGTGGCTGAATGGAGGTCGCTCCGCAGCGCTCCCGCTTCTTTGTCCAGTTCTTCCCTGGCTTTTTTCAGCTCATCCATAACAGCCACGTTGTGAATATCACGGCGAACCTCATCGACATTCAGCTCACGCTCAATCTCTGTCCGGATGTTCTGGAAACTGCGCCGAATGCGCCCGACCCAGATGGCGGTATACTTGATGGCCGTCGGCAACCGTTCCGGTCCAAGAACAACCAGTGCAATAACCGCAACAATAAGAAGCTCTAAAAAACCAATATCAAGCACAAATTACATCCATCAGAAAATCAGTGTTTGTTCTTTTCAGTTTCAGACTGCTCTTCCGCCTGGAACCGGGCATCCTGGCTTTCAATTTTACCCGGCTCTTGCTTCTCTTCGCCTTTGCCAGCCGGTTCCTCATCGGTATTGATAGCCTTGCGGAAACCTTTAACGGCACTGCCCAGATCGCCACCGATATTGCGCAGGCGCTTGGTGCCAAACAGCAGCAGCAGAATAACCAGAATAATTAGCAGCTGGGGAATGCTGATACCCATAGAACTGTTCCCTTTAAAAAATCGTCATTGTTGTCAGTGAGAAAATACCATCATTGTCAAACAATAACCTGATGGTATTTTCCACTTGAGGTCTGGCAACACTTTACTATGGAAATGCCCTCCGTACTTTCGTTTTCCAGAGTAGCATTTTATCCGTAGGGCACACAGCCCGCTCATGGCTGTTTGTAACCAGTTTCCAGTACCTACATGGGATGTAACTCACCGCCACCCAGAATATGGAAATGAAGGTGAAAAACCTCCTGGCCACCACCCGCACCGGTGTTGGCAATGGTACGGTAACCTTCATTTAACCCTTGTTGCCGGGCAATGCGCGGGATCGTCAGCATAATATGACTGATCAGGTCACGATCCTCTTCTCCCAGATCATCCAGATTAGCTACATGCTTACGGGGAATGACCAGGAGGTGTACTGGAGCCTTGGGCTGAATATCCCGAAATGCCAGACAGTACTCGTCTTCATAGACAATATCTGAGGGAATAACACCCTGCTCAATTTTGCAAAAAATACAATCGCTCATGTTCACAGTCCTTCGGCTCTATCCTTTACGTGTCGCCTTCTCATCCAGCCCGGATAATCCAAACCTGTGAGCCAGCTCATCCAGAACCGCATCAGGCCCTGAACCCAGATGGGAAAGCATGACCAGGGAGTGAAACCAGAGATCAGCCGTTTCATACACCAAGTGATCCAGTTTCCCGGTCTGTTCAGCATCTTTGGCAGCAAGAAGCGTCTCTGTGGCCTCTTCACCGACCTTTTCCAGTATCTTGTTTAAACCCTTGTGATACAGGCCTGATACATAAGAGTTGTCCGGGTCTTCCTGCTTGCGCTGTTCCAGTACTCTGGCAAGCTCGCTAAGTATATCTGTCATGCTGTTCCCGTGATATCAGAGGTAAATATCATCCGGTGATTTTATTACAGGCTCAACCGGCTCCCACCGGGTTACATCGCCAGCCTGCAACTGTCTGAAGAAACAGTGCTCCCGCCCGGTATGGCAGGCAATACCACCATGCTGCCGCACTTTCAGAAGGATGGTATCGCCATCACAATCCAGTCTGAGATCAACCAGCTCCTGAGAATGGCCTGACGACTCCCCTTTACGCCAGAGGCTCTGGCGGGACCGTGACCAGTATATGGCATGGCCTTCCCGCACAGTTGTCTCAAGGGCTTCACGGTTCATCCAGGCCATCATCAATACTTTCCCTGTGTCAGCATCCTGGGCAATAGCTGGAACCAGCCCGTTACTATCCCAGGTGACTTCTTTCAACCAGCTGTCAGACATACCTCCCCCATCAGCACTTCCATAACTAGAACATTTTTTCGCCACTTGAAGGTATCGAAAAAATGTTTATTCCACTCATGACTGTTTGCGAGTTTTTGCCTGCGTACCTGACAGGCTTAATAGATATCCACCAGTTATTCCGAGCAATACCGGAACCCAGGCAGTGATATTCACGCCGCTCAAAGGCTGTATCATCAAAGCGGCACCTGCAAGGGCAGCAACCCCAAGAATACGGGACAACCAGTTGCCGGATTGACGAGGCACGCCTGTCACTGTTTTTTCCTGTACTGCTCTGGCACCCTGGACTTCTTCAACAATCTGATGAATCAGGAAAGGAGCCTGCTCAATCAACTCCGGCATATTATGGTGCAGGCGTTTAAGCACACCAGTCGGTGCCACCCGGTCTTTCATCCAGTTTTCCAGAAATGGCTGGGCGGTTTCCCAGAGATCAAGCTGCGGATAGAGCTGACGCCCCAGACCTTCAATATTCAGCAGCGTCTTTTGCAGCAGCACCAGCTGGGGCTGGACCTCCATATTGAAACGACGGGCTACCTGGAACAGGTTCAAGAGCACCATACCAAAGGATATTTCCGCCAGTGGCTTTTCAAAGATCGGCTCACAAACCGTTCGAATAGCCCCTTCCAGCTCATTCACCCGGGTATCGGGTGGTACCCAGCCGGAATCAATATGAAGTTTGGCCACCAGACGGTAGTCCCGGCGGAAGAAGGCCAGCAGGTTTCGGGCCAGATAACTCTGATCTTCAGGTGTTAACGAGCCGACGATACCACAGTCTATCCCAATATATTTGGGATCTTCCGGGTGATCGAAGGAGACAAAAATATTGCCTGGGTGCATATCAGCATGAAAAAAGCTGTCCCGAAAAACCTGGGTAAAAAAGGTTTCCACCCCTCGCTCGGCAAGCAGCTTCATATTGGTTCCCTGGTCTTTCAACCCCTGCATATCGGTCACAGGCACGCCGTAGATACGCTCCATAACCAGTACATTGGTATGGGTATAATCCCAGTAAACCCGAGGAATATAGAGCAGAGGGGATTCCAGAAAATTGCGCCGCAGCTGCGAACCGTTGGCTGCTTCCCGCTGGAGATTCAGCTCATCGAAAATTGTACTTTCATAATCTTCTACCACCTCCACCGGGCGCAGGCGACGGCCATCTGATGTCAGACGAATAACCCGCGCCAGAAGATAAAGCAGGGCAATATCCTTGCGGATTACCTTTTCGATACCCGGCCGGATAACCTTGACGACAACTTTGTCACCGTTATGCAGCACGGCACCGTGAACCTGAGCGACAGAGGCAGAGGCCATGGGCTCACGTTCAAACTCCCGAAACAGCTGGTCAACAGGCTTGCCCAGACTTTTCTCAATAATAGTAACAGCCTGTTCACTGCCAAAAGCAGGAACACGATCCTGTAGCAGAGCCAGTTCATCACCAATATCATCTGGAAGCAGATCCCGGCGGGTTGAGAGGATCTGACCAAACTTTACAAAGATCGGTCCCAGATCTGTCAACGCCATCCGCAGTCGTGCCCCCCGGGATGCCGGATGACTGTGCCAGCGCCAGGGCAGAAGCTGAATCAGCAGACGTCCGAACCAGGGTAAATGATCCAGATCGATCAGGTTATCAAGACGGTAGCGGGCAACAACCCTCAGAATGGTAAAAATGCGAAGCAACTGGTGCACCTGTCACTGTCCCCCAGTCGGCACTTTCTGGTTTTCATTCAATAGCGAAATACGGGCTTCCAGCCGGTCAGCAGCCAGCCGCAGCTCATCAAGATCAGACTGAAAAGCTTCCACCTCTCCTGGCGCTGGCAGAACTCGCAGCTCTTCCTGGAGATACTCGGGAAAATTTGCCAGAAAAGTATCGGCCAGCTGTCGTGAAGTACTGGCTCCAGCACGGGCCACAGAACCCAGAGCATGAGCTACAACACCGCCGGTATGGTGGGCAACAAGCATCTCCCAGTCGAACTCAGCCTCCTGCAGAATGCCCGCCAGCATCAGTAGCAGATCGGTATTTCCGGAAAGTTCTAAATGCCCCTGCTGCAACTGAACAAGAGGCTCTTCCGCCAGAAGCAGCCGAAACAACTCTGTTGAAGTCCCCTTCAAAGAGGCAGACACTGGCTCTTCAGAAACAGCCAAGATATCCAGGCCATCGGCCCGAAAACGAAGGTAAAATGTCAGCTCAGGCAGAGTGGATGTAATCTGCAACACTTGCCCATCCAGTTCACCCAGCCTTTTAGCAGTTACCGTATCCAGTTCAACAACTCTGGCAACAGCTTTCTCCAGAGCCAGCCGGACAGCGACACCCGGCATGGATTCCAACCAGGTTCTCATGGCTTGATGCCTTTATGCAGAGCAACAATGCCCCCGGTCATATTGTGGTAGCTGACGTTGACAAAGCCCGCCTCTCTCATCATACCTTTCAGGGTTTCCTGGTCGGGATGCATACGGATCGACTCTGCCAGATAACGATAACTTTCGGCATCATTGGTCACCAACTTGCCAAGAATGGGCAGAGCCGTGAACGAGTAAGCATCATAAGCCTTGCTTAACAGGGCATTGCGGGGTTTGGAGAATTCCAGAACCAGCAGGCGGCCACCAGGCTTGAGCACCCGGAGCATAGAGCGCAACGCAACATCTTTGTTGGTCACATTGCGTAGCCCAAAGGCAATAGTTATAAGGTCAAAGGAGTTTTCGGCAAAGGGAAGACACTCAGCGTTGGCCTGGACATATGCGGTATTGCCGCTGACACCATGGTCAGTCAGTTTATCCCGTCCCACCTTAAGCATGGAATCATTAATATCAGCCAGAACGACCTGGCCTTCAGGGCCGACAATGCGCGAGAACTTTTCGGCCAGATTACCGGTACCACCAGCAATATCCAGAACCGACTGCCCAGGCCGGGCAGCACTCATCTCAATAGTAAATCGCTTCCAGAGCCGATGAATCCCCATCGACGTCAGGTCATTCATAAGGTCATAACGACCGGCAACAGAATGAAAGACATTGGCGACAAGCTTTTCCTTATCTTCACGGTCAACGGTACGGTATCCAAAATGGGTATTGTCCCCGGTGTGTTTCTCGCTCATGATCACAACCTGACTGCAGGGACAACTATTCTATCGCCGGAACGGGAGAACTACTAGGAGCCTTCAGCGCTTATTAAATGCCTTCAGCACATATTAAAAACATTCAACACTTATAGCAGCTTTTGGCACTTATAAATTCAGCAAACGTACAGCACTTACATCTGGATCCCTTGAGGCTCCGGCCGCATCCAGCAGGTCCAGATAGGCCAGCCATTTTTCCTCCTGCGTATCGCACAACTCCCACAGGTATTCCCAAGAGTAAATACCGGAATCATGTCCATCATCAAATATCAGCCTGAGGGCATAATTCCCCACTGCCTCGATGCTGGCTATGGCAACATGTACTTTGCCTGTCTGCAGGGTTTCCTGACCTTTCCCATGCCCCCTGACTTCTGCTGAAGGACTGAATACACGCAGATACTCAGCAGAGAGATTATAAGTGCCTGCTGTATAGCTGATCTCAAGAGAACGGGTCTTTTTGTGTAACCTGATGTGCTGAGGGTTACTGCTGGACATAAGCTGTATCTAACCTTTTTCCTGCAAAAAAGCCCCCGAAAACCATTTCGGGGGCTTTTAGGAATAGAACAGAGATTGAGTTACAGAATATAACGACTCAGATCTTCATCCTGCACCAGATCCCCCAGGGAGCGATTGACATAATCACCATCAATGCGAACGATTTCGCCAGTTGATGCCAGGTCAGCCGCAGAGAAAGAGATCTCTTCCAAAAGACGCTCCATAACCGTGTGCAGACGGCGGGCACCGATATTTTCGGTACCTTCGTTGACCTGCCAGGCAACTTCAGCGATACGGGTCAGGCCATCGGCCATAAACTCAATTTCCAGACCTTCGGTCTTCATCAGAGCTTTGTACTGAGTGGTCAGAGAGGCATCCGGTTCAATCAGGATGCGCTCAAAGTCTTCCACGCTCAGGGCCTTCAATTCCACACGAATCGGCAGACGTCCCTGCAACTCAGGAATCAGGTCAGAAGGCTTGGACAGATGGAAAGCACCAGAAGCGATAAACAGGATATGGTCCGTTTTGATCATGCCGTACTTGGTGTTTACTGTGCAGCCTTCAATCAAAGGCAGCAGATCACGCTGTACACCTTCACGGGATACATCGGCATTGCTGCCACCGGTACGCTTAGCCACTTTATCAATCTCATCAAGGAAGACAATACCGTTTTCCTCAACCGTCTGAATCGCTTTAACCTTCAGCTCTTCCTCATTGACCAGCTTGCCGGCTTCCTCATCCTGTACCAGCTTCAGGGCATCTTTCACCTTCAGCTTGCGGGACTGGGTGCGTCCAGTGCTCATATTAGAGAACATGTTCTGCAGCTGACTGGTCATCTCCTCCATACCGGGAGGTGCCATGATCTCTACCCCGACCTTGGCCTCCTGGACATCGATCTCGATCTCCTTGTCATCGAGCTGACCTTCACGGAGTTTCTTGCGGAAGATCTGACGGGTACCGCTGTCTTCTTTCGCGGCACTATCTTCGGAGAAACTACGGGCAGGGGGCAGCAGGGCGTCCAGAATACGATCTTCAGCTGCATCCAGAGCACGGTGCTTAACCTTCTGCATCTCCTGCTCGCGCATCATTTTGATGGCTGCATCCATCAAATCGCGAACAATGGATTCCACATCACGGCCAACATAACCGACTTCGGTAAACTTGGTCGCTTCCACTTTCAAAAATGGAGCATTGGCCAGACGGGCCAGACGACGGGCTACTTCTGTCTTACCCACACCCGTTGGGCCAATCATCAGGATATTTTTGGGGCTGATCTCATTACGCAGGCCTGCATCAACCTGCATTCTGCGCCAGCGATTGCGCAGGGCAATAGCAACGGCACGCTTGGCTTCATCCTGACCAATAATATGTTTGTCCAGTTCATGGACGATTTCACGTGGAGTCATGTTTGACATAGTTTGTATTTCTCGACAGTGAACCTGCGATTACTCGCTGTCCAGCTCTTCAATGGTTCTGGAATGATTGGTGTAAACGCAGATGTCACCAGCAATATTCAGGCTCTTTTCCACGACCTCCAGGGCCGACAGATCTGTGTTCTCTGCCAGGGCAATAGCTGCAGAGCGGGCAAAGTTGCTGCCAGAACCAATCGCCAGAATGCCATCCACCGGCTCCATCACATCACCATTACCAGTAATAATCAGGGAAGCCTTGCTGTCTGCGACAATAAGCATGGCTTCAAGGCGCTGCAGGGTGCGGTCAGTACGCCACTCCTTGGCCAGTTCCACGGCAGAGCGAACCAGCTGCCCCTGGTGCTTCTCCAGCTGAGCTTCAAAACGCTCAAACAGGGTAAAGGCATCAGCTGTTCCGCCAGCAAAACCGGCAATCACCTTGCCGTTATATAGCCGGCGTACTTTGCGGGCATTCCCCTTGATAACCGTATCACCAAGGGACACCTGACCATCACCGCCAATCACGACTTTACCCTGCCGGCGAACGGATAAAATGGTCGTACCTCTGAACTGTTCCAAGTAACAACTCCTGATGATAGATATTTCTCTGAGGGCAGATATGGGGTGGGAATGGGTAGATTTCAAGAATGAAAGGGGAAAAGATAGCTATCCACACCGAAATGGCAAAAATGCCCGTGAGGAAAAACAGGAAGAAGCCGAAAATTGTTCTGGTGAAACAAAATTTCCGGCAGGGGTAATTTTTACAACTTGCCGCGAAACAGTTTTTCCAGCTCTGAACCAGGGTTCTCTGCCCTCATAAATGCCTCACCGACAAGAAACGCCCTGACCAGATGGTCAAACATAGCCGTGATGTCGGCCTGCTGATGAATACCACTTTCGGTCACAATCAGGCGGTCATCAGGAATTGTGGCAAGAAGAGAAAAGGTTGTCTCAAGGGTGACATCAAAGGTGTGCAGGTTGCGATTATTGATTCCGAGAAGACGGTTATCCAGTTTCAGGGTTCGATCAAGCTCTTCGGCATTATGCACCTCAATCAGCACATCCATACCCAGCTTCACAGCAAGATCGTTCAAACTCTTCATGGTTTCATCATCAAGGGCTGCGGCGATCAGCAGGATACAGTCAGCCCCAAGAGCGCGGGCTTCATAGACCTGATAAGGATCAACAATAAAATCTTTACGTATCACCGGCAGTTTGCAGGCTGAACGCGCTGCAACCAGATAATCCTCATGGCCTTGGAAAAAATCCCGGTCCGTCAGTACAGAGAGGCAGGCTGCTCCCCCCTGTTCATAAGAACATGCAATCTCTGCGGGATGAAAATCTTCCCGTATAACCCCTTTGCTGGGTGACGCCTTTTTAATCTCGGCAATCACTCCCGCTTTTCCCACATCAACTCTGCGGCTCAAGGCATCTGCAAAACCTCGCGGAGAGTCAGCTTCTTCAGCCTGCTCCTTAAGCATGCCCAAGGGAACCTGCTCTGAACGCTCCGAGATCTCTTCCCATTTGCGGGCAATTATCTTTTTCAGGATGGTTGGAGTTTCTGCCACTTTATATCTCCTTATTCCTGTTGAAAAACAGCAGTGAAATCTGCCAGTTGCTTCATTTTTTCCAGGGCCAGACCACTGGAGATAGCATCCTGGGCCATGGCTACCCCTTCCTTCAGGCTATCAGCCACACCGGCAGCGTAAATAGCCGCCCCGGCATTCAGGGCAATAATATCCGCAGCCTTGGCAGCATATTTCCCACTCTGCTTGCCCAGAGCATCTTTCACCAGGGCCAGGGATTCTGCCGGGCTGTCTACCTCCAGACCGATCAGGCTTTGACTTTCAACACCGAGATCCTCCGGCTTGATATGATACTCAGTCACTGCCCCATCCTTGAGTTCTGCCACCAGTGTCTCACTGGCCAGGCTGATCTCGTCAAGGCCATCAACAGCATGCACAACCAGTACATGATTGTTGCCAAGCCGTCCCATCACCTCGGCCATGGGACGGCACAACTCACTGGTGAAAACACCAACCACAAGATTGGGTACATCCGCCGGATTGGTCATTGGCCCCAGGATATTCATAAAGGTACGAATTCCCAGATCCTTGCGGGGACCAACGGCATACTTCATGGCGGCATGGTGATGGGGGGCAAACATAAAGCCGATACCGACCTCTTCAATGCAACGAGCTACCTGCTCAGGAGAAATATCAAGATTGACTCCAGCTTTGGTGAGTAAATCTGCACTGCCGGAGCTACTGGAAACACTGCGATTGCCATGCTTGGCTACAGAAACACCGGCCACTGAAGCCACAAAGGAAGCAGCCGTTGAGACATTAAACAGGTTGGCACCATCCCCCCCCGTACCAACAATATCGACCAGATGCTCAGCCTTCACCGTGACCTTGCTGGCCAGCTCCCGCATGACAGTGGCAGCACCGGCAATCTCATCAACGCTTTCACTCTTCATTCTCAAAGCAGTCAGCAGTGAGCCTATCTGGGCCGGTGTTGCACCTCCCGTCATGATCTGGCGCATCACCGCTTCCATCTCGTCAAAACTCAAATCCAGATGCTGCACAGCACGGCTGATTGCCTCTTTAATATCCACTCTTTACGCCTCCCACTCTCTTTTATTCCGGCTGCTTTTCCAGCTATTCTTTCCAACTATTTACAACGTTCTTATGGTCAGGCTGACTGTTTCAAAAAGTTCGCCAAAAGATCATGTCCATGATCAGTCATAATGGACTCAGGGTGGAACTGAACCCCCTCAATCATTAACTCCTTATGGCGCAGTCCCATGATTTCATCCATGGAGCCATCTGCATTTTGCGTCCAGGCGGTAATTTCCAGGCACTCAGGCAGGGTCTCCTTATCCACAACCAGTGAGTGATAGCGGGTACAGGTAAACGGATTTTCAAGGCCGGCAAAAACACCTTCGCCCTTGTGATAGACCGGCGAAACCTTGCCATGCATAACCTGGCGGGCACGGATAACATCTCCGCCATAAACCTGCCCCAGGCTCTGGTGGCCAAGACAAATACCCAGCAGGGGAATTTTCCCGGCAAAGTGGCGAATAGACTCCATGGAAATACCCGCCTCATTGGGGGTACATGGGCCAGGGGAGATCACCAGATGATCAGGGTTCAGTTTCTCAATATCGTGAATGGTGATCTCATCATTCCGATACACCAGGACATCTGCCCCAAGCTCTCCCAAGTATTGCACGACGTTGTAGGTAAATGAGTCATAGTTATCTATCATCAACAGCATTCGGTCTCTCCGATCCGACCACTGGACACTGGCTCAGCTTTCCAATCCCAGCTCCAGAAAAAATAAATGCAAACAGCCATGGACGGGCCTTGTGCCCTGCGGGTATTTGATACCCTTTGGGTGTTATATCATCTGCGGGTAAAAACAACCGCTGAGTTCACAGTCCATCCCGACCCATATCTGCCGCATGAAATATGGCACGGCCTTTATTCAGAGTCTCTTTCCACTCGAGCTCCGGAACAGAGTCAGCAACGACTCCAGCACCAGCCTGAATACTGAGCAGCCCATCCTTGATAACGGCTGTACGGATGGCAATAGCAGTATCCATATTGCCATTCCAGCCGAGGTAACCCACGGCACCACCGTAGATACCCCGTTTCACCGGCTCCAGTTCATCAATAATCTCCATGGCCCGAACTTTGGGTGCACCACTCAAAGTTCCGGCCGGCAGGGTTGCTCTCAGCACATCCATAGCGCCCTGCCCCTCTTTCAGCCTGCCGGTGACATTGGAAACAATATGCATAACATGGGAGTATTTTTCGACAACCATCTTGTCAGTCAGGGTTACAGAACCTGTCTGAGCTACCCGGCCGATATCGTTGCGCCCCAGATCAATCAACATCAGGTGTTCAGCAATTTCCTTGGGGTCCGCCAGAAGCTCCTGCTCCAGCTCACGGTCCCTCTCCTCAGTCCCCCCGCGCTTACGGGTACCGGCAATAGGACGCACGGTAACCTCATCACCTTCCAGGCGGGCCAGGATTTCCGGGGAAGAGCCGACAATATGAAAGTCCCTGAGGTTGAGATAGTACATATAGGGTGATGGGTTCAGGCATCGCAGAGCGCGGTAGAGGTTGAGCGGATGCTCATCATAGGGCAGGGTCATGCGCTGGGATGGCACAACCTGCATCACATCACCATCAAGAATATATTCCTTGATTTTTTCCACTGCAGCCTTGTATCCATCCTCACCCCAGAGAGAAGTAAAACTCTCTTCCGCCCTTTCAGCCCTGCCATCACCGGAAGGCAGATAGGCTCTCTTGCTTTTCAGTGCCTGCAGTCTGGCATCAATAGTAGCCTGGGCCCGCACCAGGGCATCCGGTTCCGATGGATCGACGTGGGTAATAAAAACCACTTTGCCTGACAGGTTGTCGAACACTACCAGATCATCCATCAGCATCAGCAGAATATCAGGGGTGCCAAGCCTGTCTTCAGGCCCCGTTTTCGCCAGCCGAGGCTCAACATAACGAACAGTATCGTAGGAAAAATAACCGACCAGCCCCCCATCAAAGCGAGGCAGGCCAGATAGAGCGGGAACACGAAACTGATTTTTGAACTGTTCAATCTCTTCCAGGGGGTCATCAACCTGCCGGGTTTCTACAACTTTCCCCTCAGTTTCCAGAGTCCACTGGTGGCCACGGATCTTTAGCACGGTCCGGCTTCCCAGCCCGATAATAGAGTAGCGTCCCCACTTCTCCCCGCCTTCCACTGATTCCAGCAGGCAGGAATAATCATTATCTGCCAGTTTCAGATAAGTGGAGAGTGGAGTATCAAAGTCAGCCAGAACCTCCCGGGTGACCGGAATACGGTTATACCCCTGGCTTGCCAGTGACTGAAACTGTTCAGATGTCATAGCAGGCAATCCCTGTTATTCAGGTTATTTTCGTTAAATTGGGTTACAGGTAAAAACGCAAAGATTTGCGATCAGGCGCAGATACGCCATCGCCAGGAAAGGTAGGAAGAAAATGGCAGATTGTCAGTAACCATGTTGTTCACTGCAAGCTCCATGAATCAGCGGGCGAACCCGGACGAATAGGTGTTTGCCACCCTGAAGTAGTGGCAGCTTATAGAAGCCAGAAAATAATAGCAACTGCTGTTCCTGCCATGGATATGGCACCCGGGTATTTATCTGTAGCAAAGCAGCAGCTCAGGTACTTATTACTGATTCCACTCCGCTTATTTTCTAGAAAAGATTTATCTGCTACCAAGTAGATAGTTATTAAACGGAAAAAAATAATCAAAAGCACCTCACGACACTTAAATAGCATTGAGCTGATACCAATAAGTTTCTACAGAAATTATTAACAAACCAAAAAATTCAGAGTCAACTTTTTTAGATGCAGAAGTTAACCATTCACAATCAACAAAAGTATACCTTTAAGCAAAAAGACCTTCCTTTGGTCAAAAATTTACCGAATATAGTTTTAAATATTAAGATGCAGATAAAAATTAGTTAATTAAAATCATAAAAACACTAAATTTATAAGAACATTTTTTTTGCGCTAGAACAAATTTTCTAAACCGGATAAATCATAGAATACACACACCTGCCCGGGTTCTCGCAGGACAGCGAAAACCCTTACCAGTGAAGGGCTGTAATGAAAGAGGCTGTTATGCCACTAATTAATATCAATACCAGGTTTGATTTAATAAGCCGCCAAACAAGGCCGCTTAGCAAATATCAACAACAGTCCATCCCGGATCCTTCACATAGATTCTGACAGTAAAAAAGACCGTCCTTTTAAAAAAAGATTCATTGTCACCAGATCCATTAGGAGTTTGCTATGGATGCATTGATGTCAGCTGTTGGCTGGGCCAATAGTATGCTATGGGGTTACGTTCTAATATTTCTGCTTTGCGGAACCGGCGTTTATTTTACATTTAAACTCCGTTTTGTTCAGGTAAGAATGTTTACCCGCTCAGTAAAATATGCACTGGGCGGAGGAAAGAAAGGACAAAGTGCTGACAACAAGGGTATGAGTTCTTTCCAGTCTCTGACTACTGCAGTAGCAGCTCAGGTAGGTACCGGTAACCTGGCCGGTGCCGCGACTGCAATTGCTGCCGGTGGCCCTGGTGCAATCTTCTGGATGTGGCTCACCGCCTTCTTTGGCATGGGTACCATCTTTGCGGAATCCGTTCTGTCCCAGGTTTATAAGGAAGATGTCAACGGCCAGACCCGTGGTGGTCCTGCTTACTACCTGACCAAGGGGGTTGGCAGCAAGGCACTGGGCTCCTTCTTTGCAATCACCATCATCCTGGCCCTTGGCTTTATTGGCAACATGGTACAGGCCAACTCCATTGGTGATGCATTCAATACGGCATTTGGCATCAGCCCTCTGGTTGTTGGTGTCGTCATTGCTGTGCTGGCCGGTCTGATCTTCAGCGGTGGCGTGAAGGCAATCGCATCCTTCACTTCAAAGGCTGTTCCCCTGATGGCCATCATGTACATCCTGGGTAGCTGCTACATTCTGCTGACCAACATTCCTGGCGTAATCGCTGGCTTCAAGATGATCTTTGTTGGCGCATTTGATCCAGTCGCTGCTACCGGTGGTCTGCTGGGTGCAACTATTAAAGAAGCGGTTCGTTACGGTGTTGCCCGCGGCCTGTTCTCCAATGAAGCTGGTATGGGTTCTACGCCTCACGCTCACGCTGTGGCCAAGGTTGACCATCCTGTTGAGCAGGGCGGCGTTGCCATGTTCGGCGTATTCTTCGACACCTTTGTCATCCTGACCATCACTGCACTGGTTATCCTGACTGTACCTATCGATGGTTCTCTGACCGGTATCGGCCTGACCCAGGCTGCATTTACTCACGGCATGGGTTCCTTCGGCGGCATTTTCATCGCCATTGCACTGCTGTTCTTCGCCTTCTCCACCATTATTGGCTGGTACTTCTTTGGCGAAGCCAACATTCGCTTCCTGTTCCGTGACAAGGGTGATCAGGCTGTTAAGATTTACTCCCTGATCGTTATGGCCTTTATCGTACTGGGCTGCACACTGAAAGTGGCCCTGGTATGGGAGCTGGCTGACTTCTTCAACGGCATCATGGTCTTCCCGAACCTGATCGGTCTGCTGATCCTGGCCAAGGTTGTAGGCAGCAAGCTGAAAGATTTCGAAGATCGTTACCTGCCTGAAACTGAAGGTACTGAAGCGAAACCAGCGAAACAGCACTAATCACCAGATCTTCTTCTGACAGGAAAGGGGCTGATAATTCAGCCCCTTTCTTTTATTTCGTGAATCCTGCAGACTTTCCGCTTCCTCATTAGAGCCTTTTATATTTGGAGCCTGTTATGTGGTGGCGCATTGTTCTGCTGTCTCTTGCCTACCTCACCCTGGGAGCACACTTTTTACGTTTTGGCGATATGACCTGGGCAGCACTGATTACCGCTGTCCCATTTCTTCTGTTTATCCGCAAGCGAATCGTCATCACTCTTCTACAGGCCGGGCTTGTTGCCGGAACATTCCTGGTATGGACTCCCACCACCTATAACCTGATCAGCCTGCGTATGCTGTTCGGGCAACCGTGGTTACGAATGGCATTTATCCTGGGAGCGGTAATGGCAGGCAATCTCTTGACTGTCTGCCTGGCTGAAAAGTTAAAGACAACGCTCAACCACTCATTTGCTGAGCAAGCCAACTAAAACATTCGAAGTGGAAAACAGAAACCCTGAACCGGAAGGAACAGGGGATTTCTGGTTTTTTCTAAGTCTGTAGAGTAAAGAGCTGCCTCTGCAATTCCTCAACTTTGGCCTCAAGTTGCTGTATTGTCGCAGTACTTTCCTTCAACTGTTTATCTCTCTCAGCAAGCAGCTGTTTCAGCTCTTGTAATTCTGCTGCAGATTCCTGCACCTTGCCTGCACTGTCTGCGGGTGCTACTTTTGCAAGCTCATTCTGGAATTTTTTCTCTAATTTGGCGGCCAGAGCATTCTGTCTGAGACCCGGTGACCTTAGCTCGGATAACAATTTACTCAGTGAACCTGATTTTTGTCGATACCACTGAGTAAGGATACCTCGCAATTGATCTGCCACATCTAATGGATAATTTTTTTTGATCTCTTCCGTTTTGCTTCCCCCTATCAACTGATCACCCAATGTCTCAATCTGGGTAAACCCCTCCATCACTGGGAGCAGTTGATGTAATGGGATGCGATCCGGCGCTGCTGTAGCTTCAGATTGGGCAGATTCAGGCTTTTCAATATATTTTCCTGCATCTTTCAGAATTTTACCCGCCAACACTTGGAAGCCTACTGCCTTCAGCCCTTCTATTAATGCCTCCACAGTGCACTCATCCGGGCAGGCATTCCGCCAAAATGTCAGCATGGCCCGGCAAGCATTTTGACTATCTCTGGGATGGTCACGTTTTATCTGATCTATCCTGCAGGTGAGATCATCAGGAAGCAGTTGGTGTCCCAGATCCAACCACTTTGTTGATAGTTTGCTCCCATGAGTCCCCATTAACACTACGACATCCAAGTTTCTTTTTCCCTGCACCACTGGAATTTGTTCCTGTTGTAGCAGCTGTGCACTATAACCCCCGCTTTTAAGTGTTCCTCTTTGGATCATAGGTTTTCTCCTCTCTTTTATGAATAACATGCTCTGGTCTCCCCTGAAGGGAGATGCAATAATTCAGAAAAAGAGATTGCGCGGTAAGTTCCCCAATACCAAACGTTTGACTGCCCCTCTGACAGACTTGTCCATAAAGCCTGACATCGCAGTAGTTCAGATGAATTTTCAACCCTGTCTTGTATTGCTGTTCACCCGTGACAACTTTTTCATTCTGCAGCTTAACCTCGCCCCCCCTCCCCTCGTAGATAGATTTTGATTTCTACTGCTGTAATTAGTTTCTTTTTTTAGCATGGAAATGCCCTTCGCATTTTCATTTTTGGGGTGGGCCTTTCCCGCTCATGGCTGTTTCGGACAGAAAAATCCCTGCAAGAGCAACATGTCAGGCTCTCTAACGACCTGCAGAAGCATTGCACAAAATCAGGAATAACATAGTAAGTTTTGAGGAGTGGAGTGAAGTAAAGAAATAGTGGATGTACTTATCACTTAAACCCAGCAACAGCCAGCACATCCACCTGAATCAAGACAGGAGTTTACCGAGCCAGCTCTGCTCTCATCTGCTTGATAACATCGGCATAGCTATCAGCGCCATAGATTGCGGAACCAGCCACAAAGGTATCAACACCCGCATCGGCAATTTCACGGATATTCTGTACACCGACGCCACCATCAATCTCCAGACGGATATCGTAACCACTGGCATCAATCATTTCGCGGACTTTGCGTGCTTTCTCCAGAGTGGCAGGAATAAACTTCTGACCACCAAACCCGGGGTTAACAGACATAAGCAGAATCATATCCAGCTTATCCATCACATAATCCAGGCAGGAAGGGCTGGTTGCCGGGTTCAGTACCAGACCAGCTTTGGCACCACCGGCACGAATCATCTGCAGACTGCGATCAACATGATCACAGGCCTCTGCATGGAAGGTGATATAGCTTGCTCCCGCGCCCAGGAAAGCTTCGATCATCTGGTCTACCGGACGCACCATCAGATGCACATCAATAGGAGCAGTAATCCCAAAATTACGCAGTGCCTTGCAGACCATGGGGCCAAAGGTCAGGTTGGGCACATAGTGATTATCCATCACGTCAAAGTGGACAATATCCGCACCCGCATCCAGCACAGCCTGGGTATCTTCACCAAGGCGGGCAAAATCAGCAGAAAGGATACTGGGAGCAATCAGGAAGTCTTTCATCAGCCGGGTCACAAGTAAGTGTCAAAAGGGGAATTGTACCTGTTAGCTGGCAGGTAAACATAGTGGCTGCAGATCAAATCACCAGTTACAAACACCGAAAGGTACCAGCAAGAGCTGAAAAACTCGCTGGCACCAGGTGTACAAACCTACGCCGGGCTTATACCCCTTCTTCGATATTCATACGCCCTACAAACCGGTAAAAACGGGGATTGTCTTCATCGATAACAAACAGATCACCTGTGCGCTGGTAACCATCACCGTTTTCATCATCCACTTCTGTACCTGGAGCCCGGTAGTAGCCGTCAAACAGGGAGGGGCCTTTTACATAGAGTTCTCCCGGCTGTTCCGGTGCAGTGATCTCTTCCCCCTTACCTGGATCAATCAACCGGGTGCTGACCATCCGCGACATCCGGCTGTCCCAGCCTTCAACCTGATCACAGAAGCGGGGAAACAGTTCTCCCGACCAGCGGTCACAACGGTCCGCAGGAACAGCCAGAAGACTGGCTCCTTCACTGGTTCCGTAACAGTTCAGAACATTGATTCCGGATAGATCTGCAACCTGATCAGCCACAGTGGAATCCATCGATGAAAAGCCCGACACCAGAGTACGAAGCCTGCCCAGGCTGTACTCCTTTTCCTTCTTAAGCTCTTCCTTCTTAAGATAGTCTCGAAGCCCGGTTAATACTTCGGGAGGAAAACCGGCGCAGGTCACATGCTCCTTATTGATTTGATCCAGCACTTTTTCGGGTTCACCGGTCTGGTCAAGCACAAGCCGGGCACCTGCCATCAACCAGTTATAAAGGAAGGCACCGATACCTGAAGCGGCAGCCAGTGAGAAGCCACACATCAGGCTATCACCGTTACGTAGTCCGGCTCCTTCATAAATAAAAGACGCCAGAGCAAACCACTGGTTATGGGTGCGGGGAATAGCCGGGCGGGCACCTTCCTCATCCCGCTTCCAGGCCAGGGTGAAAACTTCATTGGGAGATACAGGAACACTGTCCATGGTTCTGCCCAAGAGCCTGATCTCCTCTTCCGATGCAGAGATATCCAGGGACAGATTAAGAACATCCTTATCTTCACTGTCAGCAAAACTGGCCAGCTGGCAGGACTCCGGCAACCAGGTTCGGGCCTGTTTAAGAAAATTACGGTGTTTATAACGACAGCCAATATACATAACCGGTTCAAGCTGAAGAGCCAGCCCGGTAAGACTGGTGCAGCTTTTCTCAACCGGAACAGGACATACCAGTGCACCAAGACGTGCCAGAGAGAGGTAAAGCACAACAGTTTCCACAGTATTGGGAAGCTGGGTCACCACCACCTGATCCTTACGAATTCCGGCTGTTAACAAGCGGGCACTGACATCACGCACCGCAGTAAAAAGATGGCTGTAGGTCAGTCGACGGGGAGCACCATCGGTGAAGGCACTCCTGTCTGGAGGGTCGGCCACTGCCAGGCGGCCTGGATGAATAGCTACAGTTCTCCGGAACAAACTTTCCAGAGATTCCTCTCCCCAATAACCATTGCGTACATAGTACTCAATGGATTCCCTGCTGCTGGTCTGCATGATCAGGTTTCTTTTTGTTGTCAGTATTCTTGTGTACTGCTTTCTAACCGTAAAAATTGATTTTCTTCATTTACGGCTGTTTTGGAAGAAGATTACCAGCCGGGCAGATAACATCAAGACTGTTTACGATGTTTCTGAATCAGGTCGTAAGCGGCCTGAATTTCCTGGGTTTTTCTCTTGGCCACTTCCATCATCTCCTCCGGAAGTCCTTTGGCGACCAGCTTATCGGGATGATGTTCACTCATCAGCTTACGGTAGGCCCGCTTGACATCCCGGTCACTGGCTTCAGCGGATAAACCAAGGGTGGCATAAGCCTCTTTCAACTCATTGCGGCTGGGTGTCTGCTGCCAGCCCCCACTCTGCTGGTAACCACCCTGACCGGTATAGTGGGAGTAAAAGTTACGCTGGGCCTGAAACCGTTTGTGCAAAAGGTCAAAGGCCAGGTTGTTAATTCCCAGCCAGTGACACGCTTCGTAAAGCACATCCTGCTCTGACCGGCTGATGCTGCCATCGGCATAAGCAGCCTGCAGCTGAATTTCCAGAAACATCTGGATCAAGCTGCTGTTACCCGCATACTCCCGAAATCGCTTGAGAGTATCACTGACCGGCTTACCATTCTTGCCTTGATTGAAGAAATGAATGGCCTGCTTGCGCTGCTCTGGACTGAGGCGCATCTCATTCATCAACGCCTCAGCCACTTTAATCTCACTTTCATTCACCCGGCCATCGGCCTTGGCCAATTTTCCCATCACCAGGAAACAGGCTTCAAAGAAGGCCGTTTGAGTCTGGCGCTGGCGCTCGGCACTCTGCCGACCATATACCATACGGGGGCCCTGACTCTGGTTATCCAGCCAGGCACCATAGAGAGCTCCCAGAATAGCTCCAAACGGACCACCGATCAGAAAACCAAGAAAACCAAGAAGTACTGTTCTGAACCACATACCATTTACCGCATCAATGCCGCCACTATCATACTCTGTTTCGAGTCAGCGAGCGTGCACTATCTTCCCATTTCCGGCTGATTATTACTAAGAAACTGTCGAAAGACCTATCCGCCCAGTTTTAATATCCTGCTCCAACTGATGAAGGCGCTCCGGTGTCCCCACATCCAGCCAATAGCCGTTGTGAATCTCACCCGAAGCCTGGCCTTTACCAATAGCCTGACGGAACAGAGGAGCCAGTTTAAACACCTCCGGCTGACAATCTGAAAACAGGTCCGGATGCAGAACACTGATTCCTGAATAGGTTATGAGTTCATCACCCTGCTCATAAAGCACACCGTCCCTGAGAGTGAAATCTCCCCTGGAGTTATGTTCCGGGTTGGGAACAAGTACGAGATGAGCAAGTTTACTGTCAGGAAGGGCTATCCGGGTAAAGTCCAGGTCAGTAAAAACATCACCATTGACCAGCAGAAATGGCTGTTTACCGAGGATTGGCAAGGCTTGGTAAATCCCTCCCCCGGTTTCCAGAGGTTCACTTTCCCGGGACCAGACAATTTCCAAATTCCATCTGGAACCATCACCTATGGCCTGTTCAAGCTTTTCTCCCAGCCAGGCATGATTAATAACAAGCCTTTTAAATCCGGCACGGGCCAGGCGCTCAATATGCCAGACAATCAGGGGTTTACCGGCTGCCTGAAGAAGAGGCTTGGGAGTATCCAGGGTCAGGGGACGCATACGTGTCCCCTTGCCTGCTGCCAGAATCATTGCCACCGAAATTCGGGACACGAAAATATCCTTTTTTGTTTACTACGGTTGTTTGGCTGTTCTCAGGCCTTCAGCTGATAATCTTGCCACCACTTCTGTTTATGCAGCAGGGGGGTCAGCTCTTCACTGAGCCACTGCGAGATATCTTTCATCTCTTCATACCGTTCGCATACCCAGCACAGATAGGCATAAACCCGGGGAATATCCTTCAGATAACCTTCCTTGCCATCCCTCAGCCAGAGCCTGACAAAAATCCCCAGCACCTTGATATGGCGCTGCATGCCCATCCAGTCAAACCACCGGTACAGTTGTTCATGATCTATATCTTTCAAGTGAGGAGAATCCTCAGCGAATTGATCCAGCCACTGGTACACCTGCTTCTGGGACCAGTCTATATAACAGTCACGCAGTAATGACACCGGATCATAGGTAACCGGCCCAAGTACAGCGTCCTGAAAGTCAATCAGTCCCAATCCATCCGGCAACATCATAATATTGCGGGAGTGATAGTCCAGATGCACCGGAACCTGAGGCTGCTCCAGGGCAGAGGCTACCAGACGGTCAAACAGGTCAGCCAGCAGCTGTTTTTCATCAACCGCCATCCGCTTTTTCAGCAATCTATCAAGACACCAGTCCGGAAACAGCTGCATCTCCCGACGCAGGCGCTGCTCATCAAACAGCGGCAGTTTATAACCTGTTGGCAGAGAGGTACCTTGCAGTTTATGCAGTGCTTCAAAAGCCGAGTTATATAACCCCTGGACACTCTTGCCATTAAGACCGGAGTACAGCAGGGAATCGCCAAAGTCTTCCAGAAGCATATAGCCACGACTCAGGTCAACAGAATGAATTTCCGGGGTTCTTACTCCCTGACCTTTCCAGCTTTTGGCTATGGCAACAAAGGATTCACAGTCTTCATGTTCTGGTGGAGCATCAACAACAATGAAGCTGCTTTTATTAGAGGTATGTGCCCGGAAGTATCGCCGAAAGCTGGCATCACCGGATACAGCTTCCAGGCCAGCTTTCAGGGGACAGCCAACAACTGCATTCAGTCGCTCAGCACACCAGTCATTCAGGTCTTCAAGTCGGGGATCCTTTAACTCGGGCTTCAAATCCATTCTCTCTGGTTAAAAAACTTTCTGGTAAAAAACTTCTGATAAAAAAAGAGTAACTACAAACAGCGGCATTTTCATAATAGAGAATAACAGCGCAAACTCCCAGAGAACTCTACGATGAACCACAATAGACCTCAGGGGGCGTTCTCTATTAAACAGAATAGAGAACGCCCCCTAGTCGCCTGACTAGATATTGAAGTATCATGCAATCCTTTTGGAAGGTTCCGACTTGAGCCAGGATTTTTTCCGGTCATAGAAGGGCAACATAAGAAGTACCCCTTACCGGGGAATGTTGCCTGACACTCTGGAGCCAATTACTGACGCCGACGGGAAGGCCGGATTCAGCCCATGGCAAAAAATATCTTTGTTCTGAAAAACAAGCTGCCTCTGGTTATTACCACCAGCGTCCTGGCAGGTATGCCCATACTGCCTGTAATGGCAGCCAGCTCCCCCCTGGCAGCAGATCAGCTGGCACCCAATCAGCTAACACCCAATCAACAATGGCGCTGTGACCCTGGAGCCAATGGTGAAGGCTGGTTATGCCGGATAGAGAGTCGTCAGGCTGGTTCTATTCCTTTCGCTGCCAGGGAGCCGATAACCCCCGCCCGCAAAGAGGTGCCGGATACTCAGGTGACTATTTCTGGTGACAGCACACCTATCACCAGCGCCGAAACTGTTCTGACCCAACCCGTACCCGTTGTCAGCCAGGTTGCCGAAATCCCACAGGAAGCCACAACTGCTGGTGAGACCATGCGGTCTGCCAGTGTAGAGAAAGCTTTTGCAACTCTTGACTGGCAGCCTCTGAACCAACTTCCTGAAACCCTGCAGAACAAAAGATCCTCCCAGGTTTGTGAAGGTGCCTACCAGGAGCCCTTGCGCCCGGGGATAGATTTCACAGGCGATCCCAATGACGAGCCTTTGCTTGCTGAAGCTGACCAGTCCAGCTATCAGGAAACCGGGCAGGCAACCCTGAAAGGTCACGTTGTTGTCCGCCAGGGCTATCGCCAGATAGAGAGTGATGAAGCCCGTGTTGACCGTGACACCGGACAGACCCGGTTTATCGGCAACGTAGTTATTCGGGAACCCAATACCCTGCTCTTGGGTGAGCAGGCTGATGTTAATATCGACAGCGGTCGTGCAGAAATCTCCAAAGCACAGTATGTGTTCCATGACAGCCGTATCCGGGGTGAGGCTGACACCATCCTGCGCCGTGAAAGCGGCGTGATTGATATGAACAAGGCTTCCTATACAACCTGCAAGCCTGAAGGTTGTGTCTGGCAACTGAATGGTGAGAGGGTTGAATTAAATCCTCTGACCGGTCAGGGTACCGCTACCCATGCCACCGTAGATATGTGGGGAGTTCCGGTGTTCTATGCTCCCTGGGTCAGCTTTCCCATTGATGAACGACGCAAGTCTGGTTTCCTGTATCCAACCATTGCTTATTCCTCCGGCGAAATGGGCTTTGATTATACCCAGCCCTACTACTGGAATATCGCCCCCAACATAGACGCCACCATCACACCGCGCATCATGACAGAGCGAGGCGCACTGGTTGAAGGCGAGTTCCGCTATCTGACGGAATCTGCTCGTGGTGAACTTGGTGGAGCCTATTCCACACCAGACCGACTGAAAGATGAAAACCTGAACAGGGATGACAACCGCTGGTTCATTAACCTGAAACACCAGCAGGCTATCACCGGCAACTGGAACTACCGGATCAATTACACAGATACCAGTGACCGGGAATACTTTGATGATTTCGGTACCCGGACAAAGGTCGATCACACAAGCCCACTGCACAAAGAAATTTATACCACTTACACCGGTGGCAGCAGCAGTGCTCACCAGTACTCATTCACTGCCGGCCACCAGACCCTGGAAAATATGACCCAGGACAGTGACGATCCCTACAGCAAAGATATTGATCTCTCCCTTCAGGGGGCATGGGATATCGGCCAGGGTTTCGGTTTCAGCTATCTAGTTGATTACACCGACTTCCAGAGAGATAAAGAGTGGAAATACAAAGAGCAGGTGCCTGTTAATCCTGAAAATGATGTTCACAAAGGAGTCTGGGGAGAGGGTTCCGGCATTAATAATGCCGTGGGTCACCGCCTTTATGGTGAAACCGGGATCAAGTACCGCTTTGAAAACAGCTACAGCTTCCTTGAGCCAGGGATAAAAGTACGCAGCGTACGTTATGATCTGGACCGTCTGGACCAGAGTTATACCACCAAACCAGATACTACAGCACCGACCTATACTCTGGACGGTGGACTGCTCTTTGACCGTCCGACGACTCTGGGAGGCCTGAAGCTGACCCAGACTCTCGAACCACGGGCCCGCTACGTTCACACTCCGTACAGAAGTGACCAGAGTCTGAACCCTGACTTCGATACCAGCGAGTACTCATTCAACTACAGCACTCTGTGGCGGGATGATCGTTTCTCAGGCCATGATCGCATTGGTGATACCAATCAGCTGTCACTTGGTATTACCAGCCGGTTTATTGAAGAGAACGGTTTTGAACGCTTCCGTTTTGGGATCGGTCAGATTTTCTACTTTAAAGACCGCAAGACCTATATTGATCCTAACCTGAGTGCAACAAAAGACAACAACGGACAAGACAACTCAGATACCAACCTGGGAGAAGCTGAGCGAAGAATTTTGGAGGCCAATGAAGCTTCCACTTCACCTCTGGCTTCCCAGCTGGTCTGGAATATCCGTCAGGATCTCCGCCTGACCCAGGACTGGATATACAACACCAATAAAGGCTACAACCAGGAATATGCAACAGGTCTTCAGTACCTCCCGGAACCGGGCAGGGTAATGGATCTTCGTTATCGCTACCGCAATCAGGTGGACCGGGCAGAGAAGGATGATCTGGGCAACAATACCGGCCATTACGTCAACGGTAACCTGGAAGAGGCTGATTTCAGCACAGTGTGGCCCATTTCCCATGACTGGAGCATGCTGGCCCGCTACACCTACGACCTGACCAACAAACGCCATATGGAACGCTCCCTTGGTTTTGAGCGGGACAGCTGTTGCTATATGGTCAGGGTCATGTACCGTAACCGGATCGATCCAGCAGAAGATATTGACACAGCCAAGGCAGACAAAGGCATCTTCCTCGAGTTTGTTCTCAAAGGTCTTGGTTCAATTACAGGTAGCAGCGTAGAAACGTTCCTGCAGGATATAAGTGGTTACAGTAACCGCAAGGACTGATTTGACAGGCTTATGAAAAGCATCAGAAATTTTATTTCCAGAACAGCTTTTTCCATGAAAATACCACCGTTAAGGTCTTTGCAACTTTCATGGTTTGGAGTAAAGGGTATTTTCCGCTCATGGCTGTTTGCGGCCCTTGCCTCACTGGCTGTCATGCCAATTATCGGGGTAGCTCCCGTCAGCGCCAAGGTTGTTCCCCTGGATCGGGTTGTCGCCATTGTCGATAACGATGTCATTATGGAAAGCGAACTGAACACCCGCCTCCAGTCTGTACGCACCCAGCTTAGGCAGCGTACCAGCAACCTGCCTCCCGAGGAGGTGCTCAAACAGCAGGTTCTGGAGAGGCTGATTGTTGAAAATCTGCAGCTTCAAATTGCCGACCGTGCCGGTGCCCGCATTGACGACAACTCCCTCAATGCTGCTATCCAGAACATTGCCCGTAACAACGGCATGACTCTGGAGCAATTCCGCAAGGTTCTGCAGGAAGATGGTATACCGTACACCGAAGTCCGGGAGCAGATTCGCCGGGAGATGCTGATCAACCGTGTGCGCCAGCGCAAGGTACTGGAACAGATTCAGGTCACAGACCGGGAAGTGGAAAACTTCAAGACTTCTGCCGAAGGCAAGCAGCAGCTGGCAAGTGAGTACCGCTTGAGTCATATTCTGGTATCCCTGCCTGATGGTGCCTCACCTGATCAGATCCAGGCTGCCAGCACCAGAGCTGAAGACATTTATGAAAAACTCAGTAAAGGTGCAGACTTTGCCCAGACAGCAGCCTCAGAATCCCAGGGCCAGAATGCCCTTGAAGGGGGTGACCTTGGCTGGCGTAAAGCTGACCAGCTGCCCTCCCTGTTTTCTGGTGTGGTTGGCACTCTGGAAAAGGGACAGGTCGCCCGGCCCATTCGCAGCCCCAGCGGCTTCCACATACTGAAGCTGGCGGATCGCCGCGGAGGTGAAAAGGTATTTCAGGAGCAGGTAAAAGCCCGCCACATTCTGATCAAGCCGAACGAAGTACGTAGTAATCTTGATGCCCGGGAGCTGGCAGAGAACCTTTACCAGCGTCTGGAAAAAGGTGCCGACTTTGCCGAGCTGGCCAAAGCCTACTCTGACGACACAGGTTCAGCACTCAATGGTGGCTCCCTGGGCTGGGCAGATCCCAATGCCATGGTGTCTGCCTTCCGTGATAAAATGCTGACCGAACCCATGAACGTGCCCAGCAAACCATTCCAGAGCCGTTATGGCTGGCATATTCTGGAAGTTCAGGGCAAGCGCAAAGAAGATGTTAGTTCCCGTATGCAGGATGCCCGTATCCGCGAACTGTTGCGCCAGCGTAAATACGAAGAAGAGCTGCAGGTATGGCTGCGGGAACTTCGCGACCAAGCCTTTGTTGAAATCAAGCTCTGAGGCCCTTCCTACGCAAAATAGCTGTCTGGCTGAATAACAGGCCAGACAGTTCCTCTGATATACCTCCCTGCATACGAAACCCCTCTCCTGAAATCAGGTCTATTGAAACCACAAACATTTTGGAGAGGAAACACCATGAATCCAGCCGGCAGAAGTGGCAACAACAACCAGGCACAAGCTACAGCTACACCTGTGATACCCGAGATATCCGGTGCCTCCAGCTCGCTTTCAGGTGAAAGCCATTATCGATATATAATCCCTCTAAACCAAACTCCATCGTATAGCTTGAAGGTAGCGGCACGACGCCCCCTCTCTGAACATGAAGTGGAAAAACTGACAGAAAATGTTCAGGGCCAACTCAACATAGCAGCCCATCAAACTCAATTCCTGATGGGGACAACACATAGTGAGCTCGGGGTTGTGGGCGTTCAGGTTTTAAGCAAAAATCCACCTGGCGCCCCCTCTGTGCCTGAAGGTCTGGAAGACATGGCTTCACTGATAGACAGTCAGAGTAAGAGGCTGGAACACGAGATTAGGCAGATAATGGAATGCCTTATATTGGATAATAGATGCGACCAAACAAAATATAATTCTGCAAGTTTTCTGATAGCCGGTGCCCAGTATATTTACTGGCTTGAAAACTTTGTAGAACACACCAACAGGGAGGGAGTTAAGGCCCTAAAAACCTACCTGCTGCAACTTCATGCCCATTACCAGCAGCAACTCCTGCAAAATCACTTGTCAATGGTTGAGTTACTAAAAGCCTGCAAGGTTAATGAAATTTCCGGCGGAAGGCTCTCTGGAGACAAGTATTTCACTATTTTTATTATTATGGCAACAGAATGGAAGACTGACGCTCTTGGTCTCTTTGAAGAAATCAGCCTCACCTACGCCGACAATCTCAAAAAATTGCTTTATGCATTTGATCGCCCGCCTATTGAGATCTACGCAGGAAGGGGCATGCTTACGGCCGCTTTGAGAGAGACGGGAGTTGTAATGAGTGACGCAACAGACATAAAGCCCCCAACGCAATCATGGGCAGAATCCAAAGTAAGAAAAGCGTCAGCAAAACAGGTTGTCACAGCATTAAAAGGAGATCCCATTTATCTGATGGCTCAGCCTGAGGTAGATTCCCTGGAAAATGTTATTCATCTCAAAATCCCCATGTGCATGTTGGTCAGTGGTGCGGAATCTTACCAGGAAATCAGCCCACCCCGTTATGTGGGCGAAATCGCTCCTACACTCAAACCCCTTGTAGAAAGCGGTCAACTCACTATTATGCCGCTGGGCATTCCTGGCTATACCCGAAATGCCAATTTTTGCGGTGTATGGCTGATGACCGCCAATATGAAGTCTGAGGACACCCAGGCGATAAGGGACAAAGTTCCGAAAGAGTTCCTGCTGGATGTCGATCCTACTTCCACTTCTCCCTGTAGGGTGACTAAAGCAACCTCAGGCACCACCAAAATGGAAGATCAAGCTGCAGAAAAAAAGACAAAGAAAAAGAAAAAGAAATGAGCGCAATAAATAACCCCGGGGCAAGCCCTTCTCGCTTCGCTCGAACTTTCGCTACGCGAAAGCGGGGTATTGTTCTTGGGTCTTATCTTTTACCACGACTTCGTCGTGGAAGCGCAGCAAGCTGCGGGGAATTAGACCCTCAGAGATTAAATTTTACGCCGGGTGTGGCATTTTCATTATCAATCCCTCAAAATCTCGCACAGTCAAACACTCCCGGCCAAAAACAACAAATAAGATCATAACTGCCATGAGGGAGCCAAGAAGATAATGAGTACAGCCGCTATTATCTGCCCAGATGATAGCGGCTGTGTTGGTAAAGAGGTTACTTCATGCCCCATCGTCCACTGCCAAGACTGGCTATCACGTCTGGTGAACCAGCCGGAATAGGGCCGGATCTTTGCCTGATGCAATCCATTCGCCCCCGGGCAGCACAGATTGTCACCCTGGCCGATCCAGCCCTGCTGAAAAGCCGTGCTAAACAGCTTGGTCTCGATATAACTATCCGCCAGTTTGATCCAGATGCTCCCTGTGCACCCAATCGCCCCGGAGAGATTCTTGTCCAGCCGGTCGCACTGTGTGAGCAGACTGTTGCCGGCCAGCTGGACAGCCGTAATGCTCCCTACGTGGTTGAAATACTGAAGCAGGCTGTTGCAGGCTGCCAGGCCAGGCTGTTTGATGCCATGATCACAGCGCCGGTTCACAAAGGGATTATCAATGACGCCGGGATTCCCTTCTCAGGCCATACCGAGCTGCTGGCAGAACTGACTGATACCCACCGGGTTGTCATGATGCTGGCTACTGAAGGCCTGCGGGTTGCCCTGGCGACCACCCATCTGCCCCTGAGCAAAATCCCTGAAGCAATTACGGAACAGCTGCTGGATGAAGTCTGCACCATCCTGCATAAGGATCTGGTTAACAAGTTCGGCCTGACATCACCCAGAATTCTGGTTTGCGGCCTGAACCCCCACGCCGGAGAAGACGGTCACCTGGGCAGGGAGGAGATTGAAGTGATCACTCCAGCTCTGGAGAAACTGCGCAAACACAACATGGATTTTGCAGGCCCCCTTCCGGCAGATACTATTTTCAACCCTGGCAAACTGGAGCAGGCCGATGCCATTTTGGCCATGTACCATGATCAGGGATTGCCAGTCCTGAAATACAAAGGCTTTGGTGAAGCCGTGAATATCACGCTCGGGTTGCCTATAATCCGCACCTCAGTTGACCATGGTACTGCCTTGGAACTGGCTGGTACAGGGCTGGCCCACGCCGGCAGCCTGAATACCGCTCTTGATTACGCTCTCGATATGATTCGCTCCGCGTAAATTTTTTTCAGTACAGGTGTAGATATAAACCTGTACTGTTTTGTGAACACCGAACTCTCATTCATGAATACAACCACAGACGACGCTCAGCTTATCCCCCACAAGGCCCGCAAACGCTTTGGCCAGAACTTCCTGCATGACCCGGCCATTATCAGCCGAATTATCCGTTCTATCTCACCAAAGGAAAATGAACACCTGGTAGAAATAGGCCCAGGTCAGGGGGCTCTGACCAACCAGCTGCAGGCTGGTGCCGACAGACTGGATGTCGTTGAGCTGGACCGGGATCTGATTCCCTGGCTGAAATTGCAGTTTGGCTTGAATGAAAACTTCTCCATCCATGAAGCGGATGCCCTGAACTTTGACTTCGCAGCTCTCAGACAGGGAGAAGAGCAGCTGCGCATCGTGGGCAACCTGCCTTACAACATCTCCACGCCCCTGATCTTTCACCTGCTCAGCTACGCCGATATTGTTCAGGACATGCACTTCATGCTGCAGAAGGAAGTGGTGGAGCGCCTGGCCGCTCAACCCGGTGACAAGCATTACGGCCGACTCGGCGTTATGGTGCAGTATTTCTGCAAGGTTCACTATCTGTTTCCTGTCGGCCCCGGGGCATTTAACCCACCTCCAAAGGTTGACTCTGCGATCGTACGCCTGACTCCCTACAAAACACTTCCCTGCCCCTGCAAGGACAAGCAGATCCTGGACAGAGTTGTTAAAGCCGCTTTTGCCATGCGCCGCAAAACCCTGCGCAACTGCCTGAAAGGTATGATCAGCGGAGATGAAATTGAACAGCTGGATATCAATCCATCTCTGCGCCCGGAACGTATTTCCCTTGAGTCCTTTGTTAAAATTGCTGATTATCTAGCAGACAGATAGTCAGTAATTTTTTATACGGGTCCTTATTGTGGGTAACCAGAGCCGGGTTGAGGTACAGGTCAGAACGGAGTACCTTCCGAGCCACTCAGATCCTGACAAGGAGAATTACGCCTTTGCATACCACATTACCATCCGTAACCGGAGTGACTGTGGTATCAGGCTACTCTCCCGGCACTGGTATATAACCGACGGTAACAAGCACCAGCAGGAAGTTCAGGGAGACGGTGTCATTGGCCAGCAACCACATATTCCTTCAGGGGAAAGTTATGCTTACAGCAGTGGTTGCCTGCTGGCGACACCAGTAGGATGTATGGAAGGAAGTTACCAGATGGAAACCGATGATGGCCGGCGCTTTGATGCCACAATTCCCCTGTTCAGTCTCCGGGTACCGGGCGCTGTCAACTGATCGAAAACCGAATATTGAATGACAACTTACGCTGTTGGCGACATTCAGGGCTGTTATAGCTCTTTACGCAGACTTCTTGATTCTGTCGAATTTGATGAGCAGAAAGACAAACTGTGGGTCGCTGGTGACCTGGTGAATCGAGGCCCTGAGTCCCTGCCAACCCTGCGTTACCTCAAAAGTCTGGGCAAGCACTGCAAGGCTGTGCTTGGCAACCATGATATGCACCTTCTGGCTATAGCAGCAGGTGCCCGTTCTCCCAAACGCAGCGATACTGTTGTCGATATTCTCCGTGCCAAAGACCGGGAAGAGCTGCTCCACTGGCTGCAACACCTGCCCTTTGTCCATGTCAGCAACAAGAAGCGCTGCATGATGGTTCATGCCGGAGTACCGCCTATTTGGGATGAGAAAAAGATTCTGAAACGGGCTGCCGAGCTGGAAGCCGTCATCCAGGGCCCGGACAGCAGCCACTTTTTTCACAATATGTATGGTGACGAGCCCAACTATTGGTCCAAGGGCCTGGAGGGCAATGACCGCCTGCGAATGATCGCCAACTACTTCACCCGTATGCGGTTTTGCAACGCGAAAGGCGTACTGGAGCTGAAGTGTAAGGGGGATGTTCCTCCCCGGGGTTATGCCCCCTGGTTCCTGCATAAACATGCCAGAACAGATGGTCATACCATTATTTTTGGTCACTGGGCAGCTCTTAATGGCAAGGTTTTCAAACCCGGCTACGAGGCACTGGATACCGGCTGCGTCTGGGGTGGACAGCTGACTCTTATGCGCCTGAAAGATCGGGTCCGTTTTGCGGTAGATGCCAGCGAGTAAGCCAGCTCTCAGGCTGACAAACCCTTGATCTAGCTATTTATCCCTCTTGGGGGCTTAACAGGTTCTATAATCCTAGAGTGCTCTATTAATTCAGAGCCTTTGGCGAGCAACAAGGACTGTTCCCCCATAATGGCAAATAAAGCTGATAAAACTTACGTATTTGCCTGGGAAGGCAAAGACAAGACTGGCCGCGTAACCCAGGGGGAAATCACCAGCTCTACGATAGCCCTTGCCAAGGCAGAGCTGAGAAAGCAGGGTGTCAACCCCACCAAGGTTCGCAAGAAAGGTGGTGGCATCGGCAAAAAGAAGAAAATCAAGCCGATGGATATTGCCCTTTTCACCCGCCAACTGGCCACTATGACCAAGGCTGGCGTACCGCTGATTCAGGCCTTTGAAATCACTGCAGACGGCACAGAAAACCCTACCATGCAGGAGCTGATTGTCCATATCAAGAACGACGTGGCCGGCGGCACCAGCTTTGCCCAGTCCCTGCGTAAGCACCCACAGCACTTTGATGAGCTTTACTGCAACCTGATCCACTCAGGCGAGCAGTCTGGAGCCCTTGAAGCCCTGCTTGACAGAATCGCCACCTATAAAGAGAAGACCGAGGCACTGAAGGCCAAGATCAAAAAGGCCATGAATTATCCAATTGCTGTTACAGCAGTTGCTGTTATTGTGACGGGTATTCTTCTTGTAAAGGTAGTTCCACAATTCGAAGATGTCTTCGCGGGCTTTGGCGCTGAACTCCCGGCATTTACCCAGTTTGTTATCAAACTGTCCGACGCTGTACAAGAGTGGTGGTTTATTATTCTTGCCACCATTATTGGTGGAGTCATCGGGGCGAAGAAGCTGATGGAAAAATCCCATAAATTTCGGGACAAAATCGAGCGCAATTTGCTAAAAGTACCCATCATCGGCGCCATTATCGATAAATCTTCCATTGCCCGCTTTGCCCGGACACTTTCCACAACTTTCGCCGCCGGTGTACCACTGGTTGATGCCCTTGAATCCGTTTCCGGTGCGACCGGCAACGTTATCTACAGAGACGCCGTCAACACTATCAGGGAAGATATCTCCTCCGGTCAACAGCTACAGTTTTCCATGCGCAGTACCGGAGTATTTCCGGCCATGGCCGTGCAAATGGTAGCGATTGGAGAGGAGTCAGGTACCCTGGATGAAATGTTGGGAAAGGTAGCCAACTTCTATGAGGATGAAGTCGATAATATGGTGGATAGCCTGACATCCCTCATGGAGCCAATGATTATGGTTGTTCTGGGTACTCTGGTGGGCGGATTGATCGTGGCCATGTACCTGCCGATCTTCCAGCTTGGTTCTGTTGTATAAAGAATGTTTGTAAAATCGCATTAAAAAAGTCGACAGATAAGCAAAAATATCGACACGTAAATTAAATCCTAGACATACCCAAAATCTGTACTACTTTTGCTCACAATCATTTAAAGCTGATGGCTGTGGGTAGAAGCACATATGCAAACTAAAAGAAGTAAAGTTACAGAAAAAGATGTTGAGAGATGGATAAAAAAATGGCTAAAGCTGCAAAAGGAAGGGATTTACGTCCCTTGGCTTGAGGTTCGGGAAGTCCCTTCTATTGGGAGATCTAGAAAAGTCAAAGGACTAAAAACAAGTCATACCCATCACTTCCTGTCAGACCTTGAGTATTACATCTACTTGATGCTTGAGTACGACCCTAGAGTAACGGCAATCTACGAGCAATACCCTTTACTACCTCGTGGAGACTCTATAGAAATCGCGAACGAAATGGGAATAAGACATCCAGTCTACCCACAATCAAATACCCCGATAGTGCTTACAACCGATTTTGTATTTGACCAAAGAGTAGATTCTAACAAGACCCAAAGAAAAGCCATTACAGCAAAATACAAGTCTGCACTGGATTTAAACAAAAAGACTACAAAACGCACTTTACATAAAATGGAGCTTGAAAAATTAACACATGCTAAAAATGGTGTAGAACTAAAGTGTATTACAGAAAAATGCATTAATAGGAAAATGATTTACAATTTACAATGGTTTATACAAGATGCGGAAATAAATGAGTCACTGCAAGAAATCTTGGGTATTTGGAAGTCAGCATTTTTAGACAAATTAAAAACAGTTAAAGAGTCCTCTCTCTCACATCATCTTAAAGTCACAGCAAAAGCTATAAACGCAGACTACGAAACTTCAGTACGCCTTTATCGCCACTGCATGTGGAATCAAAAACTAAAGTGCGATACATCAGAGAAAATAGAGCTAACAAGCAAAATTCAGTTCAGTTCTTACGCATAAGAACATCTATGAAGCTGGAGAAAATTCATGAATCTTTCACCAGGAAATATGTTAGTACCCATAGATAAAAAATCAGTTATAGATGACAAATATATAATAGTTTTAGTAAAACCAATTCTTAATACTATTTATCTAATCAATGCTGAAGGAAAACCAAGAAAGCCAATCGGCATTGATATAAAAGATATAGAAAACAATATATTAGAGAAATACTTACAGGTTTCTCCAGTGACTTATTGCTATTACTCAATGCTTGATGACTCTGAACTTGACCCAAAGTGGGTAAAAAAAAGAGATGAAAGGCTATCAATAATCAACTCAATCATCAAAGATGACTACACATTAGAAAACTTTCTAAACGCTAGCAATACAAACCCTGTTGTAAAAAAAATTGCTCAAGAAAAAAAATGTTCCAGGGATAGCATTTACAAATTTACATACACCTACCTACAAGGAGGCCGAAGAAAAAACGCTCTGCTTCCAAAATATAATAACATCGGCAAATCTTCGACAAAAAGAACAAAAGTTGGAGCCAAAACTGACGGTATGAGTATTGGCATCCCTGTTTCGGACAAATCTGAAGCCTTTGAAAATATAAAAGCTGCACTAGAAAAGTATTATAAAAACAAAGACAAAAAAGCATATGAATATGCATACGATAAGATGTGCGATGATTTTTACTCAACACAAGAATGGAACAGTGAAAAACAAAAATATGAAATAGTACATTTCGATGATGACAAAAAACCTACAATTCATCAATTTAAATACTGGGCAAGAAAATATCTTGACCCCGTAAAAACAAGTAAAAAACGAGAAGGCAGATCTAAGCATGAGGCAAATTACAGGCCTCTGACTTCAACTTCCGATTACCATGTTCGTGGTCCAGGTGAAAAGTATGAAATAGATGCAACCATAGGAGATATTTACCTGGTTAGTGCTTTTGATAGAACTCGTACAACATCTATAGGGCGACCCGTAATTTATTTAGTAACCGATGTATATTCACGCTGCATTGTTGGGCTTTACGTAGGACTTGAAGGTCCTTCATGGGACGGAGCTCGAGCTGCACTCTACAATACCTTCAGGAATAAGGTTGATTTCTGTGCCGAGTTTGGCGTAGAAATCACTGAAAATGACTGGCCATGTCATCATGTTTGTATAGAAATCTTCGCTGACAGAGGAGAAATGATCAGTAAAAATGCGGAAGCTTTACTAGACAACATCGGTGTCAAAAGTATGGGTTTTGCAGGTCCATATAGAGGAGATCTTAAAGGTCTTGTGGAGCAAAATTTCAACACTCTAAATAAACGTACTATTGAGCACTTGCCGGGAAATAGTGTCAAAATAAAGCGTAACAGAGGAGAAAGGAAACCTGAATGGGATGGACTATTAACAATCAGAGAACTAACAGCAATCATTATCAACGGTATTATTGATCATAATAAATACAAAACAAAAGAAGTTGTTAGCAACATTGAAAGAATAAAAGACGACATTATTCCTACTCCTTTAAACTTATGGAACTGGGGTATGGAGTTTGGCATAGGCTGTATCAATACTATCGAAGATAATGAATTATATCTTGGCTTGCTTCCATCTGAAAAAGCTACTATCAGAGGTGATGGCATATACTTTAATGGTTTAAGGTATACTTCAGAAATAGCTATTAAGAATGGATGGCAATCAAAAGCCAGGATGTCTGGAAAAAGATTTAAGGTCGATATCAGATACACTAAATCAACAACAAATTATATTTGGATAATAGAACCAGAAACCAAAAAACTTGAGCTATGTCCTTTAAATGACACAGTTGAGGCATTCAAAAATTTACGTCTCGATGAATATTTAGACCAAGTTGAAAGATCAAATAGAACCATCCGCCATGCAAATAAAACAAGAAAAAGGGCTGAAGCAAAATCAAGAGAAACCAATGAAGACATTATTACCAAAGCGAAAGAGGAAAAAAAGAAATCCAAGCATAAACCCAAAAATGTGAGAAAGAACCGGGCTAGCGAGAAGAAGCATGAAAGAAAAGCAGATGCTAGCAGAGCCTTTTCAGCAAGCTCAAATCAAACTACTGAAAGTCGCGTTGAACAACCACATCAAGAAGATATTCACAAAAAGCTAGACCAGGATGTTCTAGATATTATTGACGAACTTTTTTAGAGGAAGCGATGCTTATGTATAAAACATGGAACATCCCTGACTTCAAGGGCAATCCGCTAATAGAAGCTTTACCTAAGTATCTTAATTTACAGGATTTCATAATTAAAATCATAACTAAACCACAGTTTGACGTAGATGAAAGGCTTCATGGCGATCTTGAGAGGGATCTTTATACTGAGAGGATTGATCATTGCGTTATTCCTAACGGGAGTTATTACAGAACATACAAAAAAATATACAAGCTTTTTCTTAACGCATATAAACATAGAAACCCTCTTAAGGCACTAACGAGCCAAATAAAGTACAGCATTGCCAGTGAAGGAAAAATTAATTATCCAGAAGCTCTTAAAAAGACAACTGCAGATAGCATTTTCATAACCGGCTTGAGCGGCATGGGAAAAACCTACATGATTGAGTCAATCCTCAAGTCACTTTTTTCACAAATCATTCAGCATACTGAGTACAACGGAACTAGATTAGATTTTAAACAGCTGCTATATGTAAAATTCAACTGCCCAAGTGACGCTTCTCGAAGAGCACTATTATTAAACTTTTTTAAAGCTGTTGATGAAGCAACACAATCCACAAACTACGAAAAAGAGAATAGTAACAGCAACCTAAACATCCACAACCTTGAAAATAACCTAAAGAAAGTATGCATGAACCACCATATTGGTTTAATTGTAATCGATGAATTACAAAACTTGTCCATTGCAAAATCAGGTGGTGCAAAATCAGCAATGCAGTTTTTTGAAAGCATAGCAAGTGAAGCTTTTGTCTCACTTGTATTCATTGGAACTTATGATTGTTTTGATATTTATGATGGCAATTTCAGTGTCGCCCGAAGAATGTCAAAAGATGGAGTTGTAGATCTCATGCAGCCAGAAGAAAGTGATTCATATTGGCTAAAGCTTGTAGAGAAGCTCTGGGATGTACAATGGGTACGAAACCCTACGCAAATATTCAAGAAAAAAGATAGCAAGAATGATAGCTATAATGAAATAAAAGCGAAAAATATTATTGACGCAATATATTTCTGTACTCAGGGTATTACTGTTTGCACAACAACCCTATTGAAACATGCCAATGTTTATGCCATTGAACAGGGGTTAGAAACAATTAACTCAGATATTATCTACCAAGTATATAAAGAAGAATTTAAATTATTGCATCCAGCACTCCAAGCTTTAGAAGAGAAAGACTACGCAGCTTACAATGAGCTTATGCCCCTTGCTGAACGCATTAAAAAAATGCGACAACAACCAGCAGAATCACACGAAATAACTAGCCAGATGGCAGATTCTACGCCACAGCAGGACGCAGAGGTGAAGCTATCCATAGCACCAAACAAATTGCAACAAAAGAAACGAAAAGGCGAATCAGCGCAGAATTGCTACAATCGCTTGAAACCAAATGGTTTTTTTTGTAAATCTATTAGAGAGCTTCTGGGCTGAATATGCAGCTACTCTCCCACGAAACAATCCCCAGCTTCATGGCCAGAACCAAACTTCTTGTCATACATAAGAGAAATGAAAGCTTTTATCAATCAATTATAGGTTGCAGTTATACCCAAACCTGCGGAAGCGTGACCTACCGCCTTGACCGCCTTGCAAGCTTGCTTGGAATAAATATTAGACAGCTGATATGTGATCACACCACATATCCTTATTTTTCACGCTTTATGACAGAAGCTCAGGCCAATTCTTTGTATAGTGCAATGCGTGATGAAAAACATGTTGCTCTGGAAAGCCTTACTGGTTCTGTCACCAGTCGATTAGGCATCCCAAATTACCATGCGTTATGTCCTCTCTGCGCGGAGCAAGATGTTAGAGAGTATGGAACAGCTTATTGGCACGTCCATCACAGCTTGCCTTGTGTAAGAGCCTGCCACCTTCACGGGTGTAAGCTGGCTAGATTCCCCACAAAAGCCAAGCACCTCACCACCCCCGATCTACGGGGTATATCTATAGAGCAAGCTTCGAGTAAAGAGACTTTTTTTGCCCAACTCTCTGCTTATTTCACTTTCTCTTCCCATGAAGGGTACTCACCTGAAGAATATACTGACCTTTATAGGGATAAGCTTTCCGCATACGGCTATACAACGAAGACTGGTTCGATCAGAGCAGAAAAGCTACTCTCTGATATTCGACGGTTCTGGGGGAGCCTCCTTCACCATAAAGATTATCAACACCTTAGATGCGATGGAAAGCAGCATAACTTCGTACGAGACATATTGAGATCACCAACCAAAAGAACCCACCCTGTTAAACATATTTTGCTTTCAGGCTTCCTCGACGAACTCAAGGTTTTTCCAAACCGAACAGCGATGACATACAACAGGATTACCCCTACATCGACAGAAGCCGACAAGGAAAAAGCCATAGCACTTCTTACACAAGGGGTATCACTTAGCAAAGCATCACAACTAACAGGAGTATCCTATTACACAGTCAGAAAACTTGCCGCCATTAATCAGGTTTCTTCCCAAACCAAACCCAGAAAATTGACTGTCGAAAGTAAGAAGAAAGCTATAGAGCTCCTTAAAACCGGGTTATCAATGAAGAAAGTCGGAATTCAATTTGGCCTTTCAGAGAGCGGCATCGACAATCTCCTTAATGAACACCCGGAGATTAGAGCGCTCAGAAAAAAGCTTCGAGAAGCTAAGAGATCAAATTACCAGCCTCGGTACAGACAGGCTGCTCTTGAAATCATAAACTCCAACCAAGGATTGGTAAGAAAAGAGCTTTGTGCCCTGAACCCAAAGGCATTCTGCTGGCTAAGAAAACATGATACTGACTGGCTAGAACAGAAGCTACCAACGCCCAAAACACCGAAAGAAGCCCAAGCACAGCGATATAAACACCAGAAAGATCACTGGAGGAGCAAGCAAGCTCGGGCTATTCACAACCTCCGCCAATTCGCACAGAAGACACTTGCCAGCCCACCTCTTCAACAAAGAGTTTCTATAACTTATATTCTCAAGGTGTTGGAGGTACGCAATGTTCAGCGTCATATCAGATCAACTATGCCTGCTTTCTGGTACCAGGTAAGTCGATTTGCCGAATCTCATGAAGATTTCCAGCTTAGAAAGCTACATACACTGTACAAAAATGATCCAATGATCTTTAGCATTTATTCTGCAAGGCGTCTTCTAAAAATAGCCGCTGCTTACCCACCAGTAACTGATAAAGTACTTGAGCAGGCTTCTCTGCTTCAGAAGAAAGATATTGACTACAAAAGGGAGAAACTCAAAGGATGGTTACTCTTGCGAAACACAAAATCTGTGCTGAGTACCTCATTCTTTACGGTACAACAGCCAAACCTTCCTCGAACCAGAAGGTTAACACTGACCAGCATCCCTATAGAGGTAACCCAATATTTTCGATAAAAAATGGGGCTTTCTCAGGTTGGCAGATGAAAGTGAGGGGTTGAAACAGAAATAGCCTTCAGGCAAAGGTTGATTTGAACGGATCAACATTTCTGAAGGATCAGGCATGTCTACAACGCCCTCACTGCGTCCTATGTTCTCATTTCCCGGCTGGGTAATCGACCACATTGATATTAATTGGGATGAATCTGTGGCTACAGTTTCCCTGCGCAGGGATGGTCGCATACAGCAGTTCAGATGCAGTCAGTGTCAGAACCCAATGGGTAAAATCCGTGAGAATGAGCGTACCGTGCTGGACTTGCCGCTGGGTACTCTGGATGTGCAATTATGCTTCACTGTTTACCAGGGACGGTGTTCCCACTGTGGGCACATTGAAACAGTCACGCCTCCCGGGTTGGCTCCCAAAGCGCAGGCTACTGAACGGCTGAAGCAACATGTCAGTCATCTCTGCCGCTATATGCCCTGCAACAAGATTCCTGAATTCATCTCTATCTCGCATCATACGGCCAGGCGCTGGGATAAAGAGATATTGATGAAAACTCTGCCAGCCCCTGACCTGGATAACATACGAGCCCTGTTGATTGATGAGAAATCCATTGGTAAAGGACACCATTACCTGACTGTTGTTCTGAATGCTGATACGGGCGAAACCCTGTTCCTTGGTGAAGGCAAGCGAAAAGCCACCCTGGACCAATTCCTCAGCCGCTTAACTCCGGAACAAAAGTCTCGCATTGAATGTGTGGGTATAGACCGTGGTGGTAGCTACAAAGCGTCGGTCAGGGAGCACCTTCCTGACGCCGATATCGTTTACGACAAGTTTCACATTATTGCCAATTACAACGATGTCATAGATAAAATCCGTCGTCGGGAATGGAGGCAGGCTGAAGTTGATGATAAGCCTTTCATCAAGGGGCAGCGCTTCAATTTGTTCAGGAACCCTGAGAACCTCACCCCCAAGGGAGAAAGCTGTCTGAAAGAACTGTTGGCTATGAACGAAGACCTGTACCAAGCCTACACCCTGAAGGATATGCTCAAGCAGCTCTGGACGTACACTTACAAAGGTTGTGCCAGTAAGTTTCTCGACAGGTGGATCGAGCTGGCCACAGAAACAGGCATTGGCGAACTCAGGCGGTTTGCCAAAGGGTTGGATCGGGCCAGAGAAGGACTCCTGTCATACTGTCAGCACCGAATAACCAGTGCAAAAATTGAGGCCTTTAACGGTGTGATCAAACGTATTGTCTACAAGGCTTGTGGCTATAACGACCTTGAATATCTGTATCTGAAAATCCGGCAGGAGGCTCAGATATGATCTGCCAACCTGAGAAAGCCCCTAAAAAATACCATTGATTGATGTTCAGTTCTAAACTGATATCCAGCACTCTCAAACTACGGCTTTCCCTCCCATTCGAATACCTTAGAGAAATCATGAAAACTTGCTTGTCGTATTTCACCCTTTTTTAATGCCTCGTTCCAAGTGTTTTTCAAAGAATAATAGTACCCTAGCAATGATGGAATTTAATCATCTTCATTAAAGATATACCTGAGTTCTTCAAATATTGGGCGGCGCCAGGGGAAAGGTTCAATGGAGAGACGGAAACCCATCTTGCCCACATAAATTTCATAATCCTCTATAGAACCACTGTATTGACCACTTTCAATTTTTTTTACCACTGGTTGATCAAAGCCTGCAAGTTCACCGGCTTCAGTCTGAGATAAGCCACTTCGTTCTCTAGCCAGCTGCAGGAGCTTTCCCATATTTTCTGCTTTCATAAATAAGCCATAGTGGTAGTAAACTTTTCAAAACTAAACCATATTATTAATAATTTAAAAATCATCATCCATTTTAATTCGCGCGGAACGCACTCGCATTGGTAGCAGCTGCCCATATTTCTTTGTTGTTCTTGCTAGCTCCTCAAATCGATTTATCTCTTGTTCAAATAAAGGAACATTAAGAACAACTGCTATTTCAAAATAGATACCAATTTTAACCGTAGGGTCACCACACAGTGCCTTAGCGATAGTTTTTCTACTTACCCCGCACCTAGAACCAAGATCCTCAATAGTAAAATTTCTAGTCTTCCGCTCGTTTTGAAGTAAGTTCGAAAAATGCTCCAAATACATTTTATTTCTTTTTGAATAATAACAAGACGCCATGAGAACTATCTTACCCATTATGCGATACAAGGAGCAGTATAGTTCACAATATCGGGTTTACAAGCAAAGAAAGCTTATGGTTGAAATAGCCTTTGTAACCGCCTCTGAGTCAACAACCAAAAGCAACTTTTGACTTAATCAGATAACATAGTCATAAAAGTAGATATTTAGTTCTATGCTGATACTCATGATGGCTCACTCCAAGCTATCACTGAGGAATAACAACCTGAGAGATCTTCCGCTCTGAGCTGGTTCAAGAGATCAAATGCTAAAATGCTAACTCTTTCTCCCCCCCCTCTACCGGATGAATCTCTCTACAGTATGGTATGCAGAGCCTATCTTATTGATGCCGGATTCACTCACCGCTTAAAGCTCAAGCGTATCTTCAACCCAATGGAGCACGCCTCTGATCTGGAGATGATTGGTTCTGAGTTTTATAAATTCTGGGAACAATACCTAAAACCTTTCTGGTCTTTGCCCAAAAGTATTACAGAAACAACCCTCTACCGCTTGTACGCTTTCACACTACCACTAAAGCATCGAAAACTATTAGTGAAGTGGGCTGGAAAGAGCCCGTTATCCATCAAGCAGCTCTTGGAGCAGTGCTTCCATACAGAGAGTGTAGGACTGTATTATTTACAGTACTGCCCGACTTGTATCTATGCTGATATTCAGCAATTTGGTGTTCCTTACTGGCACCGCAGCCACTGCTGTAAGTTTGCATTTACCTGTTATGAACATAAATGCCGCTTAGTAAAAGTAGGCTTCATATCAACAGGGGAGGAATGTTTTCAATTGCCTCCCATCAACGCTTCATACAACAGAAATCCAAAGACGCTGCTAATTGAAAAACAGATTTACCAGCGGCTGAATATACCAGTCACTGCAGATCTGACATTTCAATCACTGAAGCAGAAGATAAGGGAACAGTTTCTCTCAAAAAGATTAGGTAACAGCCTTGAGAATGAAATAGCTATACAGCAATTTCATCTTCATGATCAACTCACCAGTCATGGACTTTCCCAGTTAGCTATTCGTCACCAATACGCAGATGGAAAATCAAGGATGTGGCTGAATGAGTTTTTAGATAACGATAGAAAAATCCATATCCCGGAAATGTTGCTAATTTTCCCGCCCGTATGAGCGGGAACCAACTAACTCCGAAATATTGCGAGGAATAGAACTGTTTCAATTCACCCGCCTACATGAGCGGGAACGGCCTACCCCCAGAGCCACAGCAGGAAACAACTTAAAAGGTGATCTTCACTAACCTCCTACCTAACACATTTCAGGGCCACCTATTGGCAATATAAAAACAGCGTAACCTGTTGATTCTGGGATAAATATGAAACCGCCAACAACACAAAAGAAGATCGATAACCAGAGGTTAGCAACTTATGCGGGCAACCGATCAATTAGTTCAACTGCTCCGGGTATCTTTTCTCTATTTATCACCACAGAATAATCAGAAAATTCACGCGGTGGAACATTTGGGTCGATCCTATTTACTCGAATGGCTTCAAATAGTTTTTTGGATGGAGCATTTCCAAGTTTGCTTTGGTGCTTAAAAATATAGAGACCACAAACGGACATTTCCCCTCTACTGGCAGAGTGGTCAAGCTCAAACATGTTTTCCAGGCATGAAAAAAACAGCTCAAGATCGTCTTCCGAAAAGAGCGTCTTTTCTGCATTAAAGGCATTGATATAGCCATGGCAGCGGTAGAGACCATAAGGGATTGTATACTTACGCCCCATTGTTCGCTCCTTCTCCATATCCTTCTCATTGGTAACAGCCACTCGAGTGATACTGTGGTCTATAGAGAAGACAGGATCTACCGATCTGGAAAACTTCAGCTGTATCGGGCCATACACAGCCCCGGCATTTACTTCCGTCGTCATCACAGCTCCAAATGTTCGAATATCAAAAAAGTTCTGGCACATCCATTGAGTAACCTGTGCAGCCTGATCTTTCTCTCTTGGTAGTTTTTTCTTTTCAGATTTAATATCACAGGCCTTATAGGCCAGCTCATTTAACTGGTTTAGAACAGCTTTCTCTTTAACATAAATTGAATATGGAGGCTTATCACTTTTCAACATTGCCATATAGTTTCTTACCTTCCTTTTAAGACAGACATCGGTGACCAAACCATGCCCTGTTTCTGGATCAATACGTGGCGCATTACCAGCATCAGGGTCACCATTCGGGTTTCCGTCTTTAACGTCAAACAGGTACACAAAATCATAACGATTACTCAAACTCATGATCATTCTCGCTATCTTCTTCATTATCAGCTTTGGATTGATAAAAACTCTGCCTTTGGTGGTAGTAACCAATAGCAAACAGACATTGCTGTTCATGATTCAAATAGACTGGTATGCAATCAATAGTCTGCATAAGGTCACCAATCATTTTCCTGAAATTGATCTCCCTGCCTGGGTTTGAAAGCCTCCTCAAATGGTGCACATGCAAGAGGAACAATGAATTAAAGACAGACTGAGGCCGTGTTGATGCTCCTCCATAAAATCGACTGGTAACAGAAGATGTAAGCCTGCTTTTGTGGGCTTCCTCCTGCAGTCGCTCAAAAACTGAAAATAACCGCCCCAGAACATAGCCTGGCTGGGTGTTTTCATCATCTAATTCAGGGGTTATCTCCATAGAGAGTTGGCCCTCATAACGATACTTTCGAATAAGAAGCACTTTAATAAGTGCTGCTCGTATATACGAGACCGTTCCTTCAGATCGTATGCGACTTAGCACAATTTCCATAAGAGTAAGAGGGAGTTTCTGGTTCTGTAGCACAGCAGACAAGGTTTCTGAGACCAATCGTTCAGGAAGCATTTTGAGTTTGAATTTTCTACAACAGCTCTTCAGTAAGGTTTCTAGAGAGAGTCGCCCAAACTGCTCAATACCTATAACCTCAAGATCCTGAAACCAAACCTTCAAATTTGCTCTTAACTCGGGTTCAGTAAGCTCGCTCCACAAGTTGACTGAAATACGTGCATTATTTGGAGATAAGCCCAGCACGAACAACTTTCCTTCATTTCCTTGCTTACTGGCACTGCAAATAACAGAAAGGCTCACATCTGAATTATTTATTTCATTTGCTGAAATGTTTTCAATAAAAAGCCATTTAAGACTTTGCTCCCAAGCCAATTCACCATGAACCCAATAAACAAATGTACAGCTGCCAATTCTGAAATTCTGACTGCATTCTTCAGCCAGCAAATAGTTCAAAGCAGATGTGTATTCAAAGGCCATCGTCGTACTTACTGGTGCATTCCTCCCCTGTTTCTTTCCCCAAGAGGTGAAAGCTGGCAAGTTGAAAGAGACAATATTTGCACCTGTTGCCTGTGCTCCTGAAAGCCCTTTTATGGAGGGATGCAGAAGTGCGGCCTGAGAGCTGATACCACTTATCAGGCAGGTATTGCTATCAGCTGTACTTACATGTAAAGATTCCTCATAAAGCTTGAGGAAGCTCTGACGCTGACATACCAGCCTATCTTCCCCCTTAAGCTTAAAACTAATAACAGGATTTTCGTCAATAATCTCAGCCCATCCATGAGCACATTCCATTTCACGATGATTTATGCCAGACAGAAACCGAAGAACAGCCTGAACGCCATGATCCTCTGAAAAACGTTCCAAGCGATCACAAAAGGCTGAGAACTTCTCCCTGGTTCGCTTAGTGTTCTGTTGATAGTCAATACCCAAAGAATACTCTGAGACATCCCATAGCAGGTTGGCAGCAATGCCACTGGTTTTTTTCACAGCTTTTGGTACCAGAAACTGTTTCGCAATCTTTCTTTTACCAACAACAGTTCTGGTATCTTCAAACCCTGCAAACCTACCCTCATCATCAATGACAGCGATGAATGGAATCCTTGTGCTCTCGAATCCAAAACGAGGAAGAGAAGAGTGGCTGCTGTTTTCATAAAAATTGCAGAGAGCCTGTAGAATCATCCCCGAATCTCCTCACTGCCTACGGGGGGAACATGAATAATGCCACTCTCCATCTTGGCATTGAAAAACTTGGCAGCAGGAGGATTCACTGAATAGTCATAATCATAAAACATCCACCCCAAAGCTCGAGTGTCAGAGATAGGAGAATTTCTCTGATCACCGGGTTCTACCAGCCGAAAGTCGGCAGTGAATTCACGGCATCCCATATACGGCATTCTAAAACATTGCCCTTTCCGTGCACGACGTAAAAACATCCCAAGAAATTTTTCTGATGTTTCTTTCGGGCCTGCCTTTTTTGTCATCGTAAAATGGGCATAAACGCGATAACTCACATCTCTCAGAATAAGTGCCGATCGTTGCTGCCTCTCTTCGTCAGCAATCATTTGCAGCCGACCAGACCCACGATTCATAACCGTTCGGGCTTTAGATTCAGAAACAACGGCTCCCACCTCATTTCGGCGGATAGTCATCCAGCGTATTGGCTTAAGGAGCTCAATTCGATCGATATGCCATTCGATTGCAGGCTTCCAGAGGATTGCTTGGAAAATATTCCTTAGCGCAGAGGGTGTGGGCACATCATAACTCACACGCTCAACACGCATCTCAGGACGAGTAAAGCAAGCATAGTCACTACTGAGTTCAATACATAACGACACAAACTACTCCCAAAAACAAACTTCCCACTACAGGTGCCGTACGACATGTCACTTGTGTAAACAAAGTAGACCAAGAAAATCTTCATTGGTTTTTTATCTAAATAATATTTTTGAATAGTGAAGGTATCTTTAGCTGTAGATGCTATATTGAATCGTGCGTTTCTTAAGGCTGATGCCTTATGTGAATTGAAATATTGGATTATTATCTAAACGAAAGGTTATTTATTGGTAGAAACAATCATCAGGATTTTCTGTTCAGGGATTGACCAACATAACAAGGATGCACAATAGTTTTTAAGAACTTTCAAAACTCAGATTATCGGGCCAAATGACTAGCTTACAAATTACGTGCAATTTACAATAATCAAAGGGGAATGAAATCGTTACGCAAGAAACAAGGCCAGAACACAATATCTCAGTGGCCAAAGGTAGGCTGAGAGTATTCGCTAATAATGGCCAATGCTCCGTAATACTCTGTAGAATACTAATTCTAATGCTGTAATTAACTACGTTAATATTTTAGCTAACCAGTCACTTGTGCCAACTGAACAGAATGCTTTAGCCCCATAACCTTCAGCTAAAAGCCCATGCGGTAAATATTCATCAAACTTCTCTGTCTGTATATCTGGTAAAGACAGTGCCAGCTTTTCCTCGGAAGGAATTTCTTGAGTGAGCACATATCTAAGGCTTTTTGTAACTGACGTGACTGAAGCATCGCTGACCTCTATAACTCCAGCAAAAGATCCTACAGAATAACCTTGCTGAATGAGGATGGCGGAAATTGTGTTAACTAACTTATCCCCTTTCCATGTAAATATACTAACGTTCTTGCCTACCTGTATGATTGATTTTGCCTGCAATCTCTGATCTTTAAAAAAACGAACACCTTCATTAAAAAGGTCATGAGCAGTAGTATCAATAAAGCTCACTTTATTTCCACCTACATCAATACGATGGTCACCCATACAGTAAATGTGGTACATCTCTTCACGTACTTTGTCATGAACAGACATCCCAGCTCCACCAAAGCTGGGAGGAGCCCCCCCCTTAGTTGCCTCAATATAAATGACTTTTTTATCGCTATTAACTTCAATAACCTTCCAACGACGGCCACCAAAAACAATGTGCTGCCCTTCCATGATCAGTGAGTCAACAGGAAGGGTTCCCAAAGACTTGCTTCCATTAATCACTCTATATTCTTCAGGGGTTTTGAATACCGCATAAAAGCTATAGTGATTAACTACCTTCTCTCCATTTTGACCAAGAACAAGTTCACCACTGGAAAGTTGAGTTAACAGCTCTACTTTTCCCATATGAGATAAAAGAGATTTAAACCTTGATACTGCAATTCCTCGAAAAGGTCCATATTGACATAGCAAAGCAAAAAGCTGATCTGGGCGAATTCCTCCCCATTGTGCAGTTACTGCCAAAACCTGATGAAGAAGCGTTGAGTAATGCTTTTGCGTGGTGTCTGCCGGTTCAAACCACTTACTATCAATCAGCAATCGAATCATGGCTATTGATTGGACTAATTCCAGTCTGAGTTTATCAACCACACTTGAAGATAAACTTAGCTCATTTTCAGTGATCAAGTTACGTAATACTGAAGGGGAATTTCTTCGTCCAGACCGGCCCATACGTTGTCGTAAACTTGAAACTGAATGTGGTGCAGTAACCTGTATTACTGAGTCCACCTTTCCTATATCAATTCCAAGCTCAAGCGTCATCGTACATATGGCAGTTGTCGGAAGAGTCTCTCTCTGCAATCGAGACTCAAGCTCCTCTCGAAGCTCTTTTGATAAAGAGCCATGGTGAGGAAAAAACTCATTAGGAACTATATTTGTTTCACATAGATCGCTTAATCGCGCAGCAATACTTTCCGTGCGCTTACGGCTATTTGCAAAAACTAAATGTGAGCTTCCCCTACAAAACCGAAAGATATCTCTGCACACTTTAGCTTCTGCTGATACTTCCTCTTCTGATTGCTCTTGATTAGAGGGCTGGATATAACCCTTAACCTGAATTTTGAAGGTTGACTGACTTTTACTACTTGTAATAATTTCACAAGGTAAACTCTGGTTCGGTCTCAAGGACTGTGGGACTTCTTGAAGATTTCCCAGGGTGGCACTAAGAGCTACCCTAGGAATAGGATTAGAGTATCGGTCTAAAAGGTGCTCAACTCGGTTTAATAGGGAAAGTAAGTGATGCCCGCGCTCTGAGCCAATAAAAGCATGAAACTCATCTATCGCAATGTATTTCAGTGATGAAAATGACTGCTTAACCCAACCGGCTTCTCTTATAAGAAGTGATTCTAATGATTCTGGCGTTATTAACAGGATACCCGCAGGGTCTTTTTTTGCTCGTTTTTTCTTTGACTGCAATGTATCCCCATGCCATGGGGTTACATTCATACTGAGCATATCGCAAAGTGATTCCAGACGGCGGTTTTGATCGTTTATCAGAGCTTTAAGCGGACTGACATAGAGAATGGTAAACCCATTTGTAACGTCTACAACATTAGAGCACGCAGGCAAAAAGAATGCTTCTGTTTTGCCTGCAGCGGTGGAGGCGCTAATCAGCACATCCCTGTCTGCAGGTAAAATTGCAGGGATAGCTTTCTTCTGAATTTCTCTCAGGTCAGACCATCCTTGCTTATAAACCCACTTTTGAACTTTAGGATTTAGGTGCTGAAATGCATCAATCATAATTTGAAGTCTGCTAGCCCATCTGAACCACCTGAATTATCCTCATAGTCTGGAAGGTCTACGTCGCTAGGGCGATCTTCAGCAATGCTTATATCTGTTATTAACTGTGACCATACAACCGAAGAGTTCTGCTCCAGCACTGCTAGCATATCCAAAAACGCCTTGATCGTATTTCTTGGTGTGCGGAAATACGCATCGCCTATTGTCTGACTACAATGATGCAGAAATGAGTGAAGAGCATCATCTGGAACCAGATACTTGGACTCATCCCCTCCTGCATAAACATGCCTTAGATTTCCCAAGAGGATATAAAGCTCTTCTGGTGTAAGGTTTGCCAAGTGGAGAGCAGGAGACGAGTAATCAATTACGCCCGCACGTTGCGCAAAGCTATTTTCTGCCAAACGAGACTGCAGAGCTTCATAGCTATAAAGCCCTTTGCGAGGGTCCAAAAGAAACTCTGGAGTTCCTCCCAATAAAAAACCCAGATACTCTGCGGTTCCCTGCAAGCAGTCGTTTAGCATACGAAGGATTTGTTCGTAATTTGACGTTCTTGCCTGAGTGCTGCTGAGTTTATAGAGGTTAACCATTTCATCCAGGTTCACCAACAGACCTTCATACCCAGCTTGTCTTACAAACAAACTCATTAGTTTTAGAGCATCATAGAATGAATTGTCAGAGATAATTGTCCTGACTCCCAAATCTTTGCGAGCATCCGTTTTGGTTGCATATTCAGCTCTTAGCCAACGAATTGCATTTGACTTCAGCGTATCGTTACCTTGTTCATGACCATTCCAATATGCTTCGACAACCTTCGCAAAGTCATATCCACCAACAAGCTCAGACAATGAATTTAGCTTGTTATGAATCACCATGGAGACAGTTTTCTGACATGCATCAGCTTCTTTTTGAGCCTGCGTTATGAATTTCTCAACGATGCTTGTTAGAGCATTCCCATCGGGTTTATTCCGGGTTGAAACATTCCGCATCAGTTCTGAGTAGAGATTTCTGGCCTGGCCTGCAGAAGCGTGTATACGCCGATCTGGAGCCAAATCAGCATTGGCAGTAACGAGTTTTTTCTCAAGTGCAATGGAGCGTATAACACTCAAGAAAAAAGTTTTCCCTGAGCCATACTCTCCAATTATTAGCCGGAATGCAGAGCCACCTTCAGCAATGCGTTCAATATCTCTGTATAGAGCTTTAATCTCATTAGAACGGCCTACCTGAATATGTTGTATTCCAAGCTTAGGTGTCACACCAGATTTTAAAGACTGGATTATTGCATCCCGTTCTTTTAGCCGAATTCTTTTACTAATCACATGGCCTCCAGCTCTTCAACTATTTCCATGTCAACATAGATGCCATCATCTTCGTCAAGAACAGGGGCATCTACCCTGTCAAAAGCCCAGTCATTTATGGTTTCTACTGCACCACTGAGCATTAAGCCAAATTCTTGGGATAATTTCTCTGCATCATCAACACTCCAGTGCTCATTAACTTTGAGGCTTTCATATAAAGAACGATGACAGGAATCCAAACCAGCACTCGGTGTTTGTATATTAGTTTCTGAAGTAGCTACCTGTGGTTCGCCCTCATCGGAGACAAAGATAGTCCCAAGAAGATTCTGCACCTCTTTGGTTTCAGACTCATGCAAAGCGAGTGATGCTTTGTCCAGCTTAAAGGAACTATCAGTTTTATGAGGCAGATTATTCGAATCCGAAACACTCTGGCTCATTATTGATGTTTTACTGGAGGAAAGGGCATGCACATCACTGGTTACGGATGCTTTATCAAGCCCCAAAGCAGTATATAACTTCTCAAGCTGCTTGATTTCACTAGGGTCAACTTTTCCATCGGCCAGGGCAATACTTACGAGAAGGTGACCTATTACGTTTTTTTCCTGTGATTGCAGTTTTTCCAGCCTGGCTTTTAATCCCGCCATACTCGATGGTGTATTGAGCCTCCAAGTTAGATAAGCATGAAGAGAACACTTTTCTGTTGGAGATAGTTCTGTATCGTGATCTATAAGTCTTTTTAGTGCGGCTGACTCTGCTTCATCTACATGCTGATCAATAGTGGCAACCATGGCGCCTAAACGGATAGCCATACCTACAGAATTAAATGATTTTGATGGTTCAAAAAATGTTCCATGCCCTTTTGGGAACAAGACAATTTTCCCATCTACCTGTGGTTTTGCATGGTGGTATCTCGGATCTGGAGCAATGCCATACCCAGCTTTTTGAGCCATTCCTTGTAGTAGTTCAATGTCTTTTTTATAGAATTTATCTGGCTGTGGTAAGCCAATTTTTTCCCAAAAGTCGACTACAGATATCAACCCTTCTGTGCTTTCAACCTGGTCATCTGCCCAAGCCTTGAACCGACCGATTAAAGAATCAGAGTCTGTACTGGCAAGTTCGTCTGGTAGAAGAAGAACAGCGGCAACATCATTTGAGGATGTATCTTTTTTCCCCAAGTAACGACTATATGCCTCAAGTGCACTATTACAAGTATCAGCAATTGTGATTAGTTTCTTAATAGGACCCTTGAGCATGGAAGGGTCTGGCAGGTCATGCTGCTCTAAAGATATTCCTCTCAGAGAGCTACTTGCTGGATAGTATTCAATCTTTAACTTTGTCTTGTTGGGTTTAACTGTAATCCCATCACCATATCTTTTCCGATACTGGAGATGAAACAAACGTTGGAACTCCTTTTCACACCTCCGTGCTGGCGTTTTAAAGCTGTACTCAGGGTGAAATCTCAGCCATGAAAAAGCTAGCTCTGCACTTATCGGTAAACCTTCGCTAACAGCAGAAGCGAGTTGGAATTTAAAGAGGAGGGAGTGAGCCTCAAGGTGAGGTTCTGAAGTTTTAAGAGAAACAACTTTAGGACGTTGAATGCACATTAAATCCAGAAGCCGTGCAGAATACCCGAAGAAAGAACGGTTTTCTCCATAAATTCTCTTGAGTCTCTGGACTTCCTCAAAGATAGCTTCAAACTCTACATCATCAACCTCATCACAGGTTATTCGCCTTTCAAGCCCATAAAAGTATATAAACACATACCCCAAAGGTGCATCAGGTGCGTTTCTTTCACTGGCCAACCAAGAAATATAAGCTCCCCTTGAAGAAGGCGATAGCGAAATATAACTAGGCCAATAACCCAAGCTTTCATCTTGGAACGTGTAAGGAGAAACTTTCATTCTGAGTGAATCATCAATCAATGATGACTCGGTGCTATAACCATCGAGAGACTTTAGCTGACCGCCAATATAGAAGTTACCCCCAACAATTGTCGTTCCATTGAAATCTAAAGTCTCGCCTGCACTGACCCAGCGTCCAGGGGCACTATTCGTACTTTGTTCCTCATCGTGCCCCATGGATACTGTAAAAGTGGCAAAGTCATCGTCATCTCTTCCGCTGAAACCAGATATTTTAATGGAGGTACCCTTCACGGAAACGCCACTCACATGCTTACTGCCTTTATTTTTTCTGGAATAAAAGAGATATGCGACCACAAGAAAACCGAGAAAAAGAAGTATCTCCACGACAAGCTCCATAAATTACAATCTAGATAACGCTGTGCGCTATTGAGCGCTACCCATGCAGATACAGTGGGTTAATGATTGATATTATCTCATGTAAAGAATGTGGTTCGCAGGGGCTAATGGAATAAAATTCGGTAATGCCTATCATGCGTAAGCGCTCGGGAAAGTAATCAGTGAGGTTATCTCAAGACATCACTATCAATCAGTATGAGGCACTACTCGAAAATGAAGCCTTCACAACGTAGGAGCAACCGCCTGATCAGGGTTCTATGTACATTTCAACATTCAGCTCAGCAATAAGCCTTCGTACTCGGTTGCAGAGTGATAGCATGACCACTACAGTTACCAAAATTAGCGATTATGGTAGCTGTAGTGGTTATTAAGGAAAAAGTAAAAAAAAGAGGTGCTGTTGTCTTTCCTAAAAATAGAAAAATTCTTGAGCAGTTCGGCGAAAACATTTTGCTTGCTCGCAAGCGCCGAAAATATACTCAGCGTTTGATTTCAGACCGAACTGGCTTAAGTCGGCAAACTATTCGCAAAATAGAGCAAGGCAACCCTGCTGTCTCGATTGGCCACTACGTTTCAGTACTCAGTGTTTTGAATTTGGTTGACGATATCACTCAAGTAGCAAAAGACGACAAGCTTGGTCGAAAACTGCAAGACATGAAATTGCTTGGAGTTGTTGATGATTAGGTAAGTTGTAAGTCAGTGACTGTATTTTTAACGCTGTTTCTAGCTCTATCGTACCAGCACCCTAAAACCACCAGTCTGCTCAATCCCTTGTCTACCAAAGGACTTAACTGACAGGGCAAGTGCTACGTCCGTACTATCAAGCCAAAAGACACAGTTTTATTTACAGTTTCCGCTCCTCACTCTCAAAGCGCACAGTCTCAGTGGTGTTATGGCCTGCGGTAACCCGGATATTGTCGGTGGCCTGTAACGAGGTATTCTGACCAGACGTTTAAGAAGAAGTGGGAGAAAAGGAGAAAAAGCAGGAGTCGGTCGCACCTGTATGCAATATGCAAGACCCACCCCGTCAGCGCACAAAAGACAAGACACTCCCCCGTGACGCGCTTTGCATCGCGGGGCACGACCATATATAACCTCAGGTCCTACACTGCCCGTTTTAATCTGGCATTAATTTTTGCAATGACTATCTTTTCTGTGCCTAGCCATTTTCCTGACAATGCCTTCTTGCTCTTAATTAATTTAACCGACGAGCTATTTCCTACAGATCGAAGTGCACAAATAGCTGTTCCATAACGCTGCTCCCCATCTGCATGATCAATATACCTGTGAATAAATTCCCTCAGGTTTGTTTCAACATCGTTATCAACTCTCACAGCCGGGGGAAATGACAAGACAACATTAAGAGAAGAAATTAATCTATCTGACAAATCCTCGTACTTTTCAGGATTACAAATAACATACGAAAAAATATCCAACATTGCGTTTAAGCTATCAGCAGTGTGAATATGCTCAAGTAGTGCAATAACAAATCTAGCGTGCTCATCTGTAGCTAAAGACTCTAGACCTGAAAAACCGTTCCTAAGATATTCTTCAACAACGAGAGCCCAAGCTTGATATGGAACTGTGATTACTGGCAGCTTTTCAAATTGCTTCCAATCACCTAAGCTGCGTAGATCTCTCAAAAAGTCAGCCGTTGCCGCATCACCAACTAAAGCCAAATTCAACAGATGTTCAACTTCCAAGCTACCCTCAGTAGCCCACTTCAAAATATCACTCTCAGGGTTACTCACGTCTCACTTCTCTCGTATCACAATTAACTTCTAAAATACAACCAGTCTCCCGGTCTCTGACATGGTTGCCGCCTGACTCACGAATTCTGTTCTCTTTATCAGCTTGAGGTGCTTTAGGAGCAGACGGACTAGTAGTTTCAACACTATCCACTACTCTACCATCTTGAATCACCACATGATCAATCCGACGACCTTCTCCTGTTACAGGGTCTCTCACAATTCTACCGTCAGCATCGCGCAAGTATTGCTCAGACTGAACGGAACCTCCTGAATATTGCTCTTTGAGTTCTGCTTCCGTTTCTAGGTGTCGCCTACGACCATCAACGGCATTAGGAATTGGGTCACCAGGCGCTGTAGGCGAATAAAGATTACCACCTTCAGTTACTCGAAGGGGCTGCCCTTCATTAACATCATTACGAACGGCACTAAATGAACCATCAGAGTTCTGACGAACGTGATAGTTTGAGCCTTGACCGTCTGGCAGTTTATCTAGTTCAAGCTGAACATTCTCTCGTGAAGGGGAATTAAAATTTGTATCTGGGTCAACACTTTTCCCCGTTGTTGTTCCTGCCCTCCCTTGTACAGAGCCCGCCGCATCTCCTGCATTGGCAATAACTTTATCATCAACAGCTGGAACATCAACCTTCCCAACTGAAGCTCCATCATCCAGCTTCAGGCCATCACCCTTACCCTTCTTCCCAGCTCCTAAAAGGTCACCAACAATATCTGCAACTTCACCAATAACGCTATCACTGTTTTTGGCAATACCGTTAACAACCTTTCCACTACCTTTTGCTACCAATGTTTCTGCTGCGAGGACTGCTGTCCCTACAGCCACTTCCTCAACACGGTTTCTTTCACCAGGATGTGTTTCTGGATTGTATGATCCTGTCAGCCTGTCTCCAGCAGGCGATACAAATTCACCTGTAGCTTTCTCCACACCGGCTGAAAATTCATCTTTACCGGTTGAAACGGCTTCAGAAATTATATCCCCACCAATACCACATAGGCCGGGAACTTTACCGCAAAGAGCTACTCCCAGAACTGTTTTTCTGGCAGCTTCTGCTACCCCTTCATAGGCTTGTTTCACTCCGGAGCCACGAACAAAAAACTCATCATTCGCAGCCAGGATATCATTTGCACTACCCAACAGCCCTCTCTCAAAAAGGCCAGTCGCTTGCAATTCCTCTATCTCAGCGGCATACAACTCACCTTCGGCCTGCATTTGCTTTCTGTAGGCATAATCATCATCACTTTCAGGTAAGTGATCAGAACAATTCACGAGAAAGCAGGCAGCTGCTTCCAATCGCTTTTGCTTATCCGTATCCGCCAGTTGATATAGCTTCTGAAACTCTTGAGCTTCCGGCAGGGTCAGTTCACTGTATTTCTGATTATCCAGATTCGTAAACGTCTGATTCCCTGCCTGAATGGCTTCATGGTCTTTGTTCTCTTCCAGCCACTCCGAAGAACTCGGCCCGGTATGGGTGACCCGGCCTTCCAGCCGGTTCTTGAACTCCCACTCCGCCTGGGCACCGCTTCCTGCTGCCAGAGCTTCGGTTTCAGAACCGGTAACCCGGTGTTCCTGTTCATGCACTATGCTGTTGACCAGCTCTCCGCCTTCAGCCAGGTCTGTGCGTCCTTCCTGAACATTCACACCAATAACTGTGCTGCCATCAGGCTTTTCACCGATGGTGGCGCTGGCACCGTCATTGGCGGCATAAACACCTGTCTCAACATTCTCCAGCCCCCGATTTTCGCTCACCAGATCACTGGCTTCCTGCAGAGTTTCATTGACCTCTTCCACGGTGTTGGCTGTAGCATTGTTTATCTCATAAACCCGTTCCCCTTCCTCATCCTTGGTACTGCCTTCGCGGATGGCATTGGCATCATCGGTGCCCCGCAAACGGGCATCCACACGTTCGGCCAGGGTTGTGTTTTCGCCCTTGGATCCAGTGGGGTTCAGGGTTTCGCGGGCTGTAGCATCCACCACATCAAAGCCGTGGGTGATGGTGTCGATAGCGCTATCAGACAGAAGACCTTCGGCGTTTTTATCACCAGTGGCCAATTCGGCAATGCCATTATCAAGATCATTGATCCGTTCAATCCCTTCACGACCACTTTTGATATAGTCCTGAAGATCGGTTTTCCAGCGCTCAAAGGTGTTCTTCTTGCCTGCTGCCTTTTCCTCCTCACTCAGCACCATGCCATCAAGGGCATCCAGCGCTGAACTGGTGACGTAGACTTCTGTGGTCTCACTTTCGTCCTTGGTAATTTCGTAGGCCTTGTCAGTGTCCCGGTTCAGGTCACTGAGATCCTGCTCAGGGTTATCCCGCACAATGATGGTTCCTTCGCCCACCGTAGCCCGGACAATCTGCTCTTTCTCCTGATTGCTGTAGCTGCCTTCAATACCCCAGCTGTTACCCTGTTCATCGGTATTCGATTTACTGAAGTCACCATAGGAGCCGCTGAGCTGGGTGTAGGAGTGTTTCTCTTTGGATTCCCCGTGGATATCACTGTACGTCAGGGTTCCTGTATCCAGAGTCAGATCGCCCTGATCTTTGCCATTGCCGGCACTGATCACAGCGCCTTCAATATGGGTATTATCCTAGGTGTTAACCGCCACACTTTCCCGGCCGATAACAGTGGTCTGCCTGTCCACCCAGTTGATATTACCCTCCGATTCACCATATCAGGCCGAACCGCTGATACTGACGCCTTTGCCAACAGTCACATCAATATCAACATCAGTGCGCTTGCCATCGACCTTGCCGGTATCGGTCACTGAGGCCACAGTCAGGTTGCGGCCGGTTTCCACATCAACATGGTCGGCAGCCAGGTTTGCCCCTGCGATGGTTGTATCCCGGCCGCTGGAAAGGGTCAGGTTATCGGTCGCATTAACGGTGCTGTGGGTGAAGCGATTGCCTTCTCGATCAAGATCAGACTCGCCATAACCGGCCTGAACATTGACGCCAATCGCAGGGCCGTTGCTGCTGACAGTAACCTTAAAGCCAGCCTGTACATGGGTACGCTTGCTGTTTTCTTCACTGTCATAACGGCCTTCTGCCGCCTCGATGGTCAGATCATTCCCAGCTACCAGATTAATGTCTTTGGCATCCAGGCTACTGCCGGTAATGGTTTGATCATGAGTAGCTCGGGCGTTAATCTGGTTACCCGCAATCAGCTGTGAGCCTTTGCCCGTCGTTACTGTCTGCTCACTGTCGTTTTCCTGGGTTGTTTGACCGGCACCCAAGGTGGCAGACTGCTTGCTGGCATTCATATTGATGCCGGTTTTGCTGTAGTTGTACTCCTGGCTGGAGAAGCTCTTGTTATCTTCGGTGGTGATCTCAATATCATTGGCCGCCAGGGTGATATCCCGCCGGGCACCCACATTGGCAGCTTTCAGTCCCACAGTCTCACCAGCCGTCATCGCCACATCCCGGCCTGCAGTCAGGTTGGAACCTCGGGCTTCCTCGTTACGATTGACGGTTTCGGTACTGGTGACAGTTTTACCGAGGTGACCACTGTAAGATGGTCCACTGGTAAACTGGTCGATGGCATCAATGGTGCGCAGCACACTGGAACCCTTGCTGACACCGTTATCGCCCTTGCCAGTGTTCTTCAGGGCATCCTTGGTGTTCTTGAAGTTGTGCTGCATGGAGAGGGTCAGGCCATTGCGCTCTTTGCTTTCAAAGCGCACAGTCTCGGTGGTGTTGTGGCCTGCGGTAACCCGGATATTGTCGGTGGCCTGCAGTTTGATATCTGGATCAAGGATTTAGAGGAAAGTGGAGAGAGAAAAGGAGAAAACTGGAGAAAAGGCTGGGGCAGGTCGTACCTTTGCAAGATGCAAGACCCGCCCCCGTCACGCGCACGCGCGTCACGCGCATTTAAATGAAATCCACCGCCATTCTCATTGCAGAAAATGCAACATATGCATCAGATGGGTTACTGCATGTGGCTTCAGGTCCGGCCAACCACTCATCCAAATCATCCTCATATTGAGAAACAACCCACTTTAAATTTCCAATTAACTCTACTGGAGTTTTATCAACGACTAGCTCTCTCTCTCTATCATCAGGATGACCCCAAATTTCTGCATATGGAACTAAAGGCAAAAGTCTCTCAGGAATCCCCTCTTCAAGGCTCCATACTTTGACTTTAGCCCCTTCCCACTGCTCTAACTCATCGCTAGAGTGAATTCTCTTTAGATTAAAAACATTACGAATCCACTGTTGCATTAAATAGGAACGCCTCTATTACTCCCAGGCTTCTGCATTAGCAAGGCATCACACTTTCTTTCCCTGCATTTCTTTACAAAGCTTATGGCTTCTTTCATGTCAGACTTATACTTTTCAAACACTTCCTCTGATATTTCATAGTATTCTTCATAATCTACAAAGTGGTTACTCACAGGTATAGACAAATAGAATCTACCACTTGTCTCCTCAATACCAATTGCGAACTTATTCTGTTGGTCAATTACTACATCCAAGAAATTCATCATGAAAACCTTAAAATTTTAGAGGTGTTAGATCATAGCGAGTTGAGGGTACATCGCCAACATCGATAACTGCTTCAACCATACCATCTGGAAGCTTACCCCCTGGAATCCACATTTCATTAGCTCCCGCTTCATTTCCTGACGGTATTCTTACATTCAACTCCTTAGGGTTAGGGATATCGACCCTGACTAGCTCGTTACCCTCTAAAAAATTTTCTGGTAAGCCAAGGGCTTTCTCCATTTTTCGAGGGTTACCGTTAGTAGATGTCAGCAACTCATCAGCCTGCTTCTTTGTCATAACAAAAGCCGTACCATCCCTTTGCCCTACTCCATACTTGTCAAGATTTTTCTTAGTCATGAACCTTGTTGCACCATCATTAAAAAGTGCCAAATGCTCTTTAATATAATTAGCTGACAAATATTCACTTGGATCAGGCCTTTGACCATGTTGTTGGTTCCTTATGTCATCAACAACTGAATTTGGCAGTTGATTATTATCGAGTTGACCACTTTTAGTTTTATTTGATCCATTATTAGCTGAAGAATGACCTTGATACTTTTTGTATACCTTACTTCCAACTACTCCTCCAAAAACAGCACTTATAATAAATACAGCGCCCTTTACTTGTGGGTCACCAGTGGGATTATTATTATGTGCCCCTTCTACACTTGATAAACTTTCTTCAAAAGTCTCATCATCGTTGAATGAACCCTGCACGGCAGCTGCTGTGGCATATATCCCAGCCTTATTAAGAGCCTCATCTACCGCATCACCATAGAGAGCATCAGCAACCGCTTCCTTGCCGACAGTCAAAGCAGCTTTTACAGGTCCAAGTGTTGCAACAAGGCCAGCCTGTATCAAGTATTGTGACTCTTCTGGTAAAGATTCAACATAAGCTGCTGCAGCTCCCAAATGGTAAAGGATTGTTCCTCGCAAACAAGCCTGATTACAGTTGTAATTTTCTTCGACTGTTAATCTGTCACTAGCTTGTGTTTCCTCAGTACTTCCTTCTTCAACTGAATACTCTTGTGCAAGGAAATGTAGATTTTCTAAATAATTTCGTACTGTTTCATCTTTCAATAAAATTTCTGCTTGCTCAGTTGTTCCTCCTGCCTTCAATATTCCATCAAAAACAGTCTCTGCAACCTCTGCCCCCAAGGCTTTTTTATATTCTTCTGGAGCTTCATTCAAGTACGCTCGAAGATTATTAATAGTTTGCGTATAAGCAGTAGCAGTCACTCCAGCTATCTGCTTATATGTTTCAGGCTCCACATAAGACTTGAAACCCTCTTTCCACTTCTCAAACGTGTTTTTCTTACCTGCCGCCTTCTCTTCCTCGCTCAACACCATATCGTCAAGCGCATCCAGGGCTGAGCTAGTCACATACAACTCAGTGGTTTCGTCTTCATCCTTGGTGATTTCGTAAGCTTTGTCGGTATCCCGGTTCAGGTCACTGAGATCCTGTTCCGGGTTATCCCGCACAGTGATGGTTCCTTCGCCCACTGTGGCCCGAACAATCTGCTCTTTCTCCTGGTTGCTGTAGCTGCCCTCAATGCCCCAGCTGTTGCCTTGTTCATCGGTATTCGATTTACTGAAGTCACCATAGGAGCCGCTGAGCTGGGTGTAAGAGTGTTTCTCCTTTGACTCTCCGTGGATATCGCTGTACGTCAGGGTTCCTGTATCCACAGTCAGGCTACCCTGATCTTTGCCATTGCCAGCACTGATCACAGCGCCTTCAATGTGGGTGTTGTCCTGGGTGTTAACCGCGACACTGTCCCGGCCAGTAATCGTGGTCTGCTTTTCTACCCAGTTGGTCTTGCCATCGGATTCTCCGTAGCCCACAGAGCCACTGGCACTGAAGCCATAACCGACTGTGACATCAATATCGACATCAGTGCGCTTGCCATCGACCTTGCCGGTATCTGTCACCGAGGCTACGGTCAGATTGCGACCGGTTTCCAGCTCAACATGGTCAGCAGCCAGATTTGCCCCTTCAATGGTGGTATCCCGGCCGCTGGACAGGGTCAGGTTATCAGTGGCATTGACAGTGCTGTGGGTGAAGCGGTTACCTTCCCGGTCCAGATCTGATTCGCCATATCCCGCCTGGGCATTAAAACCAAAGGCAACACCATTACTGCCAATGGTAGCCCGTATGCCAGCCTGAACATGGGTACGCTTGCTGTTTTCCTCACTGTCATAACGTCCTTCTGCTGCCTCGATGGTCAGATCATTTCCTGCCACCAGGTTGATGTCTTTGGCATCCAGGCTGCTGCCGGTAATGGTTTGATCATTGGTAGCTCGGGCATTAATCTGGTTACCCGCAATCAGCTGTGAGCCTTTGCCAGTAGCTGCGGTTTGCTCGTAATCGCTTTCTTGGGTGGTTCGCCCTTCACCAATGGATGCAGACTGTTTGCTGGCATTCATATTGGTGCCGGTTTTGCTGTAGTTGTACTCCTGGCTGGAGAAGCTCTTGTTATCTTCGGTGGTGATTTCAATATCATTGGCCGCCAGGGTGATATCGCGCCTTGCACCCACATTGGCAGCCTTCAGTTCCACAGTCTCACCAGCCGTCATCGCCACATCCCGCCCCGCAGTCAGGTTGGAACCTCGGGCTTCCTCGTTACGGTTGATGGTTTCGGTACTGGTGGCAGTTTTTCCGAGATGACCGCTGAAAGAGGGACCACTGGCAAACTGATCAATGGCATCCACCGTGCGCAACACACTGGAACCCTTGCTGATACCGTTATCGCCCTTGCCGGTGTTCTTCAGGGCATCCTTGGTGTTCTTGAAGTTGTGCTGCATGGAGATGGTCAGGCCATTGCGCTCCTCACTCTCAAAGCGAACGGTTTCCGTGGTGTTATGACCTGCGGTAACCCGGATATTATCCGTGGCCTGCAGTTTGATATCCTGACCGGCATTGAGGTCACTGGAGCTGATTGTGATATCACGACCGCTGGCGGCAGTAATATCCTGCCCGGCACTAAGCTGACTGGCGGCCTGCTGGTCTTTGGCCAGCGCCTCACGGAGCTTGTTCTTTTCTGAGCCTGCAAAAACACTGATGCCATTATCATCAGACTCAAAGCCGATACCGGTACGCTTCTTTTCATTCCACTGGGAGTTGCTGCTGCCTTCATTGACTGCCTCAACGGTGATATCGCGTCCGGCATTCAAGGCAAGATTACGCCCGGCTGAAACCGAGCTGCCTATCACATTGATATCCTCTTCGGCGATCAGGCTGGCATCCCGCTCAGCACTGACATCACTGGCGACATTGGTGCGACTGAGGGTTTCCTGACCTTTTTTCCTGGCTTCTGCGACAGAGATAAAGTTATCGGAAATGGAAAGGCCGACTTTTTTCTTATACTTGGTCTCCCGGTCAAACTCCGTATCTGTACCTGATACTAGATTGATAGAACCCGTTTCGTCGATCAGGCCGGAGCGCAGTTCGGTATCATTACCGCTGTTTGTTTGACTCGCCCGCAACCGGATATCATCACCAGCAGCAACAACGACATCATTGTCTGCTTCCAGGGTACTGGCGACGTGAGAGGCCTTGGTTTTAAGTTTGCTTTTTCCGCTCTTGCTCAACCCGAGGAAACCGGACTTGGTTTTCTTGCTGTAACTGCCATGCTCTTCAACGCCGGAAAGAATTTCGACATCATCTCCGGCAGCAACGATGAGATCTTCACCGGCAGCCAGCTGGCTGCCTGCGATGGTGACATCGCGGCTTTCGGTTATTTGCAGGCTGCCATCAGATGTCTTCTGGCTATTGATGGTGATGTCACCCTCAGCATCAATCACCGAAGCAACATTGGTGGAGTTGTAGCTCTCAGACTGACGCGCACTCTTGCGGCCAAAGGACTTTTTCTTCTTTTTCAGATAGTAGTAACTGTCACTGTTCTGGGCGGATGAGATTTCAATATCCTGCCGGGCGGCCAGGGAAACACTTTCTCCAGCTTCTACCTGACTGCCGATAATGGTCAGATCCGTTCCGGCGCTGAGTTGGACATTGCCGGTGGCAACCAGCTCGGAACTCTGCTGCCTGACTTGAGCAGTCTTTAACGTGACCTTTTTCTTCTTGCTCTTGTAATGGTACTCATAGGAATCTTCATTCGTTGCCGCCAGCAAAGAGAGGTTTTCACCAGCTGATGCATTCAGGTCACCATCGGTACTTACCCGGCTGCCGGATACCTGCAGATCACTGCCTGCGGCCAACTGCAGATCTCCACCAACGTCTACAGAAGATGCCAGCTGACGTGTACTATCTGTCGCTTCACGGGATTTACCATAGGTATAGGCGCGCCGTTCGCGGTCAGCGACTGAGGCAATGGTCAGATCACGCCCGGCATTGAGAGTGGCGGTACCATCAACCTCCAGTTCACTGCCGACAATGGCAATATCGCGGTTTGCCTGCAGTCTGGCTGTTCCGGCTTCTATACGGGAGGCATCTCCGGTAATGGTTTCGATCTCACCGTGGCGGTCACTGCCCCACTGATAAGTCACCGCCTGACGCTGGTTGGTAATATCACGACCGGCTATGAGGCTAACATTGGCACCACGTACCAGACCAGCATCACGGTTGATAATATCCCCTTCGCTGCTGACCACACTCAGATCCCGGCCCGCAGAGGTCACACCGGTATTGGTTACTGTTCCCACGGCCTGGATATCCAGATCTTCCACAGCCGCTAGGGTGCCCATATTCTCCAGCCCGGCACCGCCAATCAGTTCAATGTTCTGACCGGCAATTAAGGAACCGTCCGGCTGGATTTGGGTTGGACGGGTTTTGGCCAGATAGAGAACAGGAACCAGAACGGTTTCTCCTGCCACTTCCTGCTCCACCATCCAGACAATATCGTGGGTGAGTGCCGCTATCTGGGCTTCTGACAGTTCAACTCCCACAGAAAGACTCAATGCCTGCTGGCTTTCCACGGCGTTGTCCATCAGGTAGACGTACTGATCGTAGTCACTGTTCAGAGCCGAGGTTAGAAACCGCTGCCCGGTCTGTTCGACAATGGCTTGGCGGATCAGACGCTGCTCGTAGAAACCATCACCAAGACGGCGTGTTGTCAAATCATCGTTATAGTCCAGACGATCCAGCATATAGTCTGAGCCAATAAAGGTGGCATAGTCAGTAAGAGCTGGATTGGTTTCAATCAGGTACGGATGATCAGGTTCATCGTTGCGTGTAAACAGGCCATAGTCGCCTTCCGGCAGCAGGAACCCAGCTACATCAAGCGGGTTAACGGTATCAAAACCTTCTTCCGCCTTGGGCTGGGTGTTGATATAGACAACAGTTCCCTTGTCTTCGGGCGCTTCTGTATCTATCTGCTTATCAACTGAGGCACTGGCCGTTTCCGCATCCTCTTGTGCCTGGGCAGTTTCCTGAGGCGTGAAGTCAGCTTCTGTCTGGGCGACAGCTTTATCAGCCCCTAATGCAGAGCCATTGATACTTCCAGACTGGGATTCTGCATCTGTAGATGCGGTTGCTTTTTGTACTCCCGGTTCTCTTGCTTCAACACTTTCCAGTATCTGGTTATCTGTTTCTGTCTGGGAAGCAACCGAACTTACTTGAGATGCCGAACCGCTTATGCTGTCAGAGTGGTTATCTGTATCTGTCGATGCCGTTGCCTTTTGAACTCCCGCTCCTTCTGTTGCAACTCTGCCTACTCCTGTTCCATCAGTGAGATTTGAGTCTTCGCTGGCAGAAACAGTATTTCGACTGTTACTGTTCATAGCCAGTGTCTGGTTTTCCGTTTCTGTCTGACCGGTTACCGAACCAACTTGAGAAGATGAACCATTGATACCATTTGTCTGGGAGTCTGTAGAAGTTGATGCCGTGACCTGATCAGCTGTATTTCCAGATGTATTGACCGTTGTTGACTGATTATCTCCGGCAACAGTTCCGGCAACCCCACTCACCTTTCCGGATGCTTCGACTATCCTGCCACCTGCCGCAACGGCTCCGGCCTGGCTGATAGTCAGATCACTCTGGGCAACCAGATCTTGCCCTGTTGCAGTGGAAGACAATTCACGTGTAGCGGGAGCAACTGTGTTGGTTCTTTCCTGCACCACACCGTTTTGAACCCGGTTTGATGCCGTAATGGATACGTTACCACCGGCCTGTATCGTAGCCTTTGCTCCGCCGCTGATCTCCGTCAGAACACTTCGTTCACGCTCTTTATGCTCTTCACGACCTAATAGCCAGCCTGGTGGAGAAGTCTGGTTGCCAGGTTTAAATTGATTGTTAGTTCTTCCGGTGTCAGTGATACTGTCTCCACGCACCTCAGTGACAGTTGGGCTGTTTGCCGCATTAAAACTGTTAATATTGGATAGGTCACGCCGGTAACGATATTTCTTTTTACGTCCAATATTGAAAGAACGATAGTGCTTGCGTTCACCTAGCCCTTCCCCTTCATTTTCAAGGGAGTCAAGGGTGAGGGTGATATTCTTATCTGCAGAAATAAGACTGTTTGAATTTATCAGCCGTTGTCCCTGTACCTTAACATCTCCCCCAGCAACAACCTGGGACAAGGGAGAGTCATCCAGAACTTTCTCTTCATAAACAGTCAGAAGCGTTGCATCACCATTTCGATTGGTTCCGCCACAATCTGTACACCTTACGGTTATTCGAGAATATTTTTTGGTTTCATCTGTTTTGAATTTATCTTTCTGATTGGTAATTACGCCAGCTGATATATTGATATCTTCCTGGCTTTCTATACGTCCAGACCTGTTAGTTAGCAAATCTGCCCGGGAATTGGTGTCATTTCTAGCGAAACGTAAATCACCAATGCTGTAAATATCGGCATAACGGTTAACCAGGCTGGAGCCATAGAGACCCATGTCTCCAGCAGAGAAGATCAGACTACCTGCTGTGCCGTTATTGTTGGTAATGGCACCGCTGGAGTAAATGGAAAGATCCTCTCCGCTTCCCAGGGTTCCGGCGTTGTTCACCGATGCTGCATGAACCTCCATATTCCCTGCACTGGTTAAACGCCCCTGGTTTGAGAATGTTCCACCAAGCCGGAAAACACTGTCTGCGCCTCCAGTTATGGTTGCACCATTCCGGTTATCCAGAGAGGCTGCATTCACAGACATGTTTCCCAAAGCAGTAAGCACATCACTGTTGGTCAGAGACCCGGTCAGGTTCAGGTTTAAATCGCCATCAGTCGCCAGGCGACCATGATTGATGAAATCTCCGGAATTCAGGGTAAAGCTTTCTCCGAACAGAAGCTGGCTATTAACGGCATTGGTAAAGTTGGGCAAGCTCAGGGTTAAACCCGTTCCTGCCTGAATCAAACCATCATTGTTCTGCAGAGTACTTGCATTGACAGAAAGACTGTTACGGCTGACCAATCGTCCGCGACTGTTATCCAGAGAAGAACCAGCCATATCCAGAGACAGGGTGCTGGCATGGTTGTTATAAATCAGACCATCAGTGTTGTTCAGGCTTGACAGCCCAAAAGCCAGTCCCCCAGTACTGTGAATCTGACCATCGGTATTATCCAGATCGTCAGCATTAACCGACAGTTCAGACTTGGACAGCAACAGGCCATCCCGGTTACTAACATTCCCTGAGACGGTAATCTCACCCTGGCCGGTGGAAGCCTGGCGCACAGTGCCATTGTTGTTATTGAATTCTGAGGCTTTAATGTTCAGCGTTGAGCCATTTAACTCAATCAGACCATTTTTATTCTTTATGACCGCTGCTGCATCAAGGCTGAGTTCGCCTGCTGCCCCCAAAGAACGCAATGTGCCAGTGGTGTTGTTAATTTCACCCTGGGCTGTGATAGCAAGATCTTCCCGCGTTTCAAACAGGCCATTTTCATTATTCACATCGGCTGCGGCAGTAACGGTTACATCACGCCCGGCAAAAGTACCACCGGTATTATTGAGGCTGCTATTAATACTGTGAATAGCTCCTTTGGAATACAGTGTACCGTGGTTATTCAGCGCTCCGGCATTGAGATTCAGTTGCTCAGCACCAGCATGAACCAGTACACCGCTGTTGGTTAACTCGTCGGTAGTCACCGTGAGATTGGCGGCATTGGTTTCGATACGGCCGGACTGGCTACCCGCTTTACCATTGCTGACAGTCTTGGCAGACAGGTTCTGATCACTGCTACCAAACTGGGTGATACGGCCACCGTCGTTGGTCAGCTGGCCGTCTATGGTCAGGGTCAGCTGGTCCGCCTCAATGGTGCCCTGGGTATTATCGATATCACCACTGCCGGTCAGGTTGATCTGCCGGGCACTCAAGGTGCCGCTCTGGTTCAGGCGATTTCCATTTTTATGATTGAGAATACCGTTACCAGTGATCTCCCCCTGGCTGTTATTCAGGGTGGCCATGGTCAATTGCAAAGTACCATCACCGGCATGGGTGATATGGCCGCTGCCGTTGGTCAATTCGCTGGCACTAATAGACAGGTTCTGGTTATTGGCTTCAATGGCTCCGGCGCTGTTATCTATCTTGCCGGTGATTGTCAGCTGGGTTTGCCCTTCTTCCCCCAAGGCTCTGACTGTGCCCTGGCTGTTGTTCAGCTGGCTGCCGGTTATCTCCAGTGTTTTCTGGGATTCCATCGTACCGCTGCGGTTGGTAATGGCTCCGGTGCTGGCCAGGTTGATGGTTTCACCGGCGATGGTGCCTTCGCTGTTATCCAGAGTTGTACCACTGAGCTGCAGTTCGTCCTTGGCCAGCAGCTGACCTTTGCTGTTCTCTGTTTTGCCGGTATTAGTGATGGTCAGCTGGTCACCGCTGATCTTGCCTCCGGTATTAGTGAGAGTGTCGGTTTCCAGAGAGATATCACCATTACCCAGCACCTTACCCTGAGCATTGTTAATCCAACCACTGATTACGCTCAGCAGCCCTTCACCGGCATGCACCAGTTCACCGCTGTTGGTAAGTTCATCAGCAGTAACAGTGAGATTGGCGGCATTAGTTCCGATACGGCCTGACTGTCCTTCTACCTTGCTGTTGCTAATAGTTTTGGCTGAGATGTTCTGATCACTGGTGCCAAACTGGGTGATACGGCCACCGTCGTTGGTCAGCTGACCGTCTATGGTCAAGGTCAGTTGATCCGCTTCAATGGTGCCCTGGGTATTATTGATATCGCCACTGCCGGTCAGGCTGATCTGGCGGGCACTCAAAGTACCGTTTTGGTTCAGACGGGTACCGTTCTGATGGTTCAGAACACCATTGCCGGTAATCTCACCCTGACTGTTATCCAGAGTGGCCATAGCCAACTGCAGGGCACCATCACCGGCATGGGTGATATGGCCTCTGCTGTTGGTCAGTTCGCTGGCATGGATAGACAGGTTCTGGTTATTGGCTTCAATGGCTCCAGCCGCTGTTATCAATCTTGCCGGTGATTGTCAGCTGGGTTTGTCCCTTCTTCTCCCAAGTGCCCTCACTGTGCCCTGGGTGTTATCCAGCTGAGCTACCTGTGATCATTTAATGTCTTCTGGGATTCTACTCGTACCGCTGCGGTTGGTAATGACTCCGGTACCGGCCAGGGTAATGGTTTCACCGGCGATGGTGCCTTCACTGTTATCCAGGGTTGTACCGCTGAGCTGCAGTTTTTCCTTGGCTAACAGCTGGCCTTCGCTGTTATCTGGTCTGCCCGGTATTAGTGATGGTCAGCTGGTCACCACTGATCTTGCCTTCGGTGTTGGTCAGCTGTGTCGGTTTCCAAAGAGATATCCCCATTACCCAGCACCTTGCCCTGGGCATTGTTGATCCAACCACTGATGACACTTAACAGTCCTTCACCGGCATGCACCAGTTCACCGCTGTTGGTTAACTCGTCGGTAGTCACCGTGAGATTGGCAGCATTGGTTTCAATACGGCCCGACTGGCTACCCGCTTTACCGTTGCTGACAGTCTTGGCAGACAGGTGCTGGTCGCTGGTGCCAAACTGGGTGATACGGCCACCGTCGTTGGTGAGCTGGCCGTCTATGGTCAGCGCCAGTTGGTCTGCTTCAATGGTGCCTTGGGTATTATCGATATCACCACTGCCGGTCAGGCTGACCTGCCGGGCACTCAAGGTTCCGTTCTGGTTCAGGCGGGTACCGTTCTGATGGTTCAGTACACCGTTACCAGTAATCTCCCCCTGACTGTTATCCAGGGTGGCCATGGCCAGTTGCAGGGTGCCATCACCAGCATGGGTGATATGACCGTGGCTGTTGATCAGTTTGCTGGCTTGGATGGACAGGTTCTGGTTATTAGCTTCAATAGCTCCGGCAGTGTTATCAATCTCATCAGTAATTGTCAGTTGAGTCTGACCTTCTTCTCCCAGGGCTCTGACTGTGCCCTGACTGTTGTTAAGTTGGCTGCCGGTTATCTCCAGTGTCTTCTGGGATTCAACAGTACCACTCTGATTGGTAATCGCTTCGGTTCCGATCAGGTTAACAGTTTCACCGGCAATGGTACCTTCACTGTTATCCAGTGCTGTACCACTGATCTGTAGTTCTTCCTTGGCCAGCAGCTGGCCTTTGGTGTTCTCTGTTTTGCCAGTATTGGTGATGGCCAGCTGGTCACCACTGATCTTGCCTTCGGTATTGGTCAGCTGATCCGTCTTCAGGGAAATATCACCATTACCCAGCGTTTTACCCTGATCATTATTGATCCAGCCGCTGATGATACTTAACAGCCCTTCACCGGCATGCACCAGTTCACCGCTGTTGGTGAGTTCATCGGTAGACACAGTGAGGTTGGCAGCGTTGGTTTCGATACGACCGGACTGGCTGCCCGCTTTACCGTTGCTGACAGTCTTGGCAGAGAGGTTCTGGTCACTGCTACCAAACTGGGTGATACGGCCACCGTCGTTAGTCAGATGGCCGTCTATGGTCAGGGTCAGCTGATCCGCTTCAATGGTGCCTTGGGTGTTATTGATATCACCACTGCCGGTCAGGCTGATCTGCCGGGCACTCACGGTGCCATTCTGGTTCAGACGGGTGCCGTTCTGGTGTTTCAGAACCCCATTGCCGGTAATTTCGCCCTGGCTGTTATCCAGGGTGCTCATGGCCAGTTGCAGGGTGCCATCACCAGCATGAGTGATATGACCGTGGCTGTTGGTCAGTTCGCTGGCATTGATAAACAGGTTCTGGTTATTGCTTTCAATAGCTCCGGCGCTGTTATCAATTTTGCCGGTGATTGTCAGTTGGGTTTGACCTTCTTCCCCCAGTGCTCTCACTGTGCCCTGGCTGTTGTTCAACTGGCTGCCGGTTATCTTCAGTGTCTTCTGGGATTCCACCGTACCGCTGTGGTTGGTAATGGCTCCGGTACTGGCCAGATTGACGGTTTCACCGGCAATGGTGCCTTCACTGTTATCCAGTGCTGTACCACTGAGCCGCAGCTCATCCTTGGCCAGCAACTGACCCTTGGTGTTCTCTGTCTTTCCGGTATTGGTGATGGCCAGCTGGTCACCACTGATCTTGCCTTCAGTATTGGTCAGCTGGTCAGTTTCCAGAGAGATATCACCATTACCCAGCGTTTTGCCCTGAGCATTATTGATCCAGCCGCTGATGACACTTAACAGTCCTTCACCGGCATGCACCAGTTCACCGCTATTGGTTAACTCGTCGGTAGTCACCGTGAGATTGGCAGCATTGGTTTCGATACGGCCGGACTGGTTTCCGGCTTCACCATTGCTGATGGTCTTGGCAGACAGGCTCTGGTCACTGCTACCAAACTGGGTGATACGGCCACCGTCGTTGGTGAGCTGACCGTCTATGGTCAGGGTCAGCTGATCCGCTTCAATGATGCCCTGGGTGTTGTTGATGCCGCCGTTGCCGGTCAGGTTGATCTGCCGGGCACTCAAAGTACCGTTTTGGTTCAGACGGGCACCGTTCTGGTGGTTCAGCACACCATTGCCGGTAATCTCCCCCTGGCGGTTATCCAGGGTGGCCATGTCCAGTTGCAGAGTGCCATTACCGGCATGGGTGATATGGCCGCTGCTGTTGGTCAATTCGCGGGCACTAATGGACAGGTTCTGGTTATTGGCTTCAATGGCTCCGGCACTGTTATCAATCTTGCCGGTGATTGTCAGTTGGGTTTGTCCCTCTTCTCCCAGGGCTCTCACTGTGCCCTGGCTGTTGTTAAGCTGGCTGCCGGTTATCTCCAGTGTCTTCTGGGATTCCACCGTACCGCTGTGGTTGGTAATGGCTCCTGTACTGGCCAGATTGACGGTTTCACCGGCAATAGTGCCTTCACTGTTATCCAGAGTTGTGCCACTGAGCTGTAGCTCCTCCTTGGCCAGCAGCTGGCCCTTGGTGTTCTCTGTTTTGCCGGTATTGGTGATGGTCAGCTGGTCACCGCTGATCTTGCCTTCGGTATTAGTGAGAGTGTCGGTTTCCAGAGAGATATCACCATTACCCAGCACCTTGCCCTGGGCATTGTTGATCCACCCACTGATGACACTTAACAGCCCTTCACCGGCATGCACAAGTTCACCGCTGTTGGTTAACTCGTCGGTAGTCACCGTGAGATTGGCGGCATTGGTTTCGATACGGCCGGAGTGGCTACCCGCTTTACCATTGCTGACAGTCTTGGCAGACAGGTTCTGATCACTGCTACCAAACTGGGTGATACGACCACCGTCGTTGGTCAGCTGGCCGTCTATGGTCAACGTCAGTTGATCGGCTTCAATAGTGCCTTGGGTATTGTTGATATCACCACTGCCGGTCAGGTTGATCTGGCGAGCACTCAAAGTACCGTTTTGGTTCAGACGGGTACCGTTCTGGTGGTTCAGTACACCATTGCCGGTAATCTCCCCCTGGCTGTTATCCAGGGTGGCCATAGCCAGTTGCAAAGTGCCATCACCGGCATGGGTGATATGACCGCTACCGCTGCTCAATTCGCTGGCACTAATGGACAGGTTCTGGTTATTGGCTTCAATGGCTCCGGCGCTGTTATCTATCTTGCCGGTGATTGTCAGCTGGGTTTGCCCTTCTTCCCCCAAGGCTCTGACTGTGCCCTGGCTGTTGTTCAGCTGGCTGCCGGTTATCCTCAGTGTCTTCTGGGATTCAACCGTACCACTCTGATTGGTAATCGCTTCGGTACTGGCCAGGTTAACAGTTGCACCGGCAATCGTGCCTTCACTGTTATCCAGTGCTGTACCACTGAGCTGCAACTTTTCCTTGGCCAGCAACTGGCCCTTGGTGTTCTCTGTTTTGCCGGTATTGGTGATGGTCAGCTGGTCACCACTGATCTTGCCTTCGGTGTTGGTCAGCTGATCAGTTTCCAGGGTGATATCACCATTACCCAGCACCTTGCCCTGGGCATTGTTGATCCAGCCGCTGATCACGCTCAGCAGTCCTTCACCGGCATGCACCAGCTCGCCGCTATTATTCAGCTCATCGGTGTTGATGGTGAGGCTGGCGGCATTGGTTTCGATACGGCCTGACTGTTCTTCTACCTTGCTGTTGCTGATAGTTTTAGCCGATATATTCTGATTACTGGTACCAAACTGGGTGATACGGCCACCGTCATTGGTGAGCTGACCGTCTATGGTTAGGGTCAGTTGATCCGCTTCAATAGTCCCTTGGGTATTATTGATATCACCACTGCCTGTCAGATTAATCTGGCGAGCACTCAAAGTACCGTTTTGGTTCAAACGGGTACCGCTCTGGTGGTTCAGTACACCATTACCGGTAATCTCCCCCTGGCTGTTATCCAGAGTGGCCATAGCCAGTTGCAGGGCACCATCACCGGCATGGGTGATATGACCGCTGTTGTTAACTAGCTGGCTGGCACTAATGGACACGCTCTGGTTATTGGCTTCAATGGCTCCGGCGCTGTTATCAATCTTACCGGTGATTGTCAGTTGGGTTTGTCCCTCTTCCCCCAGTGCTCTCACTGTGCCCTGGCTGTTGTTAAGCTGGCTGCCGGTTATCTCCAGTGTCTTCTGGGATTCCACCGTACCGCTGTGGTTGGTAATGGCTCCGGTACTGGCCAGATTGACGGTTTCACCGGCAATAGTGCCTTCACTGTTATCCAGGGTGGTACCACTGAGCTGCAGTTCTTCCTTGGCCAGCAGCTGGCCCTTGGTGTTCTCTGTTTTGCCGGTATTGGTGATGGTCAGCTGGTCACCGCTGATCTTGCCTTCGGTATTAGTGAGAGTGTCGGTTTCCAGAGAGATATCACCATTACCCAGCACCTTGCCCTGGGCATTGTTGATCCACCCGCTGATAACACTTAACAGCCCTTCACCGGCATGCACAAGTTCACCGCTGTTGGTTAACTCGTCGGTAGTCACCGTGAGATTGGCGGCGTTGGTTTCGATACGGCCGGACTGGCTACCCGCTTTACCATTGCTGACAGTCTTGGCAGACAGGTTCTGGTCCTGGGTGCCAAACTGGGTGATACGGCCACCGTCATTGGTGAGCTGACCGTCTATGGTTAGGGTCAGTTGATCCGCTTCAATAGTCCCTTGGGTATTATTGATATCACCGCTGCCGGTCAGGCTGATCTGCCGAGCACTCAAGGTGCCATTCTGGTTCAGGCGATTTCCATTTTTATGATTGAGAGTACCGTTACCAGTGATCTCGCCCTGGCTGTTATCCAGGGTGGCCATAGCCAGCTGCAGGGTGCCATCACCAGCATGGGTGATATGACCGTGGCTGTTGGTCAGTTCGCTGGCATTGATAGCCAAGTTCTGGTTATTGCTTTCAATAGCTCCGGCGCTGTTATCAATCTTGCCGGTAATTGTCAGTTGAGTTTGACCCTCTTCTCCCAGAGCTCTCACTGTGCCCTGGTTGTTGTCAAGCTGGCTGCCGGTTATCTTCAGTGTCTTCTGGGATTCCACAGTACCACTGCGGTTGGTAATCGCTTCGGTACCGGCCAAGTTAACAGTTTCACCGGCAATGGTGCCTTCACTGTTATCCAGTGCTGTACCACTAAGCTGCAGCTCTTCCTTGGCCAGCAGCTGGCCCTTGGTGTTCTCTGTCTGGCCGGTATTGGTGATGACCAGCTGGTCACCACTGATTTTGCCTTCGGTGTTAGTCAGCTGATCCGTTTTCAGGGAAATATCACCATTACCCAGCACCTTGCCCTGGGCATTGTTGATCCAACCACTGATAACACTTAACAGCCCTTCACCGGCATGCACCAGTTCACCACTGTTAGCCAGCTTATCGGTAGTCACTGTGAGATTGGCAGCATTGGTTTCGATACGGCCGGACTGGCTACCCGCTTTACCATTGCTGACAGTCTTGGCAGACAGGTTCTGATCATTGGTACCAAACTGGGTGATACGACCACCGTCGTTGGTAAGCTGGCCGTCTATGATCAGGGTCAGCTGATCCGCTTCAATGGTGCCTTGGGTATTATTGATATCACCACTGCCGGTCAGGTTAATCTGCCGGGCACTCAAGGTGCCGTTCTGGTTCAGGCGATTTCCATTTTTAAGATTGAGAATACCGTTACCAGTGATCTCGCCCTGACTGTTATCCAGGGTGGCCATAGCCAGCTTCAGGGTGCCATCACCAGCATGAGTGATATGACCGCTGCTGTTGATCAGTTTGCTAGCTTGGATGGACAGGTTCTGGTTATTAGCTTCAATAGCTCCGGCAGTGTTATCAATCTCATCAGTAATTATCAGTTGGGTTTGCCCTTCTTCTCCCAGGGCTCTGACTGTGCCCTGACTGTTGTTCAGCTGACTGCCGGTTATCTCCAGTGTTTTCTGGGATTCCATCGTACCGCTGCGGTTGGTAATGGCTCCGGTGCTGGCCAGGTTGATGGTTTCACCGGCGATGGTGCCTTCACTGTTATCCAGAGTTGTACCACTGAGATGCAACTCTTCCTTGGCCAGCAACTGGCCCTTGGTGTTTTCTGTCTTTCCGGCATTGGTGATGACCAGCTGGTCACCACTGATCTTGCCTTCGGTATTGGTCAGCTGGTCAGTTTCTAGCGTGATATCACCGTTACCCAGCACCTTGCCCTGGGCATTGTTGATCCAGCCGCTGATGATACTTAACAGCCCTTCACCGGCATGCACCAGTTCACCACTGTTGGTTAACTCGTCGGTAGTCACCGTGAGATTGGCGGCATTGGTTTCGATACGGCCAGACTGGCTACCCGCTTGACCATTGCTGACAGTCTTGGCAGACAGGTTCTGATCATTGGTACCAAACTGGGTGATACGGCCACCGTCGTTGGTGAGCTGGCCGTCTATGGTCAACGTCAGCTGATCCGCTTCAATGGTGCCCTGGGTGTTATCCAGGGATGACGAACCTGTAATGGAGAGTCTATTTCCCGCTAAAGTACCTTTACGGTTATTTATCTCAATTGAGGTTCCACTGACTGAACCGTTACTGAGAAGTTGTCCGCTCACATTATTGAAGGAGGTGATATCAAGCTGGGTTCGCCCATCGCCCGCATGTTTGATCTGTCCGTTAGTATTGATAATTTTCTGAGCAGACAGGTTTACGTCTGCATTGTTGATAGCAATCTGGCCATCTTTATTGAGCAGTTTTTCTGCTGCCGTGACCTGACTTAAGCCCTCCGTACCCAGGCTGCGAACAATACCCAGCGTGTTATCGACTAAACCTGAGCTGCGGATATCAAGGTGATTACTGATCTCGACCAATCCCTCTCTATTGCTAAAGTCACCAGCAGTGACCTGCAATTCAGATGTGACAATCTGGCCTTTGTTGTTGGTGATGTCACCAGATTTCAGAATCAGAGTATTTTTTGCATCCACCCGACCTTCACTATTCAGAACTTGATCTGTAGCTGTCAGGTGAATCTTATCTTCTGTAGCTTTCAGGAGCCCTTTGGTGTTATCAAAATTTGAAACTGACAAAGCCAGGTTTTCGCCCTGAATTTTACCCTCCCTGTTATTGATATCTCTGGCGGTGACTCTGGCTGTTCTCCCCAGTATCTGACCCTGCAGGTTGATCACATCACCTGTGGTGGTAATGGAGATTTCCCCTTTTGTACCCTGTATCCAGCCACCGGTATTATCAAGGCTCGCAGCCTGAAGGGTCAGATCCCCCTGCTGGCTGCTGATCACGCTGTCATGGTCGGATGCTTTGCGGTTATCTATGGCTCCGGTTACTGTCAGGCGGCTATCACCCTTGCCATCCACCTGACCACCCCGGTTATCTAACGAGTCAGCCTGAATGGTTAGAGTTCCACCAGAAAGAATCGCGGCTGTGCGGTTATCCAGTTCCGTGGTCGTCAGGCTCAGTGACTGCGAAGCACGAACAGTCCCGGTATTAGTCAACTGCCCGGTATTGATCGTGAGTCGGCCCTGCGTGTTCAAGGTGCCATCGCTGTTTACACCGGCGGCCAGTGTGCCCTGCTGGCTGATAGAACCACTGCGAATATCAACAGATTTCCCGGCGGCCGTGGTTTGTTTCAGTGTGCTTTGGCCGGTCACCTGTGTGGAAAGGTTATTGGCGGCATAGAGGGTTTCGTTGGCAGTCAGATCACCTGAGGTGGTCAGGTTGATATCGTGGCTGGCAGACAAGGCAGATAAGGAGAGATCACCATTCACATCCAGAGTAATATCGCCTCCGGAAGCGGCCATATTGGCCAGTGTCCGTACCCCAACACCGTTTTCTGTGCCAACCAAGTAGATACTGTTGGCATACATGGCCCCCAGGGCTGAGGCGTCCAGAGCAAAGTCCGGAACAGTTGATCCATTATCACTCTTGGCTCGTGCTGCGAGAGTGGCTGCATCAACATGGTTGCGGCCGGTGACAATATTCAGTTTTCGGGCATTCAGCTCGGCATTCAGGTCCAGGGCGCGGGTGATAATATCGAAGCGATCAATATTGGCCGCGTTCAGCCCCAGTCCTTCAATAGCCACTCGCCCACCATCAACATTAAAACCGGTCAGGCGGCCGCCATTGATCTTTGGTGTACCTGTGGTGAGAGTGGCATGGGGCGTATTGATAAATCCGCAGCCATTACAGGTAATACCATAGGGGTTGGCGACAACGACACCAGCCTGCTGACCAAACACCTCAGTGTATCCTTTCAGGGTGCTGGGCCGGGTACCGGTGACTTCATTGAGAATTAGATTGGCTGCTGCACCAGTGAGGTTGGGGTTATTCTGCAGCAGGCCACCCAGCTGGGACTGACTGATCTGCTGGTTGGAGTTATTGAGTATCAGCCCCTGGGGGTCGACGTTGTAATCGGTGAAGCGGTTATGGGACAGCCCCTGACCATTAGGGGTGGCGATATTTACAATCGGAACGCCATTACCGGCCTGATCCAGAGAGGTGTTGCCCCCACGACTGGTATCAACGGTTAATGCCGCAGCCAGCACCGGGTTTACGGTTAACAGGTAGATCAGCACAGAAGCTGTCAGACGGCCCCAAGTTTTAGAGACGCAGCTGGTCATATCCATATCTCACTCCCCTGTGAGTCCAGGCGATACATCGAGTTATTTGTTTGGCGAACTGTTTTTCGAGTTTGCTGTGTTCGTGGGTCAGATTTTCAGGGTCAGCTGAAACCAGACCGGATGTTCTCTGTTAGTGATCACACCGGGGCGGCTAAGAGACTCCGCCAGGGTGACACTGGCATCCATATGCTTGCCATTCAGGGCAAAGGCCAGTGCCCGGCTGGTCATACGACCATACAGCTCTGGGTTATACGGGCCTCCGTGAATCACACCCGCGTCATAGGCGACACCGGCTGAAAATGTCTGGAACAAAAAGCTGAAGGGTTCGGCTGTCACTGGGGTACGCCAGGTCAGATCATTACGCCAGTAGCCACCACTGTCTCCGCTTAACGACTGCTCACGAAAGCCCCGTACGGAACTCAGACCACCAATACTGAAGCGGAAGGGGCCATACAAAACATCATGGCTCCACTGGCCGGTCGCCATGGAACTGAAAGTCAGGTTCTGGCTGTAAAGCTGAAAAGGGAGCAGGTAACTGGCTGTAGCCGTGTACTTGCTGAACTGGGCCTTGGGCTGACGGTCAACAGGGTGATGATCTTTCTGAGCACCAAAGGCTGTGGTTCCTTTTTGATAGCCAAGATCCAGGTTAAGGAAACCTTTCCATAGTCTGCGGCCATGGTTGATACCGACTGAAACTTCGCTCAGTTTCTGACTGCTGATATCAATCAGATTATCCTGAATAAAGTTCCGGGTACGAATATGGCGAATGTTGGTATTAACCGCAGTCTTACCCAGCTGATTGCGATGCAGAAGCCGGTTGAGGCTAAGAGTATGGTTACGGGTATTACCCGTCATGGAGAAAGGCAGACCGTTAGATGAATTTCGGGTCTCGTAATCGCTGTAACTAAAACCGTAGGATGCGGTCCAGTATCCCCAGGGCAGGCTGTATCCCAAATTACCGGAACGCGACTGGCGGTATTGATCGGTGACTGCATCTTTGCCCAGACCAACGGTGACCTGATCACCCAAACCTAAAGGACTGTCCCAGCTGAAACTACCCTGCCACTGTCGGTCACCTGTGGATTCACTGCCATTATTATGTTTACCAAGAGAGGCTTTCCAGGGTCTGGAAGGTTTGTTCGCCACTCCCACCACTGTTTCCCCGGGTTTATCGCCGGGTTGAAGCTTTAACTGGGCGGTGTTGGATGGCAGGCGGTTAAGTTGATCAATACCCTGTTCCAGATCCCGCAGGTTCAGGAACTCACCGGGGCTGGCAGGAAAGGCAAACTGCAATTCCCGTTCAGACAGGTCGCTTTCAGGCAAAGGATTGAAGTGCGAGATTTTCCCTTCCACGACAAGAATCACCAAAGTCCCGCTGGCCAGATTTTGCTCAGGAATATAAGCCCGACTGGTGACATACCCTTTTTCGGTATAAAGATTGGTGATGGCTTTGACCAATTGATTGATCTCACCAATCCCCATACAACTATTTAGCCAAGGGGACAGTAGATCATTCTTTTCAGAATCAGAAAGAAGCGTGACACCCTGCAGATCAATGGTTTGAATCGGGAAGCACTGAGAGTCATCAGAGGGGGAAGGCGCTACAGGCTCTGCTTGTTCCGGAAGCGTCTGTAGCTCCTGCAGCTTACTGGCCTGATCCTGCAGCAGCTGCTCCTGGCGCTGGCGAGCCAGCTCACGATCACCCGGCGTTGGAGGGATATTGGCCGCCTGTGTGGAAACAATGACTCCACATGATAAAGCAACTATTCCTGCCCTTATATGTCGTAGTACTTTGTACTTTGCTTCCTGCATGCGCACATCCTTACTCAGTAACCATCATATATAGTTACGGGCGGAGTAGTACATCACAGGCACATCAGTACAAACAATTCTAGAAAATGTAAAGTTCAGAAGATCTTTTTGACATCAATCAAAAAGCTGGTTTTTTACTCTCAATCAAACCATTCCATTGCCAAAACTACAACAGGCACGATTTACAGCTTACCCACTACACTCTTGTTCATCAGGAAGCAAAGGACGTTACAGCACTCATTACTCTTCAGGGAGTCTACTGAAATGAAAGAACTCATTTCCCATACCCGAACTGTTCTATTATCGCTAAAGGCAAAAATGCACCCCATCATACCTAAACCCAACAATTCACTATGATCGATAAGATATAAAGCCTTCAAAAACAAACAATTAGCTCATCTGTCAACACTTTTAATACACGCACTTTTCTCAGAATAGCCATGTGTCTACAGTTTTAATACATTTCAAGCATGAGAAAGGGGCCCTGAAGGCCCCGAAAAATGGGGGGATCTGTCAACAGTTTTAATCCCCCTTAACAATGTTGTATAGGGGTATTAAAACTGTTAACTGAGGTATTAAATTGTTAACAAATTAATTAAATTCTTGACCAACTACAGAACTGTACTATTTTCCCCAGCAGTATTTCTGCAGGGGACTTACTGGTGGAAACCAAACGTAAAGATGTAACTGAAGCTGATGTGACTCGCTGGATTGTCCTCTGGCAAAAGGAATGGGAAAAGGGAATATTCAGTCCTTGGGTCGAAGTTCAGCAAGTCCCCTCCAAGGGCCGCTCCAGAAAGTAGCCGCCTTTTTTAGAATTTCCAGCTCCTCTGCCTGTTCGGCCAATTGACGCTTGAGTTTTGCATTTTCCGTAGCCAAAGCTGACTCACGCTCACTGACAGAGTTTTTCCGATTAGCGACAGTTCGCCAAGAGTAAAGCTGCGCTTCTTGGAGGCCAAGTTCTTTGGCTGCAGATGGCACACTGGTTTTTGCTGCAAGCTTGAGAGCCTCAGCTTTAAATTCAGGGGAGTGAAACTTACGTTTTTTCTTGGTTGTCATATGTCACCTCAGAAGAGATTTTACTCTCTTAGAGAGGTGTCCATAACTACTGCCTCATATCAGTTCCTTTATGGTGGTGGCTGGGCCACATGGGGAGGTCAGTTTCTCAAAATTAGAGTGAAGCTTTACTCACGCAAAAACCGAGCCCCGTCAACGGAGCTAACGTTCTCTCAGTATTTGAAATTGACTTTCACTTCATCCCCTCTTCTATAACTTATTACAAACGTCTTCCAGTTTTCCCCTCGATTTGTGAAATTGCATTTCAAAGTTTTCACTAAATCATAGAGGATAGCCTTATTGAAATTGCTCTTAGCACCTGCCACTTTTTTACCATCATTTTCAACAGTTAGTTTTTCCTTCATGTAGCCATCATTTACCTCAATTTCGTAGCAAAAGTATTCATAATCATCGACAATCCCTGCTTCGACTACAGAATAAATTTGTTTCGTGAGCTCAATATCTTCAGTAATCGTAAGCGACAATTTCTAGGCACGTTGCCTTATTGGATCGATAGAATAAAGGTAAGAAAGTGGTTTGTGAAGAAAATAAAGGCAACTCTTCGAGGCTGTCTTTATTTTAACTCTTTGATCTTATCAAAAGTGAAGTGCTGAGCCAGTGTCTGTAGGTCGACAATAATATATGGGTGTAACGATGAGGGCTGAGTATTAAAAAAGAACCAGTAATGCTCACTGCCAGCTTCTTCTGAACCAATTGTGGTAACTGTATTCCCAATGCTGTCAATTAATTTAAATTGATAGTCTTTGTCATAACAATATTTACCTTTAATCTTAATATGACTGCAAGGATAATTATATCCTTCTTGATAGTGCCTTTCTGGTAGTTCTTTTTTTAGAATCTTTCTCATGGTTTTTAAGGGGGTTATCAGATATTGATTGTCAGGTTTAATGAACACCTTCATTACCCCTGCGGCAAAAGCATGAAGCTGGGTAGAAATCCCTTTGTGTTGATGTCCTCTACTTTGTATATGAGAAATTCCTCTGGATATTCCCATATGCAACTGGGGCTCTGTTCACATTAAGTGTGGGTAGCATGGACTACACTTCTGGCCACCGGTTTCTGCCGTATATGGAACCATCGTCATGCAGCAGACACAATTTGAAGAATTTCTGAAATCTCTCAACACATTATCTCCTGAGCAGCTGACCTGTTTGCACAACACCTTGCCACCGTGTCCCAAGGAATCAGAGAGTGTGAGTCAAAGCCGCCTTCTCGAGCGCCTGAAATATTATTTTGATCAACATCCACGTTGCCCCCATTGCTCCTGTGAATCCATGACACGATGGGGGCAGAGTGCAGGTCACCAAAGGTATCGCTGTAATCAGTGCGGGCGGACCTGCAATGCTATGAGCGGCACACCGCTGACCCACGTCCGTATTCGCGAGAAACTGGATGATTATCTTGCGTGCATGGATGGCGGAACCACCTTACGCCCAGCGGCAGCAGAATGTGGCGTCTCCCTCAAAACCTCGTTTTATTTGCGCCATCGCCTGATGGCCGTGATAGAAGCGGACACAACAGGTCAGCTATCAGGTATATCGGAAATGGATGAGACCTTCTTCCGGGAATCCCATAAAGGGCAGCGCGACTTGGGAGAAAACGCGCGTAAACGTGGTGGTCGATCCAGGCGTAAGAAAAAGTCTGCTGAGAAAACAGAGGAAAAAAACCAAAGCTGTAAGAAAGATACCAGTCATGGTGGCTTGTGACCGTCAGGATCATGTGACGGATGCTGTTCTTGAGCATGTCAGTAATGATGAACTCTTCACACAGCTTTCCGGACGAATTTTACCGGGGAGTACGTTGTGTACGGACGCACATTTGTCTCACGAGAAGCTGGCAGATCAGCTCAAGGTTACGTTGAAAGAGTTGGTGACAACGGCTGGAGAGTATGTTCGGGAGAAGGTTTATCACATCCAGACGGTCAATGCCTATCACAGCGAACTCAAGCGATGGATTAACGGTTTCTTCAAGGGGGTAGCGACGAAGTACCTGCCTCGATATTTGGGCTGGAAGCGATTTTTAAAGACCCATATGTTCTCAGAGGAAAATCTCTTAGATCAGGAAGCATCGCATTGGCTTAACCCACACTTACTGTGAACAGAGCCTCGTGGACAGATAGTATTTATGGAAGTGCAGTTTTGTCTCAGCAGGGCGAATTTGGGTTTGTTTTAGCGTCCATTGGGTTATCCGCAGGAATTATTAATAGTTTTTCTTATCAAATTACGATATCTGTTATAACTTTGTCCCTCGCCATAAGTCCACTTTACATAGCTATAGTTCGCCTCTTTTTACGTCGATAACCTATGTACGGGACAAAACTTTTAACAATGGGTAGTGGGTCAAATGTGTGTTTCATGCGTAAATATCCCTACTGAACTCGACCTTGTTAATCAGCATTCCGATGACAATATCGTGCATCTTTTCTAACTTGGAAAAACAAGATAGTCTTACGGGCCAGACGCTTGATCCACGTTCTGAAATTCAGGTTCTTTCGCTCTATCTTCTGCGTGTTTCTCTTGCCCACCTCGTGCTTGTCTTCATCGAGATTTCTTGTATAAGCACCCCAGTCATCTGTGTAAAATTTCTCGATATCAAAAGGTTCCAGCAGCTCTTTCAGCTTGCGAAAAATCTCGTCTTTCCTTTTGCCGAAAACGTAGGCCAAAACAGTATTGGTTTTATGATCAACAGCATACCAAAGCCAGCGCTGATTGGACTTGCTACCGACAAATGACCACTGCTCATCGAGTTCGGCCGCATCACATGCCGGAAGAATGTGTGCCGTAATATCGCCCTCGGCACCCAGCAGCCGAGGAATGTTGGGATTGACCGATATGAGCTTGCCCTCCTGACTCGCGATCTTGCTGATCACACAACCTTTGCTGATCTGAAGAACTCGGCTGGTATCTCGAATACCGCTGCCATTGATAGCCATATCTAGAACCTGCTTGTGAATGCCTGGTATACAGCCTTTGTAGCGATATCTGAGCATGAAGGTTTTCATACTGCAGTCTGTATTTTTACAGGAGTAACGTTGTTCTCCACTCTGGCTGAGGCCTGATTTTCGGATATTAGAGCTGGTGTAGCCTGGGCAGAGAACTTCTGTAGAACACGTCATTGTGAAAACGAAGCATATTGCCCTAATGAACCCCGTATTGGCTACCCACCAACATCCCCCCTAAAACACACATTTGACCCACTACCGAGGTTTTTACCCAGTTGCCTTCCGTGAAATCTGTTGAAGATATTGAGCAGTTGCTTCCCTGGAATGTTCAGAGCATAGAAATCAACCGGGTTTAAAATGGCCCCTGACTGTTCTGCTAACCTTTAAGGCCGGTTTGGTTCAGGGAAGCTGACTTGTTTTCTGGATTGTTAAAGCCAACATACTTTTGCCTTATCCTGGTCATTGCCACAGTTCAACCTGCCAGTTCAGGTACAAACAAGCAGGAGAGCTGCACTCTCGTTTTACCCGCAGGCGAAGGGGAGACAGAGATTCTCTCAACAGGAGCCATACGCACTCACGCCTCAGCGGCCCACCCACTGGATGATACTTACTGTGTGCCTGTTTCAGGTGAAGGTTTCGAATGTCGGGGCATTGAAAGTGCATCCCGAATAAGGGTGCCACACCTGGATGATGACACCCTCAAATTGAGTGCTCCAGGATCAGCTTGCACAGCAACGTCCCGTTCAGGCACCCCGCCACCTGAAACAGATGAGGTGATCATTGAAAAAGAATCATGGGATCCACTTATGATGTCTCTCAATCCTGAGCTATTGGCCTGGGAAATTCATTGCCAGAGGGCGGTTAAAAAAGAACCCTCTGTTACCTCTTCCGTTGAAAGTTATCCAGGTTACGACAGTCCTCTCACTTTGGAAGTGGAAATAGTGACGCAAAGTGAACAAGCTGCAGTATTCAGGAAGAAGCGCAACACCACCTGTGGCTGCGGCCTGTCCTTTGATTTGGCCAGCCTTCTTGAAACCCACCGCCGGGGCAGCACGGATGTGCGCTGCAAGGGCAAGCGCAACACCACCTGTGGTTGCGGCCTGTCCTTTGATTCGGTGAGCCTTCTTACCTCCCACCGCCAGGGCAGCACGGATGCGCGCTGCAAGGGCAAGCGCAACACCACCTGTGGCTGCGGCCAGTCCTTTGATTCGGTGAACCTTTTTACCTCCCACCGCCAGGGCAGCACGGATGCGCGCTGCAAGGGCAAGCGCAACACCACCTGTGGCTGCGGCCTGTCCTTTGATTCGGTGAGCCTTCTTAACTCCCACCGCCAGGGCAGCACGGATGCGCGCTGCAAGGGCAAGCGCAACACCACCTGTGGCTGCGGCCTGTCCTTTGATTCGGTGAGCCTTCTTAACTCCCACCGCCGGGGCAGCACGGATGCACGTTGCAAGGGCAAGGGCAAGCGCAATACCACCTGTGGCTGCGGCCTGTCCTTTGATTCGGCAGCCTTCTTAACTCCCACCGCCAGGGCAGCACGGATGCGCGCTGCAAGGGCAAGCGCAACACCACCTGTGGCTGCGGCCTGTCCTTCGATTCGGTGAGGCTTCTTGAATCCCACCGCAAGGGCAGCACGGATGCGCGCTGCAAGGGCAAGCGCAACACCACCTGTGGCTGCGGCCTGTCCTTTGATTCGGCGAGGCTTCTTGAATCCCACCGCCAGGGCAGCACGGATGCGCGCTGCAAGGGCAAGCGCAACACCACCTGTGGCTGCGGCCTGTCCTTTGATTCGGTGAACCTTCTTACCTCCCACCGCCGGGGCAGCACGGATGCGCGCTGCAAGGGCAAGCGGAACAAAAGAGGGGGGTGACATAAAAGACTGTATCTATTCCTACAAAAAGGTGATCACAATTTCTCTTTTCAGCTATAACAAATATTAATATACGAAGAGTGTCAAATATTTTT
>CBDEWF010000113.1:0-1510 GCA_965243775.1 Sansalvadorimonas sp.
AAACGTTCGGAGATTTTCAGCACCGTTATCAGCCCACCAATCTGGATCGGCAATAACTGTACGGTCCTGTACTTCAGCACGGTTTGGCATATGCTGCAGGATGTAGTCACCTGTGTTGAACCAAGGTTCACCAGCAGCAATGATGTCCAGCGCTGAGTTACGCATTGGGCCATAGTTGATGTACTTAGCCTGCTGTGCCTGTGCTTCTGTTGAAGACATATGGGCAGCCAATTTAAAGGCTTCTTCCTTGTTTGGAGCGCCCTTAACAACAACCAACCATTCTTCTTCCAGAACCTGACCGTCCCAGATGGTGACGAAAGGCTGACCGTCGTTCAATACGGCTGAACCGATACGGCCGTTGTATGCCAATGACATGACAACTTCACCTGATGAAACCAATTCAAGTGGCTTTGCACCTGATGACCAGAAGACAACATGATCTTTGATGGTGTCGAGCTTAGCAAATGCACGATCGATACCTTCTTCTGTGTCCATAACGTCATAAACGTCAGCAATAGCAACACCGTCAGCAACAAGTGCCATTTCGATCAATGCGTTACCCCAAGTGTGGATACCACGCTTGCCTGGGAACTTTTCAACATCGAAGAAATCACCGATTGTTGAAGGCTGCTGGCCGAAGCTTGACTGGTGCTTGGTTTGACCGTTTGAAGGGTAATCTTCAGTGCTGAAGAATGCAGCATATGACCACCAAATCTGTGGAACAACACATTTGTTTGGCAGTGGAACCATCAGATCGTCTTCAAAGGCAACGCCATCAGGTGTTGGCAGACGATATTCGTCTGGAATTTCTTCAAACAGACCTTCGTCACAACCTGTACGGGCCTGACCAGGAAGCACGTCAACAATGTCCCACTGGACATTGCCTGATTCAACCTGTGCGCGAACTTCACCAAGACCACCGTTGTAGTTGATCCAGTTGATTTTCTCACCTGTCCAAGTAGGTTCATAACCTTTTTGCTGAGAAGCGGTGTAAGCACCACCCCAAGAAACAACATTGACGTCAGCAATCGCTGAACCGGTCAATGATACTGACACAAGCGCTGCAGACGCCAGTGCAATTTTACTGGTAATGTTCAAGATCATTTCTCCCAATCTTTAACTAGTTAAACGGATTATTTTGTTCCGATGCAGGTAACTTCAGCAATTGACAGCTCTGCTGTCAAGCATTTATGCAAAAAAGTATTAGTTATTTTTAATAATTTGAGACGTGCTTAACTGATAATTATTTCTGGCTTAATTGCCAATCATTCTCATCAATTTCAAGACAGGCTTCCACAGCGGCGGTGGCGATCACACTGACCGTACCGTTATCCTCATCAACCACATTTTGACCGCCAAAAACAACATTTATTTTGGCATTGCCGCGTGGTAAATCAGCAGCCACCACATCCGTATCGACTTGATCTGGCTGTTGCACGCCAATGGTCACATTAACCTGCATATCAGCGTGGTCATAACCAAGGGAGCGGAATAAAATGAGAGGACGAGT
>CBDEWF010000114.1:0-6454 GCA_965243775.1 Sansalvadorimonas sp.
TCAGCAGCGTCAGGAGCTGGCCAGCCCCGAAGCCCGTGTTGAAGTGGTCATTGAGCAGAACAAATCGGAGTATGTGTTCAGCCCTCAGGACACCAAAGAGCTGCTGCGATTGATGAAAAACCGGCAGGTTCTGCTGGAAGAGCTTTCCGGCGAGATCGGCACCCTGCTCAGCACCGCCACCAGCCTTGATCTTGACCAGCAAAACCTTGAAAGCCAAAGCAAAGAGCTTTCCAAAACACTGGAAGAGCGGTTGTTCTGGATTGCCAGTAACCAAGCTCTCGGTGTGGACTGGGTACTGCAACTCCCCAAAGCCCTGTGGCAGCAAATTACCACGATTCCGTGGGATGGCATCGTGTTGGCTTTTACCGATTCGGCCCGCAACCACTGGCTATTCACTGCACTGATTGTCGCTTTGGCTCTGCTGCTTCACACCCGCCGCAGAAAGTTTATGGCGATACAGCGCACTCTTAGCCGGAAGATGGGTAATGTGCGCCACGATACCTTAACGCTAACACCTGCCGCTCTCGGCCTGAGTCTGCTGCAGGTAATGCCCTTACCTGTTCTGATGGGTTTTACTGGCCTGGCCTTGCTCACTGGAGATGGTCATTCCGTGGGTGTCACTAATCTCGGCTCGGCTTTTATTGTGACCGCTTTAGCCTGGCTACTGCTCTCCATGGCGATTCAGATTCACCGGCCACACAATATCGCCGTGACTCACTTCCGCTGGCCGCCCCGTTCAGTGCCGTAAGGTGCAGAGGCAGCTTATAAAGCTGAGAGCCGTGATGGTGCCACTGCTTCTGACCGTAAGCCTTGCGAAAAACCAGCCCACAGACCTAAACCAAGACATTCTGGGCATGACCTTACTGATGGCGGGCTCGCTGCTGCAAGGGTGGATGCTGTTTCGCCTGATGCAGGAAAGCAGCTACCTGTTTGGTTCCAGAATCCTGCATATCATCCTTACCCTGGCGCTGGTGATAATCGCCTTCGCCCAGCTGATACTCACCGCTGCCGGTTATTACTACTCCACTCTGATTCTCCAGTTCCAGCTGGCAGGCACCCTCTATATGGTGGGCAGTGCGGTACTCCTTCAGGCCCTTGTGATTCGGAGCTTGAATGTTGCTGAGCGGCGTCTGGCCTTCACTCGTGCCTTGAAAAAGCGGGCAGCCAGCAAAGATGGTGAGAATGTTGAAGAGCCGAACCTCGATCTTGCCACTATCAACCAGCAATCTCTGCGCCCTGCTGAATGCATTGATGATGGTTGGTCTGTTTATCGGGTTGTACTGGTTCTGGAAAGATCTGTTTGCCCTGCTCAACGTGCTGGATAACGTGACCCTCTGGGAGTTTTCGCCTGAGCAGGAAGGTGGCGAGCCATTTACCGTTCGCCTGAGTGATTTGCTGATGAGCATGGTGACACTGGCCACCAGCTTTATTCTTGCTCGCAACCTGCCTGGTTTACTGGAAGTAACCGTGCTGTCTCGCATGAAGCTCCGCGCAGGCAGCAGCTACGCCATGACAACCTTGCTCAGTTACACCATCACCTGCGTGGGGGTGATTATGGCTCTCAGCCTGCTGGGTGCCAGCTGGGCGAAGTTGCAGTGGCTGATTGCAGCCTTGGGTATCGGTATTGGTATCGGTTTGCAGGAGATAGTGGCTAACTTTGTTGCGGGTCTGATTATTCTCTTTGAACGCCCGATTCGTATCGGTGACACCATTACTCTTGGGCAGCTCAACGGTGTTGTGTCCCGCATCCGTATCCGCTCTACAACAGTTGTGGATTGGGATAACAAAGAAATCATTATTCCCAACAAACTATTGATGGGTGAAAAGCTGATTAACTGGTCACTCAGCAACTCTATTGTTCGGATTATTCTTCCATTTGAAGTGGCACACGGCACCGATCCAAAACTTGTTCAAAAGCTTCTCCACCAAGCTGCACAGGAGCATGACCGGGTTGTTGAGCAGCCAGAAACATTGGTACTTCTGATGGAGTATGGCAACAGTTCACTGATGTATGAGCTGCGTACTCACGTGGCTCATGTGGATGATCGTTTACCAGTAAGAGATGAATTAAACGCACGGGTTCAGGAACTATTCCGGGAGCACGGGGTCACTGTAGCGTACCCCAAACAAGATATTTTCTTGCGATCACCCGGAGCTGGACATGCCTGAATATGTAACTGAAAGATTGTACCAGGAGGTACGGCCCAAGCCTGACCAACTGCTGCCTCTGCATTCCTGCATTCGCATTTTCCGCCAGCGTGTTGAAGGGGACGATGCATGGACCAGCGGTATTCTTCTCGATGCCAGCCGTGACTTGCTTCTACTGCAGGTGATCAGTGATCAGATCAACCTGAACGGTTTTCAGGTAATCCGCCGCTCCGATATCAGCCATATCGAACGCCCCGTTCCTCAGCAGGAGTTTCTGATGAAAGCCCTGAAGCTAAGGGGACAAGAGCCACGGCATCCCGGCATTATCAATATCAGTTCCATGAAAAAGGCTCTGAAAACAGTCGCCCGCCTCTGCCCGCTGATGACTGTCCATTCAGGAAATCACCGACCCTTCCGTATGCTGGATTGGCCGCATGAACAAACTTGATGACGGATCTTCTCTATCTGCAGTGCATGTCGCCGGAAGCCTCCCTGGAGAACAGCCTCGACATGTTTGATGTGGAAAGCATTACCCGCATTGACTTCGGCGGCTCCTACGAAGATGCCCTGTGGCAGGTTTATAAAGCTTCCTAAACCCCAAAAGGCTGTATGATTGCTTTTCCAAAACATGGGAAGGCTCCATGAAACCAGCTGATATAACAATCACACACAGCTACAAAGATCTGGGAACAGACTTTTCTACAGCCGTTCAGCCCCAACCTCTGGATAGCCCCGAGTTGGTGAGCAGTAATCAGGATGTTATTGACCTTCTCTCACTGAACTCGCTTTCACAGGAAGAGCTCACAAAACTGTGTAACGGGAAGCAACTGTTAGGTGGTTCCACTCCCATTGCCATGGTGTACGCGGGCCACCAATTTGGCAGCTGGGTTCCACGGCTGGGAGATGGTCGTGCACTGTTGCTTAGTGAGGTTCAGGGAACAGACGGTAAATTTTATGATCTCCAAATCAAAGGCGCAGGCTTAACGCCTTACTCCCGAATGGGAGATGGTCGCGCAGTACTCCGCTCCACCATCCGAGAATATCTGTGCAGTGAAGCTCTTCACCACCTTGGTGTTCCTACAACTCGTTCTCTATGTCTGATTAACAGCACAACTCCTGTTTATCGAGAGAAAACAGAAACTGGAGCAGCCATGATTCGCGTGGCAGAAAGCCATGTACGCTTTGGGACATTCGAATATTTCAGCTACACCAATCAACACGAAAACCTTCAGACACTGGCCGACTATGTGGTTGAACGGCATTACCCTGAGTGGATACATAAAGGCGACAGAGTTAGCCGGTTATTATCAGAAGCGGTAAAACGTACCGCAGAAATGATTGCCCACTGGCAAGCGGCTGGCTGGTGTCATGGGGTTATGAACACAGACAATATGTCGATTCTCGGCCAAACCATCGACTATGGCCCGTTTGGGTTTCTGGATGGATTCGATGCCGGACATATCTGCAACCATTCCGACTGGCAGGGCCGCTATGCTTTCAATCGTCAGCCTGATATTGGCTACTGGAATTGCACGGCACTGGCTCAGGCTCTTTTACCAATTCTGTCTTCCAATCAGCACAAAGCACAGGAAACAGCTCAGGCTATTCTAAAAACCTACCCCAAAGCTTTCGCTGAAAAGTACTCCATTCTTCTGCGCGCCAAGTTTGGCTTTGCCACAGCACATGCAAACGACAATGAGCTAATAGATCAGCTATTCAACCAGATGCAGGAAGAGAAAACGGATTACACCATCTTTTTCCGCGCACTCTCCCATGGTGATGCAGAAGATTTGTTTATTGATCGGGAGCGCTTTCGTGCATGGTTCTCGCAGTATCAAAGCCGGTTAGAGTTTGAAGAACGTTCAGACGATGACATCCACAAAGGTATGCTGGCAGCCAACCCCAAATACATATTGCGGAACCACCTTCTACAGATCGCTATTGATAGGGCTGAAGAAGGTAATTACAGCGAGGTTCAGAAACTGCTCGGTATTATGAGAAAACCGTTTGATGAGCAGCCGGGAGCATGAAAGTTACGCAGCACTTCCACCCAACTGGGCAGAAGAGCTGGAGATTAGTTGTTCCTCTTAAAGCAGGCCTAAAATACCCACTGACCAGTCACTACAGCCGTTCCCTAAGTCGTTTGACAGGCTCCATAATGGAGCCACACTACCAAGCCATATCTTATCGAGATAACAATTATAAAAGCGGAGCCCGCATTCCATGGCTAACGACGCATTCAAAAAATCTTCCTGTGCCCTGTGCAGTATTAACTGTGGTCTGGAAATCCAAACCGGCGGCAAGGATGGCCGTGAGCTGATCAAAATCCGTGGAGATAAAGCCAACCCAGCCTCTGAAGGCTACCTGTGTAACAAGGCTGCCCGCCTGAATTACTACCAGATGGGGGCTGATCGCATTAACACCCCCATGCGCAGAAAGCCCGATGGTACCTATGAAGCTGTGAGCTGGGATATTGCGATTAAGGAAGTAGCTGCCGGGCTCAAAGGCATCCAGCAAAAGTACGGTGGCGAAAAGATTCTATTTATAGGCGGCGGTGGTCAGGGAAACCATCTTGGTGGCGCTTACAGTGATGCGATTCTGAAAACCCTAGGAGTAAAGTACCGCACCAATGCACTGGCTCAGGAAAAAACCGGTGAGTTCTGGGTGGCTGGAAAGATGTTTGGCGGCGGCCCCCATGGAGATTTTGATCATACCGAGGTTGCCGTATTTATTGGCAAGAATCCTTGGCAAGCCCACGGTTTCCCCCAAACCCGAAAAGTCCTACGGGACATAGCCAAAGATCCAAAACGCTCCATGGTGGTACTCGACCCTTGCCTGACAGATACAGCCAAACTTGCAGACTTCCACCTGCAGCTCAAACCCGGCACTGATGCCTGGTGCCTCTCTGCCATAATCGCCACGATTATTCAGGAAGGGTTGGAAGATAAAGCCTTTATCGAAAAGCACACCAAAGGGTTTGAAACTGTTCGCCCACACTTCGAGAGCCTTTCCATCTCAGAGTACGCTGCCATCAGCGAGCTGGATGAAGAGTTACTGCGCAGTGCAGCCCGTCGTATTGCGACCGCCGAATCAGCTGCCGTTTTTGAAGACCTTGGAGTGCAGCAAAACCTGAACTCGACAGTGGTCAGCTATCTCCAGCGCATGATGTATGTAATCACTGGTAACTTCGCCAGAAAAGGTGGCAATAACATTCCAGTGCCGTTTATTTCCGTGACCGATGCCAGTAAAGGCGATACCTCAGCCGCAGGTGGCTCAAAAGCCAAGCTGGAAAAGGTCAGCCCTGTGCTTGGCTCTAAAATCATTACCGGGCTGCTTCCCTGCAACACCATTCCCGATGAAATTCTTACAGATCATCCGGATCGTTTCCGCGCTGCATTTATTGAAAGCTCCAACCCAGTTCACTCCTACGCCAACAGCAGCCGTATGCGGGAAGCAATGGAGGCGCTGGAGTTTTCCGTTGTGGTTGATGTGGCTATGACAGAAACCGCCCGACAGGCCAGCTATGTATTGCCAGCTTCCAGTTCGTACGAAAAACACGAATGTGTCTTCTTCAGCGTGGAGTTCCCCAAGAACTACTTCCAGCTTCGCCAGCCAGTTGTTGATCCACTGCCAGGCACATTAATGGAGGCAGAAATCCACACCCGCATTCTGGAAGAGCTGGGTGCCCTGAAACCTTTCCATGTTCGTCTATTGCGAACCGCCGCCAAGCTTGGCCATAAAGCTTTTGCGACAGTATTCCTGCCGTTAATGGCCATGAAACCAGAGCTGATGAAGGTTGCTGCACCCTCTGATGTACAGAACCCTTGGCCCGACGCTTCAGGATGGTAAAGCGGCATCTGCTGCGTTCTTCTGGGCCCTCAGTCATCAGTTTGTTCGCAAAAATCCACAGTATGCAGCCAATGCTGGTTTTACCGGATCAAAGTGGGCAGCAGGGGAGAAAATGTTTGATGCAGTAATCAACAAAGCCTCGGGGTTCTGCTTTACCGATTCCGGCAACTATGAAGACAGCTGGAAGCGTATGCGCCAGCCAGACAAACGTATTCAGCTGCATCTTGAAGAGCTATTCCCCAAACTCACCTCATTGGATACAAAGCTGCTGGAGCGCCCAAAGGAGTTTCCCTTTGTGTTAACAGCAGGCCAGCGTCGTGCAGAAACAGCCAACACGATTATTCGGGATGCATCATGGGATAAAAAGCATAAAGTCGCTAGCCTTTATATCCACCCTGAGGATGCAGAGAGGCTGGAGCTTGATAATGGCGACGATGTGAAAATCACCACCAAAGCC
>CBDEWF010000115.1:0-7471 GCA_965243775.1 Sansalvadorimonas sp.
CCGATGATGCAATCAACCCCGGGAGGAGCCACCGCCGCGCCGTTTGTTACGCACTACAACGCATTGGATGTGGATATGTATTTGCGGGTAGCACCGGAACTGAATCTGAAACGTCTGGTCGTTGGCGGATTCGAAAGGGTATTTGAGATTAACCGGAATTTCCGTAACGAGGGTATGTCCGCAAGACACAGTCCGGAGTTCACAATGCTTGAGTTCTACCAGGCATATATGGACTACAAAGACCTGATGGACCTGACTGAGGATTTGTTTCGCGAGCTTGCACAATCCGTCCTGGGAAGCACCCGTTTCAATTACCAGGGAACGACTCTTGATTTCAGTCAGCCGTTTAAACGGAGTACTCTCAAAGAGTCAATTCTGGAGTTCAACCCCCGTATTTCCCCAGCAGATCTGGCGAGTCGGCAAGGCATGGAAAAAACAGCCCGCGCTGCCGGTGTCGACATTCAGCCCGGCCAGGGTGAAGGTAAATTGCTGATGGATATGTTCGAGGCACTGGTGGAGGAGAAAATTGAACAACCTCTATTCATCACAGGGTATCCCACAGAAGTATCGCCACTGGCCCGGCGCAGTGATAATGCACCGGAGATGACGGATCGTTTTGAACTGTTCATTATGGGCAAGGAGATTGCAAACGGCTTTTCCGAATTGAATGATTCGGAGGATCAGGCGGAAAGATTCAAGCAGCAGGTTATGGCTCGGGAATCCGGCGACGACGAAGCCATGTATTTCGACGAAGATTACATTACAGCACTGGAATTCGGCTTACCGCCTACCGCGGGTGAAGGACTTGGTATAGACCGGTTGGTGATGCTGTTGACGGATTCACCCTCAATAAGAGATGTGGTACTGTTTCCCCATATGCGTCTGAAACACTGATTGTGTTTCGTTCATCGGGCAAGACAGATGGCAGGGAAAACCATTCAACTCGACGAGTCCTGGCTTGATCAGTTGCAGCTGGAGTTTGAACAGCCCTACATGCAATCGCTGCGATCATTTCTGGTTGAGGAGAAATCCCGGGGAAAGGTCATCTATCCCAGGGGGTCAGAGTACTTCGCAGCGCTGAATACAACACCCCTCGACAGGGTCAGGGTCGTTATTCTCGGACAGGATCCCTACCATGGTCCTGGTCAGGCTCACGGCTTGTGTTTTTCAGTTCGTGAGGGTGTTTCGCCTCCCCCGTCATTGATTAACATATTCAAGGAAATCAGTGATGATCTCGGTGTACCGGACCAATTTCCTCACGGCTGTCTGACCCGATGGGCGGAACAGGGTGTGCTTTTGCTCAACAGTGTGCTGACGGTAGAAAGATATCGGGCCGGATCACATCAGGGCAGAGGGTGGGAGTCTTTTACCGACAGGATTATCGAAGTATTGTCTCAGCGGTCCCAGCCCTGCGTATTTCTCCTCTGGGGAAGCCATGCACAGAAGAAGGGCAGCATGATAGACCAGTCCAGACACCTGGTCCTGCAGTCATCGCACCCATCCCCGTTATCGGCCCATCGTGGATTCTTCGGTTGCCGTCACTTCTCCAGGGCTAACGAATTTCTGTCAGCACATGGGATGACCCCGATAGACTGGGTATAGATCGATTAATTCCGGCTCAGTGGTTAACGGTGGGCGTGGTCAAAAGAAGACGAAACAGAATACAGCGATCACCAGAACGATCATGGTAGCTGCTGTCCGCGACATAAATTTTATCATGTGCGTTTGCTCTTCAGTGTGCAGGATGACTGCAATCGTTACGGTCCCCTAGAATTTAGAACGGTGAGAATTCCAGTGATTGTCCATTACCTGACTGCACGGATATCGAACTCTCGCCGGGATTTTGCAGGACTGCCAGAACTTCCCATGAATCCAACTGCGTGGCGGTGGAAGGTGCGGCAGCAACCACCTGCCCGATATTCCTGCCATCTTCTCGCAGCAAATCGGCGCCGACCTGTATAGCCGCAGGTGACACACCGTGATGAAGTTGGCGCTTCAGAGTACCCCGATAATGTGCCCGGGCGACAATTTCCTGGCCAAGGTAGCAGCCTTTTGCGAAATCAACGCCCCCAAGATTATGCAGATTGAACATCTGCGGAAGATAAATGTTTGCGGTAATGTCCTGAACCCAGGCGAGTCCTTCCCGGCAATCAAGTTCCTGCCAGACTGCTGCATCCGACGTTGCTTCACCGATGTCCTCCTGACTCCAGAGTTCAAACCGGTCACTGTTGACCTGTTGCTGAATCTGGCCCGGACCAGGGAGGTCATTGTCACTGATCAAACCAAAACATTGCCACTGTCCGCTGGCATCAACCAATTCTGCTTTGGAAAAAACGATGTATTTGGACAGGAAGGTCATGGCGTCCTGCACCCGACTGCGGTGCATGCGTAACAGCAAACCATCTTCAATTTCCGCAATTCTGAAATTGGTGATCATGCGGCCCTGCAGGTTGCAGATTGCACCGATATTGCCTGTATCCGACAGCTGTTCCACATCACAGGTGGTATAACCCTGCATGAAAGGCCTGGCGTCTTTGCCCCTGACGGCCAGAAATCCGAATTGGGGTAGTCTGATTACGTTTTTCATACCAGTATTCTACAGACGTGTTTCAATAAATCACAAATTATTCAATAACTTCAAGTACACTGGGAGGCTGTCCGGGAACAGACTGACCTACTGCGGACAAGCCTGATTGGCCATATTTTCTGCTTATTTTCGTTCAATATGTCCAATATTTGCCTCAAATAACCAAAAAATATGACTCAATCAGTCTCGCCCTCGCTACGGTCGCAGTTCCCGGGCAGCCTCCTGGCATGTCCGGGAACAGACTGACCTACTGCGGACAAGCCTGATTGGCCATATTTTCCGCTTATTTTCGTTTAATATGTACAATATTTGCCTCAAATAACCAAAAAATATGACTCAATCAGTCTCGCCCTCGTTACGGTCGCAGTTCTCGGACAGCCTCCTGGTATCCGGATTATTTCCAGTGGTTATATGCTGTGATATCAGGTAACAAAGAACAAAATTGAGGTGCATGGATTGTACTCAGACTTTGAACTGAACCGGTTGCGGTGGCGATCAAGGCGCGGAATGCTGGAACTGGATCTTCTGCTTGTGCCTTTTTTTGATGAAATGTTTGCAGCATTACCGCAAGAGTTGCAACAAGCCTTTATAAGATTACTGGAACAGGATGATCCGGATTTGATGATCTGGTTCAGTCGCCGGGATCAACCGGATGATCCTGAATTGAGGGCACTGGTGTGCATGATATTGCACCGGGTGCAACCAGAGAATGACTGAATTCAACAAGTCTGTACTTGACTTCGATATCCGGGTGTCCAAGTCGCTCGCTGTCCTCAATATTCTGCTGCATGTTTCGGCGCTATGGGGTATTACGATCTCGGCACTCCCCTGGTACGGTCAGAGCGCCTGCATAGTGGCAGTCATTTCTTCACTCATTTTTACAATGTATCGTTTCATCCTGTTAAGGAGTGCAAACGCCGTGGTTGGTGTCCGTTATCGACAACCCGTGTGGCAACTGCAACTAAGGTCTGGAAACACGATAACCGTCACACTGACTGGCGAAGTTGTCGTCACCAACTTTCTGATCGTTATGAATTATGCTGACAGGAAAGGTCGCAGGTACCCGGTGCCGTTGTTTACAGATTCAGTGGATGCTGAACAGCATCGATTGGGACGTGTATTTTTCAGAATGCGTGGGTTCAAGGCAGATTCTTCATCCTGAGGCTGGACCAGGTCTTAAGCCTGAGCCGGATGAATCATACGACCCGGGTTTACCCGTATCCGGGTGGTACCAGAATCGTATCTACCGCCTCCGGCTCAAGGTCGGGATAATCCAAAGTAAAATGCAGCCCCCGGCTTTCCTTGCGTCTGATCGCGCTCTGGATGATTAAATCTGCAACGGTAATGAGATTGCGCAGTTCCAGAAGGTCATTGCTGATGTGATAGTTGCTGTAATATTCAGTGACTTCCTGATGCAGTAGTTGTACCCGCCGGCGTGCCCGTTGCAGCCGTTTGTCGGTCCGGACAATACCGACGTAGTCCCACATGAAGTGACGCAGTTCATCCCAGTTGTGCGAGATGACCACATCTTCGTCCGAGTCAGTCACTTGTGATTCATCCCATGGGGGTATTGCCACATCCGGCATTAAGGATTTACCCTGCTGCTGAATATGACTGGCGGCGGCACTCGCAAATACCATACATTCAAGCAGGGAATTGCTGGCCATTCTGTTAGCGCCGTGCAGACCGGTAAAACTCGCTTCACCGACAGCATACAGATTGGGCAGGTCTGTCAGGCCGTTCATATCTGTGACAATGCCGCCGCAGGTATAGTGTGCTGCCGGGACGACAGGGGCAGGTTGTTTTGTGATATCTATACCGAGTTCCAGACAGCGGGCGTAGATATTCGGGAAGTGTGATGTGATAAAATCAGCATCCCTGTAACTGATATCCAGATACACACAATCACATCCCAGTCGTTTCATCTCGTGATCAATTGCACGGGCGACGATATCCCGGGGAGCCAATTCCCCCCTTTTGTCAAACCGGGTCATAAACCGGCTGCCATCGGGCAAAATCAATTTGGCGCCTTCACCCCGGAGTGCCTCTGTAAGAAGAAAATTACGGGCTTCCGGATGATACAGACAGGTTGGATGAAACTGGTTGAATTCAAGGTTGCCGACTCGACACCCCGCACGCCATGCCATGGCAATGCCATCGCCTGATGCAGTATCCGGATTACTGGTGTACAGATAGACCTTACTTGCACCCCCGGTGGCAAGTATGACGTATCGAGCCCGGAATAGTTCCACCTTGCTGGAATCCTGATTGAGTACATAAGCACCCAGGCACAGATTACCTTTGTGACCGACCTTGTGTTCCGTAATGAGGTCTACGGCAACATATTGCTTGAAGAAATCGACATTGGCACAAGTCTGCAGTTGTTCATACAGTTTTAGTGCAATCTCCCTGCCGGTTGCATCCGCGACATGGATAATCCGACGATGACTGTGCCCACCTTCTCTGGTCAGATGAAAATTGTTATCTCCATCAGCATTGATTTCGGTATCAAACTCGACACCAAGTTCAACGAGCCAGCGAATGATTTCCACGCTGTGCTCTACGGTAAACTGAACAACATCTTTGTGGCAGAGACCCGCACCCGCCTGCAGGGTATCCTCAATATGCGAGTCGATAGTGTCGGATTCATCCAGCACGGCGGCTACACCGCCCTGGGCATACCAGGTTGACCCCTCGTTTGGCTCGTCTTTGCTTAATATGGCAACACGGTAATCCCGTGCCAGTTTAAGCGCCAGGGTCATTCCAGCAGCGCCGCTGCCGATAATCAGAACATCATAATTCCGTGTTGACATGGTTTCAGTGATCCCAGGGGTTAGTAAGAATATTGATTCATGTCCTGCTTTGCCACTGACTTTTCAATTCTGTCAACGATTCAGCATTCAGCAATCTTTTAAGGGGTATGATTTGTTATCATTAGTACCTTTCTCAGCATGAAATTAATTCCTGGTCGTGACCGGGGGTAAAAGGAAATTCAGGTGACTACCAGGGAGCCGTCCGATCAACAGTTGGTAGAAAGGGTTAAACGCGGCGATAAAAGAGCATTCGATATTCTGCAACTGAAATATCAGCATAAAATTACTGGTCTGGTAAGTCGATACATCAATGACCAGGACGAAGTACTGGATGTGACCCAGGAAACATTTATAAAAGCTTATCGGGCAATATCCGGATTTCGTGGTGAAAGTGCGTTTTACACATGGCTATATCGGATTGCCATCAATACAGCCAAGAATTTTCTGGTGTCAAAGTCCAGACGACCTCCGGATACGGATATTGATGTAGACGAAGGGGAATTTCAGGACAATTCTGCTGTCTTAAGAGATATGGAGTCACCAGAACAAATACTGGTGACTAAGGAACTGGAAGATTTAATATATAGTACAATTGATGACTTGCCTGAAGAATTGAAGGTAGCGGTTACTCTACGCGATTTTGAGGGCTTGAGTTATGAAGATATTGCAAGTGTAATGGAATGTCCGGTAGGTACCGTCAGGTCCAGAATATTCCGGGCGCGGGAAGCGATTGTAAAGAAGATTTCCGGGTTTGGTCAATAAAACCTGCATTCCAACGGTTAGAGGATTAAATGTGTCAGGTAAACTGAAAGAGTCCGTGTCGGCGCTCGTAGATGACGAAGCTTCAGAAATTGAGGTTCATCGTCTGCTTCGTAATCTGGATTCCGAACAGGATCTTAAAAAGACATTTTTTATCTACCAGCAGATTCGCAGCGTTCTCAGGAATCCTTCTGATAAAGGCCAGCGAATTCCTGGTGTTGATCAGCAAATGAAATTATTCCAGCGGATCAGTGATGCCATTGATGAAGAGGAAACATTCACTATTGACAGTCCATCTCATCGTCACTGGCTGAAACCTGTCGCAGGACTGGCAGTTGCCGCCACTGTGCTGATGACTGTTGGCATCGTCTTCAACAACGGAACTGGACCCTTACCAGACAATATATCTGCCAACACCCCGACGATAGCACAAAATGTCGATACACAACCCGTAGAACCTGAACCTGAACTTCGGGAACTTGACGAAGAGAAACAGAAATTGTTACGGGAATACCTGAATAAACACGACCAGATGACCCGACTTAAGGGTAATACACATCTGGTCAACTATCCTCCAGGTAAATGAAGAATTTTTACCTGGGTTCTATTGGCGCCCTGCTTCTCAGCCTGAGCGCTGGTGTATGTCATGCGGATGATGCCACACAGTGGCTCGACAGGATGGGCGTGGCGTTACATGAACAGGACTATCAGGGTACATTCATCTACATGCGTGGTTCCCAGTTTGAATCCATTCAGGTTACTCACCAATTCAAGGATGGTCAGGAACTGGAACGTCTGGTTTACCAGAATGGCGAAGAACGTGAGATAGTTCGCCGTGACAATAAACTGGTGTGTTATCACCCGGACCCTCAGAACGCTGTTTTTGATCACAATTTACCACTGGGTCCTTTCAGTACTGCATTCAACGACAATCTTGCGACATCCCAGGACTTGTATCGATTCAGTCTGCATGGGAAGGAAAGAATCGCAGGCCGGACTGCTGTCAAATTAAAGATCACTCCCCGGCATGATAATCGATTTGGTTACCGGTTATGGCTGGACGAAGAAACAGGGCTGTTATTGCAGTCACAACTGGTGGACCGTAATCGGGTTCTGGAATTGTTTCAATTCGCATCGATTCAGATCGGCCAACCGATCGATTCAGCCATGTTGAACAGTTCTTTTGGCGATACCGCAGCATTGCATCAGTTGTCACCGGTTATCACCGAGGTTGCCGAACAGCAATCGAGCAGACCAGTCTGGCGTGTTTCCTGGCTGCCTGATGGTTTTAAACCCATGTACAGCCGCCAAT
>CBDEWF010000116.1:0-25480 GCA_965243775.1 Sansalvadorimonas sp.
AGCAACACTTAATGCGTCGAAAGAGTCTACATCATCAGTATTTGCCAGATTTTCATCAAGGGAAGATATCAGCACCACATCCACCCGGTCACCGGCAGACAGAATCAAGTGATAAGCTGAACCTTCAGGCAGTTCTATAGGATAAGGCACCATACCCGGTTTCAGGGTCAGGGCGACATAACCTTCTTCATCCGGCGTTACCAGCAGCTCTTCAGTAATAACGGAATCGGCAGCGATACCTTCGCCAGCCAGAGAACCTTTAACCAGCTTAAGGGGTTCTTCACTTACCAGCCCCAGAAGCTCGGCTTCTGACTCTGGAATAGAAGATAACTTGAGTTTTTTGGCGGTAATCAGCTCGCCCTTTTTCAAAGGAACAGCTGCAACCCAGACCGGTTGCTGATCTTCTGTGACTGTTTCTGCCTCAGCAACAATCAGCTCAGATTCTGATGCTTCATTCTGGCTGTTCAAAAAACCATACAGGCCACCCCCCGTCAGCACCACAGCGGCCAGCAATAATACCCGACGATCCATATCGCCCCCTGTAACTTATAACTTCTCTGGTTCAGGAGATGGAGGTTAACCAGACTCCAAAGCATCCACCTATAGCGATTGGCACTCCATATGGAAGACCTCTCTTACGAACTTCATCAGCCCTATTGGCCAGATATCCATATGAAAGGAAAGCAACAGCCATCAATCCGCCAATAAAAGTAACTAGAAGGAAAACTGTAGACCACCAACGCAAATCAATACCCAACAAGTAGCCGAGAAGTAGTTTAACATCTCCACCACCTAAAAAACCTAATGCAAATAGAAGCAATAAGGAAAGTAATACAATTGAATAGGGAAGCCACACAAAGCTTCCCCACCCTGAATACAGGGAAAAACTGCCAATTAGCACTACAAGCCAATTAGCTATCAGCCGCCTAGTGACATCAGAAAAAATTACATAACTAGACAAACCAACAAGGATGAATAAAACCACCCGAGAAACCAGTCCTATGGACTCTTAGGAGGTTTGGTTCCACCAGCAGTACCCCCGATCTCCGCGACAACAGTATCAATTGAGTTTTTTAAACCTTGCGCCAAACCATCATCTCCATCGCCTTTAAATGCCAGAGCAACTGCACCAGAAATAGCAACAGCCACGATAGCATATTCAATTGCTGTAACACCTGCCTGATCTTTCCTGAAGCGGTTCAAAAAGCGACGTGTCTTTGCACAGATTTCGATCAACATAATTACCCCCTGAGAACAACAATTCAGGCCAGGAATAGATGCCGCAGGAATTGCGCTCTATCCATTCCAGACCAAACTAAAACTCACCAGTTGTATATGTGCTTTTCAAGTTGGTATCACAACAGAGGTTGCACCTGTTTATCCGGGCAATAACTCCAGGTCATGTATGAAATGCGTTGATGTCCGTCATTCCTGCGAAAGCAGGAATCTCAAGCTGGTAGACTCCTGCTTTCGCAGGAGTGACGAGGTTGTAAAGGGTCATCAACGCATTTGACTCATTACCTAACTCCATAATGATTACACACATATACTGGACGCATTTTGAATTAACGAATCTTTTTATTGGGTCTTCGATTGTCAAGACTTCATAAATTTTGGGTAAAATTTATATAATTTTGTAGGTGCGAAGTAAGAGTTTGAGACAATTTATCAAGATTTTTTGCCTGGGGAACCTGTTTTCAGGCTTACGTTTTGCTGACTGTTGCCAGCTGTTAACTCCAGTTAGAGTTCTCCCGATAAAAACAGGCTGCTCCGGCTCAGGCTGCTACACTGAAGCGCTCGAAAAACAAACAACGGTGCAAAGGTTATGAGCGAAGATGCAGTGTGTGAAAATACCATACGCCACAGAGTGACCCATGAAGAGCGGGAGTTCGAGTATCTTCGCCAGACCGAGCAGATCAGTGACCGGCTGTGCACCCTTGAGCAGTTTCTCAAGCTGGAATTTGAGCATATCAGTTTTGAATTCCGGGAAGTCCGGCTATGGCAGGGACAGGCCGATATCCACTTGAAAAAACTGAATGCCCGTACGGATAAACTTGAAGGCCGGATGGACAAACTTGAAGGCCGGATGGAAAACCTTGAAGGGCGGATGGAAAACCTTGAAGGGCGGATGGAAAACCTTGAAGGCCGGATGGATAAACTCGAGGAAGGTATAGAAAACCTTCAGGGAAGCGTGGGTAAACTCGAGGACGGCATGGAAAACCTGCAGGGAAGCGTGGGTAAACTCGAGGGCGGCATGGAAACCCTGCAGGGGCACATGGGCAAACTTGAGGGGCGGATGGATAAATTCGAGGAAAAAATCGATCAGCATTTAGATGAGATCAGGGAAGAGAGAAGGCAGGACCGGATTCTAATGACCCGGGTCGCCGATATGCTGGAAAATCTGCAGCCAGGCACCAGGGACAAATAACGGACAAATACCGGGTTTGACGCTGAGACATAGATAGGAATAGGACATAGATAGTTGCTGTTTTCGATGGCCAGGGATGGCTTGGAATATCTCAGCGCTGTTGATACAGGGTTATACGCTACCGGGGTGGTTGTTCATGCCTGACCGCGAAGTAGATTATCCGAACCAGATCCTGGGTTTGCTGGTTCAGTTCCCGCATCTCCTCAAACTGCTGATCTACCTGCTCAAACCGCCGGTCTACCTGCTCAAACCGTTGGTCTACCTGCTCAAACTTCTGGTCTACCTGGTCAAATCTCTGGTTCATCTCCTCACGTAAAGTGTCGATTTTGCCATCCTGCTGCTCAACCCGGTCTTCGAGAAAGGTCACCCGCTGTTCGAGACTCATAACCAAACCATAACTCTTTGCAAACATGGAACCAGTAAAGTAGCACGTTGGCACAGTTTTGCTCACCTGTCCCCCCAGATCGCCGGGATAAGCCCTGTAAATCAAGTTCAGATCCGGGCTTCTGCATCTTTATCTTTATCTTTATCTTTTGCTCCAAGCTGCCGCCACCGGCCCGCGGCATCCTGATCCTTGTCAAGCTGGGCCAGAAACAGAGCTGAATCCAGGGCAGCCTGGTTGCTGTCGTTGATTTCAGCTCCCATTTTCAGCCACTCCTGGACAGCATTCAGATCACGGTCCCGGATAGCAAAATACAGGGCACTGTCTATCGCTGTACGCAAGTACTGATCTGTTACATCCTCCTGAACGTCTGCAGGCAGCTTGACACCAGCAGCAAGCCACTGCTTTACAGCCTCCAGCCTGGCAACAGAATGCTCTCTTTTGGGTATCGGGAAGCCAGAAAAATCATGAACGGCCATGTTATAGTCAATAAGGGCATCAAGCAGGATCAGCTTCAGTGCTTTCTTCTGGTCACTGGATATTGCCACATCCAGTTTATGGCAACGCTTTAGTGCCTTTGTGACCAGTTCTGCATCCTTCCCTGCAATAGCCTTGGACAGGTTAGACCTCAGCACATCCTGAACATTTTCCGGTATGTCCAGGCCCAGCCTGTGTATCTGCCCTGCAGTATGGTCGTCACCTAATAAAACGGCTCCACCCAGATTCTCGCTCAGACTTTCCCTGTACTTCTGGGTGAGTTGAGCCCCTCTATCCAGCCAGAGCCTGGCCTTGTCATAGGAATTATTGGCTATAGCATATGCAAGCTCTGCATCCATCATTCTCTGAACCCCTTCAGGCACGGTAACCCCCAGAATGCGGTACTGCTCCACACTGCCCCAGTCCTTATGGTCTGCTGCGTCCATCATTTTGGTCTGCAGGTTGGAAACAAGAGTAAAATCCTCGACAGCCGCACCCAGTGTACGCCATTGCTCTGCGTCGGAGTAGCGGCCTTGATCCAGGGCTCTATAAAGAAGCTGTTCCAGGTCGGCTTGGCACATCTCAATAATCGTATTCCGGTCAGCACCCAGTTTATACCAGTTCATTGCCCTGTCCGGTCGCTCATCAGCACCGCCCAGGGCCGTTTCCGTAATAGCCTCGCAGCAGACAGCACTCAAAGGTTCAGCGAACATCGCCGTGTTAACGCCTAACTCACGCCACTTAAGCACAGCATCACTATCGCCTGCTTTAATAGCATTCAGACAAGCCTGGTTCATTGCTGCCATATTGCACTCACAATAGTGGGCCAAATCCCCCCGCAGATTTCCCCACTCCTGCAGAAGCCCAGGCCGGTTTGCTGTCAGGCAGCCCCCCATCAGTTGTTCCAGTGCTCCCTTAACCTCCGGGGTTATTTTTGCCCCCAGGTTTTTACACAGATAAGCGAATTTATAATTCTGACCTGATATGGCTTCAAGCAGTTTTGTATTCAGTTGCGACGAGAAAGCAGGATACTGTTTCGGATCGGGCAGCCTGGCACCTCTATGGTGCCACCATCCAACCGCAGACCAGTTTTGAACATTCAGAGCGTAAAGCAGGACAGCATCAAGTTGTTCCTGGGAGTCTAATCCGCTGTAATTACCATCTCCACCATCTCCACCATCTCCACCATCTCCACCCAGCAGTTCACAGCCCAGGGACTTGTTGCATAAAGGGCACACATCCCTTTCTGCCATTTGCACGTAGATGCAGCTCTTATGAAAGCTATGGCCACAGGATGTTGTAATCTGTTTCCTGATATCCACGGCCTCAACACTGAATTCATCAAAACAGATGGGGCACCTTTCTCCAGTTTGGCCATCTTCAGTTTGGCTATCTTCAGCTTGACCGTCAGGGCGGCCTGCACTGGCGCAAATGTCTGTAGCTCCATATTTTCTTATCATATCAGTTCCATCCATTATTTACGGGCTGGCTTTTCATAAGCTGCTTTGCCATTTGACCAGCAGGTGCCGGAAATGACTCCCCGGAATGTTATTTTCCCTGACAGCCCTGCCAGCACCGGATTATTACCAGCCTGTTATAACTTCTATAACTTCGGTAGAAACTGGCGGATAAGCAGCTCCAGCTGCTCGAAGCGCTCACGGGTTTCCTGCTGGTTGTTCCGAACTTCCTTTGCCAGCTCACGGGTTTCCTGCCGATTGTTTTGAACCTCCTTCGCCAGCTCACGGGTTTCCTGCCGATTGTTTTTAACTTCCTTTGCCAGCTCACCGTGCTGTTCCCGCAACGCCTTCAGCTCACAGCGGTTTTCCCGCACCTCCTTTGCCAGCTCACGGGTTTCCTGCCGATTGTTTTTAACTTCCTTTGCCAGCTCACGGGTTTCCTGCCGGTTGTTCCGAACTTCCTTCGCCAGCTCACCGTGCTGTTCCCGCAACGCCTTCAGCTCACAGTGGTTTTCCCGCACCTCCTTCGCCAGTTCACAGGTTTCCTGCCGGTTGTTTTGAACCTCCTTCGCCAGTTCACTATGCTGCGCCTGAAACATCTCTTCCAGCTCATCGTGTTGTTTCTGGAACCTTGCCAACAGCTCAACCCGCTGTTCCCGCACCTCCCTGGTCAACGCCCCGATCTGTTCATCGGTGCGCCGGAACCCGGCATGGGTGGCATCGGCCAGTGCCGCCATGGCCGCCTTCAGCCCGGCAATATCATGCTGGTTGGTCAGGGTGATATTTTTTATATCCGCGCACACCCTGGCCAGGCTGTGCTGGTTGGCATCAAGCTGTTTATGCTGGGTTTCAAGACTGTCCAGCCTTGCTTCGACTGACCTTTCTTTTACCGAGCCTGCTTTTACCGACCCTGCTTTCACCGACATCGCCTCGTCCCACAATACGGATGGAGCAGAAAGGCTAGCAGGAATGAACCATCTGGCAAGATACAGCGTCTTTACACTCTCTCAATATTTCTGGCCTCCTGCCAAAAACCACCCCTTTACAAAGGCAGTTAATGACCATGGCTCTGGTCGCTTCTGCCACTCCCAACCACTTGACAGGAGGCATAAAATAACAACTGTCAGGAAGATGTAAAAACAGCGAAAGGCAGAGTAAAGGGATGTTCAGGAAGTCTGCTCAGTCCTGACATCAGGGAAATGACTCAGGGGGGATAAAACATGCTAACCAAATTATACGTACGTGGGCAGATGCTGCTGGCTGATCTGAAAAATGATCAGCGGGGCGTAACTGCTATTGAATATGCTGTTATTGCTGTCGCAATTGCAGGGATTGTAACGGCTATGTTTGTGGCTGATACAGGAAATCAAGGACTTGAATCTGCACTTAAGAGCGCAGTAGATAAAGTTGCTGAGATAATCAACAAGACCAAATAATAATTGTTATGCCCTACGTCAAGTTATTGTGTGCGTAGGGCTAATTAGAAGGTTTACCTCCTAAATAAAAAACTAGTTAGAGGGGGGGGAAATGAGTCGTAGAGTTTTGTTATTCCTTGCATTTTTTTTAATCATCGGCGGGGGCTACGGCCTGCTAACTAAAGAAGACAAACAGCCAAAAGAAACAGCACAAGTTGAATTAATAGAATTCTCCGCCTGGCGTGCCAGCCGCTCTCTGCAGCAGGGTGAACCGGTAACCGCTGCCGATCTGCGGCCGGTGACACTGAGTCAGCAGCAGGCCGAACAGCTGGGGCTGACCAGCCAGGAACGTTTTTCGTTAATAAACGACAGTCTGGCAGCACAGCCCATTGCCGCCGGCAGTATTGTCAGCGAACAAGATATTGCCGGGCCGGATCATCCGGAGTATGTCGAGCTGCTGCTGGCACCGGGAATGGTGGCCTATCCCGTCACCTTTGCCGGTAATACCGGTTACCCGCTGGTGCTGTCGCCGGGGGATTTTGTAGATGTGGTGATGATCTCCTCCCTCAGCCAGAACATGGCGGAAAACGACACCGTTAACAAGTTCCAGGGGCTGAGCGTGGCACCGCTGCTGCGGGCCAGGAAAGTGCTCAAGGTTGGGGAAAATATGGTCGAGGAAGGCCAGCCGGCCATAGCGGAAACCACCCTGGTACTGGAGCTGAGCCGGGAAGAGGTGTCCCAGATGATGCTGGCCAAACGGGTCGGCCTGCTGGATTTCCATAAATCCATTGAAGAGCCACTGCCGCAGGTGCGGGCGGGTGATGTCCTGCCGGACTTCTCATCCGTAACCGAACTGCGCGGTGTCAAGAAGGTTGTGAACTAAAGCCAAAATCAGAACAACAGCAACAGCAACAACAGCAGTACGGCCAGGGAAAGGTTCGGGCAGATAAGTAAACAGAACAACAAAAATGCTCGCTGGCAGGGGGTTAACATGATGTCTAACAACGGATATGGCGGGCGGGCGCTGGTTGGGGCAGTGCTGGCCCTGTTGTTTGGTTTGATAGGTTTTATCCTGCTGCTCGCCGCCCCCTCGGCGGCGCAGGCCAGAATTCTCAACCTGGGTCTGGATGAAGCCGCCACGCTCAAATACAAGACCGCCATCGATACCGTCTTTATCGCCAATCCCGATATTGCTGACTACCAGGTAGTCCGCGGCAACCAGCTGATTGTCTATGGCAAAGAGGTAGGCAGCACCACCCTGGTGGTGCTGGATGAAAAGGGCCGCACCGTTGATAACAAAACACTTGTCGTCAACAAGAGTCTGGCCCATATCCGCCAGCAGGTGGCGATCCGCTTCCCGAAACAGGCCATTGAGATCACCAACCTGGGAGACCAGGTGGTGCTGACCGGCACAGTGCCCAACGAAGAGATGCGCCAGGATATCTACTACCTGGTGGGTGAACTGCTGGGCAAGGAGTACGAAGACTACAAGTTCAACTGGGACCTGGGTGAACAGGAACTGGAAATTGACTTTATGACCCGGCGCCGCTTCGAGGGGCTGGTAAATAATATTGAAGTGGCGGACGTGAAGCAGGTGAATGTCAAGATCACCGTGGCGGAAGTGTCCCACTCCTTTATCCAGCAGCTGGGCGTGCGCTGGGGTGGCATAACCGGCAGCGGTGCCAGTGCCACCTTCCTCGGTAATGGTCAGCTGTTCCAGGCGACACTGGGCAGCTTTACCTCCGATGATATCGCCCGCTTTATCTCAGCCGTGGATGATGACAGCGTCGGCCAGATCCTGGCAGAGCCCAATCTCTCGGTGATCTCTGGTGAAACCGCCTCCTTCCTGGCCGGTGGTGAGGTACCCATTATCTACTTCCAGGATGAAGCCTACCAGGTGGAGTACAAGGAGTTCGGTATCCGTCTGGAGATGGCCGCCAAGGTGCTGGAAGATAACAAGATCAAGCTCTCCATGATGCCGGAGGTGAGTGCGGTTGACTCCACCTATCGGGACCAGGTGCTCAATATTCCCACCTTTAAAACCCGCCGGGCCAGAACCACGGTACAGCTGGGTGATGGTCAGAGCTTTGTTCTGGGGGGGCTGCTGAATGCGGAAGACCGGGAGGCCCTGTCCAAAATACCACTGGTGGGTGATCTGCCGGTGATTGGTGCCCTGTTCCGCCACACCAGCAATGAACGGGTAAAAACCGAGTTGATTATTGTTGCCACCGTTAACCTGGTACAGCCGGTGGCACCAGAGACAGTACAGTTGCCCCACTACACCCGTACCAGCACCCTGCTGCGTTACTTCCGGCTGGATTACCCCGGCAGAACCGCCCGGGAAACCGCCGCCCAGCAGCGCAAGGCCCGCAACATTATGGCGAGTGGAGGGTTCAAGTGATGAAAACCCAGATAAAGGTTATGGCTTTAATGCTGGCCGCCCTGCTGCTGGCCGGATGCCATGGACGCTATAAGCCCTATAGCGAACCCACATTCACGGTCACATCTGCAGGTGTGCAGCTGCCGGAGTGCCACTCCTATGATCTTGCCGCCATGGAGCCAGCGGTACAGGGCTGTTTTGTTGAACGCAGTCGCTGGCAGATGATGGTCAACCCGAACCAAGAGCCATCAGCCAATAATGGTGCGTCAGCCAATAATGGTGCATCAGCCCCAAAAGCCCGGGAGGAGTGAAGCCATGTTAGATCTGGACAGCCTGACCGGGCAAAAGAAAAAAACGGTGATCAATGCAGCGGCTATTACCCTGTTTTACCAAAGTGATGACTGCCGCAGGCTGCTGCAGGAAGCCATGCAGTATGAGGGCATGGCAGAACCCCGGTGCAAACCGTCAACCGACGCCACTATCACTGATGATATCGTCGGGGTGGAGAGTCCTCTGCTGCTGCTGGAAGTCCGGCGCAATCTGGTGGACATCGCCCATCAGATACGGCCACTGGTCACACCGGTTACCCGGGTGGTTATCATCGGCCGGGAAGACAGCATGACCGCCTATCGGGCGATCAGGCATCTGGGATTTTACTATCTGTACTGGCCGGCAGAGAAACTGGATGTCGCCGCGTTTCTCCGGGATATCCAGGAGGATATGCAGCACAACAAAGGGCCGCAAAATGTACGCAGGGCCAAACGGGTGGCTGTGGTCGGTCCCAAGGGTGGCACCGGCTGTACCATGGTTACCTGTGAGCTGGCCCATGGCCTGGTGCAGGAGAGCCAGCAGCAGGTGATACTGGTAGACCACGCCTACACCTGCAGCGATATGCATATCATGCTCGGACAGCGGGACCTGAAACGCCAGCCGATTTCCGAACAGGCCCAGAAGCACCATGCCCTGGGTAATATTCTCGACTATGTAGGTGCCCAGAGCCAGCTGACCCGCATTAATAAAATGATCAGTTACCTGGGCTTTGAAGTGAGTGATGGTTCCAGTGAGGAGCTGCGGGAATACACCAATAATATCCTTGAGCCCCTGCAGCAGGATGCCAACTTTATTATTGAAGATTACTCAGCCTCGGTGAAGTTTTACCCGCAGCCGGCCTGGCTCTGCCCACTGATGGACTGTGTGATCCTGGTGACCCAGCCCACCCTGACCGGACTCCATGAAGCCAAAAACTTCCTCGATAAATTCCAGCGCATCAATAAGGACACCAGGGAGCCGGCCCGCCTGATTCTGGTGCTGAACCACTCCCAGCCCAAAGATGCCGTTGACCGGGAAACCCTGGAACAGTTTCTTAAAACCAGGGTGGATATCGAGATTCCCTATATCAGGCAGTGCGAAGAGCTGCTGACATCCGGCCAGCGGCTGCTTGAGGGCAGGAACGCCCAGAAAGTGCCACTCATCAATCTTGCCAGAATGGTGATTGGCAAGCCGGTCACCAGGCCGGGGGCAGGCCTGTTGTCCCTGCTGAAGCGAAAAGAGAAAACCAGAGCCAAAACCAGGACCAGGACCAGGACCAGAACCGAAGTCAAAATAGGGTAATGAATCAAATGCGTTGATGGCCCTTTGCAACCTCGTCACTCCTGCGAAAGCAGGAGTCTACCAGCTTGAGATTCCTGCTTTCGCAGGAATGACGGACATCAACGCATTTCATACATGACCCAAAATAGAACCAATTGCCTGAGTGACAAATAACCGGCGATGGCTCTGGGAAAAACAACAAGGGGGGGCTTATGTACGCACCACAGGCGATCTACCTGCAGCTCAGGCGCAAGATCTTCGATGCCCTGGATGCGGAAGCGGTCACCAATCTGTCGGAAGACAACCTGCGGGATCAGCTGCGCTACGCCGTCGATGCCCTGGTTGAGAAAGAAGGGATTACCGCACCGGCTCTTTTGCGCCATGAGTTTGTCAACCGCTTTATCGATGAAATCAAAGGGCTGGGGCCTCTGCAGCCCCTGGTTGAAGACCCGGAGATCAGCGATATCATGGTGAACGGGCCGAACTGTGTCTATGTCGAAAAACGCGGGCTGCTGACCCGTACCGATGTCAGTTTTATCGACGAGGCCCAGCTGCTCAGCACCGCCAAGCGTATTGCCGCCACAGTGGGCCGACGGGTCGATGAATCCCAGCCCATGTGCGATGCCCGTCTTGAAGATGGCAGCCGGGTCAATATTGCCATTCCTCCCATTGCCCTGGACGGGACATCAATCTCCATCCGCAAGTTCAGCCGGATGGATATCGGCCTGAGCCGCATGATTGAGTTTGACTCCCTGTCACCGGAAATGGCGGGCCTGCTGCGTATAGCATCCGGCTGTCGTCTGAATATTCTGATCTCCGGTGGTACCGGCTCCGGTAAAACCACGCTGTTGAACGCCCTGTCCCGCTATATCTCGGAAACCGAGCGCATTCTCACCATTGAAGATGCCGCCGAGCTGCAGCTGCAGCAACCCCATGTGGTACGGATGGAGACCCGTCATGCCGGGATAGAAAATACCGGGGCGGTACACCAGCGTGATCTGGTGATTAACGCTTTGCGGATGCGCCCGGACCGGATCATCGTCGGCGAGTGTCGTGGACCGGAAGCCTTTGAAATGCTGCAGGCGATGAACACCGGCCACGACGGTTCCATGTCCACCCTGCACGCCAACTCCCCCCGTGATGCCCTGGCCCGGGTTGAGAGCATGGTGATGATGGCGGCCCCCAACCTGCCACTGGATGCCATTCGCCGCAATATCGCCAGTGCCATAGATATTATTGTGCAGGTCTCCCGTCTGTTTGATGGCAGCCGCAAGATTATGAGTATCAGCGAGATCATGGGTATTGAAGGCGACAATGTGGTACTGGAAGAGATCTTCCGCTTTGAACCTTCCGCTGTCCGTGCCGGTGAACGGATAGAGGGCAATTTTATCAGCCCCGGCCTGATCAGCCGCTCCATTCTCAAGAAGAAAGCCCGCCTGTTCGGCAGGGAAGAGGAACTGAACCAGGTGTTCAGGGAGGTGGTCAGATGATCTACATGATTATGATCGGCCTGGCCCTGGTTCTGGTTGCCCTGTCGACCGGCAAGAAAGAGAGCTCTGTCGCCTTTCTTGCTGCGGCTTCCGGTCAGGATGACCAGCAGGATACCGGCTACAAAGCCGTCAACGTCAAGCTGCTGACCGATGAACCCTTTAAGGTACGCATCCGGGTTGCCCTGGAAAATCTGCGGGCCAGACTCGGGGATCACCTGTTTATTAAAGGCCTGCTGTTTGTGGCAGCAGCGACAGGCATTGCTATTGCCGTCAACCACTATCTCTATGGGGCTTCCCCGCTCATCCTCACTCCCGTTATCGCTCTGTTGCTGGCCCTGGTCGTCGCCAAGGGGCTGCAGGTTTATGAGCGCCGGGCTTTTGATGACTCTTTCCCCAACGCTTTGAATCTGTTGAATGGTGCGGTCAGTTCCGGCGAAAGCCTGATGCATGCCATTATCTACGTGGGCAACTCTCTGGATGGGCCGGTGGGCCATGAGTTCAAGCTGATGGGCCAGCGCCTGCGTCTCGGACAGCCTGCCGAGGAAGTATTGAGCAAATCCTGCCACCGCTTCCCCTATGCACCTTTCTATTTCTTCACTATTACCCTGCGGGCCAATATCAGCCGTGGTGGCCAGCTGAAAGATATTATCAAACGGTTGAACAGGGTGATGTTTAACAGCCGTACTATTGAAAAGAAAAAGGGCGCCATGACCGCGGAAGCCCGTATGTCGGTCAAGATTGTGGCCTCTATCCCGCTGTTCTTTATGGCGTTTATGTATTACATGAGTCCGGAAAACTTCAATTTCGTGTTCAACGATCCGGATGGCAGAAGCATCCTCTATTACGTATTGGCCAGTGAATGCATGGGCATTGCCATTATCTGGTTACTAATGAGAAGAACCCAGGCCTGACGCCGGGAGGGACGTTATGGAAGCTGGATATCTGTTATTTGTCGTCGGTTTGGCCGGAGCGATGGTTCTGGTAATGAACAGCTACTTTTCCCGCCAGTCTGCCCGCAGCTGGCTGGGCCTGTCCCATACCAGTACCAGCTGGGAAACACTGTTTGAGTCCATAGAAGCCCGTTTTGCCTACCGGCGTAAAGATGTGGAACGGAACCTGTCCCAGGCGGGAATATACAGCTCCCGTGTGGCGGCTCTGTATCTGCCTGCCAAAGGGCTGGTGGCGCTGTTAACGGGCATAGCCATCTTTCTGTTTCGGGAACAGCTGGGGTTGACGGAACAGAGCCAGTTGCTGGCCGGCATCATGGTTCCCCTGATCGTTATTATCCTGGGACCTGATATCTGGCTACAGAGGCGCAAGGCCCGCCGTATTCGCAGGGTGTGCGGCCAGCTGCCTTATGTTATTGACTTGATGGCTGTCTGTGTCCAGACCGGTATGACCATTGAGTCGTCTATCAACTACCTGGCCGATGAGCTGAAGGGTTTTGATAAAGACCTGGCACGGATGATGTGGCAGGTGGACTCCCGCTCCCGTGTAGTGGGGATGGAAAGAGCTTTGGAAGAATTGCTTGATGAGTATCCAGCCAACGAGATGCGCAGCTTTGTTTATACCCTGACCCAGAGCCTGCAGTATGGCAGCTCTATCTATGAAGTGTTGACCAGTCTTTCAGCCAACGTGCGTGAAGTGCAGATTCTGGAGCTGGAGGAAAAGGTCGGCAAACTCTCAGCCAAAATGTCGGTGCCGCTGATCCTGTTTATCATGTTCCCTATTGTGATTCTGATTACCGCACCGGGCATTATGAGGATGGTAAGTGATGGTGGCCCCCTTTAATCGCAGGCATATTTGCAGCTGTCGCCGGCTGTTGATCGCATGTTTTACTGTTCTGCTCTCTGCCTGTGCAGCAACAGGAGTGAAAACGGCCAGTAATACCCAGTCGGATCAGCCGGTTTCCAAACAGAAAGCTGCAACGGCCATAGATACCCCCAATGAAAAACTGCTGCTGGCTGCAGAAAACCATGCAGGCCTGATCAGTCTTTACAAACAGCAGCTGGATAGGGCTGAAACTGATGCCGAGTCTGACACTCTGCGCCTGAAGATTGCAGACTCCTACCTGGCTACAGGAGATTTTGAATCTGCTCTCTTTTACCTGGAGCCCGTTATTGCAGCCGGTCGGGGTTCTGCCGGGCTGTTTCTGGTCAAGTCCAGGGCTCACCTCTCTGCCGGCCAGCCCTCTGAAGCCCTGCAGGCTGCCATTGTCGCCCATGGTTTTCATACTGGTTTTGGTGCCGGGTCACCCGGGATTGACAACCAGCTGGGCAAAGTGCAGGCAGAGTTGGGCAATTATGACAGCGCCCGGCGCCATTTTCTCAATGCCCGCCAGGGCATGATGGATGATGCTGTAGTGAAGAATAATCTGGCCATGCTGGATATGCTCGAGGGACATTATGATGCTGCCGCCGACCGGCTGCTGACCTTGCAGATGTCTGGCCAGGCGGATCAGCAGGTGCGGGCCAACCTTGCCATTGCCCTGGCAAAAAGTGGGCGATACCAACAGTTTTCCTCCATTTTCGGTGAAGATAAGCGTGAGCAAACAGTGGCTCTGTTTCAGCTGCTCTCTTCTGTACAGACAGTACCTGAACGGGCAGTACCTGAACGGACAGTACCAAAGTAGACAGAGCAGCAGGCCAATAATAATGAAAAGCTCCGGTTAAGGAGTCGAACGATGAAAACAACAACAAGCCGGAAGCCCAGGCGCTGCCACAATAACAAGAGCCACAAGGGCGTTAACAAGAGCCACAAGGGCGTTGTCGCCATCGAATTCGCTATTGGCGCAGCCACTTTCTTTATGATGATTTTCTACTGGATGGAAGTCAGTTATATGGGGTTTGTCTCTGCCACGGTTGATTTCGCGGTAGCTGAGTCAGGCAGGGCTGCCCGAACCGGAAACAGCGTGGATTACGAAAAGCTGTTCAAACAAGCCTTGCAGAACAGTGACTCCCTGTGGGCCGGTTTTGTGGATACGGACAAGTTCACCGTCCATATCAGTTATTTTAATGATATTGGGCAGCTGCAGGGTTGTGGAACCAATGCTTCATCACTGGGGTGCCAGGGAGATATCAAGAAAGACAGTGATGGCAACCCGATTAAAAACGATGATGACAATTATATAAAACTCTGGGAAGAGCACCCTCTGGCGATCTACCGGGTTGAATACCCTTATCAGCCACTGATTGCCCAGACTTTTTTCCCTTCGCTGAATACCCTGACCATCAGCCGGGAAGTGATTGCGGTTCAGGAGTACCAGAGGAGTGCATTTCAATGACCAGGAGAATTTCTCACTCCAGATCCAGACAGACAGGTACTTTTGCCATTGAGCTGGCTCTGGTAGGCGTTTTTATGGCGATTTGCATGGCGTTTATCTCCGATATGGCAGGCAAGCAAACCCTGCAGGGGCATCTGCAACGGCTCAGCTACTCAGCAGTCAATATTATCAAGGAACGCACTCAGCTTTATAGCGGAGATAGCAATATTACCGCTGGCCAGGTTGATGCACTCTATGAAATCGTCAGCAACTCCATGGCCCGGGGTATGTCAGGTTTTGATGAACAGAATCTGGGGATGGTGGTGGAGCAGTTGAAATATGACAGCGACTGGAGTCTGGACACCAATCCGGATGCAAAAACTGACACGGTTATTGCCAAAGGTTTCAATTGCAATCTTAATTCTGGCAGCCTGTTAGATTCTATTTCCCAGCTGCACTTTGACAGCAACTGGGGCAGTATTCCTGCGATTTATCAGGTTTTTCTCTGCTACAGGGATAATAACTGGTTTGGTCATGCCATTGGCGAAGATAATGATTTCGTTATGGTCAGATCCCACTCCATTATGCTGGGGCGTTAACTGTGCCGGAGCATTAATAATGAAAAAAGAAAAACAGCCACCCAGACCGTCCCGTCAGCGAGGTGTAGCGGCTATTATGTTTGCCATTATGCTTCCTGTGTTGTTTATGTTTATTGCTCTTGGGGTAGATGGGGCTCATTTCCTGCGGGCTACAGCCAGAGTAGGTGATTCAGTAGAAGTCGCATCACTGGTATTAAGTGCGGCAGGCCAGATGGGAGATGATGATGCAAGCAAGGCTGCCAGAAAGGAACTTGCTGAAAACTATATGCAAGCACTGCTGCCCGAGATAAATGCGAACGATATCAAGGTCGAAAGTACAATCCAGGTCTGTGAAACCAATAATACGAGTGTTGCCTGCCAGACGGGTCAGACGGGTACCCAGGAACCCCGATTTATTCAATATCAGGTGAACGGCACAGTGACCATCAAGAGTCTATTTCCGACCTTCAGCAAGGATCTTGGGTTTGGCAAGGAGGTGTCTCCCGAACGTATGTCCCTGGCCCGGCAATATATAGCAGAATCGATTGATGTTGTTTTTGTTGTTGATTTTTCAGGATCTATGAATGCGCGCTGGAAAAAGGACGATGAGACTAGCAAAATCAAGCTTCCTGAGTTGAAAGATACAGTGCAGAAAGTTGCACAGACTGTAGAAAACTATACCAACCCTTCCGAGTTTGATCATAAAAACACGCTATCACTCGTGCCATTTAATTATTATACAGTAGACAGGAAGTATGACCCCAGTGGATCAGTTATCAATGAGTGTACAGTCACCCAGCTCCAGTTCAATCGGGAAGATCATGAATTTAAGGACGAACATATCGACTTCCAGAAAACAATGACTGAGCTGTTTAATCCAAAAGGATGTAATGGGGGGGACAGGAGGGAATCTACGTTTTTTACAATTCACTCAACCCAGGAAGCTGATAATATTAATAACCCGCTTGGAAGTGGCGTGAATGATGGTATGAAAGCAGGTTATAAAACTGCATCATTTGAAGGAATTATTCGTGGAGCACAGATTCTCATGGATATTCCTGATAGCAAAAAAAATCCAAGACAGTTGCTGGTTATGCTATCAGATGGAATGGACTCTACAAATGATAACAATATAGGAATAAATAAACGGAAAGTCCATGCTGATTTATTAGACCTTGATGTACCATTTAATGGTTATTCAAATTACTGCAAATATATATATGAGACATTAAACAGCCAGACATCACGAGTCAGCAAAAATGTGAGTGCACGTATGGCCGTTATTGGGTTTGGCGATACTTACCTCAACTCGAATAACAAAGAAAACCTGCAAGACTGTTTTGGGGACGGTAATATTTTTGATGCTAATAATGTAGATGAAGTCTACGATAAGTTGATCGAACTCATCGGGGAAAGTATTGGCAGGTTATATACACCATCATGATGTACATAACATTTACCGGCTTCCACCAATCAACTTGTTAAATTTCAAGTTCCCGGGAACCAGTAAAAGCTTTTCCTCAAAATCATCTATATCAACGGGTTGTGAAAAGTGTGTAAATACTGGAACCGACACATATTTTTCAGGAGCCTGATTCAGGATATGTAGTTTTTGGCTATCAACCAACATTGGTGGAAAAGTACTCGTTCGGGTATACACATGTATCTTACCATCACCGTATTCAGCAACGTCGATATAGCATTCATGTCTTCTGCATTCAGCTTTTAAACCAATTTTTTGCAACTGGAGATTTACCATAGGTTTTCGTTGAATGCTGAAAGTTTTAACTTTATGACAGGTTATTAAGGCCAATTGGCAGAATGCTTTCAAAAACGGCTTTGATAAGTGCTGTTTTCTCCACTGTTCATGGATAAGAATACCCTGAAACTGAAGCTCTTCGTTTCTTCTTATGAAATTTATTTTTCCAATTTCATGACCTTCTTTCCAAAAGAGCAAGGTATAAAATACACCATTAGAAAAACGAACATCTGGCAAATTAATGATTCTTAGGTAATAGTCATCATAATCAACAGACAAAGTACCCAGATCATACTCTACCCCGGGCTCAGTATTTTCAAACCCTGAAAAATCCTGCGCTTTTGAAGCTTCCTGAAACGCAACAACCTTCCATATAACCAGTATTACAAAAACAACTCTAGTCTGGATAAAAACCAAAACACGCCTTACCCCAAAATGAACATCGAAAAATATGGCAATGAACAAGGAAGATATCAAGCTGCATGAGTAACAATGGCTATTTCGTAATGGTGACAGATGCTGCAGGGCACATAGGAAAAGGCATCGGACAGTCTCAGACCAACCTCACTTGCAAACACCATATGACGGTAGTTTTTGCATGCCAGGGATTAAAGGCGAGCATTCTGCGACATCGTCATTAAAACTGTCTAGTTGTCTGGTTCCGTCTGCCACAGCTTGTGAAAGCTGATAGATAATTGATGTATAGGCATCGTATCTATCTGGGTTTAGGCCTCTAAATAACGGTCGTGCCCGTTTGGCTGCGGTAAGTGGAGACTTGGATAAAATGGAATAAAAATGATATTTCATTGTTGGATCAGCTTTTTTCGCGAGAAGGATCTTTACTATTTCCATGTGCCCTTTTCGACTGGCAATATAGAGTGCTGTAGCTCCTCCTTTTCCTGTCAGATTAAGATCGGCATTAGCCTCAACTAAAATGTTTACTACTTCCGTATGACCCTTCAGACATGCCATATAAAGAGACGAATTTCCAGCAGGGTCAACAAAATCAACATTTGCCGTATGACCTATAAGAAGTTTAACAACTTCAGTTCGGCCTTTAATACATGCCTGATGCAAGGGAGTTACTTCCTTGACTTTGTGATCAGGTTTAGCACCCTTGTCAAGAAACAACTTGACTATATCAGCATGTCCTTCCTGAGCTGCGCAATATAAACCAGTGGTTGGACATTTAGCGAGGCCACTTTCGAACTCCTGATCAATATCGAAATCATCCTGATCCAGCCAGTATTGAACAACATCTCTTCTCCCTTCACGACAGGCCGCTATAAACTGATGTTCCTGATATATCATCATTAATGGAGGATCTCCCTCCCAGTTAGCTCTGGAATATTGACACAGCATCATTCCAAGAAGCAGAAGCATATACAAATTTACAGATGTCATAACTTTCATTGAACACCTCAACTTGAAACTTGAGGCAAAAGCTCCATAGAAGACACCATGAAAGAGAAGCATTAATGCTTCATCGTTTTATCCACCACGTTGCTTTGCCAGATCATTTCCAAGGCCCTTTCAACATCTTCGTCAACAATAACTCCTTTATGTCCTTTATGAGATAAAAGTTTTTTCATGGCATTTTCTGTAAGCAGCTATAGGACTGATAAAAATGGCAACTAACAAGGAAGGGATGCTACCCAAGCCTCAGAAGACAGGAAAGAAACCACTTACTACGCTCCCGACTTTCAAACCCAATACACCGACAGAAGTAACTGTTCTGGCTAACCTGATGCAGCCTTTCTTATGGCTGTCGGGGGTATTGCCGGTTACCTGTTTTATGAAGTGATGCATTTCAGCTATCACCTGCCTGGTGGCAGTTTTGTCGAGAGAGTCCCAGTCTGGAAACAGTTAAGGCAGCTCCATAATCTGCACCATCGTCCAGAGCTAATGGGACAGAAAAATTTTAATATCACTCTTCCCATCTTTGATGTGCTGCTGGGAACACTCTATTGGGAGAGTATGACCCAGAATAGAGAGATCCAGGAACTGCCTGACAATGTGTAATTCCCAGATGGGTCACTGTCAGTAAAAAATACCTTGACCTTCCAGTAAGGGTAAGGGTTAAGCTTGCGGCAATTATCCTTGGCGGAAGTTGTCACCGTTATGAAAGCAGTGAATATTGATCCGGGTCAGCAGGTTATCCTTTCACTACCTGGTATTTCCTGTGCTGGCTGTGTCGGAAAAATCGAAAAAGCACTTAATGCTGATCCCAGCGTAGAATTCTGCAGTGTCAATCTGGCAGAGAAAACCTCCCGGGTTATCAGCAACTCCAGTGCTGAACAGCTGATTCAGGTACTGGCCGGAATCGGTTTTGAAGCGACTGAAGTGATCAGCGAAAGTGAGAACCGCCGCCGTCAGGAGCTGAAAGACAAGGCAGAATATCGTCGTCGTATTATTCACACGGTACAGGCACTGGTAGTCAGTATTCCCCTGATGGTCTGGAGTATGACCATAGGGAGTATGACGGTCACCCCGGGGGACGGTCAGTTTTACTGGGGACTGGTCGGTGTACTGACCCTTGGTGTTCTGGTTATTAGTGGCGGACATTTCTTCAAAGGTTTCTGGAACTCCCTGAAGCACCGAACTGCGACGATGGATACCCTGGTAGCTTTGGGCACCGGCTCGGCCTGGCTCTATTCCATAGTGGTGGTCATTTTACCGGAAGCTTTGCCGGAGGTGGCACGACACGTCTATTTTGAAGCTTCGGCCATGATTATCGGTCTGATCAATTTCGGTCAGGCCCTGGAGCTGCGAGCCAAGGGTAAAACCAGTGAAGCCATCAAGCGCCTTCTTAACCTGCAGGTTACGGAAGCGCGCCTGGTGACACCTGAAGGTGAAAAAAATGTTCCTGTTGAGCAGGTAAAACCAGGGGATGTTCTGCGAGTGCGTCCGGGAGAAAGCCTCCCGGTAGATGGTCTGGTAACCGATGGCTCAACTCTGATCGATGAGTCCATGCTGACGGGGGAACCCCTGCCAGTGAAGAAAACTGTGGGCGATCATGCTACTGGAGGCACCCTGAACCGTAATGGCTCCATCCTTCTGAAAGCAGAAAAGGTTGGCAGTGAAACAGCGCTGGCCCGCATTATCGCCCTGGTCAGGCAGGCTCAGAATTCAAAGATGCCCATCGCCCGCCTGGCCGACAAAGTGGCTTCGATATTTGTCCCAGTCGTTGTAAGCATTGCCATAATTGCGGCCCTGGTCTGGTTTTTCTTCGGGCCTGCGCCGGCTATAACCCATGCCATGGTTGTCGCTGTTACCGTTCTGATTATTGCCTGTCCCTGTGCCCTTGGACTGGCAACTCCCATGTCGGTAATGGTGGGAGTTGGCAAGGCTGCCGAGCTGGGTATGCTGGTGCGCCAGGGTGATGCACTGCAGAAAGCCAACAGTCTGACCACTGTCGTACTTGATAAAACAGGAACTATTACCGAAGGAAAACCCAAGGTAACAGCCACTCTCTGCAGCGGAAATTTCAGCAAACATCAGGTGGTGACCTTAGCCGCCGGGTTGGAAGTTCACTCTGAACACCCCCTGGCAGAAGCCGTCGTTGAGCTGGCCAAAGGACTGGAACTACCGGCCGTGCGTGATTTCATGGCAGAAACGGGTCGAGGAGTGAGCGGGCGTGTCGATGGCAAGCGGGTGCTGCTGGGCAATGAAGTCCTGATGGCTGATTACGGGATTTCTGTCAGTGAACTCAGTGAACATGCCCAGGAACTGGCACAGCAGGGGCAGACGGTGATCTATCTTGCCCAGGAACAGGAGCTTGCCGGTGTGCTGGGAGTCTCTGATCCGGTGCGGGCAGACTCCAGAGCGGCTATTGACCGTCTGCACCAGATGGGCATCAAGGTCATGATGCTGACCGGTGATAATGCGGAAACGGCAAAGGTTGTCGCGGAACAGGTTGGGATTGATGACTGGCGCGCCCAGGTGATGCCGGCAGACAAAGAACAGTATGTCCGTGAACTGCAGGAGCAGGGGCAAATTGTTGGCATGACCGGGGATGGCATTAATGATGCGCCAGCCTTGGCAAGGGCGGATGTCGGTCTGGCCATTGGAACCGGTGCCGATGTGGCTATCGAAGCGGCAGATATTACCCTGATGCGTTCTTCACTCCATGGCCTTGCTGATGCGGTGGAGCTGTCCCGGGCGACCATGGGTAATATCAGGCAGAACCTGTTTGGTGCCTTTATCTATAACTCTCTGGGAATACCTGTGGCGGCCGGTGTGCTCTATCCACTGACAGGTCTGCTTCTTAACCCAATGGTTGCTGGGGCCACCATGGCTTTCTCGTCCGTGACTGTTGTCTCCAATGCCAATCGTCTGCGCCTGTTTACTCCGTCGGGCAGGTCTGAAGCATGAATATCTCCAAAGCGTCTGCAGCCACAGGCCTGACACCAAAGACAATACGTTATTACGAGAGTATTGGGCTGGTGTCGCCTGCAAGCCGCAGGGAGAATGGTTATCGGGACTATGATCTACAGCATATCCGTGAGCTGCGTTTTGTCAGTCATGCCCGGGAGCTGGGATTTTCTCTGGAAGAGTGTGGAGAGCTGCTGGAGCTATACAACAACAAGGCCCGTAAAAGTGCTGATGTTAAGTCTCTTGCCAAAAAGCGCATTGAAGATATTAATCAAAAAATAGCACGGCTGCAGGCGGTAAAAGAAAGTCTGGAACAGCTGGCAACCTGTTGTCACGGGGATAACCGGCCTGACTGTCCGATTCTGGACTCCCTTGCAGGAGAGCTCAAATCTGTTTAGCAGATAAACCAAAGCCCGCACTTACTGCGGGCTTTGCTCTAAATATCAGGCCCTAATCCGCTTAATCTTCAGCGTATTCGATACCAATAATCAGCCAGGGAGCATTGGCCTGGTTAAGATCCCGTTCCAGATGCCAGATATCGGTTATCTTCTCTTCAACCCGCTCTACGTTATCACGGTAGCGACCGTTGAAACGCAGACTGAGTTCTGCCTTGCCAAAGGCTATATCGGCCCGCACCAGCTCAGCATCCACATACATAACCTCGGTATGCTGGTCTCCCTGCAGGGCAGTCCGTTCTTTCTGGAGGTGGGCATACAGGTCTGGTGAAACGTATTCCCGAATGGTTTCCATATCACCGTTGTTCCAGGCTTCCTGGATCTGCCGGTAGTGATTTCGCGCACCATTGAGGAAACCGTTCAGATCAAAGCCCTGGGGCAGGTTAAAAGGAACATCGGAACCGGCTGTTGACGGGTGCTGAGGTTCCTGATGTCTGGTACCGAAGCCACTATCACGATAGTTGCAGGCCCCGCCACTTTGTGACTGGCTGGTGTGAGACTGGTCGAAGGGGTGGGACGCTGTTCTGGCCTGTTGCTGCCAGTTGCTGGTAGCAGAACCGTAACGGTTGTGACTGCCATTCATGGCTGTGGCTTTGGCACGATTCATACTGCGGAACAGCTTGATAGCAATAAAGGCAACCAATGCCAGTATCACAATATCCATAAACTGCATACCATGGAATGGCATGCCGCCAAACAGCGATGCCAGCAGGCCTCCTGCCAGAAGCCCTCCCAGAAGACCACCGCCAAAACCACCAAAGAAGCCTCTCTTTTTAGACTTCTGGTTCTGGCTGTAGCTGTTCTGGGTTGAATTTTTTGTGGTATTACCAAAGGTGGGAGCCGTTATGTTTTTGGGCTGGGATGGTGCCACCTTGAATGTCTTGCCAAAGGATTTGCTGCTGCCAAATTTTTTGGCCTCGGCATCCATACTGGTCAGGGTACAGGTAAAAGCCAGAAGGATGGCCAGTACCGGAAGCACTCGTTTCATTATCTTCTCGGAATTCTATTAGGAATCTGAATCCTACGTTGACAGGAGACGTTGTCAACATGAACTGTATTTCTGTTGAATGGCAGGGAGGTGTCAGGAGAGGAGAGTTTGAATTATTGTGGTTGATTTTATGCTCTGTCGCTGTTTCTTAGCTGATTGATTCCCATATGGATTTCGTTCCTCAGTATACGGATCTCTTCATTCTGGTCTGCCATGGGGGCAAGCTGAATAGCCACTTTTTTACCCCAGAGCGAGAGTAGATTGCGGCGCATTTCTACCCTTTCCTGTGGAGTTTTTGAACTCTGCATAGTCTGGAAGCAGTGGCTTAGCTCTTCAATATTGGTAAGTAACTGCTGGGTTTGTTGGCCAGGCTCTTTCATCTCCAGCAGTTTTTTTAGATCGTCCAGATCCTGCAGGAAAATTTCTCCGGGCATTTCCACGGGAACCAAGGGGGTTGTGACCATCTCACCATCGGCTTCCTGACAGTGCCAGGTGTCCCGGCGATCAATGTGGACTGCAGGTATTAAGGGCATGCTGGCTGTAGATACAAACAGGGACCAGGCAATCCCCAGGAAACTACCGACAACTATCCCTGTTACCAGACCCCATGGGCCAATCAGAATCAGCCCTGCCAACCCCATCAGCCCTGCTCCAAATGCAGCACTGTGCGAGATTTTTCCAAACCCCATTTTGCATCCCTGCCAGATTCCTTTCTTTCATTATGGCCGAGTCAATGGGGCTTGCTAGCCACGAAGCGTCCTCGCCGCGAAGGGCGCTGGCCTGGATGCTTGTCGGGGCGTGGATTCCTAGCTCTTTTTAACAGGCGGGCAGGAGCCTCTATGGCCTGCCACTGCCCTGGCTCGAGGTTGTCCAGAGTCCAGGAACCGATGGCATAGCGTACCAGCCGCAGAGTCGGGTAACCGATGGCGGCCGTCATCCGTCTGACCTGCCGGTTCCGTCCCTCCGAGATGGTGATTTCCAGCCAGGTGTCAGGCACAGTCGCGCGATATCTGACCGGCGGATTTCTGGGCCAGATCTCTGGCTCAGAAATGATTTTTATCTTGGCCGGTCGGGCAGGGCCATCTTTCAAGGTAATTCCCCGGCGCAATCTGTCCAGATCCTCTTCCTGGGGAACACCTTCAACCTGAACCCAGTAGGTTTTCTCCATTTTGTGGCGGGGGTCAGCTATCCGACTTTGAACTGTACCACTGTTAGTAAGCAGCAGTAGGCCTTCGCTGTCTCTGTCCAGCCGGCCTGCCGGATAGACACCCGGGCGCCGGATATAGTCGGCCAGGGTACTGCGGCTCTCTGCATCCGTGAACTGGCTGAGTACCATAAATGGTTTATTGAAAAGGATAATTTCCGGTTTTTCAGAGGCTGTCGACATGAGCAGGCTGTTAAAAAGGTCTGATTATACCCTTTTCCGGAAGTTGTGCAGGCCCGTAGAAACAGCAGGGTTGTCAGCGCTATCTGCTTAGGAGTGGTTAAAAATTGAACTATCTCCCCTGTCCACTGTCAATTTATGTAACAGTTCTGTCATGGGATGGCTGGAGTTCGCATCAGGACATGGAGGTTATTATGCAGAGTTCAATAAAACATCTGTTATTTGGCACCTTTGCGGCTGGCATAGGTTATGGCTTAAGAGATGCTGCTAAGGTTTGCTCTCTTGCCAAGGGCTATGTTTTCGCTACTCCTGACGCCATGGGGAAAATGACAGTGTCCATTATTCAGACGGCACAGGATCACGGGCTAAGGGCCATTGGATATTTTTCCCCATCAGCCAAAGATTTGTTCAGCTACAGTGTAACCTTCCCAGAATCTATCAGACCTTATCTTGCCACAGTTGGGTATGAGGGGGGGCAAACAGTACTGGGGGTTGTTGGAGTTTCTGTAGTCCCTGTTGCCCAGACGGTTTTGTCCTGTGTCTATGGAAGTTATAAGAGAAGAAGACGGACAGGTTCTCTCAAACGCTTGACCAGAACGGCTCTTACGCCCTCAAGACGGGAAGACTTCAACGCTGCTCAGCTACGCCTGAATAGATGTAAAAATACTTTGGAGCAGTCGGCAGGACAGTATAAGGCTCTTGCAAATCATTCGGTTAGCCCTGTAAGCACCTGGACTGGAACTCTTTTAACCCTATTGCCTTTCATGGTGGCTCCCCAGCTTGGAATTTTTGCAGCAGGCAGCATTGTTATCTGTACAGCTGTAACCAGACTGGCTGGAAATCTATGGAAGTCCTCAGGAGATCAGGGAATGGTCGAATTTATTGAAAAGCAACGTGACAAAGTTAACGCAGAATTAATGATTCGTGCATTGACGGAAAAAACACATAATCTTGAGCAGTATAATGTTGCCCTTTCTCAGGATGTGGATGCGTTGAGTCAGTGGCATGACAATGTCCTTTACAATGAATACCAGCAGCAACAGCAACAGCAACAGCAACGC